>NZ_QOZW01000009.1:0-87500 GCF_008368885.1 Bacillus sp. BPN334 | reverse complement strand
ACTTGCGGTGACACGATATTATCTTTTTTCGTTTGCGGAGAAATGATGTTATTAGGTTTCATTTTAGTAATTTGAGGAGCAATTAACTCGCTTCCTTTTTTAATTACATCTGAAATTTTATATTCTTTTTTTGCTTTTATTGGTGGTTGCGGCGGCTGTGGTAATACATTTACCGAAAACTTCGTGTTTTCTTTTTCTGCTGGTTTTTGTTTTTCTATAACAGGTGGTTTTTGAATAACAGACGGTTTTTCAACTGGTTTTTCTATTTGAATTGGCTTTTCTTTTTGCACCTCTTTTTGTGGCTTTACCTGTACTTCTTTTTGCGGTTTCACTTGCATTTCCTTCTGTGGTTTTACCTGTACTTCTTTTTGTGGTTTTACTTGCACTTCTTTTTGTGTTTGTTGCATAGCAGGTTGCTGTGTAATTGGTGCTGATTGATACGTAACTTCTTCCTCATCTTCTATTCCAAGTGGCGTTGGTGTTGCTGCAAATTCTTTTTGCTGTACTTCTTTTACATATTGTTTTGGAGGTGCTGAACCTGCCCCAGCCTGTTGTTTTACGTGAACGCTGTTTGATGGTACTTTAATTTTCATACCTGGCATGATTAAATCTGGATTACTAAGTTGTGTATTTGTGTTTTTCAACGTATCAAAATCCACTCCGTACTTTTTCGCAATTTTCCAAAGGGTATCCCCTTTTTGCACGATATGAATTTTCAAATTTTCCCCCTCCTGTATAACTTATCTATAAGTAACAAATCTCATGAAGTAACCCTTTCTAAATAACGCTAACTTCTGTTCACTTGTATCACTTCTTCGATTTTTAATATCATTAGAAGTGGAATAAGCATAAAAAAATCGCAATGATTTCTTCAAAACAATGTATGCCCATTTCGTTCTCGTTATGATTATATGCATGAAAAAAAGCAACAGAAATACCGTTGCTTTACACACGCTCTAACATACGATTTAATGCGAGAACCGCTTCTTCAGTCACTTGTTTATCTACGCTAATAACGTTAATTTCTTCTCCTCTTTCTACCGTTTCAAGCACCCATAATAAGTGCGGCAGATCAATTCGGTTCATCGTTAAACACGGACACATAAATGGATTAAGTGAAACAATCTCTTTATCTGTATGTTGCTGAATAATTCGGTTCACTAAATTCATCTCTGTACCAATTGCCCATTTACTTCCAGGTGGCGCTGCTTCAATCATATCAATAATATATTTCGTTGACCCTGCGTAATCCGAAGCATCAACGACCTCATAACAACATTCCGGATGTACAATAATATTCATATCCGGATGATTTTTTCGTACATTCTCAATGTTTTTCACTGTAAAGTTTTGATGAACCGAACAATGCCCTTTCCATAAAATCACTTGAATTCCTTCTATATCTCCATCGTATTCTAATGAATCTGTATGCGGGTCCCATACTGCCATTTTATCTAACGGGATACCTAAATCGTATGCTGTATTTCTTCCTAAATGTTGATCCGGTAAAAAGACAAGACGCTCTTTTTGTGTAAACGCCCAAGACACCATTTGTTTTGCATTAGAAGAAGTTACTGTTGCTCCGCCATTACGACCACAAAACGCTTTAATTGCAGCTGTAGAGTTAACATATGTTAACGGAATCATCGTATCTCCAAATAATTTTGCGAGCTCTTTCCATGCTCTTTCTGTTTGTTCAATATCTGCCATATCTGCCATCGAACAACCTGCACGCATATCTGGCAAAATAACGATTTGATCATCTGTCGTTAACATATCTGCTGTTTCTGCCATAAAGTGTACGCCACAAAATACAATATATTTTGCTTCTTTATTGCTCGCTGCAACTTGCGCAAGCTGAAGCGAATCTCCTGCTGCATCAGAAAATTGTACCACTTCATCTTTTTGGTAATGATGCCCTGGAATAAATAGTGTTTTCCCCATTTTTTCTTTAATTTCACGAACACGCTTTTCCATATCTTCTGTTGACATCGTGTAATAACGCTCTGGTAACATCGTTTCAATCGGTTGTACTTTTTCTAAAATACTCATATCCCTTTCTCCCCCTCTAAGCCACTTTCCTTACGCCTCAATATTGAAACTAATATCAAGTGCTTTCACTGAATGTGTTAACGCTCCAAGTGAAATATAATCGACCCCTGTTTTTCCATATTTCGATAAACCTTCAATTGTAATGCCTCCTGATGCTTCCGTAACGATAGCACTTGGTACAATCTTTGAAAACTCCCGAATCTCATCTGGCGTACGGTTATCAAACATAATAATATCCGCACCAGCAGCTACAGCCTCTCTCACTTGCTCCTCCGTTTCTGTTTCCACTTCCACTTTCACCATATGTCCTAATTTTTCTTTCACCGATGTAACAGCTTTCGTAATAGAACCAGCAAAAGCAATATGATTGTCTTTAATCATGACACCATCATATAAACCGAAACGGTGATTAAATCCACCTCCGCACACGACTGCATACTTATCAAACATACGTAGCCCTGGCATCGTTTTTCGCGTATCACAAATACGTGTATGACCACTATCTAAAGCAAGGACAGCTTTATGTGTCATCGTAGCTATCCCGCTCATACGCTGGATAACGTTTAATATAACGCGCTCTGCCGTTAATAACGAAGCAATTGGCCCTTGCGCAGTTGCTATTATTTCGCCCTTTTCTACAAGATCTCCATCTTTTTTATGAAGCTCCACTTCAATTCTTTCATCAATTAATTTAAATCCTTCTTCAATTACTAAACGCCCCGCAAAGACACCTGTATCCTTCGCAAGAAACGTTCCTTTTGAAAGTAAATTGTCTGGAAAAATAAGCTGAGATGTGACATCTCTTTCTCCTATATCTTCTAGAAAAAATCGATTTAATGCTTCTTTCACTTTTATCGTGTTCATAGAGCCCCTCTTCCCTTCATCACACAAGTTGTAGTTTTCTTTTCACTCGAACGATCTCTTTTTTTACGCTATTTCTATCTGGATAATCACTTCGATAATGGCCACCAATACTTTCTTCTCTTTGCAAAGCTGATACGACTATAAGCTCACAGGCTGTTAACATATTAATAAGCGTTATCTCTTCATTTGTAAGAGCATCATGTTGTAATATCATATTTCGAACACCGTACTTACTAAGCCATCTCTTTGCATAAGATAAACTTTTCTCTGTTCGCACAATCCCAACATATTTCATCATGCATTCTTGTATTTCTTCTTTCGCCGGCAAATGATTCAGAACAATAAACTTTTTTTCCTTCTCAGCCACGTTGTTCCAGCTTTCTTTTGTCGCTTTGGTTAAAATATGTTGTCCTATTCTTTTTCCAAACACAAGACCTTCTAATAATGAATTACTTGCTAATCTATTTGCTCCATGAACACCATTACAAGCTACTTCACCGACCGCATATAAATTTGGAATGGACGTCTCCCCGTCACAGTTCGTTTTCACGCCGCCCATATGAAAATGAGCACCGGGTACGACTGGAATGCGTTTTTCATTTATATCGACACCATTTTTTTTACACAATGATGATACAGTCGGAAAACGTTCTTCGAAATTTTGGATAGACTCGATATTTACATACACTTGTTCACCCGCCAAAAGCTGCTCATGAATCGCTCTTGCTACTACATCACGTGGTGCGAGATCGTGATCAGGGTGTATATTCATCATAAAACGCTGCCCTTTTCCATTCATAAGGACAGCTCCTTCGCCACGGACAGCTTCAGAGACGAGGCCGCAGCATCGCCCGCTTGCGTATAACATTGTTGGATGAAATTGTACAAACTCTAAATCTACGAGCTCCCCGCCTGCGCGGTACACCATCGCAAGTCCATCACCCGTAATTGTCTTATCATTAGAAGTAAAGGCGTATAAACCGCCAATCCCGCCTGTTGCTAACACCGTATACTCTGCAACGTAACGCTTCAACTTTCCTTCACTAGTTCTTGTTAAAACTCCAACACATTTATCATTTTCTATAATAAAATCAAGCACCATTTCCTGTTCCACTACCGTAACGTGCGGAGCTACTTCTTGAATGAAATGCTCTAATAAATTCTTTCCTGTTGCATCGCCACCTGCATGTAAAATACGACGCTTTCGATGTGCGCCTTCTTTTCCAAGATGAGGACCCGTTTCATCTCCATCAAATTTCATTCCATTTTCAATGAGATTATTCATTTCTTTCGGTCCTTCCTCGACTAAATAACGGACCACATCTTCATTGTTATAATGACATCCTGCTACTAACGTATCTTCAAAATGATCATTTGGATTGTCATATGTAGCAACCGCTGCGGCAATTCCACCTTGCGCTAAATATGTATTATTATTACGATTTGTTTCCTTTGTGATAATAATCACATTCTTTTCGTGACAAATCTCTTTCGCAACACGAAGTGCCGCAACGCCACTTCCAATAATTAAGACATCTGCACTTGGCATAATTGTTGCCTCCTACTTTACACTTTTTAACTGTCTTGACACCTATATTTACATAGTTTTAAAATAATGACAAGAGTTTTTTATAATTCTTATTTTCACTACCATTAAAAAAATATAAGAAATGTAACTCTTACTAGGGAGAGGAACTTACATGATGATATATCTTGACTATGCAGCTACTACACCTATGAGTGAAGAAGCATTACACACATATATGAAAGCAGCATCGCAATACTTCGGAAATGAACAAAGTTTACATGATATTGGAGGAACAGCCTCTTCTTTATTACAAGTTTGCCGAAAAACATTTGCTGAAATGATTGGCGGAAAGGAACAAGGGGTATTCTTCACAAGCGGCGGCTCGGAATCCAACTACCTTGCGATTCAATCCCTTCTCAATGCTCGAAATAAGAAGCACATTATTACGACACCTATGGAACACGCATCCATTCGAAGTTATTTTCAATCCTTACAATCAGAAGGGTATACAATTACTGAAATTCCTGTTGATAAAAGCGGGGTAATCCATTTAGATGATTTAGAATCAGCTATTACAGAAAATACTGTTCTAGCAAGTATACAGCACGGAAACTCTGAAATTGGAACCGTTCAAAACATCGCAGAGATCGGAGCACTTTTAAAAAAATATAACGTTTTATTTCATTCAGATTGTGTACAAACATTTGGTAAACTTCCTATCAATGTTTTTGAGATGGCGATTGATAGTCTTTCTGTTTCAGCACATAAAATATACGGACCAAAGGGTGTTGGCGCTTGCTATATAAATCCCCAAGTTCGCTGGGCACAAATATTTCCGGGAACTTCTCACGAAAAAGGGTTTCGTCCAGGTACAGTAAACGTTCCTGGCATCGCATCTTTTTTAACAGCTGCTGAGAATATATTAAAAAATCAGCAGGAAGAAAACTTACGTTTTACAGAGTTACGATCCTACTTTTTAAGACATTTACAAGCGCTCCCTCTAGAAATTCAAGTAGAAGGTCATTCTACTTCTTGTTTACCACATATTGTTGGGGTTACAATAAAAGGAATAGAAGGTCAATATACAATGCTAGAATGTAATCGCCATGGTATTGCCATTTCCACCGGAAGTGCTTGCCAAGTCGGTAAACAAGAACCTTCGAAAACAATGCTTGCAATTGGAAAAACGTATGAAGAGGCAAAACAATATGTTCGCTTCTCTTTCGGACAACAAACAACGAAAGATCAAATTGATACTACTATTCATGCACTACACACAATTGGAAATCAATTTTATAGAGGTGTTAAATCATAATGAAACAAAATGACCAAAAAAAGATTTTAGGTGAAGAAAGACGACAGCTCATCCTTCAATGGCTTCTCGCTGCAAATGAACCGTTATCTGGGAATGAACTATCGAAAAAAACAAATGTAAGTCGACAAGTTATCGTGCAAGATATTTCCTTGCTTAAAGCACGAAACGAACCAATTATTGCAACTGCTCAAGGATATTTATATTTAAAACCACAAGAGAAACAACAAGCTTTCGAACGCGTAATTGTATGCCAACATAAACCAGCAGAAGTACGTCAAGAACTTACAATGCTTGTTGACCACGGCGTTACGATTAAAGATGTAAAAGTTGAGCATCCTGTATACGGTGACTTAACAGCATCCATCATGGTAAGTAATCGCTTTGATGTAGAGCAATATTTACAAAAAATCGAAAACACGAATGCTTCCTATCTTTCGCAACTAACAGATGGTATTCACTTACATACAATTGAGGCAGACTCAAAAGAGAAATTAGACGCTGCTTGCGAGGCACTAGATAAAGCAGGATTTCTCGTTTATTAATTCATGTAAAGCACAGAGTTTTTTTATCATTCTCTGTGCTTTTTTAATGCTATAATATTGTAATCAATTGTAAAGGGGATCAAACATGGGAATCGAACTCGTTCACTTTAGCATTGGCAAACCGAAACAAATGAAATATAGCGAAGATAAAGAAATGATTACTGGTATATGTAAAGAACTTACAGAAGAAGCTTTCCTCTCAAAAGACGGATTCCTCGGTGATGACGTAGCAGATTTAAAACACCACGGGGGACCTGATCGCGCAGTTTGTGTGTACCCACATGAGCATTACGCACTATGGGAAGAAGAATTTCAAACTACGCTTCCAGCTTCCACATTTGGCGAAAACATTACCGTAACAAATATGTTAGAGCGTGATGTTTGCATTGGAGATACATATCAACTAGGTGAAGCAATCATTCAGGTTACACAAGCGAGAGTACCTTGTAGCACGATTTCAAAACGTCTCGGTATTCCTGGCATACTGCCTCGCATTGTAGCAACTGGATTTACTGGTTACCTATGCCGCGTTCTTCAAGAAGGTACTGTACGTAAAGATTCTAAAATTACATTACTAGAACGTCAACCGAGCAATGTTTCTATTTTGTTCTCTAACGAAATTTATTTTCATAATAGAAAAGATAAAGATGGCATCGAAAAGATTCTTGCTGTTCCAGAACTAGCCGATATTTGGCGTGGTCAGTTAGAAGATCGTCTTGCGAAGTTAAAATAAATAGAATCCCACCATTTATAGGTGGGATTCTATTTTTCTATCACAAAATGTATTATCCGATGAAATTATATCAGCGATTAGAAGGGAAATGTCGACAGTTCATCCACTTCCCTTACAACCAATAAGAAGAATAACTCCCCAGCACAGTAACAGAAAAGCCGAGTGCTTCAAGTTCCATCGTTACGCCTGGCAATAATACATCATCGTATGCTTTATCGACATCGATTAAGAAAAAGTAATTTCCAAGACCTGTTTTCATCGGGCGAGACTCGATTTTTGATAGATTTAATTTTCTCCATGCGAAAGCTGATAACACTTGATACAGTGCCCCTGCATAATCAGCAGGTAACGTTATCATAAGTGTCGTTTTCTCTCCGCGGTTTTCTCCGTTATTTGGGAGTATTGCTTTCTTTTTCTTATGGAGCACGAGAAAGCGTGTATGATTATTTTTATGTGTATGAATGCTACGTCTTACGATCGTTAATCCATATTTTTCTGCGGCTGCTTCATTTGCAATAGCAGCGATTTTTTCTTCAGGATGTTCTTTCACATATTGCGCAGCAGCACTTGTTGATGTCATATCTCGAACAGTTACTCCTTTTAATTCTTCATTTAAAAACTTGTGGCACTGTGCAATGGCATGCGGATGAGAATGCACCGCATATACTTCATCCCACACTTCTGCATACTGCGGATGTACAAGTAAATGCTGCTGAATTGGTACTGTAATTTCTCCTACAATGGAGAGCGGCTGCTCATGTACAAGATAATCAACCGTTATATTCACTGAACCTTCTATGGCATTTTCTAACGGTACAACTGCGAAGTCTACATTTCCATTTGCAGCTGCATCAATACAATCTGGAATCGTGCGATACGGTACATGCTCTGCTTCCGGAAAAAAACGACTCACCGCCATATTTGTAAATGTTGCTTCTGGTCCTAAATATCCTACTCGAATCATCGTCTTTTCCCCTCTTTTTCGTTTTCTTACTGTTATACCATACTTTTTAATATTCTTCTATGTAAATTTCGAATATTAAAAAAAGACTAGCATTCGCTAGTCTAAATGTTTCCTATATTCTCTTTGAGCGAAAAAGAAATAAACGATGCATGCAGCGATATAAAACAGAATAAACAAGCCTACTTTTCTTAATGAACCATCCATAAAGATCGTATTATGAAACGTATATAGCGCAACTGCACTATGCATACTTCCTACTATAATTGGCGCAAAAAATAGCATACACAATTGCCAACGGGAAATTTTCCACACTTCTTCTTTCGTCATTCCAAGCTTAGAGAGCGCCCCGTACCCTTTACGATCCGATGAAATGTTATGAAACCATTTAAAATATACGATGCTACATGAAGTAAGAAAGAATAATATACTAATAAATGAGCCTAAAAATAGAGTAATATCGCCGCCTTCTTTCATATTTACATATAACTCCATATTGCTTCGAAATGCATTATTATCTTGTTTCATATGTTTCCGTAAATCTTCATTTAATTTCTTCGTCTTTTCGATATTTTGTAATGTGTAGCCTCTATATATCATTTTTTCAGAATCAGGAACCTGATTTGCTATAATGTCAAAATCTTCATCATTCATAACGAAGAACAGACCATTAATGTACGAAGGATGATGGTTAAATTGAACCCCTTCTTTCTGACCGTTAAATACGAATTGATATGGTTGATTCATTACTTGCAATTGAATCTCTTTTTGATCATACATATACGGATGATTGTATTTACTATAATAAACGAGTGTAACTGTTCCTTTTTTAGGATGATACGTTTTCTGTTTTTGTTTTCTTGCCTCTTGATTGTATTCACTTTCTTTAATGAGCGGCGCTACTTCTGTTTCTCCCTTATTGGACTGAAAAGATGCATACACTCCAACAAAACTCATAGTTTGAAAATCATTATACCCATATTGATGCAATAATTGTTCAACCGCACCTTCCGCAAAGACTTCATGAGAAGAAGTACCTTTTTCTATGTAAGAAAATGAGTGTACTCCCCCGCCCCGCCACATATCTTGCATACCAGAAAAATATAAAAATACCGTACCTGTTGCCGTAACTACAAACGTCGTTGCCATTGACATTAGAAAGAAAAAACGACCATTTTCCTTCATTCGATGTGACAATTGATTCACTATAAATAAATACGGGTATGTATACATAATCTTTTTATTTCGTTTTATCATTTCTAATATTTGAGCAGTGCCGTGTGTAAAAGAAAAATACGTTCCGAAAAAGACAAGTATAGACACAGGGAAAAAATAGAATGCTATCGTTATCACCGTCGCTTGTAACGCTAACGCATATCCTATCCCTAAACAAATAAAGCCGAATATACAAAGCCACATTGATGTTTTCTTCTCTTTTTTATCTGCTCGAAATTCTTTCAATAACCGAATGATTTTTATATTCCATATTCGTAAAGCACTTATAAAAGATAAAACAACAAATACGAACATATACGTAATAAACGTTCCCCCAATTGCTCTCACATCAAATATGACAGGGAGTTCTTTCGGAAGCCCCAGTAACATACTAAACACCATGAAAAAGAGCTTTAAAAAGATTATACCAAGCCCAATACCGAAAATATTAGCAAATACCCCGATCAATATTTGCTCGGTCATAATCACTCCTATTACGTTAGATTTCGTTGCTCCCATTAACATATATAATCCTAATTCTTTCTTACGTGCCTCTATGAAAATAGAAGTAGCGTACAAAATAAATATGACGAAAAAAGAAATAATTATAACATTACATATGATAAGTCCCCAGCGTACGTTTTGATACCACATCGTCTCTTGCATATACGGATGTACAATGACAGACATGTATGCAAAAGACGCAAATATCGCAAAACAACTACTTAAGAAAAACACTTTATAATTACGCCAATTTCCTTTTATATTTTGCAGCGCTAGTTGCCGAATGTTCATCTATCGTCCCCCTATAACTTACTACATAGGCAAAAAGCTAGAGGTTTCTCTAGCTTTGCACGTGTTTCAAATATCCCCTTTGCGCGATCATAAAGTAAATCGCAGAAGCTACAATGTATGCTCCAATTACAATCGCACCTGATTTCCATAAATCAATATAAAGCATTTTCCCTAACGTATGAAGAGCAAATCCACTATGAATTGCACCGATCAAAATTGGGATAAAGAAGATAACGCCCATTTGTCGAATCGCAATTTTACGAATTTCTTTATCTGTCATACCGATTCTCTTTAACGATTTAAATTGAATACGATCTTGTTCTTTATCGTTAAACCATTTAAAGTATGTCATACTACAAGCGAAAAAGAAGAACAGTACAGCTACGAAGAAACCGATAAACATCGTAATTGCTCCTGATTCCCTTATATTTTTATAAGCAAACACCGAGTTATTTAATTCCCCTTGCTTATCTGGTGCAATTTCCTTTTTCAAATCTAACACAAGGTCTTCCGTACTTTTCCAGTCTTCTATATAATAACCATAATATTTCGTCTTTTCTTCATCTGGTACGAGCTTTGCGTATTTCTCAAAATCTTGATCATTCACAATGAGATATTCACTATCATTAAAAACAGAAAATGAAGTTGGATCATTTAATTGAACAGACTGCGTTTGTCCGTTAATTTTAATTTCATACGGTTTCGTACGATCTATCTTCATCATATCGTTCGCCATATCCATTACGACCATCGTTGCACTACCTGGTGCATTATGAACTTCTCTAACTTGCTCTCTCTTTTGTTTACGTACTTCAGCATTATATTCTTTTTCTGAAACAATCGCCATCGGTACTTCATGTTCACTGTTAAACATCGTGATTTTTTGAGTTCCAGGAAGTTTTACGTACATTACTTCTCGCGCTTCTTCAAATCCGTATTTTTTTATTAATTCTTTTGCCTTTCCTTCTTTGATGACATTATGCGTATTTATTCCCTTTTCCTCATACGAAATAGCATGCGGGGTACTAGTTACTGCCTTATAACTCATATCCTCAAAAAATACGTACAGTGTACCAACTGCTGAAGATACAACGGCCGTAATGATAGAAATTACAAATAGAAAACGAGCATTATCTTTCATTTTATAAATAAGATTGCTAAGTACGAACATATTTGGATATGTATAAAAAGATCTTTTTCTTTTTTGCAATGCTTTTAATACGACTGTACTACCTTGTGTAAACAGTAAATAAGTTCCGCCTATCGTCAGCCCTACAATCGGTAAAAACAGAATGATAAAATTCATAAATGTCACTTGGAAGCTCAGTACATATGCAACAATAATACATCCTATACCAACTACACATAACGATGTAAATGCAAAAGGTTCTACTTTTTGTTTTCTTGCTTCTCTTAATAAATCAATAATTTGCAAGCGTCCTACTGTCCAAACACTAAACAATGATAGGATTAAAAATAGAATAAAGTATATACCTGCTGTAATAAGAATTGCTTTACTATTCCATACGAGTGGAAGTGTTTTATCTATTTTCAATATTACGCTTAATGCTTGGAAAAATAATTTTGAACAAAGCATGCCAAGCCCAATACCTACTACAATTGCAATGCTACCTAACATAAGCTGTTCTAATATAATCATTCGGCCAAGTTGAGATTTTGTTCCGCCTATTAATGTTAATAGACCAAACTCTTTTTTTCTTGCTCGTAAAAATGTTGAATTTGCATATAAAATAAAGAGTGCTGAGAAGATGACTACAATATAATTCATCGATTCTAGCCCTTTTGAGATCATCCCTCTCATACTAATATTACCACTTACGACATCTGGATGATAAATAAAGGAAGCATACATGAAAAATACGACAATCGATAAACAGCTACTAATAAGGAAAGCTTTATAATTACGCCAATTTCCTTTTACGTTATTAAGCGCGAGCTGGCGAAAGTTCATGATATTCCCCTCCTAGCATCGCAAGTACGTCCAGAATTTCTTGGAAAAAGGCTTGTTTCGTTCTTCCTTTATGTATTTCTGAAAAAATTTCTCCGTCGCGAATGAAAAGAATACGTTCGCAATAACTCGCCGCTACTGGATCATGCGTTACCATTGCAATTGTTACTTTCTTTTGTTCATGTAAGTCTTGCAACGCACTCATTAATGATTTTGCTGACTTTGAATCTAAGTTTCCAGTTGGCTCATCCGCTAAAATTAACGTCGGTTCATGAATGATCGCTCTCGCAGCTGCTGCACGTTGTTGCTGTCCGCCTGATACTTCATATACTTTTTTATTTAATATTTCTTCGATATTTAAGAACTTTGCAATCTCAAGCACTTTTGCATCGATTTCATTTACAGATTTCTTCGCCATTACAAGTGGTAAAATGATATTTTCTTTAATCGATAACGTATCAAGTAAGTTAAAATCCTGGAAGATGAATCCTAAATGTGTACGGCGAAACTCCGCTAATTTTGCAGCACGCATTTGATTAATTTCTTCGCCATTTACAAGCACATGACCTGAAGTTTGCTTATCAATTGTTGCTAATAAATTTAAAAGCGTTGTTTTCCCGCTTCCTGAAGGACCCATAATCCCTACAAATTCGCCTTCTTCTATTTTAAAATTTATATCATTTAAAGCAGTCATCGCTACTGAACCTTTTGATTGGTACACCTTCGTTAATCCTTTTACTTCAAGAACACTCATTTCTAATCCCCCTATGTGTTTTCTTCTTACATTTACTATAAGAAAAATAAGAAGAAGAAACGAGTGATTTCCCTTACAAAACGTTTTGTTATCTTACAGTTTTGTCATTTTTCTCATTAATGTATGATATTCTTCATCTTTTGCAAATTGGAACGTGAATGTTGTCCCTTCCCCTTCAGCCGATTGCACATAAATACCGTGATGTAAATTATCACAAATTTCCTTCGTAATATATAAACCCATTCCAGTCGCTTCTCTCGTTTTACGGCCATTTATTCCCGTAAAGAATGGATCAAATATACGCTTTACATCTTGCTTTGGAATACCAATTCCATTGTCCTTAATATGTAGTAACACCTTTTGATCTTTCTCTTCAATTTGAAATTGAATTTCCTTTTTCTCTGCTTCTGAAATTTTCGTATACTTAATTGCATTTACAACAATTTGCCCTATAGCAATACTGAGCCATTTTCTATCAGATGCAACCATACAAGTATCTTCATCAAACATTACTTTCGGAAATACCGACGATTGAATGAAAGATTTTCGATTTTCATTAATAATACCCCTGATGATATCTATCACATTTACTACTTCTACTTTATAATCTTTCGCAAATTGCTCTAACCTTGCCATATGTAACGCTAAATCTAAACCATTTAGTATGCGGTTATTTTCTTCACGAATACTTTCAACTGTTGCTCTTGCTTCACGATGCTCTTTACCAAACTTTTGTAAAAGTAATTCTATAACCGATACTGGTGTTTTCATTTGATGAATCCACTGGTTCATAAATATCATTTGTTGTTGTTCTTTCGCATGTTGTTTATGAATTTCATTCATATATTGCTGTCTTAATAGCGTAAACGATTCAACAACCATCTCTTGCTCTGACGTATAAGAAGTATCAATAAGTAAAGAATCGTGTAATGTATTTCCGCTGGCAACATATTTTTCAATTCTTTTTAAAAATATACTTCGTTTTCGATAATCGTAAATGAGGTATACAGTAAATACAACCGTCCCTAATAAAAGCCCATATAACCACGTACTCCAATCAATGGATCTTTTTTCTAAAAGACTTTGCAACTGCAAAACGAGCCCAAATAAACAAAGGCTAACAATATAAGAAAGAAGTAGAGAAAAGTGGTCCAAGAGGTAATTTTTAACCTTCATGCCCTTCGCCCCACTCTGTAAGAAGCGCATAACCATATCCACGTTTCGTTACAATGGCATTTTTAACGCCTAGCTCCTCTAGTTTCTTCCTTACGCGTTTTACATTTACGGTTAATGTATTATCATCAACAAAAGCTACCTCATCCCACAGGGCTTCTAACAGTTCTTCACGCGTTACATACTGATTTGCTTGTTTCATTAAACATTCTAATAAGTAAAATTCATTTTTTGTCAGCTCCGTTTGTTGCCCCTGCCACTCAACAATGTGCTGGGACGGAAATAACAACAGTCCATTTACACCTAAACAATCACTCTCAGCAACAGAGGCGTACTCACCATATCCACGGCGAAGTGCACCTTTCACCTTCGCCATTACGATATCTAAATGGAATGGTTTTGTAATGTAATCATCTCCGCCATTCTCGATTGCCATTACTTGATCCATTTCCCCTGTTCTTGCAGAAACAAAAATAATCGGCGCATTCGATACAGTACGAATTTGACGACACCAATAAAAACCATCAAAATATGGTAAATTAATATCCAGTAATACGAGATGAGGATTTATTTTCACGAACTCATCTTTTATATGACGTAAATCACTTGCTCTAAATGATTGATAGCCATACCTTTCTAAATGCTCCTCTAATATTCCCGCTATTTTTTCATCGTCTTCTACAATTAATATTTTATACATGTTCGTTTTCTCCCCATAAAAAATTCTTCCAAAACCACTCCTTGTTCTATTATAAATTGAAAATTTAATTAGTGGGGAATTTTTCCTGTACGAATCAGACTTTTACAATAAAAAAAGACTGCCATATTTCGGCAGTCTTAATCGATAAATTCAAATTGATATTCAAGAATTTTTACAATATCTCCGTCTACTGCACCACGTGCACGAAGGGCTTCATCAATACCCATTCCACGCATTTGACGAGCAAATCGGCGTACAGATTCATCACGTGAGAAGTCTGTCATTTTGAATGTTTTCTCAATATCATAACCAGAAATAACAAATGTACCATCACTTTCGCGTGTAATTTCAAAATTAGATTCAGATTCAAATTTGTACATTACACTTGCTTCAGATTCTTCTACATCATCGTACATTGGGAATTCTGGTGTTGTTTCTAATAAGTTCGCTACTTCAAATAGTAAGTCACGAACACCTTGTTTCGTTACAGCTGAGATTGGGAAAATTTTCACTTCGTCTCCCAATTTCTCTTTAAATGCTTGTAAGTTTTCTTCTGCGCCTGGCATATCCATTTTGTTTGCAACAACAACTTGTGGACGCTCAGTTAAACGCATATTGTATTCTTTTAGTTCACTATTGATTGTTACATAATCTTCATATGGCTCACGGCCTTCTAAACCAGACATATCGATAACGTGCACGATTACACGTGTACGCTCAATATGACGTAAGAATTGGTGTCCAAGTCCGACGCCGGCATGTGCGCCTTCAATTAGTCCAGGAAGGTCAGCCATAACGAAGCTGCGGTTATCACCAGTTTCAACAACACCAAGATTTGGAACGATTGTTGTAAAGTGATACTCTGCAATTTTCGGACGCGCTGATGATACAACAGATAATAATGTAGATTTACCTACACTTGGGAATCCAACAAGTCCAACATCTGCTAGCACTTTAAGTTCTAGCGTGACATCACGTTCTTGACCTGGTTCCCCGTTCTCAGCGATTTCTGGCGCTGGGTTCGTCGGTGTTGCGAAACGTGAGTTACCACGGCCACCGCGGCCACCCTTTGCGATTACAGCTGTTTGTTCATGCGTTACTAAATCGGCAAGAATTTCACCTGTTTTTTCATCTTTTACTATTGTTCCTGGTGGAACCTTTACGATTAAATCTTCAGATTTACGACCGTGCTGACCTTTACTCATTCCGTGCTGACCACGATCAGCTTTGAAATGACGTTGGTAGCGGAAGTCCATTAATGTACGTAAGCCTTCCTCAACAACAAAAACAACATCTGCACCTTTACCACCGTCGCCACCTGCTGGGCCACCTTTAGGTACATACTTCTCACGACGATACGCAACCATTCCGTTACCACCGTCGCCGCCTTTTACATATATCTTGACCTGATCTACAAACATTATTTCACCACACTTTTTTCGATTGGTTGTAATATAACTGAGACTTCTTCGTCTCGTACTGTATAAGAAATGGAATACCATTTATTGTTTTGGTTCGCAAGCCAATTCTGTAGTTCTTCTACACTCGTTAGCTTACCACGAAAATCAAAAAAGAAACGAGCATTCTCCGCGTCACATTCAATTGTGATACAAACATAATTTTCAACATATACGTCTAAACTATGCTGAAGCATTGAGAAAAATTGATTCGTCCATGTACATACAATCTCATCTAAGTGAGATAAGTTATGTAATTCCCCTAATACTTCGTACTCCAATAAGCACGGCTGCTGTTTCCAATTATATGTTAAAATCCACTCTGAAAATAAAGGCATTGATAGCCCTATCAGATTGGATTCTTGTCTCGCTTCTTGGACAAAACGATCGATGAGACTATGAATCTCTTCCACTTTTCCAAGGGAAAGGTTTCCTTTCACCATCTGCATACGATTGAGCCAATCATGTCTTGAATGACGCAATGCATCTATAATTGTCCATTTTTCATTCATTTAGATACCCCTTAATATAGAAAAACTCTAACCTGCACTCAGGTTAGAGTTTTCCGTGAGTTCTTATGCTTCTTGAGCAACAGGATATACGCTCACTTGTTTGCGGTCACGGCCAAGACGCTCAAAGCGTACTACGCCGTCAACTTTCGCGTATAAAGTGTCATCGCCACCACGACCAACGTTAACACCTGGATAAATTTTTGTACCGCGTTGACGGTAAAGAATTGAACCACCTGAAACCGTTTGACCATCTGCGCGTTTAGCACCAAGACGTTTTGACTGAGAGTCACGACCGTTCTTTGTACTACCTACACCTTTCTTAGATGCGAAAAACTGAAGATCTAATCTTAACATACGTTACACCTCCTGCACTTTTTCTATTAAACGGATATACTTTCCGTAATCAAGTTCGATCGTCTTAAGCGAAACAACCAATCCTTCTAAAAGTATCTGTGCTTTTTCTGCTGTATGAACGTCTAAATCATTAGGCAATTCATACGTTAAGAATCCGCCATCACTTCCGAGTTCAATAGTTGCCTGCACATTACAAAGTTCTTCCACTGCATTTATAGAACCAAACACAACCGCTGTAGTTCCAGCACAGACAAGATCTTGTCCATGTGGCGCATAATTGGCATGTCCAGTCATTTTAAATGATTGGATACTTCCTAATTTCGTGCGGCTTATCGTAATTTTAATCATGTTAACCTGAATTAAGCGTTGATAGCTTCAACAACTAGCTTAGTGTAAGGTTGACGATGACCTTGTTTCTTACGATTGTTCTTTTTCGCTTTGTATTTGAAAACGATGATTTTCTTAGCGCGACCTTGTTTTTCAACTTTCGCAGTAACTGTTGCACCTTCTACAACTGGGCTACCAACTTTAACGTTTTCGCCACCAACGAAAAGAACTTTGTCAAAAGTAACAGTTTCACCAGCTTCAACATCTAATTTTTCAATGTAGATTGCTTGACCAGCTTCAACTTTAATTTGTTTTCCACCTGTTTCGATAATTGCGTACATACTTGCACCTCCTCTTAATTACTAAGACTCGCCAAAAACGAGGTAGACATAAATGCCTTTAGGGAACCTGTCTTGTGCGGTTGTAGCATATAGCCGTTTAGGTGCTATAAACTATAACATAAAGATGTTATCATGAATCATAGACGGTTGTCAATAAATGTTCTACTAACTATTTTTTCCGTTCTACAATTTCTGTTTTACTTCCAAAACGGACAATTGCATACTTTTCGATCATATCATCTTTGAAATAAATTTCAAATGGAATATTTTTTTGTAATTCTTTTTGCAAAAATTGTTTTTGCAGATTTTTAGGTGCAGCGATTAATACTGCCTCATCCTCTATATTGCCATATGTGATTAGCTCTCTCTCTAACTCATACGCAATTGTTTCATATGACATCACATACCCTGTCGCTTTGCAAGGTACACATTCTTCTAGTAATACGTCGCGTAAAGAATGTTTCTTACGTTTACGTGTCATCTCCAAAATCCCTAACTCTGTAAAACCGAGCACTCTTGTATATGTGCGATCATTTTGCATAGCAGCCATGAGACTTTCTCTTACCTTTTCTTTATCTTCTCTTCTTTTCATATTAATAAAATCAATTAATATCATACCACCGATATCACGCAGTCTTAATTGACGTGCAATCTCTTCAGCTGCCACTTCATTTGTACGAAGGACTGTATCTTGTAAATTCTGTTTTCCAGTAAACTTGCCCGTATTCACATCAATTACAGTCATCGTCTCCATTTGTTCCACAATTAAATAAGCACCATTCGGGAGCCACACAATTTTTTGAAGTGCTTTCTCGATTTCACGCTCTATTCCAAAATGGTTAAACATTGAAGATTTTTCATTATAAAAAGATACTTTTTCTTTTCCGATCTTTTCTTCTAATTCTTTTACTATACTTCTTGTATCTACAACTACTTTTTCAATCGTTTCAATCGGATTCTCTTGGAATACACGATCTAAAAAGGTCGCTGGTCGATGAAGTAGTAACGGTGCCTTTCCTTGGCCCTCTTTTCTTTTTAGCTCTTCATATAACTGCTGTAACCTTTGCATTTCAGCTTGTATTTCTTCAATTTCTCCTTTTTCAGAAGCAGAGCGGAAAATATAACCTCCTGTCCCTTCTACCTCAATTTGGAGTAGCTGTTGCCTTCTTTTATTATTTTTTATTTTTCTAGAAACCGCACGCATTTCATCATATGGCATATAAACGACATATTTCCCGGTAAATTCTACGTTCGCCGTCAATTTCGGCCCTTTCGTATCAATTGCCTCTTTCACAACTTGCACGAGTACTGCTTGCCCTTCATGTATACGATAAGAAGATGGTACATCATCGTATGAAAGGTACGCATGTTTTTCTAAACCGATGTTTACAAAAGCTGCGTTCATTCCAGCAATCGTTCTTACGATACGTCCAACATAAATATGTCCAACAATCTCTTGTTCTTCATTTCGTTTCCATAAAAACTCAACAATTTTTTTCTTCTCTTCAATTGCAACGCGTTTTTCCGATCCTGCATAGTTCATATATAACGTTTTCAAAATTCTTTCCTCACTTTATAATCTTCTTTGCTTTTACAATAATAAAAGGTTAGTGCTATCGTCAACACTAACCGATTAATTCTTCAACAGATGAAGTTGTTCGTTTTTCAGTAAAATACGCATAGAGTAATTCATTTTCATCCAATGTGTAATGTTCTTTATATTTTCCATGGACGATAATAGAGTGCTTATACCCTCTACGAAATTTTGTGAATATCTTATATAAATGATCTTCTGATTGCACTTCAATAGGTGCAATCTTTTCAATTCCTCTTTTGTTCCCATAATAACGTTCTAATAAAAAACGCATAAAGGCATACTGTCTTTGTTTCCACTCTTGATATAACGACACCGCTAAAAATATGAGTAGTACCCACATCATAATATTGTTACTATTCCAAAGTAACTGCCACACTAGTATTACACCAAAAAAAACACATGATAATTTCATCATCTTTTCATGTGCTTGTAAATAAGGAAAACGATATGATAATACGTTAAACAATACTTTTCCACCATCAAGCGGCCAAATAGGTAGTAAATTAAATGCTAAAATAATTATATTATTCCATATAAAGAAATAATATAAATCCGCACCCAGCCAACCAGCTTCAAACACTATATAACCTACCAGCATCATCCAAATATGTTGTATAGGCCCTGCAATTACAACAACAAGTTCCTCTTTCAATGACTTATTCCCATGTTCCTCAAGCTCAGCCACACCACCAAAGGGTAAAAGTTGAATCTTTTTAATACGCCAATTGTAGTGTGCCGCCGCAAAAGCATGCCCAAGTTCATGGATAAGAACGATACAAAATAACAGTAGTAACTCTTTAAAACGTGCCGTAAAAATACCAATGACAATAATAACCCAAAACAACGGATGCACTGAAATCTTCGTTAAAACTTCTCTATATTTAATCAAATGAAATCACCTGAATCGGGTCAATAAATTTTTCATTCTTTTTTATCGCGAAATAAAACTTACCATTTTTATTATTTGCATCATTATTCACCGTTCCAATTTTTTGTTTCTTTGAAACGTAATCATATAATTTCACTGTCATGTCATTTAAATTCGCATACCACGATTCTGTTCCATCTGCATGCTGAATTTGAACCGTATTACCAAGTTCCTCTTTCTTACCTGCAAAAACAACTAGCCCTTCATTCACTGACTCAACAGTTGCATTTGTAGCTGTTTGAACAAATACACCTTGGCCATTTTTTTGAAACCCTTGCATCACCTTTCCAGAAGCAGGGATGGCATAATCTTTTTGCTGAATAGTTCCTTCTTTTTTCTCAGTAGGTGAATAAAATACGAGCGGTTTTCCAAACTGCTTTTCGTACCATTTCGCTACAGTAGCAAACTGAAATTCTTCTTTCATCACTTTTTCTGTAACAGCTTTAGCACCGTCGAAAGAAGAGGGTGCATTCTTATATAAAATAGCGACAGAAAGAACTAATATTGCTGATAACAAAACTTTGAAGAAAAATACTTCTTTTTGAAATAAAGGATGAATTTCCTTTTCTCCTTCTTCAATAAATACTGTTTCACTATCAAAATTCCCTCCAGCAAAATACTGTTCTTCCTCCATCCTTTCTTGCTCTGCTTTTCTTTTCGCAATCCGTTTTTTAATTTCTTCTACACGTCTATTCTTCATACTGTCTCCTTTCTTTCGTTAAGCTAATTTAAATAGAAACAGTTGTATACAGTTTGTACATATGTATGAGCTAAGAAAGGAAGATATTCGTGTGAAGAAAAAAGAAAGCACTTCGCATATGCGCGAAGTGCTTTTAACGGATTCCAAAGAAGTTTTTCACCTTTGTAAATACCGATACCTTTTCTTGTCCAAATGCTTGCAATGGTACATTCTCACCCAACAAGCGTCTTGCAATATTACGATAAGCTAACGCTGCTTTTCCGCTCGGTTGCAACGCTACAGGTTCACCTGTATTTGTAGCACGAATAACTTCATCATCATCCTCGACAACACCAAGAAGCTCGATTGACAATGTACGTACGATTTCATCAACATCTAACATATCCTGCTCATGAAGCATATGACTACGCACACGATTAATAACAAGTTTTGGTGGTTCAATATCCTCTTTTTCTAAAAGTCCGATAATACGATCCGCATCGCGCATCGAGGATACTTCTGGCGTCGTAACAACGATTGCTTTATCCGCACCAGCTACCGCATTTTTAAATCCCTGCTCAATCCCCGCAGGACAATCAATTAATATGTAATCATAATCTTGACGTAATACTTGTATTAATTCATCCATTTGTTCAGGTGTTACCGCTGATTTATCACTCGTTTGTGCTGCAGGTAATAAATAAAGATCATCAAAACGCTTATCTTTAATAAGCGCCTGAGGTAAACGGCAACGCCCTTCAACGACATCAACAAGATCAAATACAATACGATTTTCCAGCCCCATTACTACGTCTAAGTTTCGAAGGCCGATATCTGTGTCAATTAAGCACACTTTCTTTCCAGATAACGCCAGGGCTGTACCAATGTTCGCAGACGTTGTAGTTTTACCTACTCCGCCTTTTCCAGATGTAATTACTATTGCCTCTCCCACAGCTATACAATTCCCCTTTCTAACTTTGTTAAATTAGGTCTAAGATGAGTGAGAAGTTGCAGTCGATCGACAACAATGTGATTGTTCTCATTAATATACGCACATTCTGCCGCCTCCGCTCCGTCTTCTTTCTCTTCCGGAGCCCGCATTGCCACATCACTAATTCGAAGTTGCATCGGGTTCATATCAGATGCAGCGATTACAGCCTCCGAATCCCCATAATACCCAGCATGCGCAATTCCTCTTAATGATCCTACGACAAAAATATTCCCTCCAGCGATAACCGTTCCGCCTGGATTAACATCTCCAATTAACAATAAATTTCCTTTTACATGTAAAACTTGTCCAGAGCGAACAATTTTGGAAATAGGGACAATTTCTGTTTCTTCTTTCCAAGCTATTGCTTCTGCTTTCGTGATAACATCACTTTCAATTGAATCCACAACAAGATTCTTTTTATTACGAATTAACGTACGAATCTCTTCTTGTTGGACTTCTGTTAAATAACGATTTCCCACTTTCACATGCACTTCAATTAAAGAGCGCCCATCACCATCATAGTAATGTGTAGAAAGCTTTTCATCCAATTCCTCCAGTAATTCAGAGAATGAACAACAATCATCTAAATGAAGCGTTATTCCGTCTTTTGTCCCTTTTATTGTTACATTTTGTTGCTTTTTTTCTTCCACTAAAGTTCACCCCACCGATTCAATTCGACATAAAATTAGAAAATCCTTTTTCCTTTTTCTTCCATCGCTTTTGAAAGACGCACTAAATATCGTCTCAGTGGGAAACAAACTATCAATAAGAAAATTGCATTTAGCAATAAAGTAGACAGGAGACGATCTGTGAAAAAGACATACGCTGACATATGAGTACGTCCTAACAAAGTTAAAAATCCATACACATAATACTCTAGTGCTACAATGCTAGCTAGTACAATAGAAGCAACAATAAATAAATTCAATTGTAGTATCTTCATCACACTATAAACTAAATAAGCTAAAATCGGATACGCAAATATATATATGCCGACAAGTTCTGTGTATACGGTATCAAATAAGAAACCAAATAAGAGTCCGTAATAAATCCCTTGGACCGGACTATAGTACACAGTAATAAAACATAACACAATTATAAAGAAATGAGGTGCTGCTATACTGTCTTTCCAAAAAACCTCTGTTGGAACAATAGTAGCAAACATATTTTCAAATAGAAAAACAAAAAGGAGCAAAAGAGGAAGAGCTGCTCTTTTTAGAATCTTCATCATCTCTTCTCCCCCTCCTATTCTAATGGCGCTGAAGGCGTTGCACGTTTAGCAACCATAATATGCTCTACGTCATTCAAGTCAGCGGCCGGTTTTACATAAGCTGTTTTTGTTAAGCCGTATGGATCTGGCTGAACATCAACGATTGTTCCAATTACAAGACCTTTCGGGAAAATATCACCAAGTCCAGATGTTACAACTAGTTGATCTTTTTTCACGTCTGCATCAGAGCCAATCTTTGTGAAAAGAAGTAAGTGCTTTTCTTTGTCGTAACCTTCAATCAATCCAAAGATCTTCTCATCACCTTGTACGATAGCAGAAACACGATTTGTTCGACTCATAGAGCTTAGCAATTCTACTGATGATGTAAACTGGGATACACTTTTCACTCGTCCAACTAGACCTTGTGAAGTTACTACAGCCATATCTTTTTTAATTCCTTGCTGTGCCCCTTTATCAATTCCAACTAAATCGTACCATTTATCTGGATTACGAGAAACAACAGTAGATGGAATTTCAGTATATTGGCTATTCAACTCTTTTTTACCCGTTAACTCTTGTAACTTCTTGTTATCATCTTCTAATTGTTTTACTTTCCCTGATAGACCTGCATAATTATCTAATTTTGCTTTTAATTCTTTATTCTCTTCATACGTGCGCTTTACATCCTCTACATTTTCGAAGAATCCAGCTACGTATTTCGCTGGCTTTTGGAATACACGTTCTACAACACCGACAGTGTCTTTAACAAACTGCTCTGGCCATGTTAAACTGTTCCGTTCTTTCAATGAGATTCCAATCAATGCCACGAGAAGAATAATACTAACTAACAAAACAATTAATCTTTTGTTTAAGAAAAACTGTGGCACGTTCACACCCTCTTAATTTCATTGATTTTTATTTTGCAATATTATCGAGCAGCAGTTTTGAAAAGATCGATATTGTCTAATGCTTTACCCGTTCCAATTGCTACGCAATCTAATGGATCTTCCGCAACAAGAACTGGCATATTTGTTTCTTCACTAATCACTTTATCTAAGTTACGTAGTAATGCTCCGCCGCCTGTTAATACGATACCACGGTCCATAATGTCTGCCGCTAATTCAGGTGGAGTTTTCTCTAACGTATTTTTAACAGATTCTACAATTGCATCTACTGTATCTTTTAATGCATCTGCAATTTCTTCTGGCTGAATTAGTACTGTTTTTGGTAAACCACTTACTAAATCACGACCGCGAATTTCCATAGGCTCGATACCTTCTGGCTCGCCTGCAGAACCGATTTCTAATTTTAATGCTTCAGCTGTTCTTTCACCAATCATTAAGTTGTAGCTTTTCTTAATGTACTGAATGATTGAATCGTCCATATCATCACCAGCAACACGAACTGATTGACTTGTTACAATACCACCTAAAGAAATGATTGCAACTTCTGTTGTACCGCCACCGATATCAACAACCATGCTACCAGTTGGTTCCCAAACAGGTAAGTTCGCACCAATTGCTGCTGCAAATGGTTCTTCAATTGGATAAGCGTCACGAGCGCCCGCTTGACGAGTCGCATCGATTACTGCACGTCTTTCTACAGCTGTAATACCAGACGGTACACATACCATTACGTAAGGCTTACGTGAGAAGAATCCATTTGATTTTTGAGCTTGTTGAATGTAGTATTTCATCATTGTTGCTGTCGTTTCGTAATCAGCAATTACACCGTCTTTCATCGGGCGAAGTGCCACAACGTTTCCTGGTGTACGACCAATCATTTGTTTTGCATCGCTACCTACAGCAACGATTTGTTTCGTATCAGTTTGTAACGCTACTACTGAAGGTTCACGTAAAACTACACCTTTTCCTTTTACATATACAAGCGTGTTCGCAGTTCCTAAATCTATTCCAAGATCGCGAGTAAAGCCACCAAATCCAAACATATTATTTATCTTCCTTTCTTGTTTTCACGGACTCATTTTTTCTTACTTTATATTATAAAAACAGTACGTTTTTTATATCTTTATCCTTTTTGTAGATAAATTTCTACAAAAAACTCATAAATCACATTATAAAACAAAATAAGTAAAAAGCATAGTCTTAAATATGACCTTTTTCCTTTAAACTCACGAATTTATGGTCGCCTATTATAATATGGTCAAGCACTTCAATTCCGATAATCTGGCCGCATTCTACTAACCGTTTTGTTACTTCAATATCTTCTCGGCTCGGCGTGGGGTCTCCTGAAGGATGGTTATGAAGACATATGATGGAGGCTGCTGCACGACGGAACGCTTCTTTAAAAACTTCCCTTGGATGTACAATTGATGTGTTTAAACTGCCAATGAAAATCGTTTGCCTATGTATAACTTGATTTTTTGTGTTCAAATATAAACATACAAAATGCTCCTGCTGCAGGAAGCGCATTTCTTCCATCATATATCTCGCACAATCTTCTGGGCTTCGAATGCTGTATCTATTTTGATATTCTAAACGTACCATTCTTCTACCGAGTTCAAAAGCAGCTATAAGCTGGGCTGCCTTTGCAATCCCAACACCATGTATACTGACAAGCTCTTCTAACGTTGCATCTTTCAACATGCGTAAACCATCAAAGTGATGTAAAATTTTATCTGATAACTTTAAAACTGTTTCTTCTTTAGAACCTGTTCTGAGTAATACTGCAAGAAGCTCCCGATTTGATAGACTTCCAGCTCCTTCTAACAATAAACGCTCCCGTGGCTGTTCTTCTTTGACAACATCACGAATACCGTTCATTTCTCCACCCCTTTATTTGTTCTTTCAAAGAAAATCCCATGCAATTTTACGCATGGGTTATATCAATATTAAATTGTTTTAATTCCCGAACAAGACGTGAAATTGGTAAACCGACTACACTATAGTAATCCCCTTGAATATGTTGAACAAAAATAGATCCTTTACCTTGAATTCCATAACTTCCTGCTTTATCAAGAGGCTCTTTCGATGCAACGTATACGTCAATTTCCTCTTCTGTTAATTCCCAAAACGTAACTTCTGTACGCTCGTAAAAAGTGACTGTTTTGTCTTTTGTTATAATTGCAACACCAGTATACACTTCATGTGTTTTCCCTGATAATAATTGCAACATTTCTTTCGCCTCACCCTCATTAGAAGGCTTTCCAAGAATACGCGATTCATATGTAACAATTGTGTCTGCACCTAACACAATATGATCACTGTTATTTTCTGCTACTGCAGATGCTTTTTGCAGGGCAAGCGACATAACAATATCAGAAGGTGATGAGTACGCACCAATCGTCTCTTCTACTTCACTTACAATGATTTCAAATGGTACATCCGCTAACTCAAGCAGTTCCTTCCTGCGAGGTGACCCTGATGCTAAAATAATTTTTCTCATATTTTCTCCTTCCTTTCTCACATGAAGCAGAATCATTTACATCAATCGTATCAAAGGAATAGTTTGTCCACAAATGAAAGAAATATTATTTTCTCTAAATAAAATAATACTTTTTACTAAAATACGATTATATTCCTGCCATAGAGAAAGCATTTTGCTCTAAATTCAAAAGAAAAGAAAGAAGTACCTATACTTCTTCCTTCGTCATTTCATTATCCTATTATTTCACCTTTTGGGAAACAATTTTTTCATATGAAAGTATACCATCAATAATAACTTGATTTAATTTCGCCAAAGATTCCTTATCACCTTTTCCATCCTTCACTGTTTGCACAGCTACTGACGTATACATATACAATTTCTTTGCTTCTTCCTGCTTCATACTTTTTCCTTCTTTTTCAATTGCTTTCCACTCTTTTTCAATCGCACCTATATCTTTTGCATTACTTTTTCCACTAACTTGTACGCTGGAAGCATATTTTGCTAAATGAGTATATAATGGCTGTACTTTTGTTAAAAACGCCCCAACTTCTTTATCATCTTTAAGTAACGCTTTATCTGTTATATCCCAGTTCTTTTTCAATACGGAGACATTATCATTTTTATACTGCGTCATTAATTGATTTATGCCTTGTTCATCGCTAGCAACACCAACAACTAATGCATACTTATCACCGCTCGGTTTTAAAACTGCAACGCCTCCATTACCTTTCCACTCTTCAAGAGCGGCCTGTCCCTTTTCTTCGGAAGAATAAATTCCTCCTTGCACAAAAAATAATTTCATTGGATCTAATGACGTTCCTGTCTGTGCTTTTTGTTTTTCTTCTTTTGGTGCCGGTGTTTGTTCTGCCGTTCCGCCCACCTTTGATTCTTCATTTCGCATCTGCTTCGAAGCTGTTACTTCGCTTCCCCCTGTCGCACCTTGTCCTTTCAGTAACTGTAGCATTCCCATCCCAAACGCCGTACCAATAACAATTGCAGTTGCAACGATTGCAATTAACGTATTGCTCCACTTCTTTCGTTTTTTTTCCTTAAACACCAATTTCGCTTTTTGAAACGGAACAACGTTTTTCGGCCTTTCACTTTCTACTACCATCCATTCAAATTCATCTTTCTTCTTCTCCTCATACTTAGCTTCTGCTCCATTCACTTTCACTGAGATCGTTCGTGATTGCTTGTCCATACACTCACACCTCACCTCTTATCGTTGTCCGCATCATATCATATTCATTTCACAAAAAAACGAGATATTTGTCAGAGGAATTCGCCAAATAACCCTATATATTTATCTTATATGTATGCATTTGACTTCATTTGTAGAACAAAAAACTAGATAGCAAAGACTATCTAGTTTTTCTCGCGAATATATTTTCGAACTTCCGAAATGAAATAAAGAGAACCTGTTATGATAAAAACATCATTTTCTCCAATCATTTCAACCTTCGTATCAATTGCCTCTTTCCAATTTTCAAAAACTAATTTTGACTTTTTCTTTGAATACGATGCAAGCTTGTCAGCAGAAATAGCACGATCAAAGGCGAATGTTGTAAAAATAATTTCATCGGCAATGGTTTCTAATTGATCTACCATATTATGCAATTGTTTATCACCTAGGGCAGTAAATAAAACTATTACATTTTTATCTTTGTAATGTGATTCTACTGTTTTCACAAGACTTTCGATACCTTCTGGGTTATGGGCACCGTCTATAATAATATCTGGATTGCTTTGCAGTTTTTCAAATCGCCCAATCCAATACGCTTCCTGTAATCCAGTTCTTATTTCTTCTTCCTCAATTAAAAATGATAAGTATGTTTTGACATACATGACTGCCATAAATGCAAGTGCTGCGTTTCCTACTTGGTGAATACCTTTCATTGAGATTCGCACATCTTCAAAGCTGGCAAAGGGACAAGTGAAATCGAACTGTTCTCCATCTTCACTAGACTGTTTATGTAACGCTGTAAAATGCTTGCCCATCTCGTATAAGTTTGCATGATTTTCCTTTGCAACTTTTTGAATGACTTGCAATGCTTCCTCATCTCGTACACCAGTAATAACTGGAACACCAGATTTAATAATCCCCGCCTTTTCATATGCAATTTCTCCTAGTGTGTTCCCTAAAATATGCATATGATCGTGGCCGATATTTGTAATAATCGTAAGAACAGGATGAATAACATTCGTAGAATCAAAGCGCCCTCCAAGCCCTGTTTCAAATAAAACAACATCACAGAAATTAACTTTACCGAAATAACAAATTGCCATAACAGTAATAATTTCAAACTCAGTCGCTTCCCCTAAATCCGTCTCATCTAGTTTTTCAACGACTGGCTTTACCATCTTTACAAGTTCAGTAATCTCTTCATCTGCAATTGGTGTCCCGTTCACACTAATACGTTCGTTAAATGTTTCAATATATGGAGAGGTAAATGTTCCTACCTTATACTTTGCATCTTCTAACATGTAGCGCATATATGTTAACGTTGAACCTTTTCCATTTGTGCCAGCAAGATGAACACATTTTATGTGACGCTCTGGATTTCCAAGCTCTTCTAGCATCCATCTCATTCTTTCTAATCCTGGTTTAATACCAAACTTCAATCGGCTATGAATCCACCCTATCGCTTCTTCGTATGTATGTATCACGTATGCTTTCCCCTTTCAAAAGACAACCTTCATACTCCTATTATACGCAAAGAAAAGAGACTCACCAATATAGTGAGCCTCTAAAAAATATTTTACTTTTCAAGATCTGCTAGACGTTGGCGAACTGCTTCACGTTTTTCTAGGTAATCTTGCTCTTTCGCACGCTCTCCGTCAATAACTGCTGCAGGAGCTTTCGCTACGAAACCTTGGTTTGAAAGTTTCTTCTGTACACGTTCTACTTCTTTGTCGAACTTCTCAAATTCTTTCTCAAGACGTGCTCTCTCTTCATCAAGATTGATAAGATCAGCTAACGGTAAGAATAACTCTGCACCTGATACGATTGCAGTCATCGCTTTTTCTGGTGCTTGTAAATCCGTTTGAATTATTAATTCGCTTGGGTTACAGAAACGCTCAATGTAAGAGCTGTTTTTTGTAAGTTGAGCAAGTACAGCCTCATCTTTTGCTTTAATTTGCATTTGAACTTTTTTGCTCATTGGCGTATTAACTTCTGCACGGATGTTACGAACAGAGCGAATGATATCAACTAGAAGGTGCATTTCTGCCGCAGCTTCTGTATCTTGTAAATCTTCGCGAACTGTTGGCCATGCTGCTACTGTAATAGATTCGCCTTCATGCGGTAAATGTTGCCAAATCTTCTCTGTTACGAATGGCATGAATGGGTGTAATAGACGCATTGTTTGGTCTAATACGTAAGCTAAAATAGAACGAGTTGTTTTCTTAGCTGCTTCATCTTCACCGTATAGTGGAAGTTTCGCCATTTCAATGTACCAGTCACAGAAATCGTCCCAAATGAAGTTGTATAATGAACGACCAGCTTCACCGAACTCATATTTATCCATGTTACGCGTTACGCTTTCGATTGTTTCGTTTAAGCGAGTTAAAATCCACTTATCCGCAACTGATTTTTCACCAGTTAAATCGATTTCTTCATACTTCATATCATCCATGTTCATTAATACGAAACGTGATGCGTTCCAAATTTTATTAATGAAGTTCCAAGTAGACTCTACTTTTTCCATACTGAAACGTAGATCTTGACCTGGTGCGCTTCCTGTTGATAAGAAATAGCGCATTGCATCTGCACCGTACTTCTCGATAACATCCATTGGATCAATACCGTTACCAAGAGATTTACTCATTTTACGTCCTTGCTCATCACGAACTAAACCGTGAATTAATACATCTTTAAATGGACGCTCGCCTGTAAACTCTAAACCTTGGAAAATCATACGAGATACCCAGAAGAAGATGATGTCATAACCCGTTACTAATGCATCTGTTGAATAGTAACGTTTGAAGTCTGCTGCATCTTCATCAGGCCAACCAAGTGTTGAGAATGGCCATAACGCTGAACTGAACCATGTATCAAGTACGTCGTTATCTTGATTCCAATTTTCAATATCTGCTGGCTCTTCTGTACCTACGTATACTTCACCAGTTTCTTTATGATACCAAGCTGGAATACGGTGTCCCCACCATAATTGACGAGAAATACACCAGTCGTGAATGTTTTCCATCCAGCGTAAATATGTGTTTTCGAAACGCTCTGGTACGAACGTTACTTTCTCTTCTTCTTTTTGTTGAAGCTCTACTGCCTTCTCAGCAAGTGGAGCCATTTTTACGAACCATTGTGTTGATAAGTAAGGCTCAACAACTGCACCACTACGCTCACTATGACCTACTGAATGCATATGAGGCTCGATTTCTACTAATACGCCCGCTTCTTGTAAGTCCTTCACTAACGCTTTACGGCATTCGAAACGATCCATACCGTTATACTTACCAGCTTTTTCGTTCATTGATCCATCTTCGTTCATTACTAAGATACGTGGTAAGTCATGGCGGTTACCTACTTCAAAGTCATTCGGGTCATGAGCTGGTGTAATTTTTACAACGCCTGTTCCGAAATCTTTTTCTACGTACTCATCAGCAATAATCGGAATCTCACGGCCTACGATTGGAAGTGTAACTGTTTTTCCGATTAAATGTTTGTAACGATCGTCTTCTGGATGAACTGCTACTGCTGTATCACCAAGCATCGTTTCTGGACGAGTAGTCGCAAGACGAATATGACCAGAGCCATCTGTTAATGGATAGTTCATATGGTAGAACGCACCTTGAACTTCTTTATGAATTACTTCAATATCAGAAAGAGCTGTGCGTGTTGCTGGGTCCCAGTTAATAATATATTCACCGCGGTAAATTAAGCCTTTTTCGTATAATTGAACGAATACTTTATTAACCGCATCAGATAAACCTTCGTCTAATGTGAAACGTTCACGAGAATAGTCTAGTCCTAAACCAACTTTCCCCCATTGTTGACGAATGTGAGACGCGTATTCCTCTTTCCATTCCCAAGCTTTTTCAAGGAATTTCTCACGGCCAAGATCGTAACGTGAAATACCTTCTTCACGAAGTTTTCCTTCTACTTTCGCTTGTGTTGCGATACCCGCATGGTCCATTCCTGGAAGCCATAATACATCGTAACCTTGCATACGCTTCGTACGAGTTAAAATATCTTGAAGAGTTGTATCCCAAGCATGACCTAAGTGTAACTTACCAGTTACGTTCGGAGGTGGAATTACAATTGTATATGGTTGTTTCTTCTCATCTCCTGTTGCTTCGAAATATTTGCCTTCAAGCCACCATTGATAAAGGCCTTCTTCAACGGACATATGATCATATTTAGTTGGTAAATTCTTTTCCGTGTTTGACATTATTTTCCCTCCTTAAAATAAAAAATGCCCCTCATCCAAAAAGGACGAGGGACATCGCGGTACCACCTTTATTTACAAACAAATTCAGGAATTTGCTTATACTCTTAATTTGATAACGGACAAATCCGTCTTTTCCTAATGAGAACTATTCCGTTCAGAAAAGATGCTCCAGGGCTACCTTCTAACATAACTATCTAGAGAATCTTCCAGCTAATGATTCTCCTCTCTGAAGACGTTTCTTGTTATACTCTTCCCTTTCAAGGCATTTATATGATTGTTAATTATTATATACAATAGTGTAAAAAACGAAACCCTATTCGTCAAGATAAATTTAATACTACGGCTTTTTGGACGAACGAAAAAAAAAAGATAAGTAGAGATACTACTTATCTTTTTATCCGTTCCCTTGCTGGGCAGCTTGTAATTGCGAAAGGAAATATTCTATATTGCTAACGAGCCAATGCGATTGTTGTAAGCTCTTTACTCCGAGAAGTTCATTGTCCTCATTGCGACTCTCTCTTCTTTTCTTATAAGACTGGATTTGCCGAATAAATTGCGATGGATACGTCATATACGCAAACATGAGTAGTTGCTCTTCTTTCGTAAAAGGGAAATTTTTTTGGTACATTTGATACCATTCAAACCGATCACTTCGCGCAATTGGATACGTGTTTAAAGACCGAGAATAAAACCCTACTATATCTTGCACCGGTGTGGCAAACTTCGATTTTTCTAAACTAATAAAATAGCCATTCCGTTCATAATCAAATAAGAAATGATTAAGCGATACGTTACCATGTACAAAAGTAATACGTGTTTTTTCTTTTTCCTTCATCGCATCGTTCCACTCAGTTAATTGCTTCGTTGCAAACTCACGCGCCCTCATTACATGATGATAGTACGTACAATATTGCAATTCAAACGGAGACATATACCACTTCGCTTCAGATTCTACGAGAAACTCTTCTAACATCTCACCATCATTCTCCCAGCGATCGGATATATTTGTATAATGTTTTTCTAAATCTTCTTCTGTATACGTTTCTTCTTTCACCGTTTTTTGATGTAACGTCCCGAGAGTTTGAAACATTTTATGGTATTGATCATTATCCTCGCCGTTGCCTTCCGCACGTTCTAACCAAGGCATTAAATAATAATTATACGTCCCGTCACTTAAAATATAATTTCCATCCGTCGCATGGTATATAGGTACATAATTTGAAAAACCGTTCTCCTTCAAATATTGAATATGGTGCAAAAAGTTATTCCGCTCTAACTTCCCGTCTTCTATTTTCTTGAGCGCATACGGACCTTGATTCGTGTAAATTTTCGTTACACTTCCGTGCTCTTCCATATGCTGTGTATCCAATCTATATTGCCTTACAATGGGTTCATAGCGATTTCGTAATTCAATATCCATACGAATAACCCTTTCTATTCAAAACATAGCCTTTAGGAAAATAAGTGAGTGAAAACACTCACTTACTTCGCTTTTGCCCTTGAAACAGGAATATAAATAATTTGTCCCGCAGTTAAATATATATCTTCTGTTTGATTGACACGATATAAGTTTTGTACAGACGTTTCATAACGGTCTGCAACAGATTCGATTGTATCCCCTTCTTGCACGAAATACATTCTTAACTTTGTAAATTCTTCTTCCGGTTCTTTCGTAAATATTTTCGTTAAATAAAGTGCATTTTCATCCCGCTGTGAATACGTTTCTTCTTCTTGCTCTTCTTGTTTTTTCGCTTTTTCTTTCTTGAAATCTTTTCTTCCGAACAATTCAAATTGTGGCGTTGATTCTTTCTCCTCTTCACGCTCCACAAATTCATGTTCTTCTACTTCCTCTTCCTCTACTTCCTGCTCTTTTCTTTCCTCTAGTTGAAACGGTTCAAATGCGTAATCTTCCCACTCATCTGATTCCTTATAGACTGGTTCTTCTACGTGCATGGCAGGTCTATTTTCATCTTCTTGTGCGGAATCAGTCTCTAACTCAGCATACGCTGTTTCTTCCTCTTCATCCTCGATTCTTTCTTCATCACATAAACCAGTGATAGATATATCCGCTAATAATTGTAAGCAACCATTTTCCTTTAATTCATAATCAAATTCCTCAATAGATACATATAGTTCTTCAATTACTTTCACACGGTTTCTCGGAATTGATATTTCAAGCGGAAAGGAATGAACAAGTTCATTAACCCCATCTTCCCTTGTTTCTACATAATCAATTGATTTCGCTGGCGATAAATCTCTTAATGAATAAGCCGAATCATCTTGCCGCGCAACATACTCTCCCGTTAAATCTAATTGCCCTCTCACGATAACTTCATGATCAAGCTCTTCTATCTCAACGTCTGGATCTAACGAAATTGACAAAAGTTCTTCGACTTCCTGTCCTTTTTGGAACCAAACAGATTCTTTTAATGAAAAACGTAATGAATGATCTGTTGCCACTTCTTTTCCCCCTCCCAAACTATATGTCATTACAGATTTATGTATGGAAAGCTGACTTTATGAATAAAAAAAATCGCTCCCCTTATGGAGAGCGATTTTCTTTCAACAATTAAGCTTTTAATTTTGACATTGCAATTTCAGCTGCTGCAATCGTCGCTTCAATATCTGCATCACTATGTGCTGTCGATAAGAATAGACCTTCGAATTGAGATGGTGGCAAGAATACACCTTGTTCTACCATTTCACGATAGTAAGCCGCAAAGAATTCTAAGTTTGAAGATTTTGCTGCATCGTAATTAATAACTTGTTCATCTGTAAAGAAAATACCAATCATAGAACCCGCACGGTTAATATGATGCGGAATGCCATGTTTTTCAGCCGCTTTACGTAAGCCAGCTTCTAACATTTCAGCTTTACGCTCAAATTCTACATATGATTCTGGCGTTAACTGTACTAACGTTTCATAACCTGCTGCCATTGCAAGTGGGTTACCTGATAAAGTACCTGCTTGGTAAATCGGTCCGCTCGGTGCAACTTGGCGCATAATTTCTGCTTTACCACCGTATGCTCCTACTGGTAAGCCACCACCGATTACTTTACCTAAACAAGTTAAATCAGGTGTTACACCGTAATAACCTTGTCCGCAATTATAAGCAACTCGGAATCCTGTCATGACTTCATCAAAAATAAGCAATGCACCATTTTGCTCTGTTACTTCACGAAGACCTTCTAAAAATCCTGGTTGCGGAGGAACAACACCCATATTTCCTGCTACTGGTTCTACAATTATACAAGCAATATCATCACCAAATTGTTCGAAAGCGTATTTCACACTTTCTAAATCGTTATACGCTACGGTAATCGTATTTTTCGCTACACCTTCTGGTACACCAGGGCTATCTGGTAAACCTAGCGTCGCCACACCAGAACCCGCTTTAATTAATAACGAATCACCATGACCGTGGTAACAACCGATGAATTTCAAAATTTTATTACGTCCTGTATAACCACGAGCTAAACGTAGTGCACTCATTGTCGCTTCTGTTCCAGAGTTAACCATACGTACAATCTCAATTGATGGTACGCGCTCAATAACAAGTTTCGCTAATTTATTCTCAATTTCCGTTGGGGCACCGAAGCTTGTTCCTCTTTCAGCAACAGATTTTAAAGCTTCAACAACACGATCATTCGCATGACCATGAATTAAAGGACCCCATGATAATACGTAATCGATGTATTCATTTCCATCGATATCATATACTTTAGAGCCTTTTCCGCGCTCCATAAACAACGGATTCATACCAACAGACTTAAAAGCACGAACGGGGCTATTTACGCCACCAGGCATTAAATCTTGTGCCTCTTCAAACGCCGCAATCGACTTATCAAACTTTTTCATTATTTAGCGCCTCCTTCTTGTAACCATCTTGCTGCATCTTTTGCATGATACGTAATAATTAAATCTGCTCCTGCACGTTTCATGCTAATTAATTTTTCAAGTACAACTTCTTTTTCATTAATCCAACCATTTTGCGCCGCTGCTTTAATCATCGAATATTCACCACTTACGTTATAAGCAACGACTGGTAAATTAAAGTTATTTTTCACATCACGAACGATATCTAAGTAAGAAAGAGCTGGCTTTACAATTAAGAAATCTGCCCCTTCCATTACATCTGATTCTGCTTCACGGAATGCTTCCATACGGTTCGCTGGATCCATTTGATATGTTTTACGATCACCAAATTGCGGGGCACCGTGCGCCGCATCACGGAATGGTCCGTAAAATGCTGATGAATATTTCACAGCGTACGACATTACTGGTACGTGTCCAAAACCATTTTCATCTAATGCATGGCGAATTGCTGTTACGAATCCGTCCATCATGTTTGATGGCGCAATAATGTCCGCTCCTGCTTTCGCTTGGCTTACAGCTGTTTTCGCAAGAACTGCAAGAGACTCGTCATTTAAAATAATACCATCTTCAATTACACCGCAATGACCATGGCTTGTGAATTGACATAAACATGTATCTGCAACTACTACTAGCTCAGGGAATTCACCTTTAATTTGCTTAATTGCACGTTGCACAATTCCATGATCACAATATGCTGATGATCCAACTTCATCTTTTTCAGCAGGTAAACCAAATACAATAACAGAACGAATACCTAAATCAACAACCTCTTGCATTTCAGCTTGCAATAAATCTAAAGACATTTGATATACGCCTGGCATAGAAGGCACTTCATTACGAACATTTTCTCCTTCTAATACAAAAATAGGGTAAATAAAATCTTCCGTATGTAAAAACGTTTCACGCACAAGCGCACGCATATTACCGCTTTGTCTTAAGCGACGATGACGATTAAATTGTAAAGAGTTCATAGATTTCTATCCCCATTCTTTTATTTTATAGATTCACAAATGCATTGTAGTAATGCTTCTACAGTGTACTCTTTCGGCGTAATAACATGTGGAAAATAAAGGATCGCCTCTTTTTCCGTAATAGGCCCTATACAAGCAATTGTACAGTTTTTTGTCCATTCTCTCCAGTTTGTACCCTCAAGTAAACGAACAAAACTAGTAACAGTTGAAGGGCTCGTAAATGTAATAATTTCTACTTTCCCTACTTCTAACGCTACTATAAGCTCTTGCCTTTTCTCTATATTCTCTTTCGTACCATATACGATTAGCTCCTCTAGAGAAACACCAATTTCGCGAAGTGCAACTGGAATTACATCTCTTGCTAAATTCCCTTTCGGAAATAAAATGCACTCGTTTCCACTTAGTCTTTTTACAAACTCTTCTGCAAATACTTCTGCAACAAATGAAGTTGGAACGAAGTCCACTTGATAGCCCCGCTTTTCTAACTCTAACCTTGTTTTCACGCCTACTGCAGCAATTTTAGTCTTTGCGGGTAGCTTCTTTCTCAAACTATCTAGAAAAAAAGCTACCCCATTTTTACTCGTAAAAATAACCCAGTCATACGAATGCAGCTGCCCTGCTATATGTTGAATTTGCCTATGAGACATACCTTCCATACGCAAAAGCGGAATTTCCAATGGAATTCCGCTCTTTTCTTTCACCGCTACACTCATTTGTTTCGCTTGATGCTGGGCACGTGTAATTAATACCGTTTTGCCAGCGAGAGCGTTCATATTTATTGTTGCCCCTTATTTGCAGCAAGAATGAGTTCTTTTGCGCCTTGTTTAATTAAACGGTCCGCAGCCTCTAATCCTACTTCCTCTGGATTAGTTCCTACTACTGTCTCTTTCAATAAAACAGAACCGTCCATAGAACCGACAAGAGCTGTTAATTCGATTGCATCATTTTCTGTAAGAGTTGCATATCCAGCGATCGGAACTTGGCATCCACCTTCAAGTTTATGAAGAAATACTCGTTCTGCTGCGACTGTCCTTTCTGTTACTGCATCATTCATATGCGCTAACAACTGTAGTAAATCCTTATCATCCTCACGGCACTCAATCGCTAATGCACCTTGTCCTACAGCAGGTACACATAACGTCTCATCTAAATGTTCTGTAATAACTTCATTATCCCAGCCCATTCTTTGTAATCCAGCTGTTGCTAAAATGATTGCATCGTAATCTTCTTCTTGTAATTTACGTAAACGTGTATCGATATTTCCTCGAATCCACTTCACTTGTAAATCTGGTCTCGCAGCTAATAATTGTGCACTGCGTCTTAAACTACTCGTACCTAAAATAGCGCCTTCTGCTAACTCTTTAAACGATGCTCCGCTTTTTGAGATAAAAGCATCACGAGGGTCAACACGCTTCGGTGTACAACCAATCATTAATCCTTCTGGAAGTACGGCCGGCATATCTTTCATACTATGTACAGCCATATCAATTTCTTTCGTAAGTAACGCATGTTCAATCTCTTTAACAAACAAGCCTTTTCCGCCTACTTTTGAAAGAGTAACATCTAAAATAACATCACCTTTTGTGACGATTTCTTTCACTTCAAATTCATATGGTAAACCTAGTGCTTTTAACTGATCAATAAACCAGTTTGTTTGCGTTAATGCTAATTTACTCTTTCGTGACCCTACAATAATTTTGCGCATAATTCTCTCTCCTCATTATAAATACCAAAAGTGGAAGTTGGATAAACTGCTTAATAGAAAAATATTGATTAGCATTACGAGAAATGCTCCGATGTTCCACTGCACGATTTTCTTCCCTTGCAACACATCTGCCACTCGTAAATATAGGCCAGCACAATATACAAATAGAACGACAAAAGACCCGATCACTTTCGTATCATACCAATGGAAATTGTCCAATTTCGTATATCCCCATATGCATCCTAATAAAATAGCTAGTAAGAAAAATGGAACAGAAAATAAATTTAATCCGTAAGACATCGATTCTAGCTTCGGTAAATTCCCTAACCTTCTTAATCTCGCATTCCATTTTTTCTTTTTTAATAGGCGATATTGCAATAAATACATAATAGAAAAAATGAACGATACAGTGAAAGTTGCATAAGAAATAATAGCCATACCGACATGTACATATACAAGTTCTGAAACTAATTGCTCTGCCAGTACCGGCGACATCTTTCCGAGCGGTGTAAAAATAGAAAAAGCGCTTACGCCAAATGCGACAACATTTGTAAAAAAGACTAAAAAGTCAATTCTCATAAATCGATTAATGACTAACGACATCGTAATCAATAGCCAAACATAAAAATAAATCCCTGATAATAAAGTTAATATAGGGTTCGTTTCTGAATCTGTAGCCCTAAGTAACATAAAGATAGACTGCAGAACCCATACAATCGAAAGTAACCAAAAAGCAAATCGGTTCGCCTTTCGGTTACTTTGGAAATAATCTATAAAATATAAACTAATGCTACAAGCATATAAAATAATTGCAATATGATAAATAATACTGTTATTTAAAAAACTCATCCGATCATCCTTCCAAATTATAAAGATGGAACGGATGGTGTCCACGCTCTTTTATGTTCTACTTCTTCCGCACAACTCTCTACATCTTCCATTTCTAAGTCAAAAATCTTTGCAAATAACGCTAATTTTTCGTCTGCTCCCTCTTCAGCAGCTATTTCTTTCGCTACTAAAATTGGGTCTTTTAATAATTGATTAATAATACTTTTCGTATGCTTACTAATTACTTTTCTCTCACGATCACTAAGATTCGGTATTTTTCGTTCCAAGCTTTCCATCGTTTCACTTTGGATAGCAAGTGCCTTATCACGAAGAGCTGCTATTAACGGAACAACACCAAGTGTACTTAACCACGTTTTAAATAAAACAATTTCCTCTTCAATCATAAATTGAATTTTCTCTGCTTCTTTCAAACGCTCAGCACGATTTGCTTCCACTACTCCTTGCAAATCATCAATGTCATATAAGAAAGAACCTTCTAGTTCATCAATCGCTGGATCAATATCACGCGGCACTGCAATATCCACCATAAACAACGGACGACCAGAGCGCATTTTCTCTACCTTTGTCATCATCTCTTTCGTAATGACATATTCAGATGCACCAGTTGAACTAATTAAAATATCTGCTTCTAATAATGCACATTGCAATTCACTTAAAGGCTTTGCATGTCCCATATATTTCTCAGCCATTACTTCCGCTTTCGTAAACGTTCTATTCATGACTGTTACTTTTCGAGCACCGCTTCCATATAAGTTTTGCAGTGCCAATTCACCCATCTTACCAGCACCAAGAATAAGCACATGACAATCTGTTAACTCACCAAATATTTTCTTTCCGAGCTCAACAGCGGCATAACTAACAGACATCGCACTTTCACCAATCGTCGTTTCTGAGTGCGCACGTTTCGCTAACGTAACCACCTGCTTAAACAACTCATTAAAAATTGTGCCTGTCGCTTTTACTTGTTGCGCTTCTAAAAAGCTATCTTTTATTTGGCCTAAAATCTGTGTTTCTCCAACTACCATAGAATCTAAACCGCACGTCACGCGGAATAAATGATCTATTGCACCATCTTGTTCAAAAATAGTTAAATATGGTGCGACTTCTTCTATTTCAAGCTGAAACCAATCAGCTAAAAACTTCTTAATATAATACCGTCCCGTGTGTAATTGATCGACAACAGCGTAAATCTCAGTGCGATTACAAGTTGATACAATGACATTCTCTAACACGCTCTTTTGATTTTGTAATGTAGTCATTGCTTCCTCTAGCTCTGCTGCCTGAAATGTGAGTTTCTCACGAAATTCTACAGGGGCTGTTCGATAATTTACACTAACAACAAGAATATGCACGCAGCATGTCCCCCTTCACCCGTTTTATCACTTTATCTACTATCATAATACAACTTTCCTCTTATGAATCTGACAATCGTGTGAACAACCGATTATTTTTTATTTATTCTCCGTATGTAATAAAGGAGATTCAGTAAAACTAATAAAGACTTCCTACTTTATAATGATTATAAATTAATAACTCTATTTGTACGTTACCAAAAAAAGCCCTCATAATCAAGTGATGGAAACTATTCCATATGAATTATAACATCATCTTTCCTATCTTCTTTCATCATGAAGGAAAATATGTATGATTGTTCCAAATTGTAGCACAGACTTTCTCAATACAATGTATTTGACATTGTATTTCTTTTTCGTTATATTGATTTTACAAAATTAAATTGTGCACAACTTAATTAGAAGGGAGTTATGTATGACAGAGAATTCTTTACACCTAGATAACCAACTTTGTTTTTCTATTTACGCCTGTTCTAAAGAAGTTACCCGCTTTTATCGACCATATTTAGAAGAGATGGGTATTACGTATCCCCAGTACATTACTTTACTCGTACTATGGGAGCAAGATGGACTAACAGTAAAAGAAATTGGAGAACGTTTATTTTTAGATTCTGGTACGTTAACACCTATGTTAAAACGAATGGAATCATTAAAACTTGTAAAACGCGTTCGTTCCAAAGAAGATGAGCGCAAAGTTTGTATTGAATTAACAGAACAAGGTAAAGATTTAAAAGAAAAGGCTTGTTCATTGCCGACAACGATGGCAACAAATTTAGGAATTACAGAACAAGAATATCGTTCTTTATTAATTCAATTAAATAAACTAATTGAAACAATGAAAACAATTAATGATAGAAAAGGGGAATAAACATGGATAAATTATATACTGCTTCAGTAACTGCTACAGGTGGAAGAAACGGAAAAGTAATTTCAGATGATGGCATATTAAATCTTGATGTAAAAATGCCGAAAGCACTAGGTGGTGCAGGCGGAGAGGCAACGAATCCAGAACAACTATTTGCTGCTGGTTATGCCGCTTGTTTTGATAGTGCATTACAACTTGTCATTCGTACAAAACGTGTGAAAGTAGAAAGTACAGAAGTAACTGCTCACGTTTCTATCGGAAAAGATACAGATGGTGGTTTCGGCCTATCTGCTGTACTTGATGTACACGTTGCTGGCGTCTCTCATACCGAAGCACAAGAACTTGTAGAAGCCGCTCACGGTGTATGTCCTTATTCGAAAGCAACAAGAGGTAATATTGAGGTCACATTAAACGTACACTAAAAAATTTAGTAAATAAAAAAAAACGCGCGACATTCGTCACGCGTTTTTTGTTTTTGTCATTCTATGAATTGCCTTCCACGCTTCTTCTTTTCCAAGTCCTGTTTCAGAAGAGAATAGAACGATTTCATCACCAATTTCAACAGCAAGCGTTTCTTTTACAACTTTTAAATGCTTTTGCCATTTCCCTTTCGGAATTTTATCGGCTTTCGTCGCAATAATAATTGTTGGGATTTCATAATGCTTTAAGAAATCATACATCATCACGTCATCATTTGTTGGTTGGTGACGTAAATCAACTACTAATACAGCTGCGTCTAATTGCTCACGTGTTGTAAAGTAAGTCTCAATCATCTTGCCCCATGCTGCGCGCTCTGTTTTAGATACTTTCGCATAGCCATAACCTGGAACGTCAACAAAATGCATCATCTCATTGATTAAGAAAAAGTTCAACGTTTGCGTTTTCCCTGGTTTAGAAGAAATACGTACTAACTTTTTACGATTTAAAATTTTATTAATAAAGGAAGACTTCCCGACATTTGAACGACCTGCTAATGCAATTTCTGGTAAATCACTGTCTGGATATTGTTCTGGTTTAACAGCACTAATTACAATATCTGCTTTTGTTACTTTCATTGTTTCACTCCTACTAATGCGTGCTCCAATACTTCATCTAAATGAGATGCAAGCACAAACGTAAGGTTTTCTTTTACGCTTTCTGGAATATCATCTAAATCTTTCTCGTTTTCTGCTGGCAAAATAATTTTTGTTAAGCCTGCGCGGTGAGCACTTAATGTTTTTTCTTTTAAACCACCAATTGGTAATACACGACCACGAAGTGTAATTTCACCTGTCATCCCCACTTCTTTACTTACAGGAATACCTGTTAGTGCAGAAATAAGTGCCGTTGCCATCGTAATACCTGCTGACGGTCCATCTTTTGGAACTGCTCCTTCTGGAACATGAATATGAATATCATTTTTCTCATGGAAATTCGGATCAATCTGAAGCTCTTCTGCACGAGAACGAATATAGCTAAACGCTGCTTGTGCGGATTCTTTCATAACATCCCCAAGTTTACCTGTTAAAATTAATTTCCCTTTACCTGGCGCTACAGACACTTCAATCGCAAGTGTATCACCGCCTGCTGCTGTATACGCTAACCCTGTTGCCATACCAACTTGGTCTGTTTTTTCGGCTTGTCCATAACGGAATATGTGCTTACCAAGTAAATCAACAATGTTTTTCTCTGTTACTACAATACGCTTGCGTTCTGCTGTAACGATAATTTTTGCTGCTTTACGACAAACTTTTGCAATTTGACGCTCTAGCGTACGAACACCAGCCTCACGTGTATAATAACGAATAATTTCAAGAAGTGCTTCATCACGTACTTGTAAATTACCTTTACGTAAGCCATGCTCTTTTAATTGTTTCGGCAATAAATGTTCACGGGCAATATGAACTTTTTCAAGTTCTGTATAGCCAGCAATCGAAATAATTTCCATACGGTCAAGCAGCGGACCTGGAACACTTGAAAGTGTATTCGCAGTTGCTACAAACATAACTTTCGATAGATCATACGGTTCTTCAATGTAATGATCACTGAAGTTATGGTTTTGTTCTGGGTCTAACACTTCAAGTAATGCCGCTGACGGATCTCCACGGAAGTCGTTAGACATTTTATCAATCTCATCTAATAAAAAGACTGGATTAACTGTTTTCGCCTTTTTCATACCTTGAATAATGCGTCCTGGCATCGCTCCAACGTACGTACGACGGTGACCACGGATTTCCGATTCATCACGTACACCACCAAGGGATACACGGACGAAATTACGATTTAATGATGTTGCAATCGAACGCGCTAACGAAGTTTTCCCGACCCCAGGAGGTCCTACTAAGCAAAGGATAGGCCCTTTTAATGAATTCGTTAACTTCTGTACAGCTAAATATTCCAGTACGCGCTCTTTCACTTTCTCGAGACCGTAATGATCTTTGTTCAAAATCTCTTCAGAATGAGCAAGATCAATCATATCTTCTGTCGCTTCTGTCCATGGAAGTGCTAATAACCAATCCATATAATTGCGAATAACACCGCTCTCCGCAGAACTTGCTGGTAACTTTTCATAACGGTCTAATTCTTTCAGTGCAGCCTTCATTGTTTCTTCAGGCATTCCCGACTGTTCAATTTTCTCACGAAGTTCTTCAACTTCCCCGCCCTTACCTTCTTTATCACCAAGTTCAGTTTGAATCGCCTTCATTTGCTCACGTAAGAAATACTCTTTTTGCGTGCGCTCCATTGAACGTTTCACTTTTTGTCCAATTTTCTTTTCTAAACTAAGTAACTCTTGTTCATCTTGAATAATTGAAATAAGTGTATGTAATCGTTCCTTCACAGATACAATCTCTAAGATTTCTTGTTTCTGCTTCGTTTTAATCGGCAAGTGAGAAGCAATTAAATCAGCTAATCTTCCTGGCTCTTCTACATCAGCTACCGTTGCAAATGTTTCATTTGAAACTTTTTTCGAAACTTTAATATATTGTTCGAAATGCTCGAGTAATGTACGCATAAGAGCTTTCTCTTCTAGATCATCTTCCACTTCTTCAGTTACCGTTTTGATAGAAACCTGCACTACATTCTCTTCTTCGATAAACTCTACTACTTCAGCTCTATGTAAACCTTCTACAAGGACACGAAGCGTACCGTTCGGCAATTTTAACATTTGCTTCACTTTCGCCACTGTACCTACACTATATATGTCATCTTCTTTCGGATCATCGATATTCATTTCTTTTTGCATCGCTAAAAAGATGATATTTTCATCCATTGCCGCCTGCTCTAGTGCTTGTATCGATTTATCACGTCCTACATCAAGATGCAGAACCATCGTTGGATATACGAGAACGCCTCTTAATGGTAGGAGGGGTACGATTCTTTCATTCGTATTCATACTAGACATAGCACCTCCATAATAAATTAAACTCCTGTTCAACTATTTTATATTACAATACATCTAGATGCAATTGCAGAGATTTTCCGCAATTGTAAATCTCTCGTTTTTTCTCTCTTATAAAAAGGAAAAAAGACTCCGCTTAAGCATACAAACTTAAACGAAGTCTGGCAAATTTTATTATCGTTCATTCTCACATTGATTGTGCATCTGTTTCATCCACAGTATTATGTATATCAAGGTCTCGATGCATATTTTCCTGCATAAATGTTAGCTCAAATACTTCTTTTAACTTACGAACAGGAATGATTTCAATTCCTTTTATTGTATACAAAAACGGTTGCATGTTTTCAGCAGGAATGATGACTTTCTTAGCACCTGCTTTTTTCGCGGCTTTTATTTTTGCGTACACACCACCAATAGGTTTCACTTCCCCATGTATACTTATCTCACCGGTCATCGCTACTTCATTACTCACATACGTACGATGCACTGCTGAATATACACCTGTTGCCATAGCAATACCTGCCGAAGGCCCATCAATTGGGATACCACCTGGAAAATTAATATGTATATCATACCCTTCTGGCAACACATCTAGAGAACGAAGTACTGTTAATACATTATCTACAGAACCTTTCGCCATACTTTTACGGCGAATGGATTTCGTTTGACTACCAATACTTTCCTCTTCCACAATACCAGTTACATTTACTGATCCTTTATCTTTCGCCTTGATTGCTGTTACTTCAATTTCTAATAACGCGCCTGTATTTGGTCCGTATACAGCAAGTCCATTTACAAGACCGATTCTCGGAATAGGATAAATACGTTTTTCATATTTCGGTGTAAGTTGACTAGAGTGAACAACCCACTCTATATCTTCATCTTTAATGAAAGAACGTTCTTCATTTATTGCCATACCAGCAGAAATTTGTACAAGGTTAATCGCTTCTCGTCCATTTCTTGCATACATTCCGATCATTTCAATACCATTTTTACCTATTTGCATTTCCACTTTATCAGCTGCATTCTTCGCTACTTTTTGAATCTCTTCTGTATCTAACTCACGGAAAAACACTTCTAAACAGCGTGACCGAATAGCAGGAGGAATCTCCTCTGGCGAACGTGTCGTCGCCCCAACTAAGCGAAAATCGGCTGGCAAACCTTTTTGAAAAATATCATGTATATACGTTGGAATCATCGAATTTTCTTCACTATAGTACGCACTTTCCAAAAATACTTTCCGATCTTCTAACACCTTTAACATTTTGTTCATTTGAATTGGATGTAATTCACCAATCTCATCAATGAACAAAATACCACCATGCGCATCTGTTACAGCTCCTTTTTTCGGCTGTGGGATACCCGCTTGCCCCATTGCACCGGCCCCTTGATAAATCGGATCATGGACTGAACCAATTAATGGGTCTGCAATACCACGTTCATCAAATCTTGCTGTCGTCGCATCAAGTTCGATAAATGTTGCATTTGTACGAAATGGAGATTTCGGATTGCGTTTCGCTTCTTCCAATACAAGACGTGCTGCCGCTGTCTTCCCGACACCTGGCGGACCATATATAATTACATGTTGCGGATTCGGACCACAAAGAGCCGCTTTTAACGACCTAATTCCGTCCTCTTGCCCTACAATATCTAAAAAGGATGTAGGACGTACCTTTTCCGCAAGCGGCTCTGTTAAAGAAATCTCACGCATTTTACGAAGCTGTTCTAATTCTTTTTTCGATTCTCGATCAATTGAAACTTTTTGTGTTCGCTGATTTCGAAGTAAATGCCAAAAATACAATCCGACAATTACACCAAAAACAAGTTGAACAAGTAAAAATATATTTGTCCAGCTCATAATTTATTTCCTCCCGCAATGTTTTATCACTTAGTATTTCCGTGGAGGAACATAGCTAAACATAAAGAAAAACAGCAATTATAAAAATTGCTGTTTCTTCTTCGCACTATGCAGATGTTTTTGTATCAAGTACAGTACCGTCTTGTAACACCAATTTCGGTGGTTCATTATCAGCTACTGTTTCTTTCGTCAGAATACACTTCTCGATATCTTTGCGAGATGGAAGTTCGAACATTACATCAAGCATTAAGCCTTCAATAATAGAACGAAGTCCACGAGCACCTGTTTTACGTTCAATTGCTTTTTTCGCAATTTCAATTAGTGCACCTTCTTCAAACTCTAACTCAACATCGTCAAGCTCCAATAGTTTTTGGAATTGCTTAACAAGTGCATTTTTTGGTTTCGTTAAAATATCTACAAGAGCATCTTCATCAAGCGGCTCTAGGTTCGCAATAACTGGAAGACGACCGATAAACTCCGGAATTAAACCGAATCTTAAAAGATCCTCTGGTAAAACGTGAGATAAAACATGCTTCTCATTTACATCAGCATTTTTCTTCTCAGCACCAAATCCAATTACTTTCTCACCAAGGCGACGTTTAATAATTGGCTCAATGCCATCAAACGCTCCACCACAAATGAATAGGATATTCGTTGTATCAATTTGAATGAACTCTTGATGCGGATGCTTACGACCACCTTGAGGTGGAACGCTCGCTACAGTACCTTCTAAAATTTTCAGAAGTGCCTGCTGTACGCCTTCACCAGATACATCACGTGTAATTGATGGATTTTCGGACTTACGTGCCACTTTATCAATCTCATCAATATAAATGATTCCTTTTTCCGCTTTCTCTACATCATAATCAGCTGCTTGGATTAATTTTAGTAAGATGTTTTCTACATCTTCCCCTACATATCCAGCTTCTGTTAAAGATGTTGCGTCCGCGATCGCAAATGGAACATTTAAAATACGCGCTAATGTTTGTGCCAATAATGTTTTACCACTACCAGTTGGCCCAATAAGTGAAATATTACTCTTCGCTAATTCTACATCATCAATTTTACTGTTAGAATTAATGCGTTTGTAATGGTTATATACCGCTACCGCTAGTGCTTTTTTCGCGTTATCTTGTCCGATGACATACTCATCTAAGATTTCACGAATTTCTACCGGTTTCGGTACATCTTTGAATTCTACTTCTTCGTCCTTCGCAAGCTCCTCTTGTACAATTTCAGTACAAAGTTCGATACACTCGTCACAAATGTAAACACCTGGACCTGCAACTAACTTTCGAACTTGCGTTTGTGTTTTACCACAGAAAGAACATTTTAATTGACCTTTTTCATCATTAAATTTAAACATATTTTCACACCCCTTACAAAGTGCTAACCTCTTGCCTTCGTATGTACACGATAAATGTATCGTATGTAAATACATATTATGTCACTACGTGGCGAGAAATACAAATAATATGACTAGTTATGTACAAATAAAAAAATTTTAAAACTTTTGAAATATGTATATTCGACTTGTAAAGGAAGTTTTCCTCCTTCATCGAAAAGTTTTATAAATATATTTCTATATTTATAAAACAAGGCACGATTAAAATCGCGCCTTGTTATTTTATTATGCAGCGTTGTCTACTAAGAAGTCTACAGCTTTACGCACTTTAAGGTCTTCAGATAAAGCGTCTACGCTTCCAAGAGCTTGCTTGATAGCGTCTACTGGCATACCGTACATTTCAGCCATTTTTTCAACTTCTGCAGTTACTTCTTCTTCAGTAACTTCGATGTTTTCAGCTTCAATGATAGCTTCAAGAACAAGGTTGATTCTTACGCGTTTTTGAGCGTCTTCTTTCATTTGCTCTTTTAACTTGTCAGCGTCAGTACCTGTGAATTGGTAGTAAAGCTCAAGGTTCATACCTTGTTGGCTTAAACGTTGCTCGAATTCACGAACCATACGATCTAACTCAGTGTCGATCATAGCTTCTGGAATCTCGATTTCAGCGTTAGCAGCAGCTAATTCTACTACTTCGTCACGTACTTTGTGCTCAGCTTCGTGCTTTTTGCCTTCTTCTAAGTTTGTACGAAGTTTTGTTTTTAATTCATCAAGAGTTGCAACTTCTTCGTCAGCTTCTTTAGCGAACTCGTCGTTTAACTCAGGAAGTTCTTTTGTTTTGATTTCGTGAATTGTTACTTTGAATGTAGCTGGTTTACCAGCTAATTCAGCAGCGTGGTACTCTTCTGGGAATGAAACTTCAACTTCTTTAGAATCACCAGATTTAAGACCAATTACTTGCTCTTCGAAACCAGGGATGAAAGTACCAGAACCGATTGCAAGAGAATAGTTTTCGCCTTTTCCGCCTTCAAATGCTTCGCCATCAACGAAACCTTCGAAGTCGATTACAGCTGTATCACCGTTTTCAACAGTTCCTTCTTCTTTAACAACTAGTTCAGCTTGACGCTCTTGTAAAGATTTTAATTCGTTCTCTACATCTTCGTCAGTTACAGTTGTTTCAACTTTTTCTACTGCTAAACCTTTGTACTCACCTAATTTAACTTCAGGTTTCACTGTAACTTTTGCAGTGAAGATAAGGTTAGCATTTTTTTCGAACTTCTCGATGTTGATTTCAGGATGATCAACTGGGAAGATACCAGCTTCATCAATCGCTTCACCGTATGCTTTTGGTAAGATGATATCTATAGCATCTTGATATAAAGATTCGATACCAAAGCGTTGTTCGAATAACGGACGAGGCATTTTTCCTTTACGGAAACCTGGTACGTTGATTGTTTGTACTACTTTTTTGAACGCAGCGTCGATAGAGTTGTTTACTTCTTTAGCATCAACTTCGATTGTTAAAACGCCTACGTTACCTTCTAATTTTTCCCATTTTGTAGCCATTTATTCTTTCCCTCCAACTATAATAATGTATGCACATACCTCTATAGATTAAAATCTTCATTATCTCTTTTTTGAAATAACAAAAGTACAAATAATCCTCTAGCAAAAGCTTTCAGATATAATGTTCCAATCTACTAATTGTCTAAAAGACAACTACGGTATATTTTGTTCGAGAATAATATGAAACATATTAAGTAAGAGAATTACACTTCTCTTCTCTTACAAACAGGCAGATTTCTGCCTTTTGCAACCCTTACATTATAACATAGAATATGCTCGTTTCAAGAACCGAACGATTCTTTTTCATAATTATACGGGCAAATATCCTTCTCTTTCAACACGTAATAACCATTGATAGGCAATATGAAACTCTTCTAATTCAATATTATACGCTGTCATAAGCTCTTCTTCATCAATAGTCAATCCGAAACGTTTTCTTCCAATTCTCTCTAAAACAGCAGCCCAAATCTCCACTTTATCCATTAATAGAGCGAATGGGAAAACGCTAATTCGCAATTCTTTCCAATATGTAACCATTGCATCAAATATATCGGGATAATTTTGCTCTAATCGGCTTGATAATGTATGTATAATGTTATCGGATTGCTCCTCATTATGACCTGTAAATGCTGGAATCACCTTGATCGTATTCCCAAACTTTTCCACTTCTACCTCTTCTTCTATTTGATTTTCTATCATTTTATATAAAATAGAAGTTTTCAAATAAGGGTGCTGTTTTTCGTCTATTAAAACTTTCTTTAAAATAGGTAATGCAAGATCCAAGTCTTTTAACGAAAGTTGCTGAATCGCTCTTAGCTTTTGTCCAAAGTTTTCTCCAAACATTTCATTAGTAAACTCATCCAATTCAAAATTCGAATCGACTAGTGACGTATCTACTTCACTTAACATACCTTCTGCAAATAAAGCGAGCTGTGCTAATTTTTCCTTTTGCTCAGGCATTACATCTTTCGTTTGCAAAACCTTTTCAACGATTTCAATGACACCTTCATAATCATTTGTTTGAACTAAAATCGTCACATATGTTTCAAGAATATCACCAAATAATACAGCTCCTGTTTCAAGTAACTGTTCACATTTGTCTTTCGCTTCTTCCATATGTTTTAATTCTAACAAACAAATAACAGAAGCGAGTTCCGTTTGTTCCGTTTCTGCATTATACTGACGTAATATTTCAAAGCAGCGCAATGCATCTTCGAATTTCCGCTCTTTCAGCGCTAAAAAACCTTCATCAATATATCGCTCTGATAGTTGTGGAAACAATACGACCGTATTTTCTTTTTTATCCATACGTCCGCCTCTTTTTCTAGATTTTAATTATCTTTAAAGTAAATATATCAAATGAGTAATAAGAACACAACATCCCAAAACCCTTTGTTTGAAATATGGAAATATTTAATTTTTATATTTGAATATAAACAAATCCTTACCGAAAATTAAAAATGTGCAAATAAAAATCCTCAGCAATTAAAGCAGAGGATTCATCATTAATGGAAAGCTTTTATAATAGTGGGGTATATAACAAGGGTAATAATTTGGAGAACAATAATTGCCATAACAATCATGCTACAATAGAAGATTGGTTTACTTCGCTTCATTAAAAACATAATAATAAGCATCGTACAAGCAAACAAACTTAAAAAGAACAAACTCGTTGTCGAACTAAGTATACCACTCGGGACAAAGAACAATAACACTACACTACAAGTACCTATAATTCCAAATAACCATTCCATTCATTCACTCATTCCCTTTCCCTCTCATGGCAGTTTTTTTACTAAGCGATTAAATGTTTTACAACATCAACTACATACGTTAATTTCTCATACGCTACAAATCCAAAAGCAACTGTTAAACCCGTTACGATTAACCCTTTCATCATTTCTTCCTCCTCGTTTTATCGTTGTTACCTTCATTATAGAGGATTAGCAATTTGTTACCATCGAACTTCCTTACAGTTACCTTACAGAATTGTAAGATTTCAAAATGGATAGAAAAAAACCTCATATTACTTGAGAGGTTTTCACGGAATTTCTCTATAATTACTTACAAGATTAACTTTTTTCTCTTGATTTTTTTCGGAGAATCCACTCTTAAACTGATAGATTTACTAAATAACTTAGAGTTGAAATAATTATTCGTTACTTTTCTTAACTTACCTTTAAAAATTTTCAATTATAAGAAAACACTTTATTGAAATCATGTTAATATATTTTTATACAATTTAGAATTTAATTTACAAGGGGGGATTATATATGTTTAAGAAAATGGCTGCAGATGTATTAGGACTAAGCGATGTTGGTTCTGTCATCACACCGAAAGATTACGATAAAGTTGACGCTGATGATTACGTGATGCATGAAGATGGGGAGAAAATTTATTTTCTAATCAAATCAAAATCAGATGAATATTGTTTCACAAACAAAGGATTACTTCACCTAGATGGTACAAGCGCAACAAGTAAAAAACGTACACTACGCCGCTTTAGCTATAGTAAATATCAAATTAAAAATGTAGCACTTGAAACTGCGGGAACAATTGATTTAGATGTAGAAATTAAGTTTCAAATGGGAGATGAGCATTATTCAATTGATGTTCATAAAAAACATATCGAAGAATTAAAAGATTTATATAAGGCTTTACTTAAAATAGAAGAAATTTCATACGACAACGACATTACATTGCAGTATGCACATAAAAGTCTAGATATGGCATCTAACGCTTTCAGCCGTATTTCAAACGCACAAGTAAATTTAGCAGAACAATTTAAAGAAATGAACGAGATCGCCTTTAACTGGCTCGTTGATACGAAGAAACAATATAACGTGAAAGATTATGGTTTTGTCTTTGACAAATTTATTAATAACTAATTTAAAACAAACAAAAAACCTTGTTATCAAAAGATAACAAGGTTTTTTTAGCGTCCCAGGAGAGAGTTGAACTCCCACTCCGCTCATTTCTGTACTATTTTATATATTTTGATCGCAGTCTTAATATATCTTCTCCTTCACGAATGCCTGCCGATCCCTTCCTCACATTTTTTATGACAGTCCAATCTGGGTTAGTTTCATCACCGATGTTCTGTACTGTAAAGTTGCCATCACCATATTTCCGGTGACCTTCTGCCAATTTCTCCGTTAAATCATTCTCATTTGATCTCGCCATCTTTGCGCCATCTCCCTTTTTTATACAACCTTCTTAAACTGTCCAACCAATCACACGTCCAGTCAATTGGAGATTCTCGTTTTCCGCTTCTATTAATTGTAACACACTGTCGTGGATAAGTTCCGATAACAGCTGCTCAATCGTACTAGAATGGTAAAAAGTTTTATAACATTCTAAGTGAATAATTAGGAGAATATGGATATGGATTTAAGTTCCATCATAAGCCTATCGATTCTTTAAATTAAATATGAGGAACAGGGCGCATAAACGGCGCTCTTTTCTTAATGTACTTCAATCTGTAATATATAATAATTATCATATATTACGTTATATTTTACACCTCTTGCACATACATCAATTTTTAAACAAACAAAAAACCTTGTTATCAAAAGATAACAAGGTTTTTTTAGCGTCCCAGGAGAGATTCGAACTCCCGACCGTACGCTTAGAAGGCGTATGCTCTATCCGGCTGAGCTACTGGGACATGGAGCGGGTGAAGAGAATCGAACTCTCGACCAGAGCTTGGAAGGCTCTTGTTTTACCACTAAACTACACCCGCATATGTTATTTTATTTTTCTTCGTTAGCGCTGTTGCCCTATCGACAATATTTATTATATGTATAACCATACATAAAGTCAACACCTTTTTTAAAAGAGGATAATTTTTCTTATCCTCTTTTAAAAACTGCTTGTTCAACTAGTTGTCCGTCTAATGTTTCAAAACGAACTTCCATTTGATTTTCATCCATTTCTAATAAAGCAAATGTCTTTTCTACACGCTGACGTGGCAATAAAATACTGCCTGGATTAATAAATAATACGCCGTCGATTAATTCTGCACCTAATACGTGAGAGTGTCCGAAGCATGCAACTTGCGCCCCTACCTCTTCTGCATGGTACGCTAATGTTTGTAATGTCATTTTCACGTTATGACGATGTCCGTGCACAACTACGAAACGAATGCCATCTACATCAGTTACAATTTCGTCTTGAAAGTTAGCATAATCACAGTTCCCTTTTACAACATGGAAACCTTGCAGCTCTTCATGAGCAGGCGTTAGCTCTGAATCACCGCAATGAATCATGATATCTACTTTTCCTTCATATTTCTCTTTCAACTGCTGTAATTCCTTCACGGAGCTATGACTATCGCTTACGATTAAAGCTTTCATCAATCTCTCTCCCTTATTCTCCTAAAAACCATTCAGGGATTTTTTCTTCTAACTTACGAAGAGCACGTCCACGGTGGCTAATGGCATTTTTCTCATCTGAACTTAGTTCCGCCATCGCTTTTTTATATTCTTCCACATAAAAAATCGGATCATATCCAAAGCCGTTTTCCCCGCGGCGCTGCTCTAAAATATACCCTTCGCACGTCCCGTTTACAATGACAGGCTTTTTATCACCTTCAGGGAAAGCCACTGCTAATGCACAGTAGAAACGAGCTTTACGCTTTTCAAACGCTATGTCATTTAATTCTTGTAACACTTTATCAATATTCGCTTGATCATCTTTCGGCTCTCCAGCAAAACGAGCTGAATACACGCCCGGTTTTCCATTTAAAGCATCTACAATAAGACCTGAATCATCCGCGATTACGATCGCATTCAGCTGTCTACTCAGACTATCCGCTTTTAAGATCGCATTTTCTTCAAATGTTTCACCAGTTTCTTCGACTTCTTCAATATGAGGAAAATCGTGTAATGATTTTACTTCTAAATCAAATCGCTCAAATAACTCAGCAAATTCACGTACTTTCCCCATATTTTTTGTCGCTACAACAACTTGTTTCATACTTTCCACCTCTACTCTATATGAGATACGATGTCACCTAACGCTTCTTTTTGCATGTCAATCAGTTGGAAGATGCCTTGTTCCGCAGCATCAAGCAATTCATTTAACTGCGCTCTGCTAAACGTCGCTTCTTCTCCAGTTCCTTGCACTTCAACAAACTGGCCTTTTCCAGTCATAATCACGTTCATATCAACGTCTGCTTTAGAATCTTCTACGTAGTTTAAATCTAAAACAACACCTTGCTCTTCAACAATCCCTACTGACGTTGCTGCTAAATAATCTTTTACTGGAATTTTAGATACTTTTTCTGCTTGTAATAACTTCTCAAACGCTAATACCATTGCTACATATGCACCTGTAATAGAAGCAGTTCTCGTTCCACCATCCGCTTGAATAACATCACAATCAATCCAAACCGTTCTCTCACCAAGTGCTTCTAAGTCAACTACCGCACGTAAAGCTCGTCCAATTAAGCGCTGGATTTCCATTGTACGTCCTGTTACTTTCCCTTTACTTGATTCCCTAATTGTACGTTGTTCTGTTGCACGTGGAATCATCGCATATTCAGCTGTTACCCAGCCCTTTCCTTCTCCACGCATAAACGGTGGGACACGCTCTTCAATTGTCGCTGAGCAAATTACCTTTGTATCCCCAACCTCAATTAATACTGATCCCTCTGGATTTTTTAAATAATTCGTATGAATATGTATATGGCGTAATTCTGTTTTCTCTCTACCATCTACTCGCATAAAAATAACCTCCTCATAACTACTTGTTAGTATAGCCAAATTTAAATGTATGATATGTATACAATAAAAGAAGAGGAACCCAAAAAGCAATTCCCCTTTCTTACTTAAGTATATCAAATTATTGAAGATTAAAAACTACCTGTATTCACGTTTCCTGGACGATCGACAGGTTTTATTAACTTTCCGCCCTTTTCATCTATAAGATTCGCTTTACCATTTACTTCAATAGAAACACTTTTCACGCCTTTCTTTTCTGTTAAAGATAAAACTAACGACTTCAATACGTAATTTGAAACCATATTTTTATCTGGGTTTATAAATATATTTTCATTAAAGTTTAATGTAAGATTTCCATCTTGTAACTTCGGATTCGTAATCAACTTAACTCCTGGATTAAAATCATTCAGAAGCGATTGATGAATCGGTCCTTTTACAAGTTCATCTATAATTGCTGCATAATCACTTTCTTTCCCTTCTACAACGCGGCGTGTTACTGGCACGTAGTATTGCTGTTTATTATTATTTTGTGCCATAAAATAAAGTGTAACTGGTTTTGTATTTGTTACATCCGCTACTTGTTCATCATCGAAGTTGATACCATTAGCACGGCTCACCCCTTCACCAAGCGGTGTACCACCAACAGGCATCTTCGCCAATTTCTCACCATTTATTTGGAACTGCACTTGTTTTATTTCTTTAAATTGCGTCAACGTCCACGCTATTGACTCAACCATTTGACGCTCTTCTTCTTTTGCATAGTTTTTCATTTCTTTAGAAAAATCAATGACTGCCGTCCCATCTTTTTTCAAATTTAAGGTCATCGATGTATTCGCTGGAATGACTGCACGGAACCCATTCGGTAATAAATTCGTTACCGGTCCATCTTTCACAAGGTACTCTAACGTTTGCTGAATGACCTCATTCGCTTTCGGAGTAGGTATAGCTAACGTTTGCGGTACAACATAACCATTTTTATCAACAAGGTATAGTTCTCTATTCACCGTTTGTCCTTGCTTATCTTTCTTAGCTACTTCTTTCTTTCCACCCTCTGTATACGTAACTTGTTTTGGCGGATCAATTTGTTCCGTTGCTTTCTCCTGACTTATAAAGCCACACCCTGTTAGTAAAACAGCGCTCACAGTAGCACCAACAACCCATTTAAAAGTGGATTTAGGCATGCCATTCCCCCCTAAAATCTAAGTTTGTACTATTATGTATACGAGCTGTTTCATGATTTAGAACTAGCTATACTTCTTATAAAGTGAAACTTTAATCAATGGTGGTCTTACTACCCGGCAAATAGCGGGATAAACAAAAAACTCCCGATTTCTCAGGAGCTCACTTATATGGATTCTACTATTATTCTTTTTCTAAATGAATATGTTTCACATTTTCAATCGGTTGACCGAACCATTTTGATGCAATTTCTTTAAATAGGCCTATTTTTCCTGTCGTTAAGAAGAGATGATCACTTTGTTCCTCTCCCTCATTCAACATTTTACTATGGTATAAAATTGTACTTACTTCGCGCGCTGTTTCATCACCTGAACTAATTAGTTGTACTTTATCTCCCATTACTTTTTTAATAACAGGACCTAAAATTGGATAATGTGTACAACCTAAAATAAGTGTATCAATATCAGTATTTTTCAGCGGTTGCAACGTTTCTCGTACAACTTCATACGCCATTTCACTTTCAAAATTTCCACTCTCTACAAGCTCAACGAAAGGCGGACACGCTAAACTTTCTACCATAACACGGTTATTAATAGACTTTAGCGCTTCTTCGTATGCACCACTTTTCACCGTTCCAATCGTTCCAATAATCCCAACATGATACGTGTTTGTCACTTTTAAAGCTGTACGTGATCCTGGGTGAATAACTCCTACCACTGGAATTGGTAATTGTTTCTGCATCTCTTCTAATACAACCGCAGTTGCTGTATTACACGCAATAACTAACATTTTGATATTTAAATCTAGTAAATGCTCCGTCATTTCCCACGTAAATTGACGCACTTCTTCTCGAGAACGTGGACCATAAGGGCAACGTGCTGTATCCCCTAAATATATAATGCGCTCTTTCGGCAACTGACGAATTAATTCCTTCGCTACTGTTAAACCACCAACTCCTGAATCGATAACACCGATTGCTCTATTCAACTTCATCACCCGTTTTCTCATTCATCATCTTATTTTATCATTATATTTTACACACTTTAAGTTCGCTCACTTAAACTGCTTCTGTATGAAAATTTTCATTTGTACCTGTATAGACTAGGACTTTTTTATTTTGCTCCTTTTTTTCATAATTTGCAAGACAGAAAAATAACCGACCTTCTATATGAAAGTCGGTTTCTTCTATATAAAGTACATATTTATCGCTCCATCTTTTTTTGGAAAGAAGACATTCCTATTAATAAGAAGAAATGAGCAGAGATTAAAATGACGATTAAAATAAAATTCAAACGATAACTATTTGTAGATTCCATAATTTTGCTTGCTACAGCTGGTCCAAATGCCATACCGAAAAAGTTAATTAAATTATATAAACCAAGACCGACTCCAACTTTAGCTGGATGTAATGTTTTCGGTATAAATGTGTTTACTGATACTTGAATGGCTGAATAACTCATAAACGTTAAAATAATCGCCAACACAATAACGACTATGTTCCCGTTTGGAATAATCCCTAAAATTAAAAAGCCAACGATCATAATGACAGACGCTACATAAATCATATTCACATTTCCAAACGAAGGGACAATCTTTCCAGTAATAAAACTAGATACAATACCAAAAAGTGATGCAACAAACAAAACAATTCCGATAACAAATGGAGACAATCCGTGCTCTCTACCTAACAGCAATGGTAATAATAATAAACTAGCACATAGCGCCACATTCATTATAAATCCGACCGCTATTAAACGAAGAAATGGTTTATTTGTAAACAACTCAATATCAATAAATGGATGCTCCGCGTTCTTCATACGAACCGTGAATAAAAATAAGAAAGCTACCGATAACATAAATAGCCAACTATTAATATTTACACCTAATAAAACAGTCGTAATGAACGCAAATAATAACACCGCTCCAATGTAATCAAAATGAAACGCTCCATCCGTATGCTGCGCCTCTTCTGGCATAAATTTCATAAGCAAGAAAATCCCAACTACTGAAATAACCATAAATAAAAATAAATATGGCCACCCCAATGTATTTGTAATAGCCCCGCCAACTAAAGGACCAACACCTATTGCTAATGCAATAGAAGAACTAATCATCGCTAACGCACCAGGCTTCTTATCAGGAACAACTAATTTTGCCACTGCAATCATACTAAGCGCAATAAACGCCGCGCCCCCACTTGCCTGCACTAATCTTGCAAGAATGGTAATCGCATAAGATTGATTCATAAATCCAATAATAGAACCCGCTACAAATATGATAATTGAAATAATTAATAGTTTTTTTACACTATAACGATCAGCCAACTTCCCGTAGATCATCGAACCAATACCGACAACTAACGAATACCCTACTACAACCCAACTTACTTTCGATTGGCTAATGGATAAATCATTCGCAATATCCTCTAAAGCTACATTAAATAACACCGCATTCATCGGTCCTAATAAAACGATAAAACATAATGTGAAAACAAACCATTTTGAATGGTTGCTTATAACTTTCCCCATGTGTAACACCTCTCCTGATTGTAATAATTCTAAATGAAAAATAAAGTTGTTTAGCTCTGCTATCACTATTAAACAACTTCATCAAATGTATACATGTATCGCGCGACAAACTGAATTCGAAACGAAACATGTACGTTGTTCGATATTCATGGAACTATCATAGTTTCAGCATTACACTTTGTCAACGAAAAACATACAAAGTGAACTAATTTAGTGTTTTTAGTTTACTTTGTTCAAAAATTATTATACACTAATTTCGAATCCGATATAAGGAGGACTGACATGGTTATTCAAATTTGCAATTTCTAACTTAATAAAATCAAGTAAATAAAGAATTTTTATATAGAAGAAACATTACAGGAGGATTATGATGAAGAAAAAAATGTTAGTTGTATTAACGAGCGTAGAAAAATATCCAAATTTAAATAGAGCGACTGGGCTTTGGCTCGGTGAAGCTGTCCATTTCGTTAAAAAAGTAGAAGACGCTGGTTACGAAGTAGATTATGTCAGCCCACAAGGCGGCTATACACCGATTGATCCGCATAGTTTAGCAATGGCGGAGAGCGTCGATTGGGAATGGTATCAAAAGAAAGAATTTATGAATCGTCTCGGTTCTACAATGAAACCGAGTGAAGTGAATCCAGCAGACTACGCTGCGATTTATTACGCAGGCGGTCACGGTGTAATTTGGGACTTCCCAGAAAATAAAGAACTTCAAATGATTAGCCGCAACATTTATGAAAATGGCGGAATCGTCTCCTCTGTTTGTCACGGAGCTGCTGGTTTATTTCATATCACATTAAATAATGGGGAACGCTTAATTAGTGGCAAAAAAGTAACAGGATTCTCAAATGAAGAAGAAAAACTAGTTGAATTGGATCAATTCGTTCCATTTTTAACAGAAGATGAACTCATTAAAAATGGAGGGCTTTACGAAAAAGCCGCGCAACCTTGGGAAGCTTACGCTGTAGAAGATAATCGTGTTATAACTGGTCAAAACCCAGCTTCAGGTGGTCCAGTAGCTGAATTAGTATTACAACACATAAAAAATAACATGTAATAAAAAAAGCAGGTTTTCCATTACTATAGGAAAACCTGCTTTTTTACGAAATCATTTGCAAAATAGCAATAACTTCTTTTTCAATTTCCGAATCATCAATTGCTTCTATATACTCTGGTTTAAAAAGTTGGTACTTCTTTAGTTGATAAAAATCAAGTATCGCTTTCTTTAACGTAATATCGTACTGAATACAAAAAGAATGATCTATAATACGTCTTAACATCACATCATCTTGCACCATAAATAATTGTGCGTTCATTTTATTAAAGTAGCCTTGTTCCATACCCGCTTCAAAAAACATTTGCAAATTATGATTACGATTTTGTTGTGCAGCAACTAACCGATCAGATAAGTGCGGATATGCCTCTTTCAAATCTTGTAAAAAGACATCAGAAATATATGTCACACACTTTAAAGAATGGATAAACGTCTTTTGGAAACGTTCTGCAAAAGACATACTTTCATCTTGATTATCCGCATCTCCTTCAAGAAGGTAGTTCATAAAATCTTCTACCACAGTTTCAATAATCTCATCTTTTGAAGAAAAACGTTTATATAAAGTAGCTTTACTAATATCCATATATTTCGCAATTTCATCTATTTTCAATTGGCTAAAACTCGTTTTTCTAATAACGGGCTTTATTTTATTAATATAAGTATTTGCACACGCAACTTTTCTCATTAAAAGAGCCTCCCCTTTTGTCCATACAAAATAGTATAGCAAATTCACGATTAATTATAAATGAAGTCATTATACTCAATGGAGCTTTTTAGTTTAAGGGGTCATTTACACTACAGAAAAAAATGCCCCCTACCTTTATGAGTAGCGAGTACCTTTTCTATAATTTATTGACAGCTCTTCTTATAGCTTTCCCTATTCCCATACTAGACTGCGGGTTTTGCCCTGTAATTAAATGTCCATCCACTACTACATGCGGTGTGAAATTTGGAGCAACATAAAACAAAGCCCCTTCTTCTTTCAATTTACTTTCTAATAAAAACGGCACTCGCTTTTCTAAATGCACAGCTTTTTCCTCATCATTCGTATAACCTGTTATATGCTTACCCGCACTAAAAAACGATCCGTCCTTATTTTTCACACCGACTAAAGAACTTACTCCATGACAAACAGCCGCTACAATCCGATTATTGTTGTACATATTCACAATTAAATTTGCAACATATGGATTACCTGGAAAATCTACAATTGCCCCGTGCCCACCACCAAATAAAACCGCATCATAATCCGAAAAATGAACCGTTGAGATCGGATTCGTATTTTGCAATAAAGAAGCAACATGCTTAAATTCACGAGGTATCCCGTTCGGAATAGACACTCTATCAATAGGTACTTTACCGCCCTTTATCGACACAATATCAACATCGAACTTAGCTTTTTTAAATACATTATAAGGAGCTGCAAGCTCTTCCAACCACAAACCAGTCGGGTGTCCATTCATATCATGAGCGCTTGTTGAAACTAACAATATCCTTTTCAACATATCCCCTCCTTACTACCTATTTATGTATGGAGTGTTCTTATCATTCATACAGCAAGCGGAAAAAACGAGAACAACAAGCTGACCTTTTGTATAAAATTCTGCTTGTTGTTCTCGTTTGAATTATTTCGTACAAAGATGTTCACAATCTGATAGCTTTTACCTCCAACGCCACGCAATCGTGTTATCCTCCATATGAATAGCAGGTATATTAATCCCTAAATACCGCTGATCATCCTCATCAAAAATAGACCAATTTTCTTCATATGAAAATTCAGGGTCTATGCTTTCAAAATCAAATACACTATCTTCGTCTACCATCTCACGAAAATATTTTTGGAACGGTTTACTATTCTCGAATAGATGAATTGTTCCATACATCCATGGCATGTCTCCAAAAACATCTTTAATTTCACCTATCTCCATATCCTTAAAATACAACTTCATATTTGCACCTTCTTATTTATAAATGACAAAGATACCTAACCTGAATACCTCATCATGTTCTAAAACAATTATTTTTAACATTTCTGCCTGAAACATACCTTCCCTCTCAAAGTCTGAGATACCTTTTTAAATTCAAAATATAAGCAAAAAAAAATAGCCGACTCTTTATATAAGCCGGCTTTCTTTTTATAGTTCGAGCTCTCCCATGCGAAGAAGCTCAACAACTGCTTGTGAACGTCCTTTAACTCCTAGCTTTTGCATTGCGTTTGAGATGTGGTTGCGCACTGTTTTTTCACTGATAAAAAGTTCACCTGCAATTTCTTTCGTTGTTTTATCTTGAACCAGTAATTCAAATACTTCTCTCTCTCTCTTTGTGAGTAACGGTTTAGATTGATACGCTTTTTCCTTCAACTGGTATAACCCTCCTTGCTTAAGCCAGAGCCGTGTATGTGTAAGTTGGGTGTTTATTTAGTCAAGATATTGTATGAACGAAATGTGCGGGTGGTGAATGAAAATGGGCTTTATTTCACATGTTATTTTAGACTTTTATACAGTTCGCACACTCTTTGTATCCACTCACTTTTCAGTACGCCATATTTGTTCTAGTAATATACTGAAAACTGTACCTACGAACAAACCATTCCCGAATATATATTGCATAACAGACGGTAAGGATTGGAGTGCTCCAGACGGTAAAAACATAACACCGCTTCCAAATAATACAGCAACTCCTAAAACCGTTACATTCCTTTCGTTCATTGGCACTTGTTTTATATTATGAAATCCAATTCCAATTAGCTGTACGAACGAAGCCATTAAAACCGCAGATGCGACAGCGGATGGCAACGATGCTAAGTAACGAATAATACTTGGAAACAGTGACATTACGACTAGTAACATACATGCTAGTAAGAATGATCGTATATACTTTTGTTTCGTTAAACGTATAAATCCCGCCGTCGCTGGTAATGGCACGACACCTACAGTTGAAAATACAGAAGAAATGATATGTGAAATCCCTCCAACCCACGTACCATCCTTCAACTGTTTCTGTTCAATAGTCCCTTTTTGGATAGTAGCTTGATTAATTGCTATAATCGCTGCCACTGTATTTGAAACTAAAATACATACCATAACGAAACTCGATACAGCCATACCTGTATTCCACTTTGGAAGTCCCCAAGCAAGTATTTGCGGAAGTTGCACAAAATGAGTTACTTGAGCTGGAATCGTCACTTTTCCTGCAATTAGAAAAAGAATCCACCCACTAATTAATCCTATTAAAACCGCATAACTTTTGACAAAACCTTTTCCGAAGTTAGATAGTATAATAACGAAAAGAAATATGCTAAACGCAATTATCGCTGTAAATCCATCGATTTGAGAAACAGTAGCAGTAATTCCTAGCATCCCTTTTAGAAATACACCGCTTAATTGTAAACATAATAAAAGTAAAAATGTTCCTGTCACAAGTGGCGTAAATAAAAATAAAATACGTCCGATAAAACCAGTTACTCCTAATCCTATTAAAATAACACCGGAAATTATCATTCCTAATTCTAAAATTTGCAACGTACTATGTAATTGATCTTGTCCGACAGTTGCGTAAGCAAGTACGGTAAATACGCCAACCCAAGATCCAGCTGGGCCATCCGCAATTGGTAGTCTATGTCCAAACCACCCTTGTAAAAAAGAAGATATACCAACTACAAAAAACGTACGCTGCATTAAATAAAATATTTCTTCCGTCGTAAGATGAAATAATCCGCCAACGACAATTGGTAGTGCGATCGAATTCGCTAATAAAAATATAAACCATTGCAAAGTTCCCATAATATGATTTTGGTTATGTTGATTGTCCAAATTTTTCATCCTTTCTAGCTTCCCTATAAGAAATATATTGCAAGCATAACAAAGAAGGGTTCTACACTCACAATTAGAACCCTCCTCTAAACATTCAAACGATTCTTTTACACAAGATTATTTAATTCCACCTCATTTAAACTACCAACAACAATATTCCCTTTATGCACGACTAAACGTTTCTCTGTTTGACGCGCTACCGCTTCAGCAGTACATGTTGCATTCGTCAAAACAAAACTCGCTTCATCTCCTACATTCGGCCATGCTCGCTTCCCTTCATTGTTTAACGTTTCTTTTCCTCCCGTAATAAAGCGAAGGGCTTTTCCTAAAGACCTTTCGTCACTCCAGCCAAAACGTTCCGCTAATCGATTTGCCTTTTGCAGCATATCACCTGTGCCAAACGGTGACCAATGATCAGTAATACTATCATTTCCTAATGAAACTTTCACACCTTTTTTATCTAATAACGGAATTGGGATTACTTGTTTCCCAATTGGCACCGTTGAAGTAATATCAATGTTTAAAGCAGCTAGTCTTTCCGCCACTTCTTCAACTTCTTTATCCGTAACACCACCAAGTCCAAGCGCATGACTAATTGTTACGCGACCTTGCCATCCCGCTTCTTCTGTTAAACTTGCCAATCGCTTCATCGTAAACGTCCCAAGATTATTCGCATCATGCAGATGAATATCAACATCCGCATTAAATTCTACTGCAATATCCATAATGGTATGTAATGATTTTTCAATATCATTATCCACTGTAGCTGGATCCACTCCACCGACTAGATGCGCACCCATACGCATCGCATCTTTCACAAGTTGCACAGAATTGCTGCGCAATAATCCATGTTGCGGAAAAGCAACAATTCTACCAGAAACCTGATTTTTATATGTTTCCAACGCCGCTAACGTCGCCTCCAAATTACCAAGTCCAATAATCGGATCAACATTACAATGCGTTCTTATATTCGTTGCACCATTTCGAAGCAATAACGCTAACATATTTTCTGCCCTATCTTGAGCAGTTGCTAATTGCTTCGGCAAAATTTTTTCTTCTTCATGAAAACGTGTGAAAATATTCTCTGCTGGCATACATGCTTTCCAAGGGCCACTATAATACGTCTTATCAATATGAATATGCATCTCTTCGAAAGCAGGCAAAATCAATAAACGATTAGCATCAAGAATTAGTACCTCTTCCTCTTGAACAGCCCCCGCTATCATTTTTTTAATTCGTCCGTCTTCAATGAGTAAACTACATAACTCTGTTTCTGTTCGGGAAATTCTTCCCTCTTCATATGTATACCCCGATTCAAGCATTACATTAGTCAACCAATATACTGTCATCTCTATTTCCCCCACCCTTTATTAAAAGTTACCTTATATCCCTTACTATAATTGTAATATCAACTGAAAATTAAGACAATTAATACGACTGTTCCCTAAAAAAAATGTCATACAACCTCATAGTGTTCTCATAAATTTCCATATAGAATAGAAGTATATAGTTTGCTATAAAGTAAAACTTTGATTAGTGGGGGTTTTGTTCATCCCCCACTGATCATTAGTTGAACCAATCGGGCTTTAACGGGCAGTTAAAGCGGGATAAAAAGGAGTGGATTGGAAGATGTCAAAAAGATTATGTAAATCCGAAACTGATAAAATGCTATTTGGTATATGCGGTGGTTTAGGGGAATATTTTGATATTAGCTCTACTCTCATTCGCATACTTTGGGTCATTGCTATTTTATGTTTTGGGACGGGGTTTTTAGTTTATTTTATTTGTTTATTACTTATGCCACGCTCTTACTAATAACATTTTTTCATATATTTGAGCATAGCGTACAAAAAATCCCCCTATAGATTTTTCTATAGGGAATTTTTTCATGAAGAATATTTCATCGTTAAATGTAATACTGCTACTTCATCTTCTTCATTTCTATAACTATGTTTCTTATTCGCTTCAAATTGAATAGAGTCAAACTCATTTAATTCGTATACATCGCTTTCTACTTGAATCCATACTTTCCCTTTCATTACCGTTACAAGCTCAATAGCACCTTCATGATGAGCTTCTGGTTCATATATACTATTCGACCTTAAACAAGCACGGTGCATTTCCATCCCCGTTTCTTTCGTATAACGGAACATCGTTTCTAAGTGCCATGCTTGTCCTACATCTACTGCAAATCCTTCTCCACAGCGCGCCACAGCTACAGGTTCTCCAACAACCATCAATCTCGATAAAGGAATCGATAACCCTTTCGTTATTTTCCAAATGACAGCTAACGTTGGATTCGTTTCGCCTCTTTCAATCTTTCCTAATGTTAATTTACTAACTCCTGTTTTTTGAGCTAATTCTTCTAAACTTAATTTTTGTTCATTTCGAATTTGTCTTAACAGCTGACCTACTTGCTGAATGACTTCTTTCGTTTGCATATCTTCATATTCTTTCATCTATAAAACCACCTTAAAGTATAAAATAGTTTACTTTTATTATTTTTAAGTATATTATAATATACATAATCATCAAATCCCGAAAGGAGTGCTATACTTCATGCGCGCAATTTTATTAGGCCTTTTATCATCAGCCTTTTTTTCCGCAACCTTTATTATTAATCGAGCGATGAATGTATCTGGAACGAGCTGGGCCTGGACAGCTTCCTTCCGTTTTTTATTTGCTCTCCCTATTTTATTCCTTATCGTTTTATTTCGCAAAAACTTAAGAGGTTTATGGGAAGAATTAAAGAAACATCCATTAGCGTGGATTGGATGGGGGTCTGTTGCTGGTATTGGTTTCTATTCTTTATTAAGTTTCGCAGCTGTCTTTTCTCCAGCTTGGCTCGTTGCTGGAACTTGGCAAGTTACTATATTAGCAGGGCTACTTTTATCACCGTTATTCTTCGTTAAAATAGAAACGAAATCAGGCACAAAACTTGTACGCGGAAAAATTCCACTTCGTAGTTTATATGTCGCATTATTTATTTTACTTGGTGTAATTTGTATGCAAGCAACTGCAGCAGGTCATATTACAATGACTCAGTTCATTTCAGGTTTTTTACCTGTCGTAGTAGCAGCCTTCTTATATCCATTCGGCAACCGAAAAATGATGGAACTTGTTGGTGGACGTCTTGATACGTTCCAACGTGTATTAGGAATGGCAATAGGAAGTCTACCTATAACAATTTTACTTGGTATATACGGATTTTCTACTACTGGTATTCCAACATCCAGCCAAATGTTGCAAGGATTTTTATTAGCATTATGTTCTGGTGTAATTGCAACGATGACATTTTTCTTTGCTACTGACTTAGCCAAAGATAACTTCGCTCTACTTGGAGCTGTTGAAGCAACGCAAGCTGGAACGATGGTCTTTACCGTGCTTGGCGAAATTGTTTTCTTGAATGGTTCATTTCCTGGTGGTCTTTCCCTACTTGGAATGATTATTATTATGTTAGGAATGGTTGCAAATAGCGTTTTAAACCGTTCTGCTCCAGTCGTTAAGCAGAAAAAAACTGCATAAAAAAGAGTATAGTTCTCTAACAAAGAACTATACTCTTTTTTTATTGTCCTCCTATTTCGCCTTATCAGAATAGTATTTCATTAGCTGTTTATACTAAAACCTATGTTATAATACGTTTCATGCGCAATATTAGGAGGTAAATTATGTTAAAAAAAGCAATCGCTGAATTTATTGGTACATTTGTACTTGTATTATTCGGAACTGGAGTAGCTGTCATTGGCGGCGGAATTGAAGGAATTGGAACATTAGGAATCGCTATGGCTTTCGGTCTATCTATTGTGGCTATGGCATATAGCATCGGGACAATTTCTGGATGTCACATTAACCCAGCAGTATCAGTAGCAATGTTCATCAACAAAAGAATGAACGCTATGGAACTTTGTTATTATGTATTAGCTCAAATTTTAGGTGGTTTATTAGGAACTGCAACGTTAGTAACGATTTTACGCTCTGCTAAAACACCTTTAGATAATTTAGGACAAAATGGTTTTGGAACTCTTGGTTTATCTGGAGCATTTCTAGTTGAATTTATTTTAACTTTCGTATTCATTTTAGTTATCGTTGCTGTAACAGGTAAAAAAGGAAGTTCTTCTCTAGCAGGATTAGTAATTGGTTTCACATTAGTTTTAGTTCACTTATTAGGTATTCCGTTAACTGGAACTTCTGTTAACCCAGCTCGTAGTATCGCACCAGCTTTATTCGCTGGCGGAGAAGCACTTTCTCAACTATGGGTATTCATCGTTGCACCAATTCTTGGTGGTATCGTAGCAGCTATTGTTGGTAAATTTATTTTAAATACTGAAAAATAGAATTTTCAATATTTCTGACTAAAAAAAGGCGAGCCCTCATTATGAGGTTGCTCGCTTTTTTACTCTTTCATTTTAGACTTTAAGTTTGTAACTAATTGATCTACTGTTACATTTGCAAGTACGTTTTCCATCGCTTCTTGCGCTTGCATTAAAATAATTTCTAATACTGATTGAATATTAGCTCCTACTGGACATTCAATGTTGGGATTTTCATGGAAGGAAAATAGTTGCCCTTCTTCTACAACTTCCACTGCTTTATATACATCAAGTAATGTAATTTCTTCTAAATCACGAGCAAGTGTCGTACCACCTTTACCAGCTTGTACATCAACAAGTCCTGCTCTCTTCAACATTCCTGTAATGCGACGAATCACAACTGGATTTGTATTCACACTACCAGCAATCCATTCAGAGGTACAGCGAGAGTTTCGATCTATCGCAAGTAATGTCAGCATATGAACACCTACTGTAAACCGACTACTAATCCCCATCTGCACACCCTCCTTTGTATTCATTCTATTAAAAGACGACTCTTATTATTATATACTATTTTTAATTTATACATAAAGAAAAAGCATGATTTCAATAGGAAATCATACTTTTCTCTCATTATTGACGCTTTATAAATTTCGCTAAATCTTTAAATTTCACTTTATCTGAGTAATTCATTACGCCGTTTACGTAAATGCGGCTTGCAAGCATATTGATGATAACGATAGTCACCAATAAAATTACTAACGTCACACCAATTTCTACAGCCCCAGCTTCACCAGCTACAAGTCTTGAAAATGTAACCATAGGTGTAAAGAATGGAATATATGAACTAACTACAGCTAATGTACTATTAGGATCAAATAATGATTTAATACTAATGAAAAATGCTGCTATCCCTAACATTGTAATTGGGAACGAAAGAGACTGTACATCCTCAATTTTTGATACAACAGCACCAACCGCTGCATATAACATCGCATATAGTAAGTAACCCGTTACAAAATATACAACGAACATACTAATTACTACCGCATCCAATTTAGAAAAGTCTAGTGTAAGTCCTATTAAAGATGCGTTTTCTAAATCTACCCAACCTAATAAATATGGTACAAGAAAACCGAAGGAAGCAATAACTAGTAATAGTAAAGCACTAGAAACAATTGCTAAAATTTTGGCATGTAGCATTGTTAATGGTTTTACTTTCGGAAGCATTAACTCCATAACACGAGATGATTTTTCAGATGCTATCGTCGTTCCAATTGCAGTTCCAAACACAATAATAAACATATATAAGGCAAACGAGAAAACATAACCAATTCCAAAGGAAGATGCATGATCCTTTACTGCCTCTTGCTTTAACGGAATTTCCATCTGTAACTGTTTGGCTACTTCTGCAGATACATTATTTTTTTCAATCATTACCGCTGTATACTGTTCCTTTAAATAACTTGCCATAAGTGTAGCTGTTGATTGGCTCGGAAAACCACTATACATATACGTCACTTCTGGAATACCATTCTTTTCTGTAATACGGAATAAGCCATCTAAATCCCCATCTTCCACTTGCTTACGTAGCTCATTAAATTTATCCTTATTTTCTACAGTTACTTTAGCAGACGGAAGTAACTTTGTTATATCACTTTCTTGTACTTTATAAGTATCGCTTTCAGTTACTACCGCAAATTTATCTTTTCCTTTATCGTTATCAGCAGTGAAATGATTAAATGCGAAAAGTCCAAACACAACTAAAAATAAAATCGCACTCGTAATTAATGATTTTTTAGATAAAAACGCTTCCCTAAAATAAAATGAAAATACGTGAGAAAATTTACGCATCGTTATTTCGCCCTCTCTACAAAGATTTCGTTTAACGTCGGCTCTAACATTTTAAATTGTCGTAAGGTAACACCTTGTTCTTGCAATTGTTGTAAAATCTTTAGAGCTTCTGCATCATCTTGTACTTGCACATAAAGAAGGCCTTGTTGTTTTTCATACGATACATGAATAGCTTCTAATCCCTTCGCATTCTCTTCTATATCTTCAATCGTTAAATTGCGGAAACCGTATTCTTTTTTAATATCACTTAACTGGCCTTTTACGACTGCTTCGCCTTTTTTCAAAATACATACATGTTGGCAAAAAGCCTCTACTTGTTCCATACGATGACTGGATAAAATAATTGTCTTTCCGCTCTGTACTTGTTCTTCAATAATGCTAGCTAACATTCCAGCATTAACTGGATCCAGTCCACTAAATGGTTCATCTAAAATGAGAAGTTCAGGATTATGAAGAAGAGCAGCAATTAATTGGATTTTTTGCTGATTTCCTTTTGAAAGCTCTCCTGCCGTTTTAAATTTATATTCTGGTATCGCTAATCGCTCTAACCAGTGATCAATAGCAAGATCTACTTCTTTTTTCGTCATTCCTTCTAATCTACCAAAATATCGCAACTGGTCTATTACTCTACTTTTTGTATATAAACCTCTTTCTTCTGGTAAATAACCAATTGTTACCCCACTAGTCCCAAATGATTTTCCATCCCATGTAATAGAGCCTTCATTAGGCGTTAATAATCCGAGAAGCATTTTGATTGTCGTTGTTTTCCCTGCACCATTTCGTCCAAGTAATCCTAGTACTTCACCTTTTGGTAACGAAATTTGCAAACCGTTCACTGCTTTTGATTCCCCAAATAGTTTCGTTAAGTTTTGAATTTGTAAACTCAAAGTATAAAGCCTCCCCTTTAATATCATTCATACTCTCTTTCAAAGACTATGTTTATTCAGGATAAAATATAGCACTACACTTCATCCTCTTAGTATGTAACATCTCCTTAATCCATCATTTGTTCTATTTAGTTAAAATTGTAAATAATATCATTTCGTTTGTCAATTATAATTGTCATTAAGACAATAAAAGTTGTCAAAATGATTTCCATCATTTTTCTCATCTTTCTAATATAGGACATACTACTATATATACAAAAGACAATATGCAAATGTTCATAAAAAATTTTTATATTTTAATATATAATATAAGATGATTTTCTAACATCAAGGAGGATACATATGAAGATGAAGAGGGGTATTACCACTTTATTATCTGTAGCAGTTCTATCTACATCGCTTGTAGCATGTTCAGGAACACCAGAGAAAACAGTGGCAAAAGAAGAAAAAGTAAAATTAACAGAACAGCAATTAATGGCTGATTTATGGTATCAAACAGCCGGTGAAACGAAAGCACTTTACTACCAAGGGTACAATATCGGTCAATTGAAGCTTGATGCAGCTCTTGCAAAAGGGACAGAGAAAAAGCCTGCTATCGTACTTGATTTAGACGAAACTGTTTTAGACAACAGCCCTCATCAAGCAATGAGCGTAAAAACAGGAAAAGGCTATCCTTACAAATGGGATGATTGGATTAATAAGGCTGAAGCTGAAGCCCTTCCAGGCGCAATTGATTTCTTAAAATATACGGAATCTAAAGGTGTAGATATTTACTACATCTCAAATCGTAAAACGAACCAACTAGATGCAACAATTAAAAATCTTGAGCGTGTAGGTGCTCCTCAAGCAACGAAAGAACATATATTACTACAAGATCCGAAAGAAAAAGGAAAAGAAAAACGCCGTGAACTCGTTTCTCAAACACATGATATCGTCTTATTCTTCGGTGATAACTTATCTGATTTCACAGGTTTTGATGGGAAATCTGTAAAAGATCGCAATCAAACAGTTGCAGATTCAAAAGCACAATTTGGTGAGAAATTTATTATTTTCCCTAATCCAATGTACGGTGATTGGGAAGGCGCTTTATATGATTATGATTTCAAAAAGTCAGATGCAGAAAAAGATAAAGTCCGTCGCGACAACTTAAAATCATTTGAAGAAAAATAAAAGAGGATGGCATTCGCCATCCTCTTTTATTTTTCTTTCTCTGTTAAAGGCAAGATAAATACTTCCACACGTCTATTCTTAGCCTTTCCTTCTTGTGTATCGTTTGGAGCAATCGAACGGTATTCTCCGTAACCAATCGCACTAAATTTTTCTGGTTGTAATTCTTTATTTTGCAGTAATACTTGCATAAAATTAACTGCCCGCTGCGTACTTAATTCCCAGTTCGACGCAAACTGCGCATTGGCAATAGGGACATTATCCGTATGACCCGATACTGTAATTTCACGAGGTGACGCTGAAACAAGTAAGCTAGACATCTCTTTTGCAATCCCTAAAGATTCTAATTTCACATCTGCTTTCCCCGAATCAAACAGTATATTCTCTAATATTGTCACCATTAATCCCTTTTCAGTTAATTTAGTTTGAAAAGAAGAGGATAATTGTTTTTCATTAATATATTGATCAATCTTTTTTTGTAATGCTTTCAATTCATCCATCTCTTTTTTTTCTTTCGCTCTAGCTTCTTCTTGTTTTTTTGCTTGTTCTGCCTCAAGGCTACTTGCTGATAATTCTTTTTCATCATTTGGCTTTTGATCACTTAAAAATTCTTTGTTACCTGTTCCACCGGCTAATTCACTTCGAAAAGCAACTGCCATCTGTTTAAACTTCGCAGCATCTATACTACTCATTGCGAATAAAACGATGAACAATGCAAATAACAACGTTAACATATCTGAATATGGAATTAACCAAGTTTCGTCGATATGCTCATCATGTTTTTTCTTTTTGCCTCTTCTATTTTTCTTACTCCGCATTTTTTTCTGCTCCTTGTTCTAGCTTTTTACGCTCAGTTGCAGAAAGTGAACCTAAAATGCGGTTCTTCATAATAAACGGATATGTACCTTCTTGTAACATTAATAAACAATCAATGATTAAACGTTTTTTCTCGATTTCAGCTGCAGATTTTTGTTTTAACTTATTTGCAAATGGATGCCATAATACATAACCTGAAAAAATACCAAAAATCGTTGCAATAAACGCACCTGAAATAGCATGTCCTAACTTTTCAATATCAGTTAAATTACCAAGCGCAGCTACAAGACCAATAACAGCACCTAAAACTCCTAATGTCGGTGCATATGTACCAGCTTGAGAAAAAATTGCTGCTCCTTTTGCATGCCTTTCTTCAATTGCTTCTAATTCAGCTTCTAAAATTTGTTCTAAATCTTCTGCGGATACGCCATCAATCACAAATTTCATACCACGCAAAAGAAATTCATCTTGAATTTTGTCTAATTGTTGCTCTAAAGACAAAATACCGTATTTTCTACTTTCTGATGTCCAATGAACAAATAATTCTAGCAACTGTTCATAACTTAAATCCTTTTTATTTGAACCAAAAAGAACTTTAAATAATTTTGGAACCCTTTTTAGTTGATTCATCGGAAATGCTATACATACTGCAGCAAATGTACCGATAAAAATAATTAATGCTGCGGCAGGATTCAATAAGGATGTTACGTCAGCGCCCTTGACGACCATCCCTACTACTACCGCTACAAATCCTAAAATAAGCCCAATAATTGTTGCAAAATCCATTCCCATTCACTCCTAGTCTATACAAGAAGTTCTTCATTCTCGATAATCGCTACATCTTCTTATGTATATATATTACATAAAAAATTCATTTCATGAAAGATAAGAAATGAATTAAATAAAAAAATACTACATTTTTACACATTTTCTGACATTTTCTTTGCATTTCTATTACGTTATGACTCTTATATTTCTTTTTCAACAAACTAGACTTATAATAAAAACGATACATATTTTATTAAGAAAGGACTGTGATTACAAGGTATCATGAAAAAAATAATCATTATTTCTGCCGCTACTATTGTAATCGGTATCACATCTTTCGCTTATTTCGGTTCTAAATCGCCACTACAAAATGAGGCGAAAGCTGTCGAAAATCAAAAACATAGTAACCATCAAAAAGAAGAGATTCCTGCTTTTCCTAAAGCTGATCATAATGCAAAGAAACTAGACAATAATTTTTTCGTTGTAACAAATCCAGAATCTAATCTTGTATTAGTTAATAAACATCGTAAATTACCAGACGGATACACGCCTGAAGACTTAACAAGACCAAATGTACCATTTACTAGTCCAAAAGATAAAGAAAAAACGCTACTGCGTAAAGATGCTGCAGATGCGCTTGAAAATATGTTTGAAGCGGCAAAGAAAGAAGGACTTGAACTTACAGCTGTATCTGGTTATCGTTCATACAAACGCCAAAAATCATTACATGATACGTACGTTAGACGTCAAGGAAAAGCTGAAGCTGATTCAGTAAGTGCCATTCCTGGTACGAGTGAACATCAAACTGGTTTAGCAATGGATATTAGTTCAAAATCTGCTAAATTCCAATTAGAGCCTATTTTTGGAGAGACAGCCGAAGGAAAATGGGTTGCAAAACATGCCCATGAATTTGGCTTTGTCATTCGTTATTTAGAAGATAAAACAGAAACAACAGAATATTCATATGAACCGTGGCATTTGCGCTACGTTGGTAATCCATACGCTACATACATATATAAACATCATTTAACATTAGAAGAAGCAATGAAAGACAAAAAATAAGAGAGCAAATTGCTCTCTTATTTTTCTTTTACTCTATTATTGTAGTAATTTTTTCTTCCACTCTTCAGGCCACGGTTCACCTCTTCCCGTTTTTTTCGATGCTTGAACCATCATTCCACGACCGACTAAACAAGCTTCTCCTTCTGCATTCTTCACCATATAATGCAAATCTAAAGAAGAATTCCCAACCGATCCCGCTTTTACATATACCTTCAACTGTTCATCAAAATATATTTGCTTAATAAAATTACATTGTAAATCTGCAACAACGATCATCGTTTCTGAAGATTCATGCGTCCATTCTTGCATAAATCCAAGTTCTTTAAACAATGCGATACGTGCTTCTTCAAAATAAGTAAAGGCAACGACATTATTTACATGCCCAAACATATCTACTTCACCAAAACGAACTTTTACAGGATTGTAAAATGAAAAACCACTTTCCCATTGCTCAAAGTCTTCAATATAAGAAATCCTCTTCATTATTCCCTCTCCTTTTCGCCCTTAAAATAAACAGAATAAACAGAAAAATAAAGTTATAAATATTGCCTCTTCAACATGAAGAGGCAATATTTATTAATAGTTATTGTCGCTACCAAAGAAATCTTTAAACGATTGAATTGTTGTATCACGATTTAATGCCGCAATTGAAGTTGTTAATGGAATACCCTTTGGACATGATTGCACACAGTTTTGAGAGTTACCACAGTTTGCAAGTCCTCCATCTCCCATAATTGCACGTAAGCGATCTGCTTTATGCATTTCACCCGTCGGATGTGAGTTGAATAAACGAGCTTGTGATAACGGTGCTGGTCCAATAAAGTCAGATTTACTATTTACGTTTGGACATGATTCTAAGCAAACACCACATGTCATACATTTTGAAAGCTCATAAGCCCATTGACGTTTCTTCTCAGGCATTCTTGGTCCTGGTCCTAAGTCATACGTTCCATCAATTGGAATCCAAGCTTTAACGCGTTTTAGAGCGTTAAACATGCGACTACGGTCAACTTGTAAATCACGTACAACTGGGAATGTCTTCATCGGCTTTAAGCGAATTGGTTGTTCTAACTGATCAATAAGAGCTGTACATGATTGACGTGGTTTTCCGTTAATCACCATCGAACATGCGCCACATACTTCCTCTAAACAGTTCATATCCCATGCAATCGGAGTCGTCTGGTTTCCTTTTGAATCAACAGGATTACGACGAATTTCCATCAGTGCCGAAATAATGTTCATATTTGGACGATATGGGATTTCAAACTCTTGGTCAAACTCTTGTGCATCTGGTCCATCTTGTCTCGTAATGATGAGGCGGATTGTTTTCTCAGACATGTTGCTTATCCCCCTTCTCTTCACCCTTAGCAGCTACATCATGTTTTGAGGAATAGTCACGTTTACGTGGTTTAATTAATGAAACATCCACTTCTTCGTAATGGAATGCTGGTGCTTTTCCTTCTCCCTCAAATTTCGCCATCGTAGTTTTTAAGAAGTTTGCATCATCACGATTTGGGAATTCAGGTTTGTAATGCGCCCCGCGGCTCTCATTACGGTTATACGCTCCAATTGTAATAACACGCGCTAACTCAAACATATTTGCAAGTTGGCGTGTAAATGAAGCACCTTGGTTACTCCATCTCGCTGTATCGTTAATGTTAATGCGTTTGTAACGCGCCATTAACTCTTCAATTTTCGCATCAGTTTCTAGTAGCTTTTTATTTTCACGAACTACTGTAACGTTATCTGTCATCCATTCTCCAAGCTCTTTATGAAGAACATATGCATTTTCGTTACCATCAAGCGTTAAAATATTGTTAAATTTCTCTGTTTCGATTAATTCATTTTGCTCATATACAGTAGATGAAACAGCATCAGACGATTTAGAAAGACCTTTCATATACTCAATCGCGTTCGGTCCTGCTACCATACCACCGTAAATTGCTGATAATAGTGAGTTCGCACCTAGACGGTTACCACCGTGCATAGAATAATCACACTCACCTGCTGCAAATAAACCTGGAATACTTGTCATCTGCTTATAATCAACCCATAGTCCGCCCATTGAATAGTGAACTGCTGGGAAGATTTTCATTGGTAGTTTACGAGGATCATCACCTGTAAACTTCTCATAGATTTCAATAATTCCACCAAGTTTAATATCTAGTTCTTTCGGATCTTTATGAGAAAGATCTAAGTACACCATGTTTTCACCGTTAATACCTAGTTTTTGCTCTACGCAAACGTCAAAGATTTCACGCGTTGCAATATCACGAGGTACAAGGTTTCCGTAAGCCGGATATTTTTCTTCTAGGAAGTACCATGGTTTACCATCTTTATATGTCCAAACACGGCCACCTTCACCACGTGCAGATTCACTCATAAGACGTAATTTATCGTCTCCAGGAATTGCCGTTGGATGAATTTGAATGAACTCGCCGTTTGCATAATATGCGCCTTGTTGATATACAGCAGAAGCTGCTGTACCTGTATTAATAATAGAGTTAGTTGATTTTCCAAAGATGATACCAGGGCCCCCTGTTGCCATAATCACGGCATCAGCTTGGAAACTTTTAATCTCCATTGTTTGTAAGTCTTGTGCAACGATTCCTCGGCACACACCTTCGTCATCAACAACAGCTCGTAAGAAATCCCAACCTTCATATTTCGTTACAAGTCCTGCTACTTCGTGACGACGTACTTGCTCATCTAATGCGTATAGTAATTGCTGTCCAGTTGTTGCACCAGCAAATGCTGTACGGTGATGTTGTGTTCCACCAAAACGACGGAAATCAAGAAGTCCTTCTTCCGTACGGTTGAACATAACACCCATACGGTCCATTAAATGAATGATACCAGGTGCTGCTTCACACATTGCTTTAACTGGCGGTTGGTTCGCTAAGAAGTCCCCACCATAAATTGTATCGTCAAAGTGGATCCATGGAGAATCCCCTTCACCTTTCGTATTTACGGCACCGTTAATTCCACCTTGGGCACATACAGAATGTGAACGTTTTACTGGTACTAAAGAAAATAGTTCAACATTTACTCCTGCTTCTGCCGCTTTAATCGTTGCCATTAAGCCGGCCAAGCCACCGCCGACTACTATAAGTTTCCCTTTCATGCTCTCCCACTCCTTACTGGTTTGCTAGCTGTGGATCGATGAACGCTAATAATGCACTCACACCTACATAAGATAGACCTAAGAAAATAGCTAATGTTACATAAGTAGAGATTCTTTGTGAACGTGGAGATACTGTAATTCCCCAACTTATGCAGAATGTCCATAGTCCATTTGCAAAGTGGAAAATCGTTGAAACAACACCAACTAAGTAGAATGCAAACATAGCTGGATTGTTTAAAATATCTGCCATCATATCATAGTTTACCTCTTTACCTAACAATGCTTGAATACGAGTTTCCCAGACGTGCCAAGAAATGAAGATCAGCGTAACGATACCTGAAATTCGTTGGAAGACGAACATCCAGTTACGGAAATAACCGTAAGATACCGCATTGTTCTTAGCTGTAAATGCAATATATAAGCCATATATAGCATGGTACAGTATAGGTAAAAAGATGATGAAAATTTCTAGCGCATACCGGAATGGAAGGAGCTCCATAAAGCCTGCAGCTTTGTTAAAAGCCTCTGCTCCTCTTGTTGCAAAGTTGTTTACAATTAGATGTTGCGTCAAAAAGACACCAACCGGGATGACCCCCATTAATGAGTGCCACTTACGAAACGTATACTCGCGGCCTTTCATGTCCCCATTACCCCCTTGAATGTTTGACTGCTGTTTTCAGATTAATTTACAACAATAATGTTTTTTCACTATTGGCATAAGAAAAACTGAAAAAATTATTCGAAATATTTCAGCATAATTTGATAACAAGTTCATTTTACCCCTATTTTTGTCGAAGCGTCAAGAAAACGTATACATAATTTGCATATAATTTGCCAATTCTTTTTCCCTTCTTATATATTCAGATTTCCCCAAAGAAAAATCTGTTTTTATAAATGAAAAATGTTATATAATAATCCCTATAGAAAGAGGGGAATATTGTGAGTAAAAATACAATCGATACAACATCTTTAGAAGATGTTTCATTGAACGCCTTCGCTTATGAATTGCTACGTGAAGAATTACTACCTGATTTAATCGGTAACGATTTAGATGGTATTTTATACTGGTCTGGTAGAAACCTTGCAAGAAAATATCCACTAGAAACAATTGAAGAAGTCATTCAGTTCTTTGAAAAAGCTGGCTGGGGCACTTTAAGCATTATTGAACATAAGCGTCGTGAAATGCAGTTCCAACTTAAAAGCACACTCATCGCTGAACGTCAAAAACAAAACAGACATTCTTCTTATCAATTAGAAGCTGGATTCATCGCTGAACAAATTCAAAAGCAACGAAACGTCGTTGCAGAGTCCTATGAAGAAAAGAAAAAGCGTTCAGACTCTATTACATTTCTTGTGAAATGGGATATAAAAGATCTCATTGAAGTGTAGCATTACCTACAGTCAACTAGACATATAAGTTTAGTTGACTTTTTTGTATTTTCATTCAGTTAGATTTATTTTAAATCTTCAGAAATTATACCAAAAAACAGAAGACGTTGTAAACTACAACGTCTTCTTATCTGTTAAATACGTATAAATTGTTTCCGCGACATTTTTCGGCATACCTGCTTCGACAAATTCAGCTAAAGAAGCTTCTTTCATCTTCTTTAATGAACCAAAATGTTTTAACAATACCTTTTTCCGTTTATCACCGATTCCTGGAATATCATCCAGTGCTGATTGAATAACAGATTTCCCGTGTAATTGGCGATGAAATGTAATCGCAAATCGATGCACTTCATCTTGAATGCGCTGCAATAAATAAAATTCTTGGCTATTTCGCTCAAGCATCACAGGTTCAGGTGGATCTCCAATAATTAAATGGGAGGTTTTATGTTTGTCATCTTTTACAAGCCCTGCCATCGGAATATATAAACCGAGTTCATTTTCTAGAATATCACTTGCAGCCGCCAGATGACCTTTTCCGCCATCAATAATGATTAAATCTGGTAAAGGCAAGCTCTCTTTCAGTGCCCTTGTATAACGGCGTCTCACAACTTCTCTCATAGACTCATAATCATCTGGTCCTTGAACCGTTTTAATTTTATATTTCCTATATTCTTTCTTAGCTGGTTTCCCATCGATAAAAGCAATCATTGCAGAAACAGGATTTGTCCCTTGAATATTCGAGTTATCAAACGCCTCAATACGATAAGGTGTTTCAATCCCGAGCTGCTTCCCTAAATGATCTACCGCTTTAATCGTTCGCTCTTCATCACGTTCAATTAAGTAGAATTTCTCTTCAAGAGCAATCTTCGCATTTTTATTTGCTAATTCTACAAGATCTTTTTTCTTACCACGTTTCGGCTGTGTCGCTTCAACTTCTAAAAAGCGCTCTACTAATTCTGAGTCTATACTTCCTGGAACGACAATTTCCTTCGGCTTAAAATGACTGCTGTTCTCATAAAATTGACCGATAAATGTTAAAAATCCCTCTTCTGGTTCATCGTAGATTGGAAACATAGAAACATCACGTTCAATTAGCTTTCCTTTTCGAACGAAGAAAACTTGAACACACATCCATCCTTTATCAACTGCATACCCGAATACATCACGATCCACTAAGTCACTCATAATCATCTTTTGTTTTTCCATAATCGCATCAATATGCGCAATTTGATCCCGCAACTCTTTTGCGCGTTCAAATTCTAGTTTCTCTGAAGCTTCATACATCTTTGTTTCTAATTCTGAACGAACTTCTTTATGCCCACCATTTAAAAACTTAATAATTTCATCTACAATTTCTTTGTTTTGTTCTTCCGTCACTTCTTTCACACAAGGTGCTAAACATTGACCCATATGATAATATAAACAAACTTTATCGGGCATATTTGAGCACTTACGAAGCGGATACATACGATCTAGCAGTTTTTTCGTTTCATGAGCTGATTGTGCATTCGGATAGGGGCCAAAATACTTTCCCTTATCCTTTTTTACATTTCGCGTAATAAGTAATCGCGGCTGTTTCTCAGCTGTAATTTTAATAAAAGGATATGTTTTATCATCTTTTAATTGAATATTATATTTTGGATCATGTTTTTTTATTAAGTTTAACTCTAAAATGAGAGCCTCTAGATTTGAGGAGGTTACAATATATTCAAAATCTACAATTTCTCCTACAAGCCGCAGTGTTTTTCCATCATGCGAACCAGTAAAGTACGAGCGCACACGATTTTTAAGCACTTTTGCCTTTCCGACATATATAACCGTTCCTTGCTTATCTTTCATTAAATAACAACCAGGTTGATCTGGTAAAATAGCCAATTTTTCTTTTAAATGTTCGTGCACTCGTTACCCTCCATTTCTACATGCTTAGCATCTTTATTTTCACCTGAAAACATACTATGCCAAAACACCCAACATACGTTCCTTTATTGTAACGGAAAGGTGTAAAAAAGGAAAATAAAAAAGGCTACCAAATGGTAGCCCTTTATTTTAGAAGTGTTTAGAAACTAATTCTACTAACGCTTCTTTCGGTTTGTAACCTAACGCTTGATCAACTACTTTACCGTCTTTTAATACGAAAAGAGCTGGAATGCTCATTACTTCGAATTGACGAGCAGTTTCTTGGTTTTCATCCACGTCTACTTTTACTACTCTTACTTTTTCGCCTAGTTCTGCATCAATTTCCTCTAATACAGGAGCGATCATTTTACAAGGTCCACACCAAGGTGCCCAGAAATCTAATAATACAACACCTTCGCTAGTTTCAGCTGCGAAGCTTTGGTCATTTGCATTTACAATTGCCATTTTATTTCCTCCTTCAAGTATATTCTACCAAGAGTATATCATTAACTTATATACGTGGCGAATAATATGTATCGTTATGTATTGTAACAAAAAAGTGTTCCTTTATACTATATAAAAATACGGATTAAATACTAAAAAGATGAGAGACAGGGGATCTCTCACCTTTTCTATATATAGGGGTACTTCACTTGGAACTCAAGGGTACTCAAATCATGAATGTACTTTTAACTTTTTAAACTCTTCTGTTAAAAGAGGTAAGACTTCAAATAGATCGCCAACAATACCATAGTCAGCTACTTTGAAGATACTTGCTTCTGGGTCTTTATTAATCGCAACGATTATTTTTGAGTTAGACATACCAGCTAAATGCTGAATCGCACCAGAAATACCGCATGCAATGTATAAGTCTGGCGTAACAACTTTACCAGTTTGACCAATTTGTAATGAGTAATCGCAATACTCAGCGTCACAAGCACCACGAGATGCTCCAACAGCACCGCCCAATACGTCAGCTAACTCTTTTAATGGCTTGAATCCTTCTTCACTCTTCACACCGCGTCCACCAGCGATAATAACTTTCGCTTCAGAAAGGTCAACACCTTCTGCCGTCTTACGGACGACATCTTGAATAATTGTACGTAAATCTTTCACATCTACTGTAATAGAAGACACGTCACCACTGCGAGACTCATCTTTTTCAAGCGTCGCAATGTTATTTGGACGCACTGTCGCAAATAAGATACCGTCTGTTACAATCTTCTTCTCAAACGCTTTACCAGAGTAAATTGGACGAGTAAAGATAACATTTCCACCTTCAACATCTAAAGCAGTTACGTCAGAAACTAGACCAGCTTCAAGCTTCGCTGCTAATTTTGGTGATAAATCCTTACCAAGTGCTGTATGTCCAAATACAATACCTTCTGGCTTTTCTTCAGCATATACAGCTGAAAATGCTTGTGCATACCCATCAGATGTATATGATTTTAATTTATCATTTTCAACTGTCACAACGCGATCTGCACCGTAATGAATCAATTCATTTGCAAAAGAGGCAACGCTGTCTCCAACTAGAAGACCTACTACTTCACCGCCTTCTGCAATTGTTTTTGCTGCTGCTACCGCTTCAAACGAAACGTTACGTAGCGATCCATCACGAACTTCACCCATTACTAATACTTTACGAGCCATAGATTTTCCCTCCTGCATATATAATTTCGTATTTTATTAGATTACTTTCGCTTCTGTATGGAGCAACGATACAAGTTCTTTTACTTGATCTTGCAGCTCGCCTTGTAACACTTTTCCTGCATCTTTCTTAGGAGGCAAATAGATTTCAATTGTTTTTGTCTTTGCTTCCACATCATCTTCTTCTAAATCTAAATCATCTAATTCTACTTCTTCTAGTGGCTTTTTCTTCGCTTTCATAATACCTGGAAGCGATGGATAACGAGGTTCATTTAAACCTTGTTGTGCTGTTACTAAAACTGGTAATGAAGTTTCAATCACTTCCGTATCACCTTCAACATCACGCTCAATCTTCACGTTTGTACCGTCAATTTCAAGTTTTGTAATTGTCGTTACGTACGGAATATTTAACGCTTCTGCTACGCGTGGACCAACTTGTCCAGATGCACCATCAATTGCAACGTTACCGCCTAAAATTAAATCTGCATTTTTATCTTTTAAATATTCAGCAAGTACTTTTGCTGTCGTGAACTGGTCACCATTTTCCACATCATCTTCAATATTAATTAATACAGCTTTATCGCAGCCCATCGCTAATGCCGTACGAAGTTCTTTCTCACTATCTTCGCCACCGACTGTTACAACAGTAACTTCGCCACCTTGTGCGTCTCTTACTTGAATTGCTTCTTCAATCGCATATTCGTCGTAAGGGTTGATGATGAATTCCGCTTCGCCATCGTAAATTGCACCGTTTTTAATTACGATTTTTTCTTCTGTATCAAATGTTCGTTTCATGAGTACGTAGATGTTCATTCCATTTACCCCCTTGTTTTTCAGAAAGATTCTATCAATTTTAATTTTCTGTTAATTTATATTAAAAAATAATTGAACTACCTGCCACTAAATGAAGGCTTACGTTTTTCTAAAAACGCTGCTACACCTTCTCTTCCATCTTCACCCGTAAATACTTCACCAAAGATTTGAGCTTCGCGTTGTACACCTTCATAATAATGAGACGATTTCGTCGTTTGCAATAACTCTAGTACAGCACGAGTCGTCGCTGGGCTTTTTCCAGCAATCTGTTTTGCAACTTTAAGCGTATCATCTAAAAATGTTTCTTCAGCAAAAACTCCGTTAACAAGTCCCCATTTTAATGCTTCTGCACCTGTAATCGGTGTACTTGTTAACATCATTTCACAAGCTTTCGCTTTCCCAACATAACGTGGTAATCGCTGTGTACCTGCAAATCCAGGAATTAATCCAAGTGTTAATTCAGGTAAACCAAGTTTTGCACTTTCAGTTGTAAAGCGCATGTGGCAAGACATAGCAAACTCAAGGCCGCCGCCAAGTGCCGCTCCATGAATTGCCGCGATAACTGGTTTTGAACATTTTTCAACACGTTCAAACGTAACTTGTCCAAGCTGCGCTAATTCTGTCGCTTGCTTCGCTTCAGTAACAGATGTAAATTCTTTAATATCTGCTCCCGCCGAGAAGAAGCGCCCTTCACCATGAATAACAACAACACGAATGTTATCATCCTTCTCCACTTGATCAATTAATTCAGTAACGTCATGCATAACTTGTGAAGACATCGCGTTTGCCGGCGCATGATTTAACGTCGCCACCGCGATATGATCTTCAACTCTTACAGATAGGAATTTCAACATGATCCCTCCCATTATTGACGATAACCACAAGCTGCAATAAGTAGCCCATGTACCGTTTTTGAAAGTGCGACCAGATCATACTTATGATCGCTCATTACCCAATTGGTCACAACTTCATCTACTGTTCCAAAGATCATTTGTCTTGCCACGCGAACATTTAAATCCGCTTGGAATTCACCTTGCTTTATACCTGTCTCTAAAATCTCATCCATAACTTGTAAGTAGCCTTTTAATACTTCATTTATTTTAAGGCGTAAGTCTTGATTGGACTGTCTTAGCTCTAATTGCGTAACGATAGCAAGAGGATCATTTTGTGATAACAGCAAGAAGTGCGTTTCTACCAACATGAATAACTTCGATACAGCGCTTTCAATTCCTGCTGTTTTTTGACGAATTGTTTCGACAAAATCTCCCATCTTCTCTTGAAATAAGGATATTAATATATCTTCTTTATTTTTAAAATATAAATAAATCGTGCCATCAGCTACCCCAGCTTGCTTTGCTATTTTAGAAACTTGCGCTTGGTGGTACCCATTCTCCGCAATCACAATGACTGCCGCATCAATAATTTGATTGTATTTCGGTCTATTTTTCTTCACTTTACTGTCCCCTTCAAGAAGATGACTGAATGAATAGTCATTCATATTCTTATAATACTGACTATTTAGAAAAGTGTCAATCCTATTTTTTCAAAAAGAAAGGGCCTTAGCCCGTTTGCTCATCCTCATTTTTTCTTTTCTCTTCATCTATTAGGACACGGCGTAAAATTTTTCCAACTGTCGTTTTCGGCAGTTCATCTCTAAACTCATATACTTTCGGCACTTTATAAGCCGCTAAATATTTACGCGCAAACTGGTTTAATTCTTCCTCAGAACACTCCGCACCTTCTTTTAACACAACAAATGCTTTAACTGTCTCTCCCCGGTACGGATCGGGAACTCCAATCGTCACCACTTCTTGCACTTTTTCATGCTCATATAATACTTCTTCTACTTCACGAGGATACACATTAAATCCACTCGCAACAATCATATCTTTCTTACGATCTTTCACATAGAAAAATCCATCTTCATCCATGTAACCAACATCCCCTGTATGAAGCCATCCGTCTTGTAATACAGCTGCTGTTTCTTCTGGCTTATTCCAATACCCTTTCATAATTTGAGGACCCTTTACAACAATTTCACCAATTTCACCCGGAGGTAAAGCCTCTCCAGTTTCAAGTGACATAATGTTTGCCTCTGTATCTGGCCACGGCACACCAATACTTCCTGGCACACGTTTTTCCCACAAAAAATTCCCATGTGTAACTGGCGACGACTCCGTTAATCCATAACCTTCTACCAATTTTCCACCTGTAACTCTCTCAAACTCTTCCTGTACTTCTACAGGAAGCGGGGCAGATCCACTAATACAAGCTTGAATAGAAGAAATATCATATTCTTTTAAGAGGGGACTATTTAATAGAGCAATATAAATGGTCGGTGCCCCTGGAAATAGTGTGACTTTATGTTTTTTTATCGCTTCAAAAACCATTTTCATATCAAACTTCGGAATCAGCACCATTTTATATCCTTGCATAATACTTAAATTCATTACAGCTGTCATCCCATATACATGAAAGAACGGAAGGACACCAAGAATTACTTCTTCTCCTTCTTTACAATTATATAGCCAATGAGCTCCCATTAAAGTGTTCGAAACAAGGTTTTTATGCGTCAACATAACGCCTTTCGGAAATCCAGTTGTTCCTCCTGTGTACTGTAAAAGGGCTAGATCATTTTCAGGATCACAAGGAACTTCAACATTAACATTACTTTCTCGTTCTACTGATTTCCATAGATGAATCGTTTCGCTTTCCGACACATTCACAACAAGATTTGCCTGCTTTTTTTGTACAAATGGATAAAGTAAATTTTTAGGGAAGGGTAAAAAGTCCGCAATCCGAGTTACGATAATATGTTCAATTTTTGTAGCAGATTGAACATTCGTTACTCTTGGAAACACTAAATCGAGACAAAGAATTACTTTTGCTCCCGAGTCATGAAGCTGGTATTCTAATTCTCTTTCTGTATATAGTGGATTTGTTTGTACTACGATACCTCCCGCAAGTAATGTACCATAATAACCAATTACAGATTGCGGACAGTTCGGCAACATAATAGCAACTCGATCACCCTTTTCCACACCGAGCTTTTGAAGATAATTTGCAAACCTCTTCACCTTATCGTGGAAGTCTGAAAATGTAATATCCTTCCCTAAAAAGTGAAGCGCTTTCTTTTCTGGATAACGGGAAGCCACCTGTTCCACATATCCATGAAGCGGCTGAATATCATAAGAAATCGTACTTGGAATTTCTTCTGGATAACTTTTCAACCATGGTTTTTCCACCTTCATTCCCCCTTCAAATACATAAAAATAAATGAATGTTCATTCATGATGGTTGTTTTCATTATATTATAGTCGCCATAACGTTACAATCATAATATTCTGACTTTTATATAACTATGCTTCACTCCATTAACTTCTTATTATATGTATAAACTCTCCTAATCTTAAAAGAATAAGAGAGTTATTATTTAGCTTAATCTTATTATCGTTAACACAGCTCCTGGTGTAGTTGTTGATAACGTTGCAACAGCTAACAAACCAAATAGTTGCAAACTAATGGCACTTCCAGCCGCAAGAGTCGTAATAATTGTTGCACTAAATGATGTAGTTGCTAACGCAGGAGAATTGATCGTTCCAGCAAGAGGTGCTCCATTAATTGTAATCCGCGAACTGACTAATAATGAAGCCGTTATATTAATCGTATATGAAATATAATAATTCCCAGCATTTGCAGCCGTAAATACTGTATTCCCCCCAGAAACAGTAATACCTGGACCAATATTTTGATTATTCGGAAGCGGGACATTCGTTCCACCAAGAAGTACCGATATCGCTGTTCCCGATGTATTATTTGCAAAAGCGTATGTTGCCGTTATACTGGTGCCAGTTGCCCCCGTTTCTCCTGTTGCTCCTGTTGCTCCCGTTATTCCCGTCGGACCCGTTGAAC
>NZ_QOZW01000008.1:0-497738 GCF_008368885.1 Bacillus sp. BPN334 | reverse complement strand
TCTTTTTCAAGGCATATTAACAGTAAGGAGAACCATGAAATGCTACTTCAAATCTTTATTAGGGGAAAGATTTTGAAAAGCTTAACATACATCTATTTTTACATAAATGTAATATATAGTGAATTGATAATGTTTATACTTACTATTACTAATATTCAATTAAGATAGTTAACGCTATGTGTATAGTGTTAATGAACGTTTAATGCAGTATACATTTAAAAATATGAGTAAATAATAAATTGTCTTACAAATATCTTGTTTTTTAATACTTATATCTATAACGTTTATCAAGATGAAAATTAACACATGGATGGCTTTAGGATTTACGTTGGTTGTAATAGAAAAAGGTATTAAGGCAGGATATGACTTTTACAAACATGATTACTATGGTGTCAGTTGGAGTTTAGCTATCATTGTCTATTGCATATATGAGATGAAAAATTATCATATTGAAACAAATAAATAGCCGCAAAAAAATAAGGTTTTAGTAGGCGAAATGCTTATTAAAATATACAATAAAGAATGGGGAAAAGTGTATTAGTTTTAGAAATTTGAGTTGAAAAGCGGCTAACAAAAGCTAAGAGTGATTAGAGCATTCATAGATGTAATAAAAAGAGGTTAACCCAAGTAGCTATTCAGCTATATTTGAGGCAACCTTCTTTTTATATTTATTTGTAAAATCCCTGTCACTCTTCTCGGTATTCTTCAGCTAAGTGAGAGGGATATGATGAAATAGGAGGACCAATCTTAAAGTGGGCTAAATTGGTCTTTGAAATTGCTATACAGTTCTTTAATAAATAAAGTTTTTGTAATATATCTTTATCTATTGGATGAAGCATGTGATTTGTCATAATGAAATAATTGTTATGATAAATAAATACTTTTCCTTCAGGGAGGATTGTTTGATTGGATAAATTCGGATGAATAGGTGGTCCATCTGAAAATTGATCTAAACTATTTTGTGAAACTTTAATAATTTCTTGAGCTGTAAATTTAAATTTGCGAAATGCTATCGTGTTAATGAAAAGACGTTTTTGATTATTTTCTATATAAAACAACTCTTTTTTTTCGTTTTGTACAACCCGTAAATTTGGAATTGATTCTGCAAGGGTTATGGGGGGACCTTCTGTATATTTGTAGATGAATGGATCGGGGATTAAGACAATTTCATTTTGATTATATTTGAAGTAGGAAATCATGTCTTTTGAAATGAGCCTACGTTTAAAATTATCAATCAAAAATACTTCACCTTGTGAATTACTAAACAAAATACCATTTAAATCTTTTGAAGGGAGGTTAGCATATAGGTTTTGGAAAGAAAATGGTGTCTTAAAAGTAATATCGAGCACTTTGCTAATAGGATAAAAAGGTTGGAATGTATTTAGGCGTTTCCAAAACATTGCATCTCCAACAAACCAATATATAGGGTTTGTATCCCAATATTCGCAATATTTTTCATAAACCTGTAATAATATTCTTCTAGTATGCATAACTGAACAGTGATCTACAACATTTGCAGCTGTATATAAAATTTTTGAAGCTTCTCTCACAAATTCATGTATAGGCTGTAGGTTGTAATCAACATATTTTACGTATTGAGAAGAGTACACTACATCTATTTCAGGATGTTTTTCTAAGAAAGATAACATTTCAGCTAATCTATTTGGAAGATACATAGTATCATCCGTTAAATAACAAATATAATCTCCATGGGTTAATGGAAGTGCCTCATTGATAAGAGTTGCATATCTTGTGGTTTTATATCTCTCATTATCTTGTATAATACTATTTTTATAATTAATTCGAGGATCATCTAAATAATTTTTTATAATATTTATAGTTTCCGGACAGGAGTTATCATCCATAATAAAAAGTTCCCATTCTTTATAAGTTTGCATTAGGACACTTTCAATAACTTGATTAATTAATGTTGGTTTATTGTAGCTAGTAAGGATAATTGATATTAGGGGTTGCAAAGTCTTCACCTCTTTTGAGAATATTGAATGTGGTTTTTCTAGTGAAATCTAATAATTAAACCTGTATTGATACTTTCTTATTTATACTTGAATAGTTTATTACTTTGTAATAGATCTGGTATGGATTATAGTGGAGTGGAAAAATACATGCTGCTATAAATTTTAATAGATATATAAATCTTTTTAAAAATTATCGGAACGGATTGTCCTTCTTGTTTATATAATAACGTAACTGTTTTTGTATTTGTTGATAAGGAGGAGAGGGAGATTTGCCTAAAATTTCAGTTATAATGACAAGTTACAATAAGCCTACGTTTGTTGAAAAATCAATATTAAGTGTATTAAACCAAACTTTTCAAGATTTTGAACTTTTTATTATGGATGATGATTCTAATGAAATGACCCAGAAGGTTATTCGATCATTCATAAATAAGGAAAATGTACATTTTTATAAAAGTAATGTGGCTCATATTTCTGAACGCACAAAAAAAGTCAGATATGCGGCTTTAATTAATGAGGCACTTAAGCAGGCGAAAGGGGAATATATAACTTATATTACAGATGATAATCAATATGAAAAAGAACGCCTTAAAAAGATGTCTAGTTATCTTGATGAGAATAAAGAGGTTCAAATTATTTATTCTGCATCAAAAACGATTCATGTAGATGAATCAGATTTACCTATTAAAACGGTTGAAAGACCTGCTAAAAAAATTACGAATAATGCCCCATGTTCAATTGATCATTGTTCTATTATGCATAGAGCCTCTGTTTTACCAATTCTTGAAAAAAGGTGGAATTCTTACTGGGATGAAGATCCTCAGTTTTATCGGATAGGAGATGCCCGCTTTTTTTGGAGATTAAATCACTATTGGGATTTTTATCCCTTAGATGAAATTTTAGATATTAATTATATTACTCCTCATTCAATACATGCGCAGTTATTTGCCGAAGAAAAAAATGAATTTGTACAATTATTACCACCACAAAGAACATGTAAAGAATTAAGAGAAGACCTAAGAAGAAAAAGAGGGTGAAAAATTGAGTGATATTTATTTGAAAAATTACTGGTTATTAAATCTAGAGTATATAAATGTTTTTTCAGAGTTAAAGCATTATAATATTCCTTTACCATTACTGAGTAATTTTTATCAATATTTAGATGCAGATGTAAAAAATAAAATGAAAGAAAATAATTTTTATAAGCAACTGTCAATCGAGCCCATAGAGGAAATGCAGTTACAGTTAGAGTTTGAAAAAATAATGTCTTCATTTCAATCAAAAATAAAAAGCAAGAATCGAAATGGAACAATTCTCCTAAATTCAGATTATCTCCGTTTTTCAGTAAGTAACTTTACTCACTTTAACCCAAATCAAACAAAGATATTAACAAGATCAAAAAAGACAGAACTTTATGGTCTTCCTACAATTTGTGCACCAGATTATATAAATAAAGCCTCTAATAATGCACATGTTTTTATAGAAAAAGCTAAAGAAATCTTTTTAAAGTTTAATAAGCACCCACTATTTTCAAACATGTTTTTTCAAAAAAAATTAATTAGTGATCTCCCTATCATGATTGAGAAACTTAATATGGCCTATTTCATTTTTAAAGAACAAGATATTTCTGGTGTGATTGTTGGTACTACGGAAGATATAGCAAGTCGAGCTCTTACTTTTCTTTCTAGAAGTGAGGGGATACCAAGTTATTGTCTGCAGCATGGTGCAATAATGGGAGAAGAGGCATACTTTCCGGTTTTTGCAACAAAGCAGGTCGTATATGGAAAATATGAACAAGATTGGTACCTTCAAAGAGGAGGCAGTGAATCTCAAATTGAGATTTTAGGGCACCCCAGATATGATGAAATCTTCAATAGGACATATATGGATAAGAAGGAGCTTTTTAAAACATTAAAAATAGATCCCACTACAAAAGTGATTTTTATTGCAACCCAGCCATTTAAAACTTCATTTTATACTGAACTGACAGAAAAATTAGTGAAAGACAAAAAAATTACGGTTATTATAAAGCCACATCCTTGGGAAAAAGGACGTAACCTAGTGGGAGAATACATTAAGTTAAGTAACTTATATCCTAATGTTAAATATATAACAAATGAAGTAAATATGTATGATGTTATTTTACATGCAAATCTTGTGGTTATCTCAAATTCAACAGTAGGGTTAGAAGCAATGTTATTAGATATACCTGTAGTTGTTTATAAATCGCTATTAGAAGATAGAGATTATAAATATTACGATACACTAGATGGGCTTGTAAATCACTCTATTGAGGATTTGCTTAGCACGGTTGAAAAGGTTTTAAATGATTCTTCACAATCAAGTCTAGCGAAAGAATTAAGAAGAAAATTTATTAATGAAAACTATCCGCAAGAAGCATGCACGAAAAGATTAATAAATTTAATTCAAAGTGAAAAAGATTGAGCCCATCATCACTTATTTTTTTGGAAGTAAGGGATTCCTAAAACAACATCATATCCTCAGATTTCAATAAACAATATGAAACATAAATTTGTAATAAAAATGTATGTTTCAATATGCAAAAAGCTAGTTTATCTCTCACTTAATTGTTTGCCAATAGAATTACACCAGAATTAAGGAGAGATTGTTCTTGGCTCAAAGTAACTTTATAAGAGGAGGTATACATTTCTATGTTTTTTAAAGGTAAAAACGTTTTAATTATTGGTGGAACAGGAACAATTGGAAAAAGCATTCTTTCTAAAGTTCTACAGGAAAAGCCAAAAGTGGTAAGGGTTTTTAGTAGAAGTGAATATAATCAATTTTTATTACAAGAAGAATTCAGGGATGAAAATCAAAATATTCGTTATTTAATTGGGGATATTCGCAATTATGATCGAGTGTTTAGTGCGATGGAAAATATTGATTATGTGTTTCATGTGGCCGCAATGAAGCATGTTTCTTTTTGTGAATATAATCCGTTTGAAGCAGTTTTGACCAATATTTTTGGAACACAAAATGTAATAAAAGCGGCAATTGCTCAGAAAGTAAAAAAGGTGATTTTTACAAGTTCTGATAAAGCAATTTCACCAACAAATAATTACGGTGCAACAAAATTGACTGCTGAGAGATTGATTACGTCAGCGGAATATTCAAAAGGTTCAAGTGAAACGATATTTGCCAGTGTTCGTTTCGGAAATGTTATGGGGTCAAGAGGCTCTGTCATTCCTTTATTTGAAAATCAAATTAAACAAAACCAAAAAATAACCGTAACGGACCTTAGTATGAGTAGATTTATGATGACACTGAACCAAGCTACTATGTTAACAATTGAAGCGATGAAAATAGCAAAGGGTGGTGAAACTTTTATATTAAAAATGCCAGTTATTTTATTAAACCATTTAAGTGAAGTGATGATAGAAGAAGTCACAAAGTTATATGGGTTGCCCAAGGAGAATATTAAAATTGAAGAAATTGGGTTAAAACCTGGTGAAAAAATGTATGAAGAACTTATGACACATGATGAATCTTTACAGGCTTTTGAATTACCAGATATGTTTATCATTCCTAGCCCATTAAAAAAGGGTACCCAATATGAAAATGCAAAAAGGGCGAAGGCAGGATTTTACCGTTCTGATCATCAAAATGCAATTACAAAAGAAGAGCTTAGAAATTTAATATTAAACCAGCAACTACTAACAGGAGGGGATAAACTATGAAAATATTAGTAACTGGTGGTGCGGGTTTTATTGGTAGGTGGGTTGTAAAGAGATTATTGCAGGATAAGCATGAAGTATGGATAATAGACAACTTAGCAAATTCAACTACTGTAAATATTACCGAGTTTGCACACGATCTAAATTTAAAGCAATGCATTCAAGGAGATATTAAAGATAAAAAGTTAATTGCTCAATTATTTGAAAATAATTCATTTGACCTTTGTTATCATTTAGCAGCGAGTATTAATGTTCAAGATAGTATAGATGATGCTAGAACAACTTTTGAAAATGATACAATAGGTACTTTTAATTTGTTAGAACAATGCCTTAAGTATCATGTCAAAATGGTCTTTATGAGTACTTGTATGGTTTATGATAAAGCTACTAATATACAAGGGATATCAGAATTAGATCCGATTAAACCAGCTTCTCCATATGCTGGATCAAAAATTGCTGCTGAAAACATGGTTTTATCTTACTATTATGCTTATAAGCTACCTGTAGTGGTTATTCGCCCATTTAATACGTATGGCCCATTTCAGAAAACAGGTGGTGAAGGTGGGGTCGTTGCTATTTTTATAAATAATAAATTAGATAATGTACCACTAAATATTTATGGGGATGGAAAACAAACGAGAGACCTTTTATACGTTGAAGATTGTGCGGATTTTGTTGTGGCAGCAGGATACTCTGCAAAAGCAAATGGTCATATTATCAACGCTGGAACAGGACAAGATATATCCATTAATAAATTAGCAGAATTGATTTCGGGAAATCAAGTAAGTATTCATCATATAACTCATATCCATCCACAAAGTGAAATTCAAAAATTATTATGTAACTATGAAAAGGCAAAAACAATATTAAACTGGGAGCCGAAAGTTTCTTTAGAAGATGGAGTTATTAAAACAGAAGAGTGGATCAAATCTTTAAAAATTGCCCCTAAGGAGAAAAAGTGATGGTAAAGAAAATTCTTGCTATACACGGAGGAAAGCCTGTTAGAGAAACATATTTACCATATGGTCAGCAACAAATTGATGAACATGACATTCAGGCGGTTGTAGATATATTAAAAGGGGATTTTTTAACGACAGGCCCAACGATTCAACAGTTTGAGAAGTCTATTGCGAAATATGTGGGAGCAAAATATGCTGTTTCTTTTTCAAATGGCACAGCTGCATTGCATGCTGCCTGCTATGCAGCTGGCATAACTGAGGGAGATGAGGTAATTACAACTCCAATGACATTTGTAGCAAGTGCAAATTGTATTTTATACCAGGGTGGAAAGCCGGTCTTCGCCGATATTGACAATGAAACATATAACATTAGTCCTAAATCAATAGAGGAAAAGATTACAAACAAAACAAAAGCCATCATTCCCGTACACTTTACTGGGCAGCCTGTAGAGTTAGATGCAATACAAAAAATAGCAAAAAAAAATAATTTGATTATCATTGAAGATGCAGCCCACGCATTAGGAGCCACATATAAAAATAAAAAGATTGGTTCTATTGGTGATATGACAATGTTTAGTTTCCATCCGGTGAAACATATTACTACCGGAGAGGGTGGAGTAATTACCACAAATAATCCTCTGTTTTATGAAAAACTTGTTCAATTCCGTACGCATGGAATTGAAAGGAATCCTCAAAAACTCCTTGAAAATCATGGGCCTTGGTATTATGAAATGCAATTCTTAGGTTACAACTACAGATTAACGGATATACAAGCTGCTCTTGGTTTATCACAGTTAAGTAAATTAGACTCTTTTATTAAGATTCGAAAGAAATATGTAGACATCTATAATAAAGGATTTAGTTGTTTATCTGAAATCACAGTACCAAAGCAATTGCCTCAAACCGATTCAAGTTGGCACCTTTATATTTTTCGTTTAAATACTAAATTATTAAAATGTAATCGAAAAGAAATTTACGAGGCATTACAAAGAGAAAATATCGGTGTGAATGTGCACTATATACCCGTACATTTACAACCGTTTTATCAAAAGTTAGGATATGGAAAAGGTATTTGTCCACAAGCAGAAAACGTATATGAGGAAATTATTACGCTACCTCTATTTCCTAAAATGACGGAAGCTGATGTGTGGGATGTAATAAAGGCAGTAAGAAAAGTTCTTTCGTTTTATAGAGTTGCTAAAAATTAAATGAAAGGGGTGTTATTAAAATTGCAAAACCAAAAATTATTAAGAGCAGTTACAAAAGTTGATATTAGAAAAGGAGAGATTATTACAACTAATAAAGTAACTATGGAATTAGATGTTGTAGAAAATGCGCTGAACGAGCTTGAAGCAGAGGGATTATTACCTCAGGTAGCTCTATATAATTTGTCTGCAGGTACCCCATTAACAAAAGAGGTTATTGAGCCTCCAAAGGTAGTAATAATTGTACTTTGCCGGTTAAAATCTACTAGGTTACCTTTAAAGGCGATATTGCCAATACACGGAGTTCCTTCCATTGAACGATGTCTTATAAATACATTAGCTATTCAAGGAAAACACCAGATCATACTTGCTACTTCAGATATTACGCAAGATGACCCTTTGGAAAAATTTAATTTAGACGGGAAAGTTAAGATTTTCAGAGGTGATCCAGAAAATACTGCTGATCGCATGTTCCAAGCTGCAAAACAAGAAAATGCAAACATAGTCATACGGATTACAGGGGATTGCCCAGCTGTGTCACCAGAAATTAATACTTTTTTACTAGATGAACATTTAAAAAGCGGTGCAGATTATACACAGGCAGAGTTAAGTACGTTACCTGTCGGAACAGCAGGCGATATTTTTACATTAGAGGCAATCGAACGACTACTACAAACCCCAAAACCTTTAACCTATGCAGAATACCTTCCGTTTTATTTTATAAATAATCCACACTTATTCCGCGTCAATATAGTAAAACTCCCTCCATCATTTTGCTATCCTTCTTGGAGGTTAACATTAGATGAACAACCAGATTTAGATTTGTTCAATGAACTTTATAAAGGTCTGAATGTAAAATCTAAACCATTATTTTTTCATCAAATAAAAGATTACATCTTTCGAAATCCTGAACTTATTGAAATTAATAGTCATGTGAAATTGAAATGGGCAAATCAACAATCTTTAGTAGATGAGCTAAATAGAGAAACGATATTATAAATTATTAAATTGTAGTGCTTTTAGTGAGGAGGGAGTATTTTGCTTGAGAAAAAAATTGCCTTTCGCGCCGACGCATCTATTGAAATAGGTACCGGTCATATTATGCGTTGTTTAACATTGGCCCATGAGTTACGGAATAAAGGTGCTCAAGTATATTTCATTTGTCGTAAGCTGCAAGGTGATTTACATCAATATATTTTAAATAAGGGATTTCATGTGTTTGTATTAGATGGAGATGGTGAGAATACGAATTTCTTAAGGACAGAACACGGGAGTTATTTAAATTGGCTAAAATATCATTGGTTTGTTGATGCACAGCAGACCAACGATATTTTATCGCAACTTCCCAACTTTGATTGGTTAATTGTTGATCATTATGGATTAGATAATAAGTGGGAGTCTGCTTTAAGAAAAAATGTAAGAAAAATAATGGTAATCGATGATCTTGCAAATCGAATGCACGACTGTGATTTGTTACTAGACCAAAATTTATACAATAACCTTAATGACCGCTATAAAGATTTAATACCAGAGCATTCATTAGTAAAACTGGGACCTAAATATGCTATATTACGGCCAGAATTTCATGCCGCTAATAAATTTTCACGAAAAAGGACAGGAGAAATTGAAAGGATCTTTATTTTTTTTGGTGGACATGATGTAACAAATGAGACATTAAAAACGTTAAGAGCCTTACAAAATATAGATAAAGATAACTTAAAAATAGACGTTGTGGTAGGAAGCCAAAATCCGCATAAAGAGGAGATTCAAACTTATTGTAAGAGTGTTTCTAACGCTTCGTTTTATTGTCAAATAGAGAACATGGAAGAGTTTCTCATACGAGCGGATTTAGGGATAGGAGCTGGGGGCACAACCACATGGGAACGATGCTTTCTTGGATTACCTTCTATAACAATTACAACTGCCCAAAATCAAATTGAAGTAACCAAGACTGTAGCGAAGGTTGGAGCTACATGGAATATTGGTACAGCTGAAAGTGTTTCGGATAAAGCAATTACGAAATGTCTAAACAAACTTTTATCAGATTATAAAATAGTGAAAGAAATGTCTAATAAAGCTCTTTCTATACAGTGTGCGAGTAATTCAAATGAAATAGCAAAACTTATTTTAGGAGGATAGTATGTTAAATATTAGGGATTTTCAATTGGAAAGGTTAGAAAAGAAAGATTTAGAACTTATTTTACAGTGGCGGAATACAAAAGAAATTCGCTCGGTTATGTATGAAGATCATCAAATAACAATAGACGAACATTTAAAGTGGTATGAAAAACTAGTAGTGGATGATACAAAAGTTGCAAGATTATTAACATATAAAGAAAAACCAATTGGATTTGTTAATTTTACAAAAATAGATAAATTGGATCGGACTTGTTATTGGGGATTTTATATAGGTGAAAAACAAAGCGTAAAACGTGCTGGAACGGTATTAGGTTTATTAGCATTAGACTATATTTTTGAAAAAAAAGACATACACAAAGTGTGTGCAGAAATAATAGAATCAAACCGTATTAGTTTAAATTTCCATCAGAGATTTGGGTTCCAAGAAGATGGAAGATATGAAAACTATATTTACAGGGATAATGATTATATTGATGTTATTACAATGGCCCTGTCTCATGAACAATGGGCGGAAAGGAAAGAAGCAATAAAAAAAGAACTTGAAGGTGAAAAAGATGAGTAATGTATATATCAGAGGTAGAGAGATTGGCAATAGCTTGCCACCATTTATTATTGCAGAAATGTCAGGGAATCATAATCAATCATTAGATAGGGCGTTGCAAATTGTAGAGGCAGCTGCGGAGGCTGGGGCACAAGGATTTAAAATTCAAACATATACACCAGATACAATGACTTTAAATATAGAAAATGGTGATTTTTTAATTCATGATACAAAAAGCTTATGGAAAGGTAAATCACTTTATCATTTATATAAAGAAGCTTATACACCATGGGAGTGGCATAAACCCATTTTTGATCGCTGTATAGAGTTAGGGATGGTACCATTTAGTACGCCGTTTGATGAAACAGCTGTAGACTTTCTAGAGTCATTAAATGTTTCTTGTTATAAAATCGCATCTTTTGAAAATACTGATATTCCCCTCATACGTAAAGTAGCAGCAACAGGAAAACCAATAATCATTTCGACAGGTATGGCTTCGATTGCTGAACTAGATGAAGCAGTAAGAGCTGCGAGAGAAGAGGGATGTAAAGAATTAATTCTATTAAAATGTACAAGTACGTATCCTGCATCTCCAAAATCTACAAACATAGTTACCATACCTCATATGAAGGAGTTATTTAAGTGTGAGGTAGGTTTATCTGATCATACACTTGGAGTAGGGGTATCAGTAGCGAGTGTTGCCTTTGGGGCAACAGTAATTGAGAAACATTTAACGCTCTCGAGATCGGATGGAGGAGTTGACGCTGATTTTTCAATGGAACCAGCTGAATTTAAATTATTAGTAAGCGAAACTGAAAAAGCATGGGAATCTTTGGGGAATGTATATTATGGCCCTACTGATATAGAAAAAGATTCGTTAAAATTTAGAAGATCATTATATGTAGTAGAAAACATAAAAGCGGGAGAAGTCTTTACAAATGAGAATATTAAAGCTATTAGACCAGGGAATGGTTTATTGCCAAAACACTTATCCAAAATTATCGGAAAAAAAGCGAGTAAGGATATTAAAAAAGGTACACCTATTTCGTGGGATTTAATTGGATACTGAGGAAATTAGAGCATTTATAGAGGGATTTATAACAAAAATGCTATTTTAGTAGAGAATAAATTTTAAAGGGACATTTAATAACTGAAGGTACCTTTATATTACTATTAGTGGAATATGGATACCATATGTTGGGTGTTGAGAAATAAAAAATTCATTCGGCACAACAAAGCAGTCAGCGAAGTTAGCTAACCACCTGTTGAACAAAAGGAAATTAGGCCCTGCAAGTAATAGATGTGTAACCTAAAGTTACATTTATAGTGTAAACAAGATTGCATATGGTATACGAAATTGTATGTAATAAAAATTTCATTTTGTAGAAATAAAAAAGGCAATCGTCGCCGAATCGCCTTTTGATAAAACAGAGCACTTTCAAACATAATGTATTCGAAGTCTTACGATATGTGTAAATAAAGGAGCAGCTAGTAAAAGCTAACTGCTCAATACAGAAAAGAGAAGAACTACAGGGACGGTTAAATTCGCCTATCTTTATTATTGACGGAATGTTTAGTTTTATTCTGATAAACCTAAAAAGAGCACATTTAAAAAGTGCTCTTTAAGGAAAAAGTGAGATATCTCGAAGTAAATTAGGGTTTTTTACTTGGAAATAATATATGATTAATTCATCATAATGTTACTTCTTGTTTATCTATGAACATTATCTGTAGAACGAATAGATTAATTTGAAAAAATCCCCTTGTGCACCTATATGCAGAAGGGGATTTTTATTTTAATGAAGGTGTGATTGTAAAATAGTCGTTATAAAATGGATTCTCTCATGAAAAGTATGCTGGGTAATAATTTTTGTATGAATTTTTCCGACCATTAATTCTTTTAAAATCGTATCATTCAAATGAAGAGATACTTTATTTAAACAGTCTTCAAAGCTGTTATAGGATATAATTTCATCTTTATTGAAGAAAGATGAAAGGTCAGGTTTTTCTTCAATAATTTGAAATCCTTGGCAAGCTGCAATATCAAAGGTACGATTATTAATAGTATTATTTTTCACTCTATTTTTATTTTTATTCTGTGGAAATAGATGACTACGATGAGGATTTAATATAAGACTAGCGTTATTATAATAGAGAGCAACTTCTTGAGGTGGAATCCATTCTTCTATAATCTTAATTCTTCGGTGATTCTTCCATTTTTTTAATAACTTATTTCTCCAGTGCTTACCAATAATGGTATAGTGATAAGGGGTTTTTTCCAAAAGAAACTGTATCAATTTCACACGGATTGGATAAGGATATCCAATGAACAAAACTTCACTTTTATATTTTGGATTTTTTAGACTAGGTTTAAATACATCTATATTAGTTGCTAATGGTAAGTGATATACATTGATATATCCTAAAGCTGTGTAATATTTAAGTGCTTCGCTATCAATAGTAAATATAAAATCAAAGTTATTTAATAGAAGAAGCGAAGTATCTATATAAAATGGATCCTCAGTTAACCAGACAGCTAATTTAATGTTCCTTTTTTTAAAATAATGAATTGCTTTTTGTGGTAGATGATTCCCTAATAAGGTGAATACAATATCAGGATGAAATGTTGCCGTAATGAAATCCAATTGTTCGAGTAATTCACACGGCTGTACTACTAACCATTCAAAATTTTGATCGATAAATGCTCTCTGTATGCTTTGATCTAAATATTGATAGATTTTTGAGTAACCAGAAGTAATGTATAAGAGTTTCATATTTCAATCCCTGCTTTAGGTTTAAAATATATTATGAGATAAACGTAACACTTTCTATTTCTTTACAACTGATCTTAGTAATACTTGTAGTAGGAGGAGTAACTGAATTTTCCTCTTCTAATGTGACAATACAAGTATTAGGATTGAAATTTGTAAAAATAGCAGGTCCAATAATATTTCCAGATTTACCAGTAACAGTAACGACTTCGCCTGGTTGTAAATTTTTAAAAATACTACATACTCCACCTGAACAACCAAATAAATTGCATAAGAACAAATTTATCCCTCCTTTAAACAATATACTATATCATATGAAAGTTTGTAGAACGATGTGTAGACAAGTAACCTTTAGAAGAGAAAAAATTGAAATTAAAGCAATTTATTGAAACAATATAATGGTATATTTTGGGGTAAGTTGATTAGATTTTTCATGAAAAAAGACATTCATTAGAATGTCTTAAATATGGATTAAGCTCGAACCATCTGAATCATCTTAAGGAGTGGCTAAAGTAACACTTTCAATATCTTCACAACTTATAAATATAGTATTGGTAGAAGAGGGGGTAATCACATCTTCTTCAACTAAAACCACCGCACAAGTATTCGGAATGAATTGCGAAAAAGTAGCAGGCCCAATAATTTGACCCGATCTAGTAGTAACTGTAACAACTGTTCCCACTGGCCATACAGAGAATATAACACAAGCTAAACCTTCACATGCTGCCATATTAAACCCTCCTAACTCTAAGTATTAATAATGTATTAAATTCCAAACATTTTATAGTGTATGTGATAGTAATGTGAAGTGTTTGGACTAATAGAAGTCTTATCCCTTCATAATCAATTTGATAACTATTAAACCAATACAAAGGCTTAAAAATACAATATGGTTAGAAGGTTTATATGTAACTATTTTTAAAAGGGCTTGTTAAGGGGAAATAAATGTTTTAAAAATGTGGCAAAAAATTGAACAAAAGCGTTATCTAAAAAAGAACACAAATCAGTGCTCTTAGAAAGTAGACTATATGGTTTTTGGATTAGTATATAATATCATATGCTAGTTTCTTTTAAGTGTGTAAATAAAATTAAATAAAAAGAACCAAAATACATATGTGCTCCATAAAAAGGTGACAGCTCACAAGGACTAATTTGCAAGCTGAATATAGATGCCAATCCAACTAATATATGCATTTTCCCATGCAGAGTTAAAAGATTCTATTATTTTCTCCGATAGAAGTACCCTTTCTCAAAAATTGAGTTTAATAGTGAAAGTGAAGCTCTAAAGAGCTTGAAATAATAAGCAGAAGGAGAATGGTTTTCAACCAATTATTTATCGTAACAAATAGGGGTTGGATGAGTTATTGCCAATTTTCACCCCAAAGCTTAAGCAGAGTTTTTAATAGAGGGAGTTCTTAATTGTTTTGTAATATAATGGGCTCCTATCCGAGGAGCTTTTTTTATTACAATTTAACAATTTCATGTACCGTAATTATTAATAATAAAATCAAATATCTACAACAAAGGGATTCAGTTAAAGCTAGGTCAAACTAGGCTACAGTACTACATTAATATATAATGCATAAAAAGCTTATATTCATCTTTTTTCTTACCGTAGGTAAATAATGTAATTTTATAATAAGTGTTTACACAGCAGCTCAATTATTATATATACCGACTGCTCACATTATTGAGGGACTGGAAAAACAACAAAGACGTTCTCAAATGCATGTATAGATATTTATAATAAAGATTCAAAAAAGAATAGGTAATATAGCTATTGGAATAAGATTGTTTTTGTCTATCTCCTGAAAAGGAAGATGGACAAACCATACCAAAGAAACTTGCATTTCATTATCTATAGAAGTGTAATGTCATTAAAGTGAGATAGAATACAGGCTAATATTGAGAAATGTAAAGTTTGTAGAGTTTGAAACAAATTAAAGAAGTAACATAAGGGATTTAAGCATATAGTAATGTCGACGGATAACGTTAACGGAATATTCTTTTTAATAAGACAAAATAATAGTATTTTTATCTTATAATATTGTTACTACGATGAAATAAGGCTAATAATTAGTTAACTTAAAAATTAAATTCAGATAGGAAGAGGATAATGAAGACCAGAGATAATTATAAAATTATTGTGATTGGCGCTGGGACTGCAGGACTATCTTCTACTGCACATTTGTTACGAAATGTACCCCTATTGAAAGAAAGTATAGCTATTATTGATTCATCTAAAAAACATTACTTCCAACCATTATGGAGTTTAGTTGGGGGAGGAATTGTTTCAAAGGAATGTACGATGCGTGATCAAGAAACACTTATTCCAAAAGGAGCAACGTGGATTCCTAAAAGTGTTATTAAGTTGTTTCCAGATCAAAATAAGATACTTTTAGATGATGGAATGCTACTTGAATATGAGATTCTTATTGTGGCAGCCGGTATACAAATAAATTGGGGTGGTATTAAAGGCTTAAAGGAGTCTATTGGGACTAATGGGGTTTGTAGCAATTATTCTTATAAATATGTTGATTCTACTTGGAAAGAAATCGAAAAATTCAAAGGAGGAAATGCGATTTTTACCCACCCCAATACTCCTATTAAATGTGGTGGCGCCCCACAAAAAATTATGTATTTAGCAGAAGAGTATTTTTGTAATAGCGGTTTGAAAAATAGAAGTAAAGTAATGTTTTATTCTGCGAACGCTAACATATTTCAGGTACCGCGTTATGCTGAAACATTAGAAAAAGTACTAGAAAGAAAGCAAATTATAACGAACTATAATAAAAACTTAGTAGAAATTATCGCTGAAAAGAGAGAAGCAATTTTTGAAGATACGCAAACACTGAAACGAGAAACAGTACCATATAGTATGATACATGTTGTTCCACCAATGGGGCCACCTAATTTTATTAAAGAGAGTGAGATAAGTGATCATCAAGGCTGGGTTAATATAAGTCCTTATACATTGCAGCATGTACAATATAAGAATATTTTTGGACTTGGAGATTGTACCAATTTACCTACATCTAAAACTGGAGCGGCAATTCGAAAACAAATACCTGTTTTAAAACAAAATATTTTGGACGTACTTAATGGAAGAGACTTGCAGGCTAATTATGATGGGTATACATCCTGTCCGATTGTTACAGGATATAAAAGTCTTATACTCGCTGAATTTAACTATGAACATGAGCCTCAAGAAACGTTTCCGTTTAATCAAGCGAAAGAACGGTATAGTATGTTTTTACTTAAAAGGTATATGTTGCCCTATATGTATTGGAATTTAATGTTGAAAGGGATTCTATAAGGAAAGATAGAGAGTTGTTGTAACAACCGAGAAGTAATTTGAAATAAGCATTTGGAGGGAATAGCTATGCTTTTAAAATATTTTTATGATGAAAAATTAGCTCATGCTTCCTATTTAGTCGGTTGTCAGAAGGAAGGCGTAGCAATTGTTATTGATCCCAGCCGCTATATAGAACAATATGTAGAATTTGCTAAGAAAGAGGGATTGGAAGTAATTGCTGCGGCTGAGACTCATATTCATGCAGATTTTCTATCTGGGTCTAGAGAACTTTCCCTTCTTTTTAATGCAAATTTATATGTATCAGATGAAGGAGATGGTGATTGGAAATATCAAAATCTTAACGAGGGCCGATACAATTTGGTTAGAGAGGGAACAGAGTTTAAGGTTGGTCATATAAAATTCAATGTCATTCATACCCCAGGGCATACGCCTGAAAGTATTTCCTTTTTAGTAACCGATACAACTCAAAATAATTATACGAATGATAAACCGATAGGAATATTCACAGGTGATTTTATATTTGTAGGAGATATAGGTAGACCTGACTTATTAGAAATTGCTGTTGGTATTAAAGATACCGCAAAAATAGGAGCGAAACAATTATTTGATTCTATACAAAAAATAAAAATACTCCCCGATTATTTGCAAATATGGCCATCACATGGTGCAGGAAGTGCATGTGGAAAAGCATTACGAGCAATTCCAACTTCCACATTAGGTTATGAAAAGATGTTTAATTGGGCGTTTCAGAGTAATGATGAAGATAATTTTATATCGAATGTATTAACGGGACAGCCAGAGCCTCCAAAGTATTTTCCATTAATGAAGTATTTAAATAAGTATGGTCCACCAACTCGTAAGAAGAGAGAGATTACTGCTATTTATATAATAGAAGAACTTCAAGAAGTGATGAGGGGTGTTCAGCAAATAGTTGATATAAGGGATGTAGAGTGTTTTGCTGCTGGCCACATCGAGAAGTCAATTAACATACCGTATAACAATTCTTTCACAACTTGGTGTGGGGGGATATTAGATTATAAAAAAGAAACTTTAATAATTTTAGATGCGGAAAATGTTAAAGTGGAGGAAGTTATTAGAGACTTTGAGTCCATTGGCTTAGATAATATTATTGCTTTTGCACCTTCAAAGGTAATTCAAAGATTCCATAGTTTAGAGATTTATAAGGAAAAAACATCAAATGAATTATATCCGTTAATAAAAGATGGAAGTGTAAAAGTTATCGATGTGCGTAGTAAAAAAGAGTGGGATGAAGGACATCTTCATGATGCAATACACATTACTTTAGGTAATTTACTTGAACGGCTAGATGATGTACCGAAAAATTGTCCAATAGTTTTACAATGTCGAACGGGGTTACGCTCCGCTATAGCAGCTAGCATTTTACAAAAAGCTGATATAAAGAAAGTAGTTAATTTAAAGGGGGGATTTCTTGCGTGGAAAAAAGAAGGGCTCCCCTATACAACATGTAATCAAGAGATTTGAAATATATCAAAAGAGTCAAGGGGATAAATAATAAAATTCAATTGCTATCAGTATGGGATATATAAACTAAAAATGATTTATTAAAGCCGCATTAAACGATAAAATTAAGCACAAATATGCTAATGTGTATCTATTCTATCAAAGTAAATAAATAAGGTATTCGAACGAACTCAAAAAGCCGAAACCCCTTAACTTAGGAATTTCGGCTTTGATGTTAAATCATGGAGTTGCTATAGAAATGGTATCTGGCATGTTTACTGCAATAGAGTTATAAGTTCTTAAATCCCTTAAATTAGAAACTTGTTCTTGATTACCGTAGTTAAATTGTTGCCCTTTTAAAAGAACTGGTTAGATAAAAAAGAAAAATCTATTGGTTAGCATTTAACCGAAAGATTTTTCTTTGAATTAGCGTCTTTTTCATAATAATTATTGAGGAAGGGAAATTCGACTGAGAAATGCTGTCAAATAAAAGAATCGGCTAATCTAATTTCTAATGGTCCCAGTATCTTTTATTTTGACGTGTGTTTTTACAGTTATTTTAGCCTCTGCTAACGCTTGCAACCAATCACCTTTTAGTTTTTTCCACTCGTTATATTGAAAAGCTCTAGCATATAACGATAATCCGATAGGATCAATTTTATTCTTTTGTAATTCATACAACATATTTTGTAATTTCTTATTAATTTCTTTTTGAACCTCATTTTCTAAATTATGTATGTTTTTTTTATTATCATAATGCTCCTTAATTAAATGTGCATTAGTTTTTTCTATTACAGCTACATTAGCGTTTATATCGAAATTAAATACAAACTTTCCTTTTTGAAAATTAACCTCTATTTTCCTAGTCGCATTCTGTATTAATATAGAAGTGTTTGGTTTTTGGCTGGATTTTTTAGGTGGAAGCACAAGGTGTAGTATCATCCGGCCTTTATTTTTGGGCTTATTTAAAAGATTGAAGAACTTAACATTTTTTTTAGGGATACGGCTTAAATATTTACCTTGTCGATCTAAAAGTGCAATTCCTACTGTGTCGATTTCATTCATTGTTTTTTTGATAATTGGAACAGTTTGTGTCATTCCTTCTTCATTTTTTTCTCTCATTAATTGTTGAATCGTGGAAGAAACGGATTGATTATTTTGAATGGAGGATTCGATTACACTACTTATGTAAGATGGTAGTGATGGTTTATCGGGCTTATTAATTGTGAAAATTTCTTCTACAGGTCCATCAACAAGTACTACTTTAGCATTAATGGTGGCGTAAGGATCACGGTAAGAAGAATCAAGCTCCTGCATCCAATTTGCTTCTTGGGCCAATTTTTTCCCAATTAAAATGATTTCAGCTTTTGAGGCTGTCATATAGCCCGTTAACTTCGTATCTATTTTACTGAATCCATTATATACAGTGGATGCCTGCGCCCATTGCTCTATAGTACTTCTTTGCTGTTTATGATGAAAGAGTGGTATGCTTGTGCCCACTTTTATATCTCCATTAGAAGTTCTATCTAAGGCGATTAACAGGATTAATGAAACCTGTTCAAGAGGGATTCTTTGACTACAACCGATTAAACATACACAACAAGTTACAATCCATATCCATTTTCGAATCAAAGTTGTTTCCTCCTAGTTAACCAAGTGAAAAGAATGCTGTATGCGAAAAAAAAGATTGGTAATAGAATAAAGAAAATGATATTTAAGATATCCATAAGAGAATATATAAACAAATATTGATCTACGTCGGGATTTAGAAAAATAAATAAGCCGACTATTAAAAACATAAAACTAACGAGCACCCAATTGCGAGCATTTTTTTGAAAAAAAATGGTTACAGATTCAAAACTGAAAAATAAATACGGATATATTGTAGTAGAAAATACAATCAAATAGTAAGCGATATATATAATTTCTAATCGTTCTATGAATGAAAAACGAACCCCTTTTAACAAATGAAATACTGGCCAAATTACGTCTTTTATCCCCTCCGGACTAAAGTATATATAAGAAAGAATAGTCACATATAGATAGAAAAACATGGTTCCAGTATTCGCTATTAGTATTCCTTTTAGGGCTTTTTGTTTTTTTTGTAAGAACGGATAAATAAAATATGCAATTTCTAAGCCGGCATAAGGGGTAATTGTTTCTTTTGTTGCCTTTACAATAGGGGATATGCCATCTTTAAAAATAGGTAGTAGGTGTAAAGGATTGTAGTTACTCTTTAATGAAAACAGAAGAAATAGTGGCATCCAAGCAGTGAAGAAGAAAACAAGCATAGAATAACTAGTAAGAGCCCTTATCCCACTCAATGATAAAATAATAAAAGGCAATAGTAATAATATGGCGATTTGATAAACAGGAGTGGAAGGGAATATCCACACTTTTATAATGTCAGTTGCCTTTAATAAAGTATTAAAACCAGCAAAAAATAGATAAAAGGCATATAAAAGAAGAAAAATTGTTCCTAGCCATTTACCAAAGTATGCTTTTAAAATCTGTGAGAAACTTTTGCTAGGACTTTTTTGTAACATTAATACAATAAATACGCCAATTATAGAAGTAACCATCCATCCCAGAATGATAGAAATCCAGCCATCTGTGCCAGCGGTAGTAGCAAGTGGGCTTGGCATAATTAACATACCTGATGCAAGTTGCAGTGAATGGATGAAAACAATAAATTCAAATAAAGTTATGTTTTGAAATTTAAGATTCCCCATGCGAACCACCTTCTTTTTTCTTTTTTTGTTTCGGCTGTCCTGTACTCGAGCGGGTGGTGATCATAGAAATAGGAAATCTTACAAAAGAATCTTTTAACTCTTGGAGACGAAATGGTGCTATTGGCAATCCGTATGGTGAACCATAGGAAGTTAATGAAACAAAATGAGCAAATAAGAGCATTAATCCACTAACAATACCTACAATCCCATAAAAATAGGCCAATAACATCATTGGAAAACGAATAAGCCGAATACAACTTGATAAATCATAATTAGAAACAATAAATGATGCAATGGCGGTAATAGATACGATAATAACCATAACGTTACTCACAAGACCAGCTTGAACAGCCGCCTGCCCAATTACAATCCCTCCAACAATTCCAATTGTTTGTCCAATTGGTTGTGGTAAGCGAATACCAGCTTCACGTAGCATTTCTAGTGTGATTTCCATTATAAAAGCTTCCAATAAAGGAGAGAAAGGGACTTTAACTCTTGACGTTGCAATAGAAGTGTATAGATCTAAAGGAATGATTTCAAAATGAAAAGAGACTATAGCAATATAAATTGCAGGTAAAAAAATAGCTATAATAAATCCTGCAAATCGTAATAAGCGAAAAAATGATGCAATGAGCCAATGTATATTATAATCATCTGGAGTCTGAAAAAATCCAATTAAATTCATTGGGACAATCATCGCACCAGGAGATCTATCAATTAACACTGCTACTTTTCCATCAAGTATATGATTAGAAATGGCATCAGGGCGTTCACTTAAATAAGCCTGTGGAAAAGGAGTCCAATTTTGATCCTTTGTAAAATTAGATAGTTCTCCAATGCTCAATATCGCATCCGTTTTAATTTTACAGATTCTAGTTTCTATTTCTTGGACCACATCTTCGTTTGCTACATCCCCTAAGTAAATTAAATAGACTAAAGAAGTGGCGCGTTCTCCAATTGTCAATTTTTTAATTTTCAATTCAGTAGAAGGAATATATCGACGAATTAAGCCTATGTTTTTTGTGGCATTCTCAATAAACCCATCATGTGAGCCTTTAATAGTAACTTCTGAAATTGGTTCTTGAATCGCTCTCTCTGCCCAACCTTTTGTATTTATTAGAAGGGACCTCTTTTCTCCTTCCATAAACAGTACACATTGTCCCTCAAGTAATCCTTCTTTAATTTCATTCCACGTATGTACTATTTTGGTATGAGTAGCAATAATATTAGAATTAAATATTTGGCTGTCCTCATTCACTTCTTGTAATAATGGTGTAACAACATTTCCTTTTAATGCAACACCATCTGTAAGGCCTTCAAAATAATATAGTAAAATATTCGTGTTTGTTTTTAATTGCAAAGGATGTTCGATTAAATCTGCACTAATATTAAAGATGTTATCTAATGTATTTTTAAGTTCTTTTAAGTTACTTGTTTGGATTTTTTCAATGGTTTTATCTGTCTTTGTTTCTAGGGTCTTTTCATTTAAGGACAAAATTGACACCTCTTTAATATATAACGATTAGTTGTAGTTATTATTTTTATATGTTTGAATTTTATTCACTAATTTAAACGGATTGAGATCAAGAATAACTAAAATTGAACTACTATATTATAAATTCAATAATTGAGAGTAAAAAAGTAGATGTAATTTGTGTAGAAATCTAAGTATCAAGATAGAAGTGAAATTTGAATGATTATAATAAAAAAGAACCCTTGATAGGTTCTTTTTAATAGTTGGTAAATATGTTGTCAACAATAGATGGCGATAAAGGTAGTAATTTAGATGTCTTTATGTTATTCAGCTGAATTTTGTAGGAAGAATTATTTTTTCATACCTCAATGCTCAATAAAAAAGGACATTTCATTTATTTGGGTGTTTTAGTGTATTTGAATTTTGCACGCTAACAAATTTTGTTTAGGGACAAAATGTGAAGTTTTATTCTGAAATAACAGAAAGTTAATGCGGCAAAATTCCTATTGGTAATTTGGATAGGTATCAAATATTCCTTTGGCCTTATTTTCTTGATATGACCGTACGTTTATATGTTTCTAAGGGAAAGAAATATTTTCATTTTTATTACCATCTATTGTTTGATTAAGATGGTAACACGAAAATGAAACGTTTACAACCAGAAAATAAAGAAAAAATATTAAAATACGACTTTTTTCGACAAATATTCCTATAAAACGTTTTGTAGGAATTAGAAATAACTAAATTAGTAATAATAGCTTAATATATTAAAGTGAAATTCAATGAATAAGAGTCCAAAGGCATGAATTTAAATGATAAAGTTATAATTTTCTTTTTTGAACTGTAAGTGTTTTACAAGCATAGTTAAACTTTAATCCAACTAGCATTTCTTCCTTTTGTCACTAGCTTAATATGGCCAAACAATTGCAAGGAATTTAAAGCCTTACTGATTGTACTCTCTGCTATGTCTGGATATGTGTTACGAATACACTCCTTAGTAAAGGGTTGTTTTTGTTTAAGTATAAAATCCTGAATTCTCTCCACTTTAGTATGCTTACATATAGAATCTAGAACTGTATTATGAAGATCTTTGTACGCCTCTAATATAATAGTTAAAAACGTTTTTAACCAAAAGCTACTATTATGTTCCTCGCAGTACCAATTTACCGAAGATTTATAAATCGAATTGTAATATTCAGATTCATTTTTCTTAATGTATTTATCCAGACATACATATTTTACAAATGTATTTCCACTCTTAATTAATAGCAATTGCATTAACATAAGTGCCAATCTGCCGTTACCCTGATTAAAAGGAACTATGCAATAAAAATTAAATATAAAACGAGCTATTAATAAAAGTGAATGATAGCCCTTACTAGAATTTAATGAGTTATATTGATCACATAATTGTTCCATTACTTGTGGAATAAGCTCATGTGGAAGAATGCGGTAACTATTTAAGTGCATTCCGTTTTCAGGAATACCTGGAATAGTAAACGGTTTTTCGCGCCATTTGGCACTGTCAGAGGTAAGGTAATGTATTAATTGAAAATGTAATTCCTGTATAGTCTCTGGATTGATTAATAAATCACAGGAATTCTTATGTACAAAAGTAAGTGTTTGATAAAAACAAAAGATAGCATCTTCCGAAATATTTTGAGGTACTATATCATCTAAAATAAGTTCTTTTAATCTTTTATTTGGGACTTTTATATCTTCATAGGTAGTAGTAAAGTTTTTTATGTAATGAAGTGGTATGGTTTTTTCTAAGCTAGTAAATATATCAGGATTTTGTTCCTGATAAGCAGCTAATTTTCCTTTTAATTCACTAATTTCACTGATTATATTTAATAGTCTCCTTTTTAATTCAATATTTTTATACTTGTCATCGAAAAAATTTCTCATTTTTATTCCCCCTGTACCCCCTTAACATGCTGTTACATAAATCTTTCCATTCTAAAGATAGTTTACAACATTATTTTGAAATAACAATATATTTATTTTGATTTTGAACTTATTTTAGAATCAAAATTGTTATTTAAATTTGATTAACGAGTTAGAACTTATGATTAATCATGTTTGAATAAAGAATGAATATACACAGATAGAAAATATAGTTTGACGTAAATTCCTTTTTATGAATTTACGAGATGAAAATATAATTTTAGAATTATTATTAGTGTAGTTTGCTGTATGATTGCTGGGAATTTACTAGAAAGTAACTAATTTTCACAAATAAAATAAAGAAATCTTAAAGAGGAATCAATAGGATCTAATTTGAATAGGCATAATCCTAACATTAAATGTGTAAATGTACAATAATTAAATGAAAAAAATATGAAAATATCGACTTTTTTCGACAAAATAAATTAGATAGAAAAACAATCTAATGTAAGAAAATTGTTGCTTTAGATGGTCTCTGCATTTCATAAATTAATATTGAAGGAATTATCAAATGATTTTTACGAGTAATAAAAGAGTAGATATATAGATTAAATTGTGACAATTATAAAGTTAGTATTCTCCATTTTCATTATTTAATTTAACAAATTTAATAATAGCAAGGTAACTTTTCTATATTTAATATAAGTATTTGATGGGTTATGCTCATAAAAAGTGTCATTTTCTATATATCCATGTAGCATTTAGTACTTGTATTGCGAAATATTTTGACATAAGTTAATTTAAATATTAGGTACAGAAACATTTTAAGGAAAAGAGTCAGTATAAAAGTACCCTGAAAAACGTTTCACCCTAAAAACGTTTTTCCTCAAGAGGTTTTCTCAGGAGCACTAAAGGTTTTTAATTTGTTTCTGTGCCTTATTAGATAAAAATAATATAATAAGTTATTTAGAAAAGGTGAAAAATTCCCCCATTATAAAGAACCTTTCATATCACTTAACGTCCGTATGGTCTAGTTAAAGTAGGAATTTAAAGAAAAGGAAAGGGCTAGATCTAGTTATAATTAGTGCAATAAATAGGGGGCTACTCAAATTTTTTTGTTTGATTTGGTAGGAGTAATATTTACGTTTGTTGGACTAGGTGTATTAAAGTGCATACCTTTTTGATTCAACCGATGAGGCGCTAATCAAGGATTTAATCATCTAGAATTTAGAAAGGTTAAATGTGGAACTGAAGTCTCTACTAAATTAGTAGAGACTAAAACAATCCCCTTAAATTGAACTATTCACTACTTAACGTCCTGTTAGATTGTTTGAAGTGTTAGTAGGAAAATCTAAAAATAAAAAAGGATATTCTACTCTTCTTTTATGTATATAAAACAAAGTGTAAGGTAAGTTCCAGATCCAAAGTGTTTTATTTAATATTCATTCAATCTCATGCGTACTACTTTTATTTTCTTAAGAGCATGTATTTGCGTGGATGCTCTTAAGAGAATAAAATGTCTAAAAAAATAAGTATAAGCATACATTTTAAAAATTGATATATCGTATATTATAAAAAACTCATTGTTCTTCAAATAACAAACAATACAATGTGAATGAAACTCTTAGAAGAATTTATATATAGAATTCACCTTAACTTAAAAACCACATTTTATGCAAAATTATATTTGCTGCTATAGAAGGGTGGGGGTTAACATGACCAAAACTGGGTGTAGGTTCGTATTCCTTGTAAAATAAGTGATTCTTTACTGTTTTCTCTAGTTGTATCTATTAATGATTCATCAGGCTTCCTTCCAGTGGAAGGGACATAAGTTGTTACTATCCTTGGAAATATATTAATAAACACCCATTCAAATTTATCGATATTTCTATTTCCAAATTCTAACGTTTCAATTGGCTTAATTGTATTTTCTCTATCAAAAAATTTTATTATGTAAAACCTTTTTGAGAGGTCACTACTATGTTCAATAGTCCAAATTAAATTTTCCATTTTCTTGATTTGCAACAAGTCCATTTCCAAAAATCCTTTCATACATAAATATAGCGAATGTTCCTATTCTATACTAAATATTTTTAAATTTAAATAGTTATCTTATACGATAGAATAAAAAGAAGTTAATACTCTAAAATTTATCTGAGAAAAGGACACACCTACGCATACATATGCTATAGGTGTGTCCTTTTTTAGTTGTTTATAAGTTTCCTACAGAGTTATTATGAAGTAAAGTTTCAACAGTTTCACCATAGTGAAGTGAGATTTATTTAAACCGTATATTAAGTTAATATGAATCGTATATTGGAATTGTACAATATGTGTGTAAGGCGTTTCTGGAATTATATTATTTTGAAAATATAAACTTCAATATACCAAAAAGTAAGAATATTAAACCGTAATCGATATTTGGATTTTTTGTGAATCTTTATTGGTTTTTTATAAACTCTTTACTACATAATGTTACAAAATAGAATTAATTTGCTTAATTTAGCCCCATATCAGGTTAATAAATAAACTAAATGTGTTTATGTTATTGAACTATTAATATATTAGTAGGTGATTTGTTCGTTTATCCCTATATTGCTATTATATTAGTGTAAACAATATATTGGGGGGACAAGTATGAATTTGAAATTAACATCTAAGTTAGAAAGATTAAGAAAAAGTAAAAAAGGAATTGGTGCTTGTGTTTTAGCTGCAGGAGTGACGGCAATTACAATGATTCCTCAAAGTGCATATGCACATGGGTTTGTTGAAAAGCCGAGTAGTCGTGCTGCTTTATGTAGTCAGAATTATGGAGCATTAAATTTAAATTGTGGAAATGTAATGTACGAACCTCAAAGTCTAGAAGCACCTAAAGGATTCCCAGATGGTGGACCGATTGATGGGAAAATTGCTTCGGCAGGAGGACTGTTTGGAGGGACTCTTGACCAACAAACATCAAATCACTGGTTCAAAAACACAATAAAGGGGGGAGCAAATACATTTACATGGAAATACACAGCGGCACATTCTACAAGTAAATGGCATTATTACATTACAAAAAAGGGATGGGATCCTAATAAACCATTAACACGTGCTGAGTTAGAACCAATTGGAACTGTGAACCATGACGGTTCGGCCGCATCAAATAATTTAACACATACAATTAATGTACCAACTGATCGAAATGGTTATCATGTTATTTTAGCTGTATGGGATGTAGCAGATACGTCAAATGCGTTTTATAACGTAATTGATGTAAATTTAGTAAATAATGAAACTCCCGACACAGTAGCTCCAAGTCAACCAACGGGATTAAATGCGTCTAAAGTATCTGCCAATAGTGTTGAACTAACATGGAAGGCCTCTACTGATAATATAGGCGTAAAAGAATATCAAGTGTTACGTAATGGAGAAGTAATTGGGACGGTACCAGGTACAACTTTTACTGATAAAAAACTAAAAGCAAATACGGAATATACCTATACAATAAAGGCATTAGACGCTGCTGGAAACATATCAAAAGAAAGTGAAAAACTAAAGGCTAAGACAACAAATGAAATTCCAGATAAAGAGGCTCCGACTCAACCAAAAGGATTACATAGTATGAGTACAACAGCGACAACTGTTAATTTGATGTGGAGTCCGTCTGAAGATAATGTAGGTGTTGACCATTATATTGTATATAGAGAAAGCGCTGGGGTTATGAATAAAATTGGGGCAGCTGATAATACATCATTTATGGATAAAGATTTGAAGGCTAATACATCGTATAAGTATGTAGTGACGGCGGTTGATTTAGCTGGAAATGAATCTAGTAGAAGTGATGTTTTGAATGTAACAACAAAGTCAGGGGATTCCACATATGAAAAATGGGATGCAAGAAAGGCATATACTAAAGGTGATAGAGTAGTACATGAGGGAAAAGTGTATGAAGCGGTTCAAGATTATCAAGGGAACGGCGACTCAAATTGGATTTTTGCCCTATCACTTTGGAAGCCAGTTTTGAATAAATGATAAGCTGGAAAAGGTAGTTAACATTTTGGGATTTCTTTTTGAAAATTCAAGGTCGTTCCAAATACAGATTATCTAATGGTTTAAATGATATGTGAGTAAATTTAATCACCATCTTAATGTTTACGTAATGAAATCAAAAAAGAACTCCAATGGTATTCCATCAAAAAGGAATTCCATTGGGATTCTTTATTTTTTTAATTTGTAATAGCGTATATTTTCACTGTGAATTTGTTAGTGGCACCAATTGGACTTGCAATATAATATTTAGTATTTGTGTAGGCTTCAGTCCTAGATCCATGTGAAATATTTTTCCAAAGAGTAGAATCTGTACCTAGGGAAACGTCGATCATTACATTGAAAGAAATAGAAGAAGGATAATCTTTTTCTGAAGGTTCAATAACCCATTTTAATTCCTTAGTACCTACAGGTAAACTATCAATTTTAAAGTTTTGACTGGATCGGTTTTTTTGTCCGGATAAAGGACTAGATTCGGATGAAATCTGCGAAATTAATACTTCTTTTTCATTCGAATGTATACCATTTAATTTAATGATACTATCAATTAAACCTGGCCCAGGAAAATCAGCTGCGATGATACCAGAATGTTTAATTCCACCTTGTTGCAAGAGTTCGGTCCCAAGTGTATTCATACCACCATAATATACTTGTCCATTTTTATCGCGGGGGAAATCACTCCACGCATTAGTGAAATTCGTTTGAATCAACTTAGGATTACTATCAGTATTTCTGTTCTCTTTTCCACTTGCAACAAACCATGGATATACATTATTTAAAAATGCAGCTGCACCACCTGTACCGCTAAAATGGTTGAGATATATTTTTCCATTATTAAAGTTAGTATTTGCATTTTGTAGATGGGTTTTTACCGCATTCCATTTTCCATATATTTCGTCTGGACCGCTTCCAATTTCAAATTTATCTTGTATATTCAAACTTTCGTAATCAACACCGTAATATTGAGAGGATGTAAAGTTTTGTAAGATTACAATTTTACCCCGGATATCTCCTAAAGTAGGGTTGTTTCTATCTGTAGTTGGTACGGAATTAGGGTCCCAAAAATATGAAGCATTAACGTTTTTATATTTTAAAAATATCTCCTCAAATGATAGTGATCCACTTTCAGGAGTAGTTTCTTCTTTTAAGCGCATTAAAATTGTTTCTGTCGGATAATCTTTTAAAAATTGAATTGCCTCTTTTAATACATCTTCAAACACTGCTTTTTGATTTGCAATACCATGGTACATTGCAAAAGAATCTTTTACACGTTTAACACGCATATCTACATATCGAATTCCAGAGTTTAATTGTTGGGGTAGACTCATAGTTTGATTTCTTGTCAAATTTTCATCAAGAAAACTTGCGCCATGTAAAGCCATTGTACCGTGAGTCCCTGGAATAGATAATTCACTTAATTTTATTGAATTTGCTACTTTCGACATCCAAGCTGGATTTTGATAGCCTATATTGGATTCATAGGAATAACCGGGATGACTATCAGCAAAAATAGTAGATGGTGTACTTAAACTTACTAGTGTAAAACAAGTAAGGATGCTAATTTTAAAGAAGTTGTTCATTTTATCTCTCCTGACCTTTAAACAATAGTTAAAATAAGATGGTTTTTTACTATATTTATTGTTGTCATTCTTTAAATAATGAATTGTTGTATTTGAAAAAAATTAAAAAATAGGAGGTGTAAGTTATTTGAGACTTTAATAATTTGTTGTAATGAATTGTACCTAATAGTCAAACGGATTCTTAAAGAATCGAAGTATGGACTCGAAAAAACAACCTTTTATCGTATTGTATACAAACAAAACAGAAGCCTTAAAAAAGACTTCTATTTTATGACATATAATGAATGATAAGCTGGTTAACAAATCAAGATAATGTGACTGAGTGGTAAAAATCTATTAATAGCTGTTTCAGAATTTCTTATAACAAGGCTACTTAGGAAAAGTGGATCTCTACAATGCTAATAAAAATTTAAAAATTCTATTCATTAAAACTTAAACTAACTACAGTTGCGATAGATTGGGCTGCATGTTCCCAGCTGCCATCTATAACTTTCCCAATCTGCTGACCAAGTGCATTTAAATCATTTGGATTAACTGGGATCCCATTATAAGCAGCAAGAATTGATAAAAGTGGAGCAGCAAATGGTGTCCAACCACCTCTATCAATATTAAATACAGGCTTATCTATTACCTTTCCATCTTGCACTGTAAACTCATAATAAAATTGATCATCTGGACGAAAACTTAAATGATGAGAAATTTGTCCCTTAACATATGTTTTACCGCCACCTAAATTTACTACTTCAATTGGTTTTACATTAAATTCATGCTCAAATACTTTAATTTTTTTAACTTCTGGACCATTTAAGGCAGCCTTAACCGCTGTTTCCAAATTATTTTGTGCGAATGGTTGAATACTCATTTGTACCTCTTTTTGTTGGATAGGAGCCTCTTTTTCTGCAGCAAACACCGATGTAGTCGGTAGTGCACCTGTAGCTAATGTAGCTGCAAGTGCTGTCGTCATCATGATTTTTCTTTTCATCTTCATAGTTTTCTTCCTCCCTTAAAGTAATGATATATAATTTTTTAAAGACTGACATGGGGCAATATTTTATTTCATAATGCACGCAAAAACTAGGTTAAGAATTATGTCAGAAAATCAAAATTAATTATATATTCATTTACAATGATATCTATCTACACATGTTTTTTCAATTTTCTAACAAATGGCACAATAATAACTTTTCATAAGGTAATTTAGTGTTTCAATTCTCTCTATGCACGTTTTAAACAAATTAAAATCGGAGTGGTAATAATATATTTACAAGCAAATGTCGTATATAATTTGAGAAAAGTACACAATTTTTTTATAAAAAACTATAGGAATTATCGTTATATCGTTATCAAACTAAGTAAGATAAATAATAATATGATGAAGAGCTTCCAGTGATTCGCTATAAATTCACTGAAAAATGAGCATGACATCATACACTCATGCACGACAACTAGGATATCAAAGCTCCACTTTATAGCGAATGAGCTAATACGAATGAGATTGAAAAATTTTATTAGTGGCGTATAAAACTATAACAAATACTACAAATCAATTAAAAAATTTCAGTTATTCTGAATGCGAAGGGCACGTAATATTTATTGTGAACTGTAGTACTGATCAAGATTTTAGGAGGAAATATGAACAAAAAGACTAAAAGAATCATATTACTTATTAGTATTTTAGTAAGTTTTAGTATCTTTTTATATTCACAAAACAATTTAATAAGTATAATTGAAGTTAATATAACATCTAATAAAATCCCCTCTTCTTTTAAAGGTTTTAAAATTCTACAAATTTCAGATTTACATAATAAAAAATTTGGCGACAATCAAGAAACTTTAATTCAAAAAGTAAAAAGCATAAATCCAGATATTATTGCTATTACGGGTGATCTAATTGACAGTAAATCATACGATGCAGAAGTTAGTCTGGAATTAATACGAGGGCTTGTAAAGGAGTATCCTATATATTTTGTGACAGGAAACCATGAAAAATGGTCAGGAAAATATAATGATTTAGAGAAAGAGTTGAAGCAACATCATGTTACTGTTTTAAGAAATGAACATGTAAGTATTCAAATAGGGGGACAAGACATACATATACTTGGTATTGATGATCCGGAATTTGTTACTGGAAACCGTGATGAAGGAAATGTTGTAAAAGATGAAATTATAAAAGCGAAATTTGAAATGCAGCCGGATACATATAATGTATTACTATCCCATAGGCCTGAATTTTTAACAGAGTATGCTGATGAGCAAATAGATTTAGTGTTATCAGGGCATGCTCATGGAGGGCAAGTTAGATTGCCATTTATCGGAGGTTTAGTTGCGCCAAATCAAGGGATTCTCCCTACATATACAGCCGGTTTATATGAAAAACAAAATACGTCTATGGTAGTAAATAGAGGACTAGGTAATAGTATCATACCGCAAAGGATTTTCAATAGACCAGAACTTGTAGTCGTACAGTTAAATTGAACTGTACGATTTTTTGTATAGAAAAATAAGCCATATGTAATTTATACAAGTTAACATTACAATTTTGTTAAAAATTTTCTACGTTACATAAAGTAACAAAATTTGACCCAGAGAGTTTGTTATAGTGTAAATAATCAAAAAACTTAAAAATTAGTCGAGTGAAAAGTGTGATAAGTAATTCATGAAAAAACTTAAAGGGGTGTACACATGCATAAAGAATATGAAATTGAAGAGTATACGGCGATTGAGGAACAAATACATTATTATTGTAAATGTTTATTAGTAAGTCATCCTGATCAAATTATAAAGTATTTAGAAAAAAGGTTAGAAAAATATGCAGAAACATTACAATATGCCCATTTATATCCCGACACAGTTATATTACCGTTACAGCAATTAGTTATCGAATATTCTTTAGATGTAGCTAGAATTAGAAAATATATGAATTTAAAAACGTAAAATGAAATATATAATTTAAATGAAACAGAGTCGACTTTAAGAAATGATATTCTAATGTCGACTCTGTTTCATTGTTTAAGATTGAAAATACATACTAATCAATGAATTTTGACATATAATTACGCAAGAGTAAAATGAAAGTGAGTACTCACTCATTTTTGAAAAGGAGGAAGAATACGTGCAGCAACCTGCCATTATTTTACGGACTGTATCAAAAAGTTTTGGAAAAAAAGAAGTAATACACAATCTTTCATTGCAAGTTGAAAAAGCAGAGATATTTGGTTTAGTTGGGCCTTCAGGTTCAGGGAAAACGACTCTTATTAAATTGATTGCAGGTATTAATGAGGCAACAGAAGGTGAAGTGCTTGTTTACAACACGAACATGCCTAATTTAAATGAAATGAAAAGAATTGGTTATATGGCTCAGGCTGATGCATTATACGAAGAGCTATCAGCATATGAAAATGCAGATTTTATTGCAACGATGTATGGATTAAAGGGAAAACATAAAAAAGAAAGAATCGAAGAGGTTTTTGACCTTGTACAATTATCACAACATATAAGACAGCAAGTGCAGCATTTTTCAGGTGGGATGAAGAAGCGTTTATCATTAGCGATAGCACTCCTTCATGAACCTGAAATATTAATTTTAGATGAGCCAACAGTGGGGATAGATCCACTTCTTAGAAAAACAATCTGGGAAAAATTTTATGATTTGAAAAAGAAAGGCACAACTATTATTGTAACGACGCACATTATGGATGAAGCTGAGTTTTGTGAGCGTCTAGGGTTGATTAGAGAAGGAAAGCTAGTTGCGACTGGAATACCTGAAGAATTGAAAAAACGGGTATCATCAGGACGGATTGAAGATGTCTTTTTGTTGGAAGAGGTGGCCCTATCATGAGAGTTACTGGTGTAATCATTCGTATTATTCGCCAATTTTTTCGAGATAAACGTTCGTTAGCGATGATGTTTGGGGCACCCATGTTATTACTTTGGTTATTGTCTCTAGTGTTTACACAAAAAGACTATGTACCGCATATCGCTGTAGTTGATGTGCCTGCTCCTATTGTAAAAACAATGAAAACTCAAGAAGCCTCAATTTATGAATACGGCAAAGAGAAAGCAATTTCAGAGTTAGAACTGCAAAAGGTAGATGCAATAATTTATTTAGAGAATGGGAAAATGAATCTTTTATTAGAAGGAAGTGATTCATCAAAAAATCGTGCTGTACTTCAAGTTTTACAAAAGAGTTCAGAAAAGAATGATGTATCAGTTATGAAGCCTGAAGTAAATTACTTACATGGCTCTAAAGACTTTACAATGTTTGATGGGCTTGGTCCCGTATTGATTGGTTTCTTTACATTTTTCTTTGTATTTATATTGTCTGGAGTTTCCTTTGTTAGAGAACGTTTAAGTGGTACATTAGAGAGGTTATTGTCCACTCCAGTGAGAAGATGGGAAATAGTTGTAGGATATATTATTGGTTTTGGAATCTTTGCATTTATACAATCAATTATAATCGTGAATTTTTCAGTTTATATTTTAGACTTGTATGTAGCTGGCTCCATATGGCTAACGCTACTTATTACATGCATGCTTTCTTTAACGGCATTAACTTTAGGGACGTTTTTATCAGCATACGCAAATAATGAATTTCAAATGATCCAGTTCATACCGCTTGTCATTGTGCCACAAATTTTCTTTTCTGGGTTGTTTCCAATCGAATCTATGAATAAGTGGCTACAAATGTTAGGGAAATTATTTCCACTCACATATGGAGCTGACGCAATGAGACAAGTGATGATTCGAAATCAAGGATTTACAGAGATCGCATTAGATCTTACTGTATTACTACTTTTTTCTCTATTATTTGCAATAGGGAATGTATTTGCATTAAAGAAACATCGGAAAATATAATGATGATACAAAGGGGCATTGTAGATGAAGAAGGATTGGCTGGATGAATTAATTGCCGCAACTAATACGGATAAACGAAATGAACGTCAAATGCGTATTTTAGAGGCAGCTGTTGATATGTTTGGAGAAAAAGGATATGCATCAACTTCTACAAGTGAAATTGCAAAGCGTGCTGGTGTAGCGGAAGGAACAATCTTCCGCTACTATAAAACGAAAAAAGATTTATTGTTAGCGGTCGTCATGCCGACATTAACAAAGTTTGCTGCGCCATTTTTCGTACAAGCCTTCGCAAAGGAAATATTTAAATCGGAGTATGAATCATATGAAGGGCTTCTAAGAGTTGTTATTCATAATAGATTTGAATTTGCAAAAAAGCATTTTCCAATGATAAAAATATTAATTCAAGAAGTGCCATTTCAGCCAGAATTAAAAAATGAAATACAACATTTAGTAGAAACAGAATTACTTTCACATTTTAAAAAGTTAATTGTAAAGTTTCAAGAGGAAGGGGAGATTATTGAAATACCGCCATCTTCTGTATTACGTCTTACTTTATCAGCTGTATTAGGTTTACTATTAACAAGGTTTTTATTATTGCCTGAAGAAAAATGGGATGATGAAGTGGAAATTGAAAATACGATTCAATTTATATTGTACGGATTAACACCACGGAGGTAATGTGATGCGCCAATTTGCTAAACCGAAAATTATTGTAAGTAAATGTTTAGAATTTGATGCCTGTCGTTATAATGCAGAGATGATTCCAGATGTAACAATACGAAATTTGCAACCATTTGTTACATTTCTCCCGGTTTGTCCAGAAGTAGAAATTGGTTTAGGAGTACCTCGCGAAACGATACGAATGGTAGAAGAAAATGGCGTAAATAGACTTGTGCAACCGTCGACACGAGAAGATGTAACTGAAAAAATGGAGCAATTTTCAAATGACTTTTTACAAACGATATCCGATGTGGATGGTTTTATTTTAAAGAATCGTGCGCCAAGTTGTGGTACGCGCGATGTGAAAATTTATTCTGGTTTTGAAAAAGCGCCAGTAAAAGGAAAGGGATCTGGCTTATTTGGCGGAGCAGTAATAAAAAAATTTTCGCATCTTCCAATTGAAGAAGAGGGTAGATTGTCGAATTTTATTATTAGAGAACATTTCTTTACAAGACTGTTTACAATCGCGCATTACAAAATGATTAAACATACTAAAAACATAAAAGAACTCGTATCATTTCAATCAGACTATAAGTATTTATTTATGGCATATAATCAAGTGAAACAAAAAGAATTAGGGCGTATTATTGCAAATCAAAAAAATGAAACGATTGAAGTTGTATTTGATAAGTATGAGAAGACTTTATATGAATTATTTATGCGCACCCCCCGCTATACATCGAATGTAAATGTATGTGAGCATATTTTTGGATATTTTAAAACAAAGTTGAAAAAACAAGAAAAAGATCATTTTTTAGATTTGATACAAAAGTATATAGAAAAGAAAGTCCCGCTTAGTAGCTTACTTACAATTTTAAAATCATGGGCCATTCGATTTGACGATAAGTATTTATTAAGACAAACATATTTTGAACCATACCCTGAAGCTTTAGTAGAAATTTCGGATTCGGGAAAAGGTAGAGATTATTAAACAATAAATTACATAATTCGACACAAAACTTCCTATGTTGTTGTAGAACAATGTAGGAATTTTTTTGTGCATTGGTACAGAATCTGTTTTAAAATTAAGTTATGACAGAATTGTAGAAATTATCTAACTAATATTCGTGTCTTTTAAGAAGCAATGTTTGTAGTAGAAACTCGCACGCTGTCGAAACTCAATATTCGATAAGGGGTGTGTAGCGGAATGGAATTTACTCTAACTCGCGAAAAACAAATGATTAAAGAAATGGTACGTGACTTTGCTGAAAAGGAAATCGCACCGAAAGCTGTGTATTATGACAAAACTGCGGAGTTTCCATATGAAACATTTCAAAAAATGGGCGAACTAGGATTATTAGGTATCCCATTCCCTGAAGAGTATGGAGGTTCAGGTGGCGATACTGTATCGTACGCGTTAGCAGTTGAAGAAATTGGTCGTGCTTGTGGTGGGACAGGATTAAGTTACGCTGCAACAATTTCATTAGGTGCTTCTCCAATTTATTATTTCGGTACAGAAGAACAAAAACAGAAATATTTAGTTCCAATGGCGTCAGGTAAAACATTAGGTGCTTTCGGATTAACTGAGCCGAACGCTGGATCTGATGCAGGCGGCACACAAACGAAAGCTGTATTAGATGGAGATGAATATGTTATTAGTGGTGAAAAGTGTTGGATTACAAATGCAGAGTATGCAAATACAATTATTGTAACCGCTATCAATGGTGTTGAAGATAATGGTAGAAAACGTATTTCGGCATTTATCGTACCGACTACAAGTGAAGGATTAACGATCTCAAGTCCTTACGATAAGATGGGTGTTCGTGCTTCTAATACATGTGAAATCGTACTTGATGGTGTACGTGTACCGAAAGAAAATATTCTTGGTGATGTAAATAAAGGATTTAAACAATTCTTATATACACTTGATGGAGGACGTATTTCAATCGCAGCATTAGCAGTAGGTATTGCACAATCTGCATTTGAACGTGCGCTGCAATATGCGAAAGAACGTCAACAATTTGGAAAGTCAATCTCTAATTTCCAAGCGATTCAATTTAAATTAGCTGATATGGCGACTGAAGTAGAACTTGCACGTAATTTAGTACATAAAGCGGCTTGGTTAAAAGATAATGATAAACCTTTCGGTAAAGAAGCGGCTATGGCAAAGTTATTTGCATCTGAGGCGGCTAGTCGTATTGCAAATCAAGCGGTACAAATTCATGGTGGATACGGCTATATGCGTGAATATGAAGTGGAACGACATATTCGTGATGCAAAACTATTAGAAATTGGTGAAGGAACTTCTGAAATTCAACGTCTCGTAATTGCAAGACATTTAGGATGTAGATAAAAAGGAGGAATCACTATGTTTCAAAAAATATTAATTGCTAATCGCGGGGAAATCGCAGTTCGTATTATGAAAACTTGTCAAAAACTTGGCATTCGCACTGTTGCTATTTATTCTGAGGCTGATGAAAATGCCCTACATGTAAAAATGGCAAATGAAGCTTACTTAGTAGGTGGACCGCGTGTCCAAGAAAGCTATTTAAACCTTGAAAAAATTATTGAAATAGCTAAGAAGACAAATGCTGAAGCAATCCATCCGGGATATGGATTATTATCAGAGAATCCATCCTTTCCGGTTCGCTGTAGAGAAGAAGGAATTGTATTTATCGGTCCATCTGAAGAAATTATTACGAAGATGGGAAGTAAAATCGAATCTCGTATTGCAATGCAAGCTGCAGATGTCCCAGTAGTTCCAGGTATTACTACAAATATTGAAACTGCCGAAGAAGCAATTGAAATTGCAAAACAAATTGGTTATCCATTAATGCTGAAGGCATCCGCAGGCGGCGGAGGCATTGGAATGCAGTTGATGGAAACTGAGCAAACGCTCACCAAAGCATTTGAAAGTAACAAAACAAGAGCACAAAACTTCTTCGGTAACGGAGAAATGTATTTAGAGCGCTATATTGCAGATGCACATCATATTGAAATTCAGCTTTTAGCAGATACACATGGTAACACAGTGTATTTATGGGAGCGTGAATGTTCCGTGCAGCGCCGAAATCAGAAAGTAATTGAAGAAGCACCTTCACCATTTTTAGATGAAGGTACGCGAAAGGCGATGGGAGAAGTTGCTGTACAAGCTGCTAAAGCTCTAGGCTATACAAATGCAGGTACAGTTGAGTTTCTTGTAGATGATCAGAAGAACTTTTATTTCTTAGAGATGAATACGAGATTACAAGTAGAGCATCCAGTTACAGAAGAAATTACTGGTTTAGATCTTGTAGAACAACAACTTTTAATTGCATACGGTGAGAAACTATCATTTACACAAGATGATGTAAAACGTAGTGGTCATGCCATTGAGGCACGTATTTATGCAGAGGATCCGAAAACTTTCTTCCCATCACCTGGGAAAATTACAGATTTAACGCTTCCATCAAATGTACGTATTGATCACTTTTTGGAGAATCAAGTCACGATTACACCTTTCTACGATCCAATGATTGCGAAAGTCATTGCTCATGGTGAAACTCGTGAAGAAGCAATTTCAAAATTACATGATGCTTTAGAAGAATTAAAAGTAGAAGGTATTAAAACAAACACGCCAATGCTACTTCAAGTATTGGAAGACGATGTGTTTAAAAGTGGTATTTATACAACGGGTTTTGTAACGAAACAACTTGTTAAAAAATAAGATTTAACAATATTAAGGGGGAAAAAATGATGACGAAGGTTTATGCATCGATGGCAGGAAATGTATGGAAGATTGTTGTAGGAGTAGGAGATACAGTAGAGGAAGAGCAGGATGTCGTCATTTTGGAATCTATGAAAATGGAAATTCCAATCATTTCAGAAGAAGCTGGCACAGTTATGAAAATTAATGTGCAAGAAGGCGATTTTGTAAATGAAGGAGATGTATTACTAGAGATTGAATAGGGAGATATAGGGGGAAGCGAATTGAAACTACCTAATTTTGCTGTCATTAAAGAAGTCGGGCCACGTGATGGCTTACAAAATGAAAAAAAGATTGTTGGCACAAAAGATAAAGTAAAATGGATTCAACTACTTACAGAGGCGGGATTATCGTATGTTGAAGTTTCCTCATTCGTTCACCCTAAATGGGTCCCTGCATTAGCAGATGCAAATGATGTGTTTTCTGAGCTGAAAAGGGATCCCAATGTTACTTATGCAGCGCTTGTTCCAAATCAAAATGGTTTGGAACGAGCTTTTTTGCAAAATGTAGATGAGGTGAATGTTTTTTTATCAGCAAGTGAATCTCATAATAAAAGTAATATTAATAAATCAATTAAAGAAGCATTAGTTGTAATTGAAGATATAACAAAACAGGCATTATTCGAAGGGAAAAAGGTAAGAGGCTATGTTTCTACTGTATTTGGCTGTCCTTATGAAGGAGATATAAGTGCCACAGCAGTTGACGAATTATGTAATCAACTATTTTCATACGGCATTTATGAAGTATCTCTTGGTGACACGATTGGTGTAGCGAATCCGTTACAAGTAGAGCAAGTTTTAGAACATTTATTGAAGAAATATGATGCTTCGCAGTTTGCAATGCACTTCCATAATACGTATGGAATGGCTCTGGCCAATGTAGTTAAGTCATTAGAATATGGTATTACAACATTTGATAGTTCTTGTGGTGGTCTTGGGGGCTGTCCATATGCACCAGGAGCATCAGGCAATGTTGCAACCGATGACTTAGTTCATATGCTCCATAAGTTAGGAGTCCAGACGAATATTGATGAAGAAAAGTTATTGAGAGCAAGTCAATTTATTCAAAGTAAATTAAATATTCAATTACCGAGTCATGTGTATAGAGCGCTTCAACATAAAACGATAAGTAGGTGAGAAGATGCTACAACTACAAAACATTTCAGTTAATTATGTAACACCTCACGTTGTAAAGATTTCGTTATATCGTGAGAGACAAGCAAACTCATTATCTTTAGCGTTATTAGAAGAGTTACAAAACATATTAACTCAAATAAGTGAAGAGTCCAATACTCGTGTAGTTATTTTAACAGGTGCTGGTGAAAAAGCGTTTTGTGCTGGTGCTGATTTAAAAGAACGTGCTGGTATGAATGAGGAACAAGTTCGCCATGCTGTTAGTATGATTCGCACTACTATGGAGATGGTTGAACAATTACCACAGCCAGTTATTGCTGCTATAAACGGAATCGCCCTTGGTGGCGGTACGGAATTAAGTTTAGCTTGTGATTTTAGAATTGCGGCTGAATCTGCAAGTCTTGGACTTACTGAAACTACACTTGCAATTATACCAGGAGCAGGTGGTACGCAGCGTTTACCAAGATTAATTGGTGTTGGTAGAGCGAAAGAATTAATTTATACAGGCAGACGTATTTCAGCGCAAGAAGCAAAAGAATATGGTTTAGTAGAATTTGTTGTACCAGCTCATTTACTTGAAGAGAAAGCGATTGAAATAGCAGAGAAAATTGCTAGTAATGGTCCTATTGCTGTTCGATTAGCAAAAGAAGCAATTTCAAACGGTATTCAAGTTGATTTACATACCGGATTACAAATGGAAAAACAAGCGTATGAAGGTGTAATCCATACGAAAGATAGATTAGAAGGATTACAAGCATTCAAGGAAAAACGCACACCAATGTATAAGGGGGAGTAAATATGTTAGACCAAAAACAACAATCGAATACATTTGAAGAACGAGTTGAAACGATTAAACAAGGCGGCGCACCAAAGTATCACGAACAAAACAAAGAAAAAGGAAAACTATTCGTTCGAGATCGCTTAGCTCTTTTATTTGATAATGGTGAATATGTAGAAGATGCATTATTTGCAAATTGTGAACAAACAGGATTACCTGCTGATGGTGTTATAACGGCAACGGGTAAAATACATGGTCGTACTGCATGCGTAATGGCAAATGATTCAACCGTAAAGGCTGGATCATGGGGTGCACGTACAGTTGAAAAGATTTTACGTATTCAAGAAACGGCAGAAAAATTACGTGTTCCGTTATTTTATTTAGTTGACTCTGCTGGAGCGCGTATTACAGATCAAGTAGAAATGTTCCCAGGGCGCCGCGGTGCAGGAAGAATCTTCTACAATCAAGTGAAATTATCAGGTAAAGTTCCTCAAGTATGCTTATTATTTGGACCTTCGGCAGCTGGTGGCGCATATATTCCAGCTTTTTGTGACATTGTTATGATGGTAGAAGGAAATGCATCTATGTACTTAGGTTCTCCTCGTATGGCGGAGATGGTTATCGGCGAGAAGGTAACTTTAGAGGAGATGGGCGGAGCTCGTATGCATTGCTCTGTATCAGGATGCGGAGATGTTTTATGTAAAACAGAAGAAGATGCGATTACACAAGCAAGACAATACATTTCATATTTTCCAAACAACTACTTAGAGAAGACTCCATTGGTTACACCTCAAGAACCGAAACAATTCGAAAAAACGTTAGAACAAATCATTCCAGAAAATCAAAATGCTCCTTTCAATATGAAAGATCTCATTAATAGAGTTATTGATGAAGGTTCTTTCTATGAAGTGAAAAAATTATTTGCTCAAGAACTAATTACAGGCTTGGCACGTATTGATGGTAAGCCAGTTGGTATTATTGCAAATCAACCGCGTATGAAAGGCGGCGTATTATTCCACGATTCAGCGGATAAAGCAGCGAAGTTTATTAATTTATGTGATGCATATCATATTCCGTTGTTATTCCTTGCAGATGTACCTGGATTTATGATTGGTACAAAAGTAGAGCGTGCTGGTATTATTCGTCATGGTGCAAAGATGATTTCTGCAATGAGTGAAGCAACTGTACCGAAAATTTCTATCGTTGTTCGTAAAGCATACGGTGCTGGTTTATATGCAATGGCAGGTCCAGCCTTTGAACCAGATTGCTGCCTAGCATTACCGACAGCTTCTATTGCAGTAATGGGTCCAGAAGCGGCAGTCAATGCTGTATATGCAAATAAGATTGCAGCTTTACCAGAAGAAGAGCGTAATAGCTTCATTGCTGAAAAACGCGAAGAGTATAAGAAAGATATTGATATTTACCATTTGGCATCAGAGATGGTCATTGATGGTATTGTTCATCCAAACAATTTAAGAGAAGAGTTAAAAGGACGATTCGAAATGTATATGAGTAAATATCAAGTATTTACAGATCGTAAACATCCTGTTTATCCAGTTTAAAAGCCCTATTTAGGGCTTTCTTGCTCAAAAAGTCAAGGAGGGGAAAACATTGAAACAAGCAGTTTGGTTTCCAACAGAAGAGTATAAAGAAAAAACGCGTTTATATGGTTGGATGAAATCATTGGGCTATGAAGATTATGAAACGTTTTATAATAAATCTATTGAAGAAACAGATTGGTTTTGGGGAGAAGCTGAGAAAGCGGTTGGTTACCAATGGATGAAGCCTTATACAGAAGTGCTAGATTTAGAAAATGGTACACCGTTTGCACAGTGGTATAATGGCGGAACATGTAACGTTGTAGAATCAGTTTTATCACGCTGGCTTGCAGATGATGAAACAAGAACGCAACCAGCACTACAGTACGAGGGAGAAAATGGAACTTCAAAATCATTTACATATGAAGATCTTGACAACTGGGTAAGTCGCGTTGCAAACGGTTTGAAACATGCGGGTATTGAAAAAGGTGACCGTGTAACAATTTATATGCCGATGATTCCAGAAACAGTTGTTGCAATGTTAGCTGTTATGAAAATCGGAGCAATTATTTCACCAATATTCTCAGGATTTGCGTCTGATGCAGTCATGACTCGTGTACAAGCGGCAGGATCAAAAATGATCATTACTGCAGATGGTTTTTCACGCCGAGGTAAAGTTGTTTCATTAAAAGACGAAGTAGATAAAGCTTGCGAACATTGTCCAACTGTTGAAAAAGTTGTTATTGTTCGTCATGCAGGAAATGATTTTACACCACATAATTATGATTTCCCATGGAGTGCACTAGAAAAAGAAAAACCATTTACACATGCTGAAGAGATGAATAGTGATGATCCGTTAATGCTCATTTATACATCAGGTACAACTGGGAAACCGAAAGGAACAGTACATACACATGCTGGTTTCCCTTTGAAATCTGCATTTGATGCAGGATTTGGAATGAACATCAAACAAGGTGACCGCGTATTATGGGTAACTGATATGGGCTGGATGATGGGACCGTTTTTACTATTCGGCTCTCTCATTAATGGAGCAACGATGGTTATGTACGAAGGTGTTCCAGATTTCCCAGAAGCAGATCGTTTATGGGAGACCGTTGATAAATATGAAATTACACATCTCGGTATATCACCAACATTAATTCGTGCGTTAATGGCAAAGGGTGATGAGTATGTAAATAAACATTCGCTCAAGAGTTTAGAAGTATTCGCATCAACAGGTGAACCTTGGAATCCAGATCCTTGGATGTGGCTATTTGAAACAGTTGGAAAAAATAATGTACCAATTTGTAACTATTCAGGCGGAACTGAAATTTCTGGTGGGATTTTCGGAAACGTCCTTATTAAACCGATTGCACCGATTAGTTTTAACGCATCTTTACCAGGAATGGCAGCGGTTGTGCTCAATGATCAAGGCAATCCAATTCGTGATGAAGTTGGAGAATTATGTTTAGAGAAACCTTGGGTTGGTATGACGAAAAGTTTCTGGGAAGACGATGAGCGTTATGTGAACACGTATTGGTCACGTTTTGAAAATAAATGGGTTCATGGTGACTGGGTGATTTATGATGGTGAGCAATATATTATTACAGGACGCTCAGATGATACGTTAAACATTGCTGGAAAACGTATTGGACCTGCAGAATATGAATCTATTCTTGTTAAGCATAATGATGTCATAGAAGCTGCCGCGATTGGTGTACCTGATGATGTAAAAGGTGAAGTTTGTCATTGTTTTGTAGTATTAAGGGACAATGTAACATTCACAGGAGAGTTAAAGAAAGAATTAATGAGTTTAGTAAACTCTCATATCGGAAAAGCATTGTGTCCAAAAGATATTCACGTTGTAGAAGATTTACCAAAAACACGTAATTCTAAAGTAATGCGACGCGTCATTAAAGCTGCTTACTTAGGAAAAGAATTAGGGGATTTATCATCACTTGTAAATCCTGAAGTAGTTCCATTTATTCAGGGGTTACAGTCTAGTAAACTATAAAATTACGAATGAGCTCTATGTAAATAGAGCTCATTTTTAATGTTTACAAAAAGGTAAGAGAGAAAAAGTAAATTTGAAGTTAAAAAATCTACTATTAGTGTTAAGTATGTCTGTTTGTTTTTAGTTTTTATCAAAATAGGATACTGTTGCATATCTATCCAATGGAGTAATTGAATTTTGTTAAGAATGAAAATTTAGTGAAGAAAAAAGTAATGAATAAAAGGAGAAATCCCTGGGGGACAGGGATTCAATAAAGGAGATATCATTGTCGTTCAATGTCGAAATTTGGCGTATTCGACAAATTAATATTATCACGAATTTTCAGGAGATTGTGATAGTGGATGTGTCAAAAATGTGTACGGGTTCCATATAAAAGTGTTAATTAAATAGGAAAAGGGAAAAGAATTAAGTTCACTCGTTCTTAAGATTTTTCCCTTTTAAATTTACTGCTTGTTCGTTGTTCTATATACATCTGAAATTGGTAAATCGTCGCCATGTAAAGCTTGAGTACTGTCCTTTTTGTTTGAATCATGTGCCTCCTGAGATGTTTCTTGCATTTGCTCTTGGGCTTTACTAGGGGTATTCAGCGCATCCGATGACACATAATCAAGTTGTTGACTTAATAGATTTTTTTTATCCATGTTATGTAGCTCCTTTTTGAATTTAGATATAAAAACGAAGTGTTTTTAAATAGTTACGTGGGTATTATGTATCTTTGAATGGAATTATATACATAAACTATATTGAGAATTTAACTAATTATAAAAATCACTTGTGATGACAAGTTTAAGAAATATAAAGATCATTAGTTCTTAATAAAAGCTTTATTTTAGTAGGGTGTTTCGAAATTTCATTTGAAAGGAACATCCCAATGATAAGATGAGCACTGTAAATCAGTGCTCATCTTATCAGAAATTGCTTAGTACTTAAAGATAAAACCATTACGGACAATTCACAATGGTAATAGTGACGCTAGCCATTGTTCCAGGAGAATCAAGAAGTGAAGCAGTAACGGTTACTGTTCCAGGCCCATTAGCGGCTAGAAATACAGCGGTAAAGTTACCTGAAGCATTTGTAATGACAGCAAGAGGAACCATGAAAGCAAGAGAAGGATTACTAAATGAAAAACTGACCACTACTCCTGGAGTAGGACTACCGTTTACTAATACTTGACCCGAAAAAAATAAAGTATTATTTCCTTGAGTGGATACACATGTCGTGGTTTCGTTAGAAGTCAAAGTAATAGATGCAGGCCCAGCAGGAAGATTAAATCCAGTTGGTCCAGTTGATCCAGTTGATCCAGTTGATCCAGTTGGTCCGGTTGGTCCGGTTGAACCCGTAGCTCCTGTAGAACCGGTGGGACCAGTAGGGAATTGAAAGGGTTGAACAGGTGGAAGTGTAGGTCCAATAGAACCCGGATTAAGTGCAGCAAAAGATAAAAACTCGTCCATTATTTATCACCTCTAAAAATCGTATTACTAATAGTAAATGTAATGATAGAGCAAAGTGAAATGGACAAGCGGTTGTATTTTAATAAATTAAACAAAATTTTTATTTGATAGAAAGAGAGATTAGTACGATTCCTTTAGAAATTAAATATAAAAAGGCGAGTATTTTCAAATCGCCTTTTGGGTAATGCAGTGTAATTTTATTCAGTTATTTGAAAAATAGTTTCATTCGGTTTGGAAAATCCATACAGTTTCCTTGCGAATTTTAAAATTTCTTCTTCACTATCTGTTAAAGTTTTAACATCATTTTTAAGGGAATGACCATCCTTCTTTAAAGAAGATAATTTTTGTTGCTCCGTATTAAGCGTGATTTGTTTTTCTTTAATCATTTCTTGTTGGTTATTAAGAGAATATTGAAGGACAAAAATTATAGGTAATATTAAAACCAAAATAGTTATAATACGGCGTCTTGTTTTTTTATTACTACCTTGTTGGGTGTTAGGGTTCACTTGCTGTGAGGGTATATTAGGATTTGATTGTTGGGATGATACTTTTGGGATGTTTCCCATTAAAAGGCCTCCATTACTGATTGTAGAATTTAAACTATTTAAAAGTATTATAAATGTTCAATAAGGATTTTAGAAGATATTTTAATATAGGTGAGTTTTGTAAAGTTTAAACAAAATTTTTATTTAAATAAAAGAACTCCCGATTGTCCGCGGGCTCCTAAGGGAAATCGTCAAATAATGAAGTACTCGACTAATTAATGATATCATGAATTTTTTGGTAAAAACACTGGTAAATTCATCCGAATTAATGAGAGCATCATTTGAAACAAAAACGCTATTTTAATAGGGAGGGGAATAATGATGATGCCATGGGACAAGCGAGTATACATTGTATCAAGGTGATCATTTTATTACAGAGGGGACAATTTTTGAGGTTAGTGAAAAGGCGAATAAATCATTATATTGGCTTCGGTGCATGTTAGTTCCAAGCTATGAAAAAGTGTGCGGTAATAGTACAAAGCGACTTTGGTTGATTCGGATAGATGATGACGAAGAATGATGTGAAAATTTCATTTCGTAGAGAAATAAGGTGATTAAGGATGGGCATAGAATATGCCATACTTGTATTAAAAAAGAGCAGAATTTAGCCTATATATAAAGATGTTGGAATTGTTCTAAAGGGGGGAATATCTGAAATATAAATAATTGAGGGGAGTGAACTAATAATGGAAACTAGTACTTTTTTAGGATTGTTTTGGGGATGGGTAACGGTTATTGTATCGGGAATACTTTTCGTACGACCATCGGTACTACGTGAATTGAAAAAATTAGTGGTTGAAGACAGAGGATTTGGTATTATGTATGGTTTTCTATCGATTTTCCTAGGGTTAGGTAGTGTAATCCTACATAATGTATGGGTATTCAACTGGCAGGGGTTCCTAACGTTTATTGCATGGCTTGCATTATTAAAGGGAATCTACATAATTGTATATCCTGAACCTTCCAAGAAAACAGACTTTGAAGTAAGGGTACTATCTACACGTATAGCGCTCGCTATCATTGGCGTCTTGGCTTTATGGATGCTTATAGTAATCTATATAAAATAATCTTTTTCTAATAAGGAAGTTAATAAAATATGAGAAAATTCCATTATAATACTAATTTTAGAATGTTGCATTGCGAAATGGTCAGAAATTCTTGCTTACAAATCGTCCATTCCCTAATTTACATGCTCAAAAATTTATAGGAGCATTAGAATTTGCGAGTATTCGGGATTTTGGTGTATGTGGTCTTTTAGTTAGACAAAATGGTGCGTACATTTTTAAAACTCATAGACGGCTGGTTGAATCTTGGCGAAGAGCAATAGATTAAATACGATTCTTTTATGTGAAGTTCGATAAAAAAGTACAGTAGATTCATCTATTGGAGGAAAACGTGGTGTTTCTAAAAGAAATAATTTATGTTTCTATGATTCACCAACTTGGCAGGATAAAGACGTTGCTGGTTCTGTTAATGTATGATTAGAGTTTGTTATTGATGCAAAAGTAAGTGTTAAAGGAACACTACAATACAAGGTGCACAATAGCAAAGGAAAAACATACTGCTGTAAATAAGCTTATTTGTATGTGAAGTAATTAAAGAGTCGATTTATAAGAGTCAGCTTATTTTTCAATACTCCACTCAACTAGTAATTATAGATGCCAGTTTAAATCTCTACGTGTTAATATATAAAAAGCTGACTATATTTAGTCAGCTTTTTATATATTCTAGTATTTATCGGTCCCAAAAGACATATTCTTTCCTTTAATTTGACATTTAATATATTACCAATGTTTTCTTTTACAATGACAACAAATAAAGAAACATTTACAGCGACACTTATTTCGTTTAGAACGCCAATCATCATCACAATGGTGTTGTTCTTTAGATTTCCACCAATCATCATTGCAATGCTTTTCTTTAGAACGCCAATCATCATCACAATGGTGCTGTTCTTTAGATTTCCACCAGTCATCACAACAATGCTTTTTCTTAGAACTCCAGCAATCATTTTTCCAGGACATTTTTTATACCTCCCTTCAATTAGGGTTCATATTATTCTATGTTTTAGTAAAAAAATGGCTTGTTTATTAACCTATTATTTTACCTTTATATGATAGAGTGCTTTCTACTAAATATAGAATTCATACAAACTATGCTTAATTTTCAAAAGGTAGTGGAGAGAACTGCTGGTTATGATATTAATCAACAAACACTTGTTGAAGAAAACGTTCTGATTTTAAATAATATCTTATTTTGGAGTACGCTTTTTTTAATGTATATTTCACAACAGCAAAGGCAAAACATACTATATTACTGCAAACAAAGCCTATGTATATGTGAAGTAATAGGAAAAGCTGGTCCCTCTTAAAGGAGCCGGCTTATTAAAAAAAACAGGTTCGTTTGAGAAAGAGGTTGTCTAAATTTTAAATTCAGCAGAATTAAATCCAAGTCCAATCATTAAACAGGCCTTTAATTGTTAGAGGTCCGTTTTGTTATTAATAAAGAAAAGAATGTTATTGTCGTTGAAAGCACGTTTATACTAATAATGCTACATATTTGGAGTATTTGAATTGAGTATTCATACAGTAGTATATTCGTCTTTAATATATATATAAAAGTTTAGTACAAGTGTTTGTTTTTTTGTTTCTATGCTTTTGTCTCGTACACTTTTAAGCTATTGGACATACTTTACTAATAGAAATGATTAGGGGGTGAGGATTTGGGTTCTCGATTTAATAATTGTAGAAAAAAATGTACGTGTAAACATGATGATTGTTGGGATGTTTTTGAAGAGTGTAAAAAAGAACAGCATGAGAAATGTGACAGCTCTTGTGTACAAGGAATTAGAGACGAACTTAAAAAATTAATTAATAAAACAGTGCGAATTAACACTGAAGGACGTACTTATATAGGTACTGTTTCTTCTGTAACTTGCGATGTTGTTAAGCTGGCTGCTATTCCTGGTTCAGTTGCAGCAATTATATCTCTTTGTAAAATTGAAGCGATTTTACCACCTGCTACAACTGTTGTTGATGAGTTTGATTTTAACGGTGTTGACGTAGCAAATAAAGAGTAATTATGCTTTATTGATGCTAAGCCATTCTTATGAATGGCTTTTTATTTTGTTTAAAAGGGAATATATTTTTCATATAGAAATAAATTTGAAGGTGTATAAAAGGTTGTGTGAAAGGAGAATGAGAGTGATCAAGCTGAAACAATTTACAAGAACTGATTTCAAACAATTAATAAATTGGATTGATTGCGAAGAATTTTTAATACAGTGGTCAGGAAATGTATTTACATACCCTTTACATGAACAACAATTAGAAAAATATATTGAATGCAAAAATACGCTTGCATTTAAAGTAATAGATGAAGAGACTATAAAAGTAATTGGTCATATTTCACTTGGGCAAATTGACAATATAAATAAATCTGCAAGAATTGGAAAAGTGTTAGTTGGTGATACGAAAATGCGAGGGCGTTCTATAGGGAAACATATGATAAAAGCAGTATTACAAATTGCATTTAAAGAATTAAAACTACATAGAGTAACTCTTGGTGTTTATGATTTTAATACGTCGGCCATCTCATGTTATGAAAAAATAGGATTTGTAAAAGAAAGTTTATTAAGAGAATCCAAAAAAGTAGGAGAAACATATTGGAATTTATGGGAAATGAGTATGTTAGAATATGAATGGAGTGATAAAAAATAATAGTTTTTTATAATTATGTTATGTCAATTAAAAGGGGTATGGTGGGAAGTTATGAATAAAAATACTAAAGTAATTTCAGTTGCAGCTGTTTCAGGAGGAGGTAAAACTACTGTTACAGAAAGTTTAACTCACAAGTTAATGAATTCAAAAGCACTATATTTTGATAGCTATGACTTTGATAATTGTCCTGCTGATATTTGTAAATGGATTGATGATGGAGCAAATTATGATGAATGGTTACTTACACCATTAATTAAGGATATTCAGCATCTGTTACAAAATAGTTATCTAGATTATATTATTGTAGATTATCCTTTTGCATACCTAAATAGTGAAATGCGACAATTCATTGATGTAACCATATTTATCGACACACCTTTAGATATTGCGATGGCTAGAAGAATTTTGCGAGATTTTAAGGAAGATACAATGAGTGAAATACAAAATAATTTAAAACACTATATAACATATGCTAGAAAAGCATATTTAGAGGCACTTCATACCGTAAAGCCAAATTCAGATATTGTTTTGGATGGATCTTTATCTGTCGATGAAATAATTAATCAAATTTTAGAGTCACTTAATCGGAGAGAAGTAATCGTCAATGGTTAAATGTATAGAGGAATATGTACAAGTTGATGATTTTAAAATGTATTCAAAAGTATTCCAAGGAAAGCAGTTGCAACCTGTTATTATAATGGAGGCAGGCTATGGCGATTATTCAAAGACATGGGATCATATCGCTAAAGAGTTGACGGAATATGGGACGGTACTTACATATGATCGAGCGGGCGTAGGAAAAAGTGGGAAGAGTTCCAAGAGACGTATTAGTTCTGAAATGGTAAAAGATTTAAGGTGTTGCTTGGCGCAATTACAATTGAAACCACCTTATATTTTTGTAGGACATTCTTTTGGCGGTATAAATGCACGTTTATTTGCGACTTTTTATCCCGAAGATATGTTGGGAATCGTTTTGGTTGATTCGACACCGGAAAATTATAAAGAAGATTTTCTGCCAATCATGTCTCCAGAATTTCAAGAAGCTTACTATAAACAGTTTGTATATGAAAGTTCTTATGAAGAGTTTACATTTAGTTTAAGTGAAGTAGATAGACATTGTAAATCAATGAATGATATTCCACTTGTCGTGTTAGCTGCTGGTAAAAAAACTTTTTATTCGCAAGCTGCACAACTGAAGTGGTTACAGTTGCAAGAAGAATTATTACGATTATCATACAATCATAAATTTGTAATTGCAGAACAAAGCGGTCACTATATTCAAAAAGATGAACCATATTATGTAATAGATGCGGTTAAGTGGATTGTTGAGGTAGGGGAGAGATAAATATGTACACGTTATTTCAATACAATTGGCAAGTAAGAGATGATTGGTTTAAGTGGTGTGAACAACTTTCAGAGAAAGAATTACTCCGCAAGCGTGTAGGTGGTGTTGGGAGTGTTTTAGAAACATTATTCCATATTGTCGATGTTGAGTACAGCTGGATTAGTGCGCTTCAAGGAAAAGAAGATAATGAACCGCAGTTTAAAGATTATCAATCCATCCAAAAAGTGAAAGCGTTATCTAATTTATATATACGAGAATTAGAAGATTTTTTACAGTTGTGGTCATTTAGCCTAGAATGTAAGATATTAAAAGCTTCGTGGACAGATAAAACATATACATACGGTGAAGTTTTAAGACATGTAATTGTACATGAAATTCACCATATCGGTCAGCTATCTATATGGGCGAGAGAATTAAATCTTCAGCCTGTTTCAGCGAATTTAATTGGAAGAGGACTATAGATTTAGAAACCGGCTTGCACTGTGAATGCAAGCCGGTTTTTATATATAAGAAGATTTCTTAGTTGAAATCCTCGGATTTTTTCTGACGTATATGTAAAAACATTAAAATTGTAATAATGAAGAAAATCAATAATGTTTGTATAATCAAATTTTTAAACTGAAGTAAAACTGTCCACGATGTAACAGTATCTTTAAAAGCTTGGAGTGCAGAGTACGAGGAAGGATCAAAACCATACTGTAGTAATTTTTTTGTTTCAATAAAAGTACTGTTTTCATCGTCGGCGTCTAATATTACTGAAATAAGTCTAGTATCTCCTCGTTTTGCTGTACTGACAAAACTATAATTACCATTAGTTGAAAAACTAGTTTGTAAGCCATCAACACCTTGGAGTTTAATGTTTTTATTAAGGGAATAAATCATTTTATTTGTGTTGAAAACTTTTGAGTCTTTGAAGGTAAATTGGTAAGAGGTTAGTTTCGTAATGTTCAATACATTAGGAAAGTCTTTTACTAATTGTGTTGCTAGTTTAGCTACGTCTATAGCTGTTGTAGTTGATTGTTTATTTGTATCGTTATTCATTCCAGTAGCATTTAGAAACGGGGATGGTTGTGATAACTTTAGTTGTTTTGCTTTCTCATTCATTACAAGTGTAAAGTTATCTTCGTTTCCAGCAATCTGTTCTGCAAGGGCAAGTGCGGAACGATTATTCCCTGTCAAAAACAATGCATGAAGTAAATCACGAACTGTCGTTTTATCTTTCGAAGTTACTTGTATAGGGCTCGTTTCTGCTCGGAAAACTTCGTTATTTATTTTTACTAATTCATCTAACTGTATTTTCCCTTCATTCAGCTGCTCCATTGCGATATACTCTGTCATTAATTTAGATAAAGTAGCTGATTGTATAGGAATTTCTTCATTTTTTTTATAAACAACTTCACCTGAATTAGCATCTATTAAAATAGCTGATTTAGCTTGAATAATTGGACCATTTACATAAAGGTAAAAATATAAAACGATAAGTGCTGTAATAACAAAAGATAATAATAAAATTGTGAATTTTTTCAAGAATTGCATAAGCGATCCTCCTACTATGACATCAATAATAGTATTGTAAAAAAGAATGCTTAATTAGGAAGAAAGAAAAGGTAAAGAATTTCTAAAGAATTATAAAGGATTATTTAATTTTGGATATTGATGGAAAATAAAAGGTTCAATTTCTTATATGATAAGAAATTGAACCTAAAATTAAATTGTATTAACATTTATATGGTTGTAGTTTTATAGTGAAAGTTGTTCTTTTCTCATCACTATATACTTCAATTGTTCCTTTATGCAATTCGACAATACTTTTTGCAATTGCCAATCCGAGTCCAGATCCACCAGTGTTTGTCGAGCGCGATTTCTCCACGCGATAAAAACGTTCAAAAATATGAGGTAAATCGGTACTCGGAATAGGCTGGCCGTAATTTGTAATATCAATTGCAATCATATTATTACTTTCGTAAGCAGTAATATCAATATACTCACCATCGCTACCATAAGCGATAGCATTAATAATTAGATTTTCAAATACGCGAACTAATTTATCACCATCAGCTAATACCATGAGTTTTTGAGATGGAAAAGAAGGTCGACATTCTATATTAGCTTCTTGAACCTGTATGCGGAATTGAACAGTTAATTGTCCAAGTAGCTCTACAATATCAATAGGAGCAGAAAATAAACTTAACTCTTTATTTTGAACACGTGTATATTCAAACAAATCATTCATTAATGCATTAAGACGGGTTACTTTATCGTAAATGACTTGTATGTAATAGCGTAATTCCACTTCATCTCTATAATTATCATGGTGGATTAAATTCACGTATCCAACTATAGAGGTAAGAGGAGTACGTAAATCATGCGATACATTTGTAATAAGTTCACTTTTAGCTTGTTCCGCCTGTCTTTCTTCATCAATTGAGACTTTCAATTGTTCAACAATTTGATTAACACCGGTCGCTAACTCTTCCAGATAATTATGATGTACGATAGAAATTTTATGATTGAAGTTTCCATCTGCAATATAACGAATCTCTTCTATCATTTTTTTAATACAAGTTTCATAGTAAAGCTTTCTTTCATGACGATAAAAAATGTATAGGTAGGATGAAAAAATAGAAAATAAAAACAAATAAGATACAATCATCATCCAGAGAGATTCTTTTATTCCTTTATATTTTTCATATCCAAAAATTCTAATGAATTCTTTGCCGAGTTCGCTTAATGTAAGTGAACTTTCAATTACACTTGTAACAAGACGATATATTATTAATTCAGTAATAGGAGTAAGTGTGATGGCTAACATAAACCAAAAAATCAACTTCCATTTTGGGATATCTTTTAATATATCAAATGCTTCATTTCTCAATTTTATAGCCTACTCCCCAAACAGTATGAATAAACTTCTCTCCATTCATTCCTGTTTCAAGTTTATCCCGTAAATTACTAATGTGGACCATTACAGTTTTATTTGAGCCATAACCATCTTCATTCCAAACGCGTTCAAAAATTTCTTCGGAACTAAATACTCTTCCGGTATTACTCGCAAGTAAATATAAAATATCAAATTCAATAGATGTAAGTTTAATATATTCTCCATTTACTTTAACAGTATGATTATGTTTGTGTATTTCAGCAGAACGAATACGAATAATACCATCTTCATTTTTGGAGGAAGTGGCATTTTGGAAAGATGATCTTCGTAACAAAGCTTTCACTCTAGCTACTAATTCTAATGGATTGAATGGCTTAATCATATAATCATCTGCACCTGTCATAAGACCTAATATTTTATCCATATCTTCGGCTTTTGCACTCAGCATAAGAATAGGTACAGTATTATTCTCACGAACTTCCTGGCAAACTTCTAATCCGTTTCGTTTTGGCATCATTATATCCAAAACCATAAGGTCAACTTCATATGTAGAAATCATTTGCAATGCCTCATCGCCATCGTATGCTTTATAAATGTTATAGCCTTCATTTCGCAAATAAACAGCAAGTAACTCAACAATTTCTTTATCATCATCAATAATTAATATGTTTTTCTTCATTATGTAGTTCCTTTCCTAACAAATCATTAACATTACTATAATATCAAACATTTATGTATTTTGTAGCCATGATTCCACATAAAATTTCATGTAACGTATAAAAAAGGGATTAAAACATTCATAACGAATACAAATAAAAAGGATATTTAAATACAACGTTATATTGAATGTTTGGAAGAAGGGGGACTTATGATGTTATATAAAGATATTTATTCATTTACTCCGACTGGAAAAATTGAAAATAATATAAAAGTTTTTCTATTAAAATACAATAAAGAACTTACATATAAGCATTCAATTCGGGTAGCAAATGAAGCCCAGAAAATTGTGATTAAGTATCATGAAAACGAGGAAAAGGCAGCAATGGCAGCATATTTACATGATATTAGTGCAATCTTTCCGAATGAAGAGCGGGTTGCAGTTGCTGAACAATTTGGAATAGAGATATTACTAGAAGAACGAGAATTCCCGATGATTATTCATCAAAAATTGTCGAAAATAATTGCAAAAGAGATATTTAAAGTGGAAGATGAAGAAATTTTAAATGCAATTAATTGTCATACTACACTACGTAAGCATGCAACGAAGATGGATTTAGTGTTATTTGTTGCTGATAAAATAGAGTGGGATCATAATGGGACACCACCTTATTTAGTAGAAGTAAAAAAAGGATTAGAAAAATCTTTAGAACATGGTGCTTTTTCATATATTTCATATTTGTGGGATAGAAGAGACACGTTGAAAGTTTTACATCCGTGGCTAGATGATGCATATTGGCAGTTAAAAAAAATTGTAGAGTAGAAAGGGTATAAGAATGCAATTAAAAGAATATATGAATCAAACATTTCCTGGAGTTACATTAGTACCACATATATACTTTCAGTGGAAAAATCATTTGCATTTTCATTTTGGGAAAGGGAAATGTCCAAATGTCGAAATGTCGAAAGAACCGACGATGTAAATATGGAATACTTCACTCAACTATATACATATAATAAATACTTATTTGAAGATATATTTTCAAAAGAAGATGAAGTGTTTTTAGTAATAAATGTTTATCGATTTAAAAAGGAAAACGTGAAAAATTCGCAGAAAATAAATGTATATAATCGATTTATTAAAAAGAGGGATTTAAAGTTCCAAATAAGACAAGAAACAGTACCTTTTCTATTTGAAGATGAAGAAGCTAATTTATATTGTACATATCAACTTTCGTTAAAATGTTTTGCTAGCGATATAAAGTATAAACCGCTTATTCAAGCTGCGAATCATGAAGATTTTCCAGGTCTTAATCCTCGTTTTGGACGTAAGGAAGAGATTTCTTATCCAGATGTATTTCTCATAAATGCAACGAAAGATATTATCATGTTTGTTTATGATGATAGAGGATGTGAAGTAATTGCGAAGAATAAAGAAACAATACGAAATTTATATGAGAAATATAAAGAGTGGATTCCAGATTATGAACGAGAAAGTATAGATAACTTATTTACATGACAACAATGGGGGAAGTGAAGCGTGTAATGAAACGTATTGCAATCGTAGCCGCATGGGAACCAGAACTTACGTATTTGCATCAATATTATCCAAGTGAACGCATTGAAAAAAGAGCAGCTTGGGAATTTCATTTTCATTATATCAATGATCTGGAAATTATTTCTGTTATAACTGGAGTTGGGAAAGTAAGCTGTGCTAGTTGTGCGCAATTATTAATTAGTGAATTTCAGCCAGATGAGTTGTTTATGACAGGTATATGTGGAAGTCTATCAAATAAGGTGAAAAATGGACATATTGTAGTAGCCCTTAATGCAATACAACACGACGTTACTGCTGCTGGTTCGGGGGAAGATGTTTTTAATTTATATAATGGTAGAACAGCACCTATTGAAACAACAAAGTCACTTGTAAGAAGAATAAAAAAGATACGATCTTATGATCCGATTCATTATGGTACATTTTTATCTGGAGATCAACGTATCCGTAGTTCAGAAATGAGATATTTACTCCATACTGTATATGGAGCATTGGCGGTTGATCAAGAAGTGGCAGCTTTTGCTTATGTGTGTCAAATCAATAAAAAACCTTTTCTCATTTTAAAAGCTGCTTCAGATCAAGCAAATGATAAAACGAAAGAGGAACAAAAAATCTTTAAAATGTTAGCGTGTGAACGAGCGTGCGAGCATTTAATTGCTTTTTTACGTGTGTATGAGATTAATGTAGTAAATAATAGATAGTAAGAGGGATTAATATTGGAAAGTACAAATAAAATAGCTATTCTGGGTGCAAACGGGAAAGCTGGGAAATTCCTTGTAAACGAAGCATTAGAAAAGGGATATCAAGTAAAAATATTAACAAGAAATTCTAATAATATGACGATAACTAATGAAAATTTAGAGACTATTATTGGAGATGCACGTGATTTTTCTTCAATACGTGAATTACTTCAAGGGTGTCAAGCTGTAATTAATGCGGTAGGTCAACCAAAAAATGAATCTTATATTTTTAGCACAGTAACAAAGCATATTTTAGAAGCAATGAAAGAGTTTGAAATAAAACGATATATTCTAATTTCTGGTGGTTCTTTAGATGTTACAGAAGATCAAAAGGGAATTGTAAATAAAATAGGAGCTACCTTGTTTAAAGCATTTTTATCAAAGATGATGCAAGATAAATATAAAGAATTGCAAACTATTCAAGGTAGTGATGTAGATTGGACAATTGTTAGATTACCATTTGTTATGGAAGGGAAGAGCATTGGAAATATAAAGGAGAGTTTAGTAGATATGCCAGGAATCAAAATTCAAAATAGTGATATTGCACCATTTGTGATAAAACAAATTAACAGTGAGAGATATGTAGGGAAGTGCCCGTTTATTTCAAATTAAATGGTTTAATTAAAAGTTAAAGAATGATGGGTAGATTGGCACTAGTACATTTTACGTATTTGAATGCTAAGTTTAACACGAGTAAGTGGGGGAGAATTTTATATGATTCAATACAAAAGATGCAGTGAAGTAAGTATAGATTTAGTGTATGAAGCTTTTAAAGATGGATTTTCAGATTACATTATTAAAATGGAAGTTTCAAAAGAAGATTTTATAAAAAGGTTTTTGGGACCAGAAGGGAATTCACTAAAACATTCCTTTCTTGCTTTAGACGGTAACAAATCTGTTGGTGTAATACTTGGCGGGATAAAGGATTATGAAAACATAAAAACAATGCGTTGTGGAACATTAGCGGTTCATCCTAATTACCGCGGTATTGGTGTGAGTCAAAAATTATTTGAACTGCATAAGGAAGAGGCGCTTCAAAATGAGTGTAAGCAACTTTTTCTTGAAGTCATTGTAGGCAATGACCGAGCGATTCATTTTTATACGAAATTAGGCTATGAAAAAGTGTACGATCTATCTTATTATAATTTAAAAGATATGACTAAAATAATAAATAAAGATTGTAAGGAAATTGAAGTAAAACAATTAGAATTTCCAGCTTTTAAAGTTGAAATTCAGAAATGGTTACACTTCCATATAAATTGGCAAAATGATATGGATTATATCGAAAAAACAAATAATACATTTTACGGTGCATATGTCGATAATGATTTAAAGGGTTCAATATGTATGAATGAACAAGGTAAAATTAGTTTTATATTCGTAGACAAAGACTATAGAAATCGTAGTATTGGATCAAAATTATTACAAGTAGCAAGAGAAAACTTACATGTATCAAGTTTATCAATTGGGTTTCCAAACAACAATTTACTGGAAGGGTTTTTAAAGAAAACTGGATTTGAAAAGAATTCATTAGCACAATATGAAATGTATGTATTGTTATAAAAAGCGAAAGGAGTCATTATTTCGCTTTTTATTTTTGTGCTATATTGATATTTTATTTTGTATAATATTCTTTTTTTATGTAAAATAGATAGGATGGGAGGGGATGAAATGAATAATGGATTAAAGTTTAAGATTTTTGAATTACATTGTTTCGTTCAAAAGACTTATTCTGATATTAAAATAGCATGTGATATTGCCATTTATCAAGAAAACACTTCTAAATATTTAATTTCATTAGGGTTTTTAAATAAATCATATATGACTTATATAGAAGCAAAAAGATTTTATCGTGAAAATGAAGAACTTATAAGTGTAGAATTTGATAATTTCTTTGATACATATGATAAATTAGAACAAGAATTAAAAAAAGTTATTTCAACTGAAGATAAGAATCCTTCATTGCTACATAACAGGCTTGATCAGTTTCAGCAAAAAGTTGAAAATATAAATGACCTAATAAAAGTATTGCAAAATGCTCGTTAAAGAATACTTTTTCTTTTTCATATAGAAAGTATGTATTAAAAATATATTAGGGATATGACATATTGAAGAGGTGACTTTTGTTGATTACAGAAGTCATCTTTTTATAATACAGTTTTGCGTAATGTGATGTACTTTTTATTTTTTCTATTTTTGATAGGAATACATTGAAGCAGTTTCATATTTTAGGAAATTATACGAGGAAAATAAAATGAAGAATAAAAAAGAAATAGCTATAGTTGCATTAACAACAGGGTTAGTTTTAACAAGTGTAACACCATATGGAATAGCTTATGCAGAAGAAACGGGTCAAATGCAAGTTGAAATTCATGAGGATTCGTTCCGTACAGGTGCACTTACACAACCATCACAAAAGATGCCTGAGAACGTAGTGAAAGATGCACTTAAGGAAAAGGCGGAGCATGCTTTGTCTCCAAAACAAGTTAGTGGGGACAAAGGAGTAGATTACAAAGTTGTTCAAAAACGTGCTTCTTATGATGGGACTACACTTGTGCGTATGCAACAAATATATGAAGGTAAAGAAGTATATGGACACCAATTGACTGCCCATGTAGATAAAAAGGGTATTATTAAAAGTATTTCAGGAGAAAGTGCACAAAATTTAACACAGGTAGATTTAAAGAACACTAGTACTTTCTCAAAAGAAGAAGCAAAACAATATATTTATACGAAATACGGGAACGATATTAAATTTATTTCTGAACCAGAAGTTAAGGAAGTTATTTTTGTTACTGAAAATAATGGGCAGGCTAGCAATGCATATCAAGTTACATTTGCTGCTGCAACACCAAACTATGTAACTGGAACTTATTTAGTGAATGCTCATAATGGTGATATGTTGAAAAATATGGTGCAAGAGTCAGATTTAAAAGTAAGTGAAGAGCATGTTGAAGCTATTAAGGAGAGTAAAAAAAGCAATTTTAAATCATTAACCGGAACTGGAAAAGATGATTTAGGTATAACTCGTACATTCGGTATTTCTGAACAAAGTAACGGGAAATATGCGCTTGCTGATTACACAAGGGGGCAAGGAATTGAGACGTACGATGTAAATTATAGAGATATTACTTTAGAAGGTAAATATTATCCTGGTATATTAGCAACTAGCACTTCAACAACATTTAATGATCCAAAAGCGGTAAGTGCTCATTTCTTAGCAACAAACGTATATGATTTTTATAAAGACAAATATAAGCGTAATAGTTTTGATAATAAGGGGAAAAAAGTAGTTTCAGTTGTACATGCATGGGATTCTGGAGAAATAGATGATCCTAAAAATTGGGGAAATGCATTTAGTGCTAATGTTAACAATGTTAGTATGCTTATATATGGTGATCCAATGGTTAGAGCGTTTGATATAGCGGGCCATGAATTTACACATGCGGTTACATCTAGCGAATCTAATCTTGAATTTTTCGGAGAATCTGGAGCAATTAACGAGGCATTATCTGATATTATGGGAACGGCTATTGAGAAATATATAAATAATGGAGAATTTAATTGGACAATAGGAGAACAAACTGGATCAGCTCTTCGTAATATGAAAAATCCATCTGCAGTCAAATTTTTTAATGGAGTACCGTATCCAGATGATTATAGCAAATACAGTGATTTAAACGGAGAAGATAATGAGGGCGTTCATTTCAACTCAAGTATTATTAATAAAGTCGCGTATTTAATTGCACAAGGTGGCACTCATAACGGTGTAACTGTAAATGGTATTGGTGAAGATAAAATGTTTGATATTTTCTATTATGCAAATACTGATGAATTGAACATGACTTCTAATTTCTCTGAATTAAGATTAGCGTGTCTTAAAGTTGCAACAAACAAATATGGAGCGAACTCAATTGAGATTGAAGCGGTTCAAAAAGCTTTTGATGCAGCAAAAATTAAAGGAACAGTGAAAGAAAACGAAAAAAACGCAGAAAACGAAATCCCAGAGCTAACTGTACCGTTTACAATTACACTGCGTATAGGTGATACGTTTGACCCGATGAGTAACGTAAAAGCTGTTGATAAAGAAGATGGTGATTTAACAAATAAAGTAAAACATAAAGGCGATGTAGATACTTCTAAACCAGGTACATACATTGTGGACTACTCGGTCGTTGACTCTCAAGGGGGACATACAGCGGCTACACAGACTGTAATTGTAGAGGGAAATGGAGAAACATTAGATTTAAACCCTACATTAACAGTGCCTACTGCAGCGACAATTCATGTAGGAGATTCATTCGATCCAATGGCAAAGGTATTAGCTATTGATAAAGAAGACGGCGACCTTACTTCTAAAGTAAAAGTTAATGGTGAAGTAGATAGCACTAAAGCCGGTACTTACGTATTAACGTACATAGTTACAGATTCTAAAGGTCATAAAGTAACTGCGGAACAAACTGTAACGGTCAAAGTTAGAGATGAAGTTAAAAATGAAATACCAATACTAAAAGTACCTGCTACAACTACAATTACTGAGGGGGATCAATTCGATCCAATGGTAGGAGTATCAGCTACTGATAAGGAAAACGGTGACCTTACTTCTAAAGTAGTTTATGAAGGAGATGTAGATCCCTCTAAAGCTGGTACTTTTAAAATAATATATAGTGTCACAGATTCTGTAGGTAATGAGATACATGCAATACAAAAAGTATTAGTGAAGGATAAAGATACTAGCAAAGCTAAAGGTCTTACTAATAACAGTAATATCCCGAACAGCATTAATTCTGATAAAAAAGAATCTACATATAAAGAGCTTCCCAACACGGGTGCAAGTGAAACGAACAGTACAGCAATGGGCATATGGATGATTATTGTCAGTACAGTACTCACTTTGGTTCGCAAATTTAGAAAGATATAAAAATAATAGTAGGGATTATTTCTCACACAATAATTATTAGATGAATTTTTTACTTAATAAGATTTTAGTATTTAAGTAGTGTATTTGGCTTCTATAAAACTTTGTGCCTGGACACTGTTTTGCCTACAGACCTACATTACATATAAAACACGTTACTATTCTCATTCAAATAAAAGAATAGTAACGTGTTTTTTTGATTTAAAAATAGCCTAAATTCAAAAGGCCATGAGTGTGGAAGTAATTCTAATCTGCCATTGATAAGTTACTAAAAACACTTTGTTTTAATGAAAGTTTAACTCTATATGACAACATGAGATTTTCGGTATTTACCAGGTGTTTCGTTAGTGAATTTTTTAAAAATTTTAGTAAAATAGCTTTGATCACTAAAGTTGAGCGAAGCACATATGTCTGATAAGGGATAGGTTGTGAAAGTTAATAACTTTTTTGCTTCTTCGATTCGTTCACGTTGAATGTACTCAATTAATGAAATACCGACTTCTTTTTTGAATAATATAGATAAATAATCTGAATTTACGTTTGCAAATTTAGCAAGTTGTTTAACAGATATTTGATTGTAAATATTTTCAAAAATATAGTTTTTGCAAATAGCGATTGTCTTTGAGTGCTTCTGTACTTTTTGTGCTTTTACACAGTCTGCAAAAGTACAGAAAACATTTCTTAATAAATCCCAAACAGATTGTGTGTCTTTTAAATCCTCTGTCTTTTGAATGTGTAGATCGTAAATCTTGTAAGCGATCCCGGAAGGAAGTCCTCCTTTTATAGCATATCTAGTAGCAAGTGTGATGGATGAAATACAAATGTTTTTATGACGTCTTAATTGATGAAATGAAGATAAGGATGAAAGAGTCTCTTGTTGGAATTCGTAATAATATTTGAGTGCGCTTTCTTTATCCCCGTTTTCTATAGCTCCAAGTAGTTGGTTCTCTATATACAAATTATGACAGATAGATTCGTTTTTTTGCATTGAAATATATACATCCTCGTTTAAGATACTGCTATGACTTACATGAAATGAGTCACTGTTATTTGAAAAGGTACTTACATCTGAATTTTTTTTATAGAGAATATTATAGAACAATATTGCTATATTTACAAAGAAATTTTGATCTTTGACTGACAATGAAAAATAATGGTCTCTTGTTCTTTTATAATTCGAAATAAAATTAAGGTTACTATCCGTTTTACTTGTAGAAAAATTTACATGTGTCAAGGGCCCAATAATAACAGTACCGTTCACTATATAATGGCTCTTTATGTGAATTAAAATGAAGTGCCCTAAATATTGGTGAATTCTGAAGATAGGCGAATTAAATGAATCATTTTTTTGAAAAAGCACATGTAACTGTTCTATTTTTGATTTATAGAACGAATGTGAATCATCTTTTGATGTAAATTCTAAAAGAATATTTTTGTTACAATCTAAAAAACAAACTGGAATTTCAAAAGATTGGAAAAACATATTACAAATGTACTCTATCTCAACTAGACTGAGCTTTTTAGTCATATTATTCCTCCTTACAGTTGTGTGTAATAGTTGAATGTTTATATATTCCCTTTTTTCATAATAAGTAGAAACGGAAAAACTTTATCTATAAAAATTATAAACTTCTAAGAATAATACCATAATTTAACATGGTTAGCACATATTATTTGAATATACAGGTAATAGTTTTAGGGGGGAACGTAAAATATGAATTGTCACACTTATTCGTTGTTCATTGCTTATATGTATCAAAAATGATTAAGATTGGATTTTAAATAGGGATAGGAAGGGAGAGATTAATGAATTGAAGTTAAGTAATTAATGTGAATTTTCGATAGAAGTTAATATGTAACGATTTTCGAAGTAGAGATATAAGTGTAATTCAGGGGGAAAACTACATATATCATACGGAGAGACAACGTAATAATAGAAAATAAGAAGAGTGAATAAGTGATTGTAAACAATGGATTGTTGGACGACTATGTTTTAGGTTACTCGTTTAAATCTGGTACTTGGCACACTATTGCTTTTAAGAGGGTAATAGTAATAAAGAGATTTTTAAAATGATAGAAGTAGTAAAGGGGATAAGAGAAATGAAAAAAATATTTAGTGTGCTTTTAGTATTTTTCTTAACATTTTCTACATGGTCTAGTGTATTAGTAAAGGCAGCTTCACCATCCAAAGGTACTTTAACGATTCATAAATATGAACAAGAAAAAGAAAAAGAAAAAGATGGCGCACCGGGGCTAGAAGGTGATGGCTCTGCAAATCAAGAGGTACCAACAAATGCGAAACCGTTAAAAGGTGTAACGTTTGAAGTGAAAAGGGTTGCATCGTTTGAAAAAATTTCAAACGATGGGAAAATCGTGAAAGAAGATGTGAAGCCTATAATGGGAGCAACTCCAACTCAAGTAGTAACAGATAATAACGGACAAGCTGTATTAAAAGATCTTCCGCTAGGACGTTATGAAGTGAAAGAAGTGGCAGGACCTCCGCATGTTAACCTAAATCCAAATACGTATACAGTGGATATTCCATTAACGAATAAAGAGGGTAAAGTGCTAAACTATGATGTTCATATGTATCCGAAAAATGAGATTAAACGTGGTGCAGTTGATTTAGTAAAGACTGGTGCAAATGAAAAAGCATTAGCAGGTGCAGTATTCTCTTTATTTAAAAAAGATGGTACAGAAGTGAAAAAAGAGTTAGTAACAGATGGTAAAGGGCATATTCGCGTGCAAGGATTAGAGTATGGGGAATACTATTTCCAAGAGACAAAAGCGCCGAAAGGGTATGTACTAGATCCGACTAAACACGAGTTTTTTATAAAGAACTCCGGAACTATTAACGAAGATGGAACAATTACTTCTGGTACAGTAGTTAAAGTAGAAGTGCAAAACTATGAAGAACCAAATATTGATAAAAAGATTAACGGGGATTTGGAAGCGTTACCAATTAATCCGTTAACTAATTACAATTATGATATCAAAACATTAATTCCAGAAGACATTAAAGAATACAAAAAATATGTAGTAACAGATACTTTAGACAATCGTTTAATGATTCAAGGAAAACCAGTCGTGAAAATTGATGGAACGGAAGTAAATGCAAGTATTGTAGAGGTAGCTGTAGAAGGCCAAAAAGTAACAGCTACAGTAAAAGATTTCACAAAGTTAGATGGTAAAAAAGAATTTCATTTACAAATTAAATCACAAGTAAAAGAAGGAGTACTATCTGGTTCGGAAATTTTAAATACAGCAAAAATTGATTTTATAAATAAAAATGATGTAATTGGAGAAAAGGAATCTAAACCTGTAGTTGTTGTTCCGACAACTGGAATTATCGAGTTAACAAAAGTTGATGGTGCTGATAAGAAGAAATTAAAAGGTGCGGAGTTTGTACTTAAAGATAAAAATGGAAAAATAGTTGTTGTGGCAGGTAAAGAAGTCACAGGTGTATCAGATGAAAATGGTGTTATTAAATGGACTAACATTCCGTATGGAGACTATCAAATTTTTGAAACGAAAGCACCAACTTATAAAAAAGAAGATGGTACAACAGCTTCATATCAATTATTAAAGGACCCTATTGATGTAAAGATTAGCGAAAATAATCAAACGGTTAAATTATCGATTGAAAATAATAAAAGTGGATGGGTTCTTCCTGTAACGGGTGGTATCGGAACGACTCTATTTACTGTACTAGGCCTTGCGTTAATGGCTACAGCGGCATTTGTTTTCTTTAGAAAAAAGTTTGCTAATAATTAAGGTTTTAGGAACATGTAACCAAGTGATGTGAAAAGGGGAGAAGCAAAATGCTCCCCTCTTTTCAATATTTTAGTATATGCAGAGGTGGAAATATGAAACGAAATCTTGTTTTAGGAGGTATTTTTTTATTTGGATTAGCTATTTTTTTATATCCTACTATTAGTAATTGGTTGGCGACTCGTGCACATTATTCTGAGATTAGCTCCTACGATAAGAAGATCAAAGCACTACAAAAGAAAGAAGTTGAACGTAGGGAAAAAGAAGCAACCGAATATAATAAACAAGTTCAAACTTCCATGAAAACATTTGCAGATCCATTTTCTGAAGAAAAAAATAATCATCATCAAGCGTATGTCGATGCGTTAAATTTAGGTGATGTAATGGGGTATATTGAAATATCGAAAATTAATATAAAACTGCCAATCTATCAAGGGACCTCTGAGGAAGTTTTGAGTCGCGGGGTAGGTCATTTAGATTATTCTTCACTTCCGGCAGGTGGAGAAAATACGCACACTATTTTAACAGGGCATCGTGGTTTACCATCAGCAAAATTATTTACAGATTTAGATAAATTGAGTGAAGGAGATCTTTTTTATATTCATTCTTTAGACAAAATTCTTGCTTATAAAGTAGATCAAATTAAAGTAGTGTTACCACACGAAACGGACGATTTGAAAATTGTGGAAAATAAAGATTATATAACATTAATTACATGTACGCCTTATGGAGTAAATACAAATAGATTACTGGTTCGAGGTGAGCGTGTGGAGTTTAACGAGAAAGTAAAACAAAAAATGCGTAAAGAGATATTTATGTTTAATAAGTGGACCGTAGTAGTCTTAATCCTATTATTCTGTGTGTTACTAGTCGCAATTTATAAGAAAAAATTAACTCGATAGAATGAAGTTATTTATCCTGTATTAATGGGCAGTGGGACCGAAAATCCAGAGATAAGCAAAGAAGGTATATAGGGGATGAAGTAAATCCTCACGGAAAAAAGTTTCACTTTATTCGACTGTAGAAAAAATACGGTAAAGGTGGGAACAAAGGAATTGAGGTTACGATTAAAGTTGGTAAGTATTCATTTTATGGTTTTGTTAATGTTATGTGTAAGTTTTGTCGTATATGCACCAAAAGAAGCATATGGATCCACGACTAACTTAGAAGGTCTAGGGGATATATCGCGTTATAATGCTGTTGTCTTTGGTAACCATATAGCAGTAGGTGGAGACATTGAAGGAGCAATTGCAGTTCAAGGTGATATGGATGCATCTGGTTATACAATTGTAGGTGCAGCAGCGGGAACATCTAATATAGTTGGGGAAAAATGGGATGATGAGGGATATCCATCCTTGTTATTGTCTGGAAAATTTAAAAAATCAAGAGAGGAATCTTTTATCATTCAAAATGGAATAGTCGTAATGACAAAAGAGAGTGATCCAGATCGTATCATACAATCTTCTTATGATCGTATCGTTTATAAAGAAAAACTAGAAATTGACGCGAAATTTAATGAATTTCACAACATAGTGAACCAAGTCAGTAAAAATGCAGGTCAATATAAAACGAATACCCCAATTCCAAATATGAGTTATGGAATTGGAAAAGATATAAACAATCCTAATATTTATGTTTCATCAGAATTGGTAGGGAAAATCAATTTAGATATAAGAGATGTCTTTTTACCTAATGCTAAAGGAAAAGATTTTATCGTTATGTATTCAGATGCAAAAGAGGTTACATTTAAAAATGGTGCTATCTTATATGACACGAACAATATTGGTAGGGCTACAGATATAATTCCTACATCACAACCCTATTCTCCTAATTCACCGTTCACTGAGTTATACGGGAAGGTGATTTGGGTTTTTCCTAATGCAAAAAAAATCACAACAGAGGGATATGGTGTCGTTGGGAGTGTGTTTGCTCCAAATGCTGTATTAGAAACAAAAGGCGGTTCGATTAATGGACAAGCATTTGTCGGTGCAGTACAACAAACTGGTGGATTTGAATTTCACAATTTCAAATTTAATTGGCAACATTGGTACAAGCCTAGTACAGGAAAAGTAAAGATAAAAAAAGTAGATAGTAATAATGATAATAAAGAATTGATGGGGGCAAAGTTTCATATTGAAGATTCAAATAAAAAAGTAGTTGGTGAGTTAGTAACAGATGGACAAGGAGAAGCGATATCAAAGGAATTACCAATAGGTAACTATACCCTAGTGGAAGTAGAAGCACCTAAAGGTTATGAATTATTAAAAGATAAAATAGCTGTAAAAGTAGAAAAAGATGTAGTAGTAGAAATTAAAATAGGGAATAAGAAATTACCAGATCCAATGGGGAAAATGAAGTTAGTAAAAGTAGATACGAGCGATAAAAATAAAAAGCTAGCAGGAGCAAAGTTTCATATTGAAGATTCAAATAAAGAAGTAGTTGGTGAGTTAGTAACAGATGGACAAGGAGAAGCGATATCAAAAGAATTGCCAATAGGTAACTATACCCTAGTGGAAGTAGAAGCACCTAAAGGTTACGAATTATTAAAAGATAAAATAGCTGTAAAAATAGAAAAAGATGCAGTAGTAGAAATTAAAATAGGGAATAAGAAATTACCAGACCCGACTGGGCAATTTGAAATTGAGAAAGTTGATGATAAGGATATTAATTTAAAACTAAAAGGTGCTGTATTTCAAGTATTAGATAAAGAAGGTAAAGAAGTTACTAGATTAACAACGGATGAAAAAGGAAAGGTGATTTCCAACCAGTTAGTAATTGGAAAGTATACGGTTAAAGAAATAAAAGCGCCAAACGGATATATGTTACTTAGAGATCCAATAGAAATAGAAATTACAGAAGCGGTAAGGACACAAAAACTAACAGTGAAAAATGTGAAAAATAATTGGGTAATTCCTAATACTGGTGGCAGCGGAACAACAAGTTTTTACGTGACTGGTTTTGTGCTAATGTTTGGTGTGCTATATTTCTGTAAGAAAAATCGTTACATTAGATAGTTTTTAGGGGATGAGTTCGGCATTGTACTAGATTCATGCTACTAAATTTGTTGAAGAAGGAAGGATAATAGTAAACATAGAATATATTAATAATTAAAATGTTTACGAGGTGAAAGTGATGGCAATAAAACAAGATGAAATTAAAGTAGTAGTCGGAGCTGGGGTGTTTAATAATAATCCAGGTTGGATACAAACGCAAGAAGATGAACTTAATTTACTAGATAAAGTTACGTGGGAAGAAAGATTTGAATACAATTCTATTTCAGCTATTTTAGCTGAGCATGTATGGGAACACCTTACGTTTGAAGAAGGTGTAAGGGCAGCAGAAATTTGTTATGAATTTTTAAAGCCAGCAGGGCACATTCGGTGCGGTGTTCCTGATGCATTTTTCCGAGACGAAGCATACCAAAATATAGTTCAAATAGGCGGACCTGGTCCGAAAGATCATCCAGCAGCAAGTCATAAAATTGTTCATAATTATAAAACATTAACGAAAATGTTTGAAACTGCTGGATTTGAGGTAGTTTTACTTGAATATTGTGATGAAAATGGTCAGTTTTATTACAACGAATGGGATGCAAATGACGGTGTTATTTTCCGTTCGAAAAGGTATGATTCTAGAAATAAAGGTGATAAACTTGGTTTTCCATCTTTAATTGTTGATGCGATTAAATGATAAATTTTTCAAGCAAGTAATTATAAAAAGCAGAAAGTGTTCTTTCTGCTTTTTATTTTGCAAAGGGGATGAATATACTATGCAACCTATAAAACAAGTGGCATTAACATGCATTACTCATGATCCAACAGGGAGCTTATTATCTACAATAAAAGAACTAAAAGAGGAATTGTTAAATTTAAATTATGATAAAAAATATATAACAATTAGTAATGTAACACCTAAAGAGGTTGTAAAAGAACTAGCAGAATGTAACTTCCATATAAATATAGTAGAAAAATTAGGAGTAGGGAACGCACGTAGGGATTCTTTGAAGTTTGTTAGTAACTATAATCATGATTACTATCACTATTGTGATTTTGATCGTTTGCTAACTTGGATTAAAGAATATCCAGCTGAGCTTAATTCGTTCATTCAGAATATAGTTGATGTAGATTACTTAATCATTGGCAGAACGGAGAAAGCTTTTCAGACACATCCTGAAGAATGGAAAATTACAGAAACAGTATCGAATAAAATTATGTCATTACAATTAGGGAAACAAGTAGATATTACAGCTGGTTCATGTGCGTTATCCAAACGAGCAATTGATTACATAATAAAATATTCTAAATGCAGAATGACTGATGGAGAATGGCCGATGATTATAAATACTTTTACAGATTTTAATATTCGTTACACTGCGGTAGAAGGTTTAAAATACGTGAACAAGCTTAACCAAGATAATATTATTGACCCGATAAAAGCATGGTCAACTAGATTAGAGCTCTTATATATAATAAGTCGATCAATTTTGGAGTTAACAAAAACCTCTTAAATTAATGGGATGTAATAGTGATTTCCTTTTTAATTGAAATCATGTAAAATAAAAATAGAACGTACATTCGTTTAGGCGAAAAGGAGGTTAATTTATAATGTTAGCTGTAATAGATAAACAAGGTAATGAATATGTAGTACAATTTGAGCGTTATTTTTCATATTCGATAGAGGAAGTTTGGTCTGTTTTAACAGAAAACAGTAAGCTTAAAAAATGGATGTCTAATTTACAAATTGAAAGTCTTAAAACGGGTGGAATAATAAAGTTCGACATGATGGACGGTTCATTTATAAATATTGATATTTTAGAGTGTCAAGTAAATTCAGTACTTGAATTTACTTGGGATAAAGATCGTGTCCGATTTGAAATACATAAAGAAGAAAGTGGGACTCTTTTACTTCTTAAAGAGTACATTCATGTATTAACTGATCATACACCGAAAGATATAGCTGGTTGGCATATTTGCTTAGATCTTTTTTCTTCCGTACTAGAAGGGAAAGAAAAAGAATTTTCTAAAGATGAATGGCAACAATGGTTTGAAATATATAAGGATAAGGTTCTTGAAGTGAGAGGATAATTACGTAAGATAATATATTTATTATATAATTATTATATTGTAAAAATGGTTTTCATGAAAAATAAGAATAGAGGTTAATATGAAAGTAAATCAATTAATTGCTAATAACATAAATAAATTAGATACAGCTATTCCATTTAATAAGTCGTTTGGAATTGCTGGTTTATCAGGATCAGGTAAAACAACCTTTTGTCAAACGATTGGTGAAGAATCAAAAAAACGATTAGTTTCTTTATTGCCAAAGGCTGAATATCAATATTTATTTCCTAACATTATGGAAACGAATTTTAGTGCTATTAAGATAGAAGATATGCCTTTAGTTCTTTTTCTAGGAAAATCATCGATTTCTTCCAATCCACGTTCAACAATCGGTACACATACTGGTGTTTTCACAGAGGTACGTGAAAAACTTGCTGATGTATTTCATCTTTCACCTGAGGTTTTTTCATTCAATAACCAGTTAGGCTGGTGTACTGGCTGTAAAGGCCGAGGTACTACTAAAAATATTGAGTGTAAAAAATGTAAGGGAAAACGTTATAGCGAAGAAATCGAACAACATACGATAGATTTATTTGCTAAACCACATACAATTTCAAATATTAATGATTTAAGTGTTGAGTCTATTCTTTCGTTAGCGGAAGAGTTAAATATTAGTGAAGCAAAGCAACATATACTGCAAAATATAATTAATATGAACATTGGTTATTTAACATTAAATCGAATTATGGGTACGTTGTCAGGTGGAGAGTTAACAAGACTATATTTGGCTGAATTTATGGCAGTAAGCGAAAATGCTGTAATTATTATTGATGAGATTTCAGTTGGACTTGATCATGAAACATTATTACAAATATTAGAAGAGATTAAGCAGTTAGGGTGTAAAAATCAAATTTGGCTCATTGATCATTCAGATACTGTACTGGATACAACAGATGAGCAATTGTTCTTTGGACCTGGTAGCGGAAAATATGGTGGACAAATTGTGAAAGAATCGCCAAGACCAAAACCAATACTGTCGGATCTAAATAAAGAAGTACCAACAGAATATTATACATTCCATGAATTAAATTGCCGTAATATCCAAATGGCGGAGTTTCAAATCCCTAAAAATAGGCTTGTGACGGTTACTGGAGAATCTGGATGCGGGAAATCTACACTTGTCAATGAATGTTTAGCTACAGATTTCTTGAAACGATATCCAAAAGATAAATTAGTTATGGTAGGACAAGATCGAAATCAATCCATTACAAGTCGATCAACTGTAGCCACTTTCCTAGATATTAAAAAGAAACTCACAAAGTATAGCGAAGAAATTGATGATATTTTTGAGCGTTCGATTGAGGATATTATAGATGAACTCCCAAATGAAGATATTGCGTATAAACGCTTGAGTCTATTAATTAAATTAGGACTAGGTTATTTAACGTTAGAACGAAAAACACAAACATTATCAACAGGTGAGTTCCAATGTGTTCATTTAGTTTCGGAGTTATTTGCAAACACAAGAAATCCACATACATTATTTATTTTTGATGAGCCTTCAAAAGGTTTATCACAAAATATTTTAAACCAATTTATAGATAGTGTTAGAGGGATATTACAAGATGAATCAGTCTCTATCATCATGATTGAACATAATAGTTATATGTTAGAAAGCTCTGATTATATTGTAGATTTCGGGAAAAGACAGCTTGAATCTATAAAGCATCTTGATGTAGTAAGTCATGAAGATTATTATCGTCAAAAAAGCAGTGTGAATAATGCAGAGCAAATACATATTTCTTCAGCACTTAAGCATAAAGAAGGCGTTCACTATTTAGAAGAAAATCATATTCACTATTTTAAAAATGCCGAAAATATTTATAAGGGTGGTATTTTAAAAAGTTTATCATCAATGGCCCGTTTAATTTATAGTGAATATGAATCTGATACAATTGCACCTGTTGTTGCTATTGATCTTGAAAGACATTTATATAGTCAATATAGTTTCTTATATGAAATTGGTGGACTAATTAATCATATTGTAGCTGCTCATCCAACTAATAAAGATACGAGAAGTTTTGATTTCTATTCACAGGACAATCATTGTCCATCTTGTTCTGGACGCCTTCAAATTGAAGTTTTTGATAAAGATATTGCAATTCAAGATAAAAACGTTCCATTTTGGGATGGTTTATTTGATCCGGAAATCATGAAAGTATTAAAATTTTATCAATATGAAAAAATAGAATTTTTATTTGAAGAAATTAAAAATGAGCTTGGTCACGATTTATCAAAGAGCTATAATGATATGTCAGAAGAAGAAAAGCATACGTTTTGGTACGGATATTTTGAAAAATCATTTTATGATAAAAAAGGAAAGACACGCAGAACATGGGTAGGATTTAATACGATTATTGGTGGATATATTGTTATTTCAAAAGCAGCTATTAAAGAGGAAATTAAGACTTCTAAAGAATTGATAACATGTCCAATTTGTGAGGGAACGGTATTAAATCATCAAAAACCGCTTAAATTTGCTAACTTCGATATTCGTGAAATTATCAATCAACCTATTGATGAAGTGTTGAAGATAGTCGGTGATTTACCTGCACTTCAAAAATTGAAATCTATTGTTGGTGGCGATATGAGATTGACAGAAGATGTTTCTTTATTGCCAAGAAAAGCACAAGTTGCACTGAAAATGTTTGAATTAGAACAGGCAAGCTTTTCAAACTACGAAATGGTGTTACAAAATGTCTTACCATTCTGGGACGAAATAAAAGGAAATATCGAATCCATTAGTGTTAATAATCAAGTAACTGTTTGTGATTTCCCTAATGTTTATGAAACGAGAGAAAACATTATAGATAAGTATTTCACAAATGGTAAATATAAAAAACTTACGTATGTATACGAAGCGTTTGGATACAAAAAGTTAGTTACCCAAATTAATAAAATTAAAAAAAGTAATCCATGTCCATTCTGTAAAGGAAAGAAAGTTATAACGGAAGATAATCTACATGATGGTGTATTTAAACTAACAATTCCATGTGTAACTTGTACTGCAACTGGTATTAATGACGAAGGACTAAAAGAAGTTGTTGAGAGCGTGGATGTACAAACATGGTTAACTGGAAAAGTTTGTGATGTTGTGGATGAAAGCTTATTAACAGAAGATGTTTCGCAAATACCAATTTTTAATCGCATTCGTGAATTGGATAAACAAGATATGATGGCGGTTTATGAATGTCTGGAGATACATAATTAAGCGAAACAACTAATATGTTGATTAGCATAATTGATTATAAAAACGAAAATATGCAATTTTAATTATATAAATATAACGCATTTAATTATTATTTAAATCATTAAAAGTAGTTGACTCTCACACAATGTCATTGTTTAAGATGAAGTTGAGCTTCGAAGTAGATGTAATTCATAGGAGGAAAACATGTTTAAAATAGGGGATTTTTCAAAACTATCTTCCATTAGTATACGTATGTTGAGACACTACGATAAAGTGGAATTATTACAGCCAGTAAAAGTCGATGAACAAAGTGGATATCGATATTATTCAGCAGCCCAATTAAAGAAAGTAAATCAAATTCAAACATTAAAAGATATGGGGTTTAATATTGCTACTATTAAAGAAATAGTAGAGAGCGATAATATGGAAGTAATAAAATTACAATTTGAAAATCGTAGTGCTCAAATAAAGGATGAAATGGATGACCTCCAAAAACAATTACGTCTTCTCGAAGCCTCAATGAAAACGATGAGAGAGGATGTTGTTGAGATGAACTATCATGTTTCAATAAAAGAAATTCCAGAAAGAAATGTAGCTAGTGTTAGAAAGGTTATTCCATCTTATAATCGCGAAGGGGATTTATGGGGTATATTAATGCAAGAAATACAAATGAAAAATATTAGCATTGCCCATCCGAGTTATAGTATTGCAGTTTTCCATGATCGTGAATACAAAGAAAATGATGTAGATGTAGAAATACAGCTAAGTATTTTAGGGAAGCACGAAAAGACAAAAGACGTTACATTTAAAAATATTGAATCAACTAATGTAGCTTCCATAACGGTTAATGGAAGTTATGAACAAATGACAGCTGTAAATGAGGCTGCAGCAAAATGGATTGAGACAGAAGGTTACGAATTAGCAGGTCCAATGTATAATATTTATCATGTGAGCCCAGCGATGGAATCGGATCCTAATAAGTGGGTTACAGAAGTTTGTTATCCAGTTAAATGATGATAAAGAAAAAAGGCATATAATTAATGCCTTTTTTCTTTATGGGTACCGTCAGGGAAATGTTACAATGCTAAACCTTTTTTTCTGACGATTCTCCCGTTTTTAATAATGTTAAGAAAGTTTCAGTGGCCTTAAAGAATCTAATGAGATCACTTTCTCTGAATTAAAATGGTATTCTCCTAGCAAATTAATATGTTCCCAGCAAAAAGGTGACATATGGTGCAAGATTACGGTTATGGCGGGTGTAAACCAACCAGAACGTGATCTTATCCGTATGCGGTAGCGTGAAGGAATTGAACTGGCTAAGAAAGAAGGAAAGTTTAAAGGTCGGTTAAAGAAGTACCATAAACATCATGCAGTAAAGCTTAATAAAGAGGGAGATATGACTGTAAATCAAATTTGTGAAATTACAAATGTGTCTAGGTTCTCATTATATAGAAAGCTATCGGAAAGGAACAGTTGATGAGTTATACTAAAAATAGGAAATATTACAATAGAAAATAAATTTCATATAGAGGTGGAATTATATGCCTAAAATTGACAATATGTTAGCAATTCTATGGATGCTTCGTTCAGGTGAAAAAATTACTGCAAAACAAATTTCAGAAAAGTTAGAGATGAATATAAGGACTGTGTATCGTTATATTGATACAATTTCAACAAGTGGCGTACCTATCATTTCAGAACCAGGACATAATGGTGGATACACTTTATTGAACAATTTTATTGAGGCTCCTCTTTTTTTTGATTTTGAGGAGCAAACTGCACTATTTCACGCTGCTGTTTTTGCAGAAGAAGCGGGATATTATGGAGGTGAAGCACTAAATAGGGCCATTTCAAAACTAAGTAAATACTCAAATCAAGAGCAGGAAACAAAGATAAACCAACATTTAGCTAGTCTTGAAGTAATAAGTCGATTAAGTTCGCTCTCTATGGAACCTTTTTTGAAGGAGTTGGAGCAGGCGGTAGCTGACGGGTACTCAGTAAAAATTATTTACCATAAAAGTGGTGAAAAGCAATTAAATTATAGATTGGTCGATCCGTACAAAATTATCTATTGGAATAATAAGTGGTATGTGATTGGATTTTGTCATCTTAGGAATGATATCCGTAGTTTCAGAGTAGATCGAATTGAAAGTCTAATGCTAACAGAAAATAAGTTTAACCGACCAGAAAATTTTTCAGCACGTGACTTTTTTATAAAAGGTCTTCTTCCAACTATAGAAGATAAGGAAGGGACTATTTCTTTGGTTATTAATGGGGATAAAAGTGTATTGGCTGATATTTGCCAACATTGGTTTTTAGGACATTATTTACAAGAACGGACTTCAAATCAAGCAGTTTTTCTTCTTGAAAAAGATATAATACATACATATGTACCTTATTTACTTTTGCCGTACAATAAATCTATTAAAGTTATTGAGCCAATAAGTCTTAAGAAAAGACTTATTGAAGTTCTTTCAGAATTAATAAAATTTCATCAAGTAATATAACTTCCCTGACGTTAACTGTCAGGGAAGTTATATTATAATAGCTATATAAATTGTGATTGGAGTGTTATTGGATGCAAACAAAAAAAGTATTTCTATATGTATTTAACACAATGTCGGACTGGGAATATGGATATTTAATTGCAGAATTAAACTCAGGAAGATATTTTAAAAAAGATTTAGCACCTTTAAAAGTAATTACAGTAGGAGCTAATAAAGAAATGATTACTACTATGGGAGGACTGAGTATAAAACCAGATATTTCCCTTGATGAATGTACTCTTGAGAGTAAAGATCTTTTAATTTTACCAGGAGGGACTACTTGGAGTGAAGAAATTCATCAACCGATCTTGGAAACAATTGGCCAAGCTTTAAAGCTTGGTACTATTGTTGCTGCAATTTGTGGTGCAACTGAGGGCCTCGCGAATATGGGATACTTAGATACTAGAAAGCATACAAGTAATAACTTAGAATATACTAAAATGGTATGTCCTAACTATAAAGGAGAAAAATTCTATGAGTCGGAATCTGCGGTATCTGATACGAATTTAGTTACTGCATCAGGAATAGCTCCTCTGGAATTTGCAATGGAGGTACTGAAAAAAATAGATGTATTTACACCAGATGCATTACATTCATGGTATAACCTAAATAAGACTCATAAACCTGAATACTTCTTCAAGTTAATGAATTCAATAAATAAATGAAGTAACTGAAAAGCTCAATTTCTCTATTTTGATTTGTAGAGAAGTTGGGCTTTTTAATTTGGAATTTTCTTATCGTTGTAAATTCGTATTTTCCTGACGCTACCCTTTTATCAACTTATCCGTAAATATCAAGAGAAATTACTTCTTGATTCGATTCGTCAACTACTGTCAAAATTTTATTTAAAAATGTACAAAATGAGCGGAGTGTAATGGATATTTTCGTTCTTCAATTTCAATTAACCAATCATACATAATTATCTTTCCATCCATAGTAACTTTTTTCGATCGTATTGATCAATCATTACACCAACTAAAGGGCCGAATAAAACAATTGGCAAATTAATAGTAAATAAAGAACTCATAATTACAGCTGAACCGGTTAATTGATAGGCAATCCAAGGCAATGCAAAAGTATATAGTGAATCTCCAATTCGTGAAATGAGTAAACCAAAAATGAAAATCTTGTATTCTTTTGAGAAAGTTGTCTTAATGGTAAGCCTGCGTTCTAGTATAAATTTCACAACTGTTTGAACCACCTTTATTATAGAGGAATTTGAAAATCATCCGTCCAATACTTGTTATATATAGAATTCTGTAATTTTTAGATGAATCCTACTTTTTATAGGTATTTTTAAAATCTAAAGGAGGAAATAAAAATGAGGGCAGTATTATGAAAAAGATTTAATTGCGAACAGGATGGGGAGAAAATTCATTAACAAAGTATAGACATTCGTGGAAAGAAACAGTACCTGAGTATATAGCGCAAAACCTACTTGATGCTGTGTGTTGGATTGAAGATAATTTAAATACATAATAAAATTATAGTAAACTATTTTATTCAAAGGTCGTTAGGAGGGAAAATATTGATACATATAGATAAGAATGTGCGAACAGCTGGTGCGTATGTAATATATAAGAATTTATTTGTTTTTCAAGTTGGTCCAACGAATAAAGGTGATACATTAGGTGTAGTAAGGCTCGGAGGACATAAAGAAGGGGATGAAACAGCAGTAGAAACAGCTAAAAGAGAAGTGAAAGAAGAAGCTACTATCGATATTGCTATATTGAGTTCACCAATTACATATTATAAAGAGAATTGGAATGCAAAATCAAAGAAAGTAAAAGTAGAAAATGAAGTCAATCCAATTTTAATTATTGATAGTCCAGATGAAACTTTATCTATTATGTATATGGCACATGCAGAAAATGAACCAACTCCATCCTCTGAAACGAACGGGCTCTTATTACTTTCAGTAAGTGATATTAGGCTAATTTGTAGTAAAAAAATAACACTAAACGATTATATTAAGCAAGATGGAATAGCTGTATTGAAAGAAAAAATGAATAAAGAGTTAATCTTACAACCTTTTCCACAACTTATGTTTTTAGCAGGAATTTTAAAAGAGGATCCTTTATTACTGCAGCAGTTTCTAAATTAGCAACAAAAGCCACCTTAATAAGGGGCTTTTGTTTTAAATAATTTAATGGTATGTGTATCCTCCATCAGGAAACAATACATTGCCTGTAGTAAAACTATTTTGCATTAAATATAGAACAGTATGTGCAATTTCATCATTATGCCCAGGCCTCTTTAGAAGAGAAAGAGATTTATAAGCTTCATAAGCAGCTAGTCTATTTTCGTTTTGTTCATTTTCCCTCCGTATCGTTCCAGGGGAAACAACATTAACTCTTATAGGAGCTATTTCAACAGCTAAAGCTTTCCCTAAACTCTCAATAGCACCATTACAAGCTCCATAAGCAGGTGCCCCTTTAAGCGGTTTTTGACTAAATGCACCGGACATTAATACGATAGATCCGGAGTCTGAAAGAAAAGGAATTGCATATTTTACGGCATAATATTGTGGCCAAAACTTGCCGATAAAGCTGCTTTCAGCAATATCATCAGTAGCGGTTATAGGTCCAAGTGTGTAAGAGGCTCCTGGTGTGAACAAGTGATCAAAATTCCCAACTTTCTTGAAAAAATCTTGTAATTGGTTTTTATTTTGGTTATCCAATACATAAGTTTGAAGATGAAGGTTATTTATTACTTCTTGAGCAATCATTAATTTTTCAGTCGAACGCCCTGCAATAATAACATGTGCTCCTTGTTCAATTGCTTGTTTTGCTGTTGCAAACCCAATACCAGAACTCCCACCAATGATAACGATACGGCTACCTTTTAATGTAGTAATAGACATATTTAAGCCACTCCTTTAATAAAAACGTTAAAATAAAACTATTATTTCTTTATTATTCGCTAAAAGATAGCAAGTGAAAAGTACGCACTTTTTATGTACATAGTCGCATATTTCGTACTAATCACTATTCATGCGGATATGCAATGTGAAAAAAGATTTGTGATGTCAGAGGAGAGGTGTGAAAAATGGATTTACAAGAACCGAAGTTAAAAGGAGTAATAGCGACATTACAAATAATTGGTGGGAAATGGAAACCACTTATTTTGTTTATATTATTAACAGACGGAACAAAACGGTTTGGTGAATTAAAGCGATTAATACCAGATATATCTCAAGGGACTTTAGCGAAGCAATTGCGTGAATTAGAGCAAGATCAACTAATAAAACGAGAAATTTATCAAGAAATACCACCTAAAGTGGAATATAGTTTATCTGAACATGGAAAAACAGTAAGTACTGTGTTAGATAGCATGTGTGGTTGGGGAAGAAGACATTTAGAATATATTAATGAAGATGAACTGTAAATATATTATGTAAACTGAAATGTATAAAGCTGCTATTTCGATAATTTGTATTTTATAATATACTGAATTAAATGATGTTATCGTACATATTTTCTTTTAATTGTAGTGGGATGAATTTATGTATTACTCGAAGTAAGTAGTCGTTTGGGATTGAAAGATGCGTACCAGATATAAAAGGAGATTAATAAGAATATAAACTATGAGTCTATTTCGATGATGATCAGAATTAAACATTTCATGCACATTAACAAAGGGGAAATAATGAAATGAACGAATTAGAGTACAAAAACTTTTATGATAAAGTAGGAAGATTAAATGGATGGGATTTTAGTAAAATAAAATGTGAAACTGTAGGAGATACATGGGACTTTTATGGAGAGGTAAAAGAAAGATGCAAGCAATCACATATATTACTTGATGTTGGTACAGGTGGAGGAGAGAATGTACTTAACATAGCATCTTCGGCTAAATTGTTAATTGGAATAGATAATTCTAACGGAATGATAGAAACAGCACATTCTAACTTGAAAAAATCAGGTGTACAAAATGTTGAGTTTCTTCAAATGGATTCTGAAGCTTTAGTGTTTCCGCATGCGCATTTTGATATAGCTTCAAGTTGTCATGCACCGTTTATAGCATCTGGATTAGCAAAAGTAATGAAAAAAGGTGCTATTTTCTTAACACAACAAGTTAGCGAACATGATAAATTGAACTTGAAAGAAGCATTTGGAAGAGGGCAATGCTTAGGCGAAAAAGATGGAATTTTAAAAGAAAAGTATATGAGGGAACTTATTCATGCAGGATTTGAATTCGTGCAAGTACGTGAATATAATATTACTGATTATTACAGTACGCCTGAAGATCTTATTTTCTTGTTAAAACATACGCCTATTATTCCTAGATTTGGAGAAGAGGAAGAGGATTTTACTATTTTACAAAAGTTCATTGATGCAAATAGTTCTGAAAAAGGGATTCGTACGAATTCAAAAAGGTTTATGATTATTGCTGTTAAATTATAATGTGTTATAGATTAAAAGCTGCTTTTCTTTAAAAAAAGCAGCTTTTTGTGTGGAAAAGAAGGTTATACAAGATGGTCTTCATTACTAGAGATTGGAGTTAAGGACCTGGGTATAGAAATAAATTATAAAGTCTGCTGGCATGCGAGAGGTACAACAACGGTTAATATTGTAAGAGGTATGCATAAGGACGAAACATTGGGATTATCCGAAAGTTATAGTAGAAGAAATAAGAAAACATCGGTAAAGTTAAATCCAAAAGGTTGATTTTTGTAATATATAAAAATCAACCTTTTGGAGCGTATGTAATATAGAAATAACGTATAGAGTAAGTAAGATTTTTACTTACAGTTTTATTTTTTAGCAGGTGTATTTCCCATCGCGATAGAAATTCTATTCCAACTATTAATTTGATTAATAATCAAGACAAGGTCAATATATTGTTTTTCATCATAATGTTCACATACTCGTTTATATAGGGACTCAGGAACTCTTTTAGTAGGAATAAGTGTAATATGCTCAGCTAGTTCAATAGCGACTTTTTCTTCTGTTGTATAAAAAGTACATTCATCCCAAGTACTTAAGCAATAAATTCTTTGTTCAGTTTCTCCCATTTTTCGTGCATCAGATGTATGTAAATCTATGCAGTAAGCACAGCCATTGATCTGAGAAACTCTAATTTTAATAAGCTCTCTAGTCATTCGATTAATCGTTGATTGCTTTGTGTACTTTTCCATGTCCATCATAATTTTCATAGCATCAGGTGCAGCATCATAGTAAGAAATTCTTTGGTTCACAAAACATCACTCCTTTAGCTTAAGATATTGTTCATTATATCTTGATATGGTCGTTTATACCAATTATTTGAACTATAGCGCAAAACGCTTGAAGTTAAAATTTTATTGCATTAGCCGGAAATGTTAGCGTAACTGCTCTAATACAAAAGTATTATTTTGTTAATTAAAGTTTCAATCTCCAGATGGATTCTTCCTGTTAGTTTTTGAAATACAATACTAATAGATATTATGAATTTGGAGGTTTATTACAATGATTACACATATATCAGATATAAAACTACAAACGGTTTCCATAGAAGAGGTAAAACAAGTTTATAAGGACATATTATCTTTTCCAATAAAAAAAGAAATAGCATCATTTATTCAATTTGAAGTAACACCTTATACAACAATTAGTTTTCAAGAAGTATATGAACCAATTGCACCTGCTCACTTTGCTTTTGAGATTCCATATTCAAAATTTCTTGAAACAGTAAGATGGCTAAAGGATTCTGGATTACTCATTGTGAAATGGCAAAATGGAAATGTAATTGGTGAAGAGAATGGTTTATACAATGTATACTTTAAAGACGGGGATGGAAATCTACTCGAAATTATCGCACATAGTTATGTTAAAGAAGATGTATTAGTACCGCAGTCCCCTTTAAATATTTTATATGTAAGGGAAATCGGACTTCCTGTTAAAAGTGTACCTGTATTTACAGAATGGTTAAAATCCAATCTAAATATGAAAACGATGAAAGATGGGGATATTTTCAACTTTGTTATAGGTGGCACTGCATACATCGTTGCAACTTGGTGGCAGCGACCTTGGATCCCGATTGCGATGAAAGCTTTACCACCAAAAGTACACGTATCTTTCGGAACAACAGATCAAGCATTTTTACAGCAAATCCAAATTAACTTTAAGAAAAATAGTGTCCCATTTCAATGTAAACATAATGAAGTATCATTTATTGAGCAGGGATATGCATTTTCAATTGTGCATACACCAAATTTCCCTTCCGATATTCCTAGTAAATTAAACTTACCACTTTCTATTTAAGGATAGAAAGTGGTAAGTTTTTTATATTTTCGTGGAGAAGGGTTTCAGCATAATTACACTGAATTTATAGGGGAGTATAATGTGTCAGCTTAATTTACAGTAAGGAGAGAAATGAATTGAATTTAGGAAATCCGATAGCTAAAGGGAATACAGCAGAAGTCTATCTCTATAATACTAAGGTTGTAAAATTATTTAATGAATATCTGCCTGATACAGAGTCTATGAATGAAGCAAAAAAACAAAAATATGCTTATTCATGTGGACTATCAGTTCCGAACGTATTTGAAGTGACAAAGATAAAAAATAGACAGGCAATTATTATGGAATACGTAAAAGGTGACAGTATGGGGGATCTCCTGCTTAATAATCTAAATGAGGCAGAGCATTACATAAATATTTGTGTTAATGAACAAAAAAAGATTCATGCCATACGTGTGAATACGGATGAAATGGAAGCGATGGGGGAAAGGTTAGAGCGCCAAATTAAATATGTACATAAATTGGATGAAAAACAAAAGGAAAGTATATTGAATAAGTTATATTCAATCAAATTTGAACCTAGATTATGCCATGGTGATTTCCATCCATCTAATCTAATTTTGAGTGAAAAGAATGTAAATATTATAGACTGGGTAGATGCTTGTTCAGGTGATATTCGTGCAGATGTGTTTCGTACATATTTATTGTATGCGCAGTCTTATATAGAATTAGCGGAAATGTATTTGCGAATATATTGCAGTAATACCGATCTAACAAGAGATGAGATCTTTCAATGGGCTCCTATTATGATTGGAGCTAGATTTTCAGAGAAAGTATCTCCGCAAAATGAAGTGGATTTAAACAAATTATTGAATCAGTATTTATAAGTAATAAAACAAAGGTTGTCTAGTAGCCAATTAATAAATGCTGTTGTTAAACTAAGTTTCCTTGTAGTTAAACAATAGCATTTTTAAACATTGATATAGGTATATTTAGTTTCGATCTTCATCCTATAAAGATTTATTATCCGTATTTGTTCCTCAGTTAATTCTTCTTTACCCCAATACATATGCATTAAGCTATATTCAAAAATCTCCTTTAATTTTATAAACAATGGAAACTTGTCTATCATCTCTTTAGGGAGTTCATTTTCTTCTTGATATCCTTCAAATAGTGCTTTTGTAATAGAATGCTCATAGTTAACGATATTCCCATTTCCAGCAAATGAATATTCTATCGCACTATAAATAGGAACGGCTAAATCAAATATGTAAAAATGTTTTTCGCAGTCTTGAAAATCAATCATTGTTATGTTTGAATTGTTTTCAACTAATATATTTTCCAGCCATAAATCTCCGTGAATTAAGCCGTAATTGGAAGTGGATTTTTGTAGCTCTTTTATAGAAGTTAAAACGTCAGATGCAATTTCTCTTATAGTAGTTTCTTCTTTAGAGATATACTTAAGAAAATTATATTCTTCATTTTCATACCAATCGTTTATATGTTTAACCGGATGAGTCTGTTCAAAGCTTTTAGAAATGCGATGTAATTTTCCAATTTGTTTACCAAGCTTTTTAAATATATTTGAATTCCAATCACACCTCGGTAAATGTATACCAGGAGCAGCTTTATATAATACAGCAAAAATCTTCTTGTCTAATGGAAACTTTTCTACAAAATTTCCTTGTAAAGAAGGGATTATTGGTGGAACACCTAAGCCATTTTGATATAAAAAATTCGTATATGTAACTTCTTCTAATTGTTCTGCATATGTTTTGTAGTTTGTAATTCTAATGAAATAAGTACCTTGTTGTGCGTTACATTGATACATTTCATTCGTTATGGGTTTAATGTTAATAAAATTTAATGGATATCGTTCATTTATTAATTGGAGTATTTCTTTTTCTAGCTCGTTCATTGTAACTTCCTTTCCAAACTTTAATTTTTTATTTGAGAACTAAAAGATTCTTAATATACAACATTCGTGTTTTATTTTTGATATCCTTTAAAATGAAGCATGAAGTAATGAATGGCTCATGTTATAAAACACAAGAAATATCAAAAGAAAGAAATGACTCTCTTTTATACTTATAAATAAGGAGTGAAGGAAATGAATGAACATATACAGCAAATGATTGATTGGATTGAGAGCAATTTAAAAGAAGAATTTTCATTAAATGAATTATCGCGTTATATGGGTTATTCTCCGTATTACTGTTCTTTTAGATTTCACCAAGTAACAGGCATGAGTATTAGGCGTTATATTCTTTTAAGAAGACTGTATTTATCTACGGGGGATTTGAAGAATGATAGAAAGATAATAGATATTGCATTGGATTACAATTATTCTTCGCAAGAGGCTTATAGTAGAGCTTTCAAAAATGTTTTTGGAATGAATCCAAGAGAATTCCAACTTAACAAAATGCCTATTCAATCATTTATTAAACTAAAAATAGAAGAGGAGTTAAAAATGAATATTTCTAGAAAATTAGAGGTTGAGCAGTTACGTAGCAATAATAATGAGTTGTTTGATAAAGATGTATTAAACATATTGAATGGTCAAATGATGTATGAAGAATTTAAAACGGAGAAGCTAATGGGTGAGTCTGATTATGCCCCATTTAACGAAGCGATGTGTGTAAACACGGCTACTACACAAGTTTTTAATGAAGAATTTATTAAAACAAGAGCAGAAGGACATAATAGTTCAGTAGAAAGTTATACAAAAAAAGTTATAGATCCGTTAGAAAATCTTTTTACGAAAAAGTATAAATGCATTGTTTTATGGTTTGGTGAAGATATGTTCTGCCAAATGAACTTACTTACCATACTTTCATACTTAGAACAATCTTGTTATGAAGGGAAGGTTTACTTAAATAGCTTCAGAGAAGATGAATTTAAAGTAAGTCAACTTGAACTGGAATTAGGAAATTATTCTTCTATATACGATGAAGTAGTAGTGAATCATAAAAAAACATCCTATAAAGTACCACCTGTAATCTATCAAGCTATAGACTTATATTTAAATATGTTAAAAGAAGATAATATCTTAGTGAAATTCATCTCCAAAAATAAAGATTTATCAACTCAAGAATTATTAACAAAATTGTTTCAACTTTTTCCAACAATCGGATACGGTGATTCTCAGTACATAGAACTAATAAATAAAATAAAGAAGGAAGCTGAACCTAAAATATAGGAACAGCTTCCTTCTTACAATTGTTCAAGTAACGCTAATTCGCCCTCTACAAATAACATTAGTTCTTTAATTGTTTCGCCAGAAAAATCAAAACGAATACCGGCTGCTTCATATACTTCAGTTAAAGATCTAGAGCTACCTAATGATAAAGCTTTTTTATAATTTTCTATTGCTTGTTTAGGATTCTCTTTATATTGTTTATACATTTGCAGTGCACCAAGTTGTGCGATAGCATATTCGATGTAATAGAATGGTATTTCGAATATGTGTAGTACAGGTAACCAACCAGTTGCAATCCAATTTTCATACCCTTCAATATTTACGACGTTCGATTGGTAAGTGTTATGTAATTCTAAATACTTTGCATTTCTTTCTTTAGCAGTATGATTAGGATTCTCATACATCCAATGTTGGAATTGATCAACGATAAGCATTTGTGGTAAGTACTTAACAATATCTATAAAGAAATCTAATTTTGCTTTTATAAATTCTTCAGTATTCTCATAAAATGTATCCCAATACTCCATCGAAAATAATTCCATTGTCATGCTAGCGAGTTCTGCTGATTCAGAAGGGATTTCCAAATATTTTTGAAGTTCTAACTGCTTCATACATTCATTATGAATACTATGCCCCATTTCATGGAGGAAAGTAGTAACATCATAATGTGTATGATTGAGATTCATAAAAACGAAAGATAATCGAGAAGCAGGTAAATATTCGCAAAATCCTCCTGGTCCTTTTCCTTTACGACTTTCTAAATCTAAGCAATTATTTTTACGCATACGGTCCAGTAACCTAGAAAATTCAGGATCTAGTTTGTGTAAAATATGAGAACTTTTTTCGATTAATTCATTGGCGTCTTCGATAGGTTTTAATGCTTTTTGATTTGGTGCGGTTGCTTTTAGATCCCATGGACGAAGACTATCTACTTGAAGTTCAGATGTTTTCTCATTAAATATTTTATTGATAAGTGGTACTACGTATTTACGAATAGATTCAGCAAGTTCATAGCAATCTTCAGGTGTATAATCAAAACGTTCATGTTTTTTAAACATATAATCACGATAATTATCTAATTGAATGTTTTTCGCTTTTTGGTGACGTATTACGATTAATTCATTTAATATCTGTTGTAATGTATCTTCAACAGATAAGAATGTTTCAGAAATGAGTGTTTTCGCTTTTTTTCGTATATGACGATCCGGATCTTGTAAGTAAGACTGTAGTTCAGTAATTGTTTTTTCTTCACCGTCCCATAGTGCAGTTAAACCACCTGTAATTTCGAAGTACTCGGTTACTAGTTTGTCTTCGTCTACTTCTAAATCAATGTTCTTTTCACAAAATAAAGTCTGCGCATTCTTTATTTTTTTATCTAGTAAGCTATACGTTTTTGGATCAAGTTCCATTCGAAAAGGGGACTCTAAATATTTATTATCAAATGAATTTTGATAACGTTTCAAAAGAGGCCTGACAAATTGTTGGTCATATTCAAAAGTATCTTTTATTTTTTTATTATCTGTACTACATTGAAAGGCGATATAGTGAGATGTTAATTGTTCTTCAATTTCCCAAATGAATGTAGATTGTTTTTTTAACCAATTTTCGAGTTCTAGTTTTGAAGAAATCACTTCATTTTCTAAAGTAGAAAGAGTGTTTTCTAATTCTAGAACGTTACTAATATCAATCGTATTTAAGCGCTGCATGACATATCCCTCACTTTTTATTTATTCATGGAGATATTCTTCTTTTTCACTGTAATTCCTTTTTTACCCAAAAAATTTGTGCCTATTACACCAAAAATAATCATTATTGTACCAATGATATGAAAATAAGAAATTTGCTCGTGTAAAAAAATAACGCCTGCGATAATTGTAATAAGTGTAGATAAGTTACTAAAAACACTTATTTTAGCGGCTTCAATGTATGATAAGGAATAATTTAATAGCAATGCCGTCAGCAAGGAAGATAGTAATCCTAAATATAAGATGGAGATAAGAAATGTTCCATTCGTAAACGGTTTAAAGTATGCCGTTATTGTACCTTTGCTTATATGGCTGGCGATTGCGATGAAATTAAAGCTAATAAAGCCGATTACTGTCATTGTGTAAGTTAAATCCATTAGTTTGAATTTTTTCGTCAATTTTCGAGCTAACACATTATAGAAAGCAGATGATAATGCCGATAGCAAAATAAGAATAACACCTATGAAACTAGTTTCATGAGTCCTTATACCATTCATGATAAATATATAAATGACACCGATAACAGAAATGAGTACAGATATTTTTTGCCATGTATTTGTATACTCTTTTAAAAAATAGGAAGCTAACATCATCGTAAATATAGGAATAGCCGCTTGTATAATTCCAGCTTCGGATGAACTTGTATACACTAAGCCAAATGCTTGGAAAGCAAAAAATAGTGCTGGATAAAATATTGCAAGTGGTAAAAGGGGAAGTATATTTTTGAATGACATATTTAACTTTACGAAACCGAAAACAATGGGAATGCTTGCAGCTACGAAAGCAATTGTAAAACGATGAGCAAGGGTATCAAGTGGGCTCGTAACGGTTAATGCTAATTTCACAAACATAAAGGAGAATCCAATAATAAATGAATAGAGTAAAGCTGATAAATATGCCTTTGTTGTAAGTTTCATAATTTCACCTCATAGTAATTGATTTCTTACTGGCCAGTATACGTACATAGTAATCTTTATGATCTAGTGCTACAATGTGAATAATCACAAACTGTACCGGTACAAATTAAATGTTGAGGTGGTAATGATGTATAAGTATTTACATGTTTTTAACGACTTAGAAAGTATGATTCAAAATGGGGAGATAAAAGAAGGAAAGAAACTACCGTCTATTCGGACACTCGTTACGAAATATGAATGCAATAAGGCGACAGTAATACGAGCGCTACATGAATTAGAAAAGCGTCATATTATTTATTCCGTCCCTCAAAGTGGATACTACGTTGTTCGAAAATCAGGGGAGGTTGTAGAAAATGAAGAGATAATTGATTTTGCTTCCTCAGCACCAGATCCAGATGTTTTTCCATATTTAGATTTTCAACATTGTATAAATAAAGCCATTGATACATATAAAAATGACTTGTTCGTATATGGTACGCCAAAAGGTTTACCGTCTTTAATTCCGGTTATTCAAAAACAACTGGTAAACTATCAAGTCTTCACTAAAGAAGAAAATATTTTTATAACGTCAGGTGTACAGCAGGCGCTAGCAATATTAACTTCTATACCATTTCCAAATGAAAATGAAACGATATTAATTGAACAACCAACATATCATCTATATATTGAATATCTAGAAATAAACAAAATTCCTGTAATTGGTATTAAACGTACGAATGAAGGTATTGACTTAAATGAATTGGAACGCATTTTTCGAACAGGTAAAATAAAATTCTTTTATACAATACCAAGATATCATCATCCGCTCGGAACTTCTTATTCTAAAGATGAGAAAGAAAAAATTGTGTTATTGGCTAAGAAATATAATGTATATATAGTTGAAGATGATTATTTAGCAGATTTAGAAATGGATTCAAAAGCAGATCCGTTATATAGCTTGGATAATGGGAATCATGTCATATATTTGAAAAGTTATTCAAAGATTATTTTTCCAGGTTTACGAGTGGGCATAGCAGTAATCCCACCGGTAATAGCGAATGCTTTCCATACATATAAAAAGATTTTAGATATCGATAGCCCGATGATATCCCAAGCTGCTTTAGAAATTTATATAAAGAGTGGCATGTTTGAACGTCATAAAAATAAAATTAAATCTTCCTATCACGATAGATCTAAAAAACTAGCAGAAACATTAGAAATAACTCATAGTGAAAACCCGCTTTTATTCACATATAAAAAGCAAAATACAATTGGAATCCACACTTGTTTAAAATTATACAAAACGAGTATTTCCGAAATGTTTTTCCATAGATTAAATGAAATGCAAATAAGTATTGATGCGATTGATAAAAATTATTTGAGAGGTTTTCCGAAAGATAGACTATTAAAGTTAAACGTATCGAATGTGAAGGAAGATAGGATTGAAGAAGGAATTCGTAAAGTAATTGAGGAAATCAAACAAGTGGAACGTATAACCTTTCAATTTAAAAAAGAAAAAAATGAATAAGGGGGTTTGTTGTGAGACGCAAAATAATTCTCTTGTTTGTGTGTATCGCTATAATAATTGGAGCTATAGTTGTGACTAAATATTATAAAAAAGATGACCAATGCATTGCGGTTGGTAAGTATTCAAGAGGTATTATCGTAAATCAAAATAACGAACCTATATCTAATGTGAAAATTTATGAAGATTCAATCGAAAGTAAGGAACGCAGTATTTCAAATACACAAGGCGAATTTGAAATACTAAATGGAGTTTGTGGTGAGATTGTATTACAATTAGTTACTCCAGATGGTGAAACCTATACGAGGAAATATGATAGTAATCATATACCGGAAGTGATAGAACTGAGTAATAAAAAGTAATAGAAATTATATGAAATCATTACAAGGAAAATGTGTAGAATTAATATTTTTTAGAGCACTCAATAGCTGAGTGCTCTTTTTATTTAGGACATAAGTAATTTAAATGGAAATAAATTACCAATAAATGATAACTTTAAAGTGTAGCATTTATTTTGAATAGGAGGGTGATCGAGTCTATGGCAGTACGTTTAGTCGATGATTTACAGCAACTATCGTTGTTACTAATGTTTTTAAGTACATTTATATTTTACAGATATTTAAAAAAAGTAAGACGAGAGAGAAATTTGACTGGTTTTGAATGGACAATGTATTTTGTCACTCAATTTGCGACAGTAATTTGGACAATTACTTATTTTATTAAACACTTAGCTGAATCGTAATTTCTATTCATTCAATCTAGTTTCCTGTTATCTATTAGGGATATAAATATAGTCCGTATCTAAATCAATGACAACATCGCTCATGACGTCTTCTTGTAGTAATTTTGGGGGTTTTTCATAATGGTACTGTACACAAAATAAGCTTAGAAGATCTTCATTAGATATCTCTTCATTTTTTACATGTAAATACATTCTTCTTAATTCGTTTAGAGAACAGTTACGGCCAATAACATACTCATTTATTCTATATCCATCAAATTCAATTATCATATTATCACTGTTGGTTGCTAGCCAACATTATAGCTTGAATTTTAGATGAATCTATTATACATTGTTTGAAATTTAGTGAGAATATATTTTTATATAATGTGAGGGTTATAAATGGAACAAAATAAATTAGTTTTAGTAGGATCAAAACGTCTTAAGTGGGAAACATGTAAAATTAAGTCTATACAGGATGAGGAAATTATTATTAAAACAATTGCAGGTGCAATAAGTATTGGAGCAGAGTTACCGCAGTATAAAGAATCTGATGTTACAGATACAAATCCTATGTATCCAAGAAAAACTGGATATGAAAGTTATGGTGAAGTTATTCAAGTTGGTAATAAAGTAACAAATTTAAACGTAGGTGATAAAGTAATTCGAGTGCCTAGTTATATAAAATCTAAAGTTGCTTTATTATCTATTCTTTCGTGTGATGTTGCTAAAGGGGTATTGAAGCTAGACCCGCGACGGGATGAAAAAGTACTCATTACTGGAATGGGAGTTATCGGTTTACTCGCTTGTTATTTTTTAAAATACTATGTAGGTGTTGAGCATGTGGATGTTGTTGAGCCTAATAAAAATAGAAGAGAATTTGCAAAGAAGTTTGGTGCGAAAAACCTCTTTGATTCGGAAGAGAAACTTATAGATACGTATAATTACGGTTTGGAATGTTCTGCTACAAATAGAGGGTTTCACACATTGCAAAAGGTTATTAAAAGTAATGGGGCTATATGTATTCTTTCTGATGGTAATATAGAAAACTTAACATTAATCGCCGACTTTTATCGAAAAGAATTGCAAATCATTGGTTCAAGTGACGGATATGATTATCAAAAACATGCAGATTGGTTTTTTAATCAAATAGAACAGACGCCATGGATAGAAGAGATTTTTCAACATGAAATTCATTATACTGCTCTTGAAAAATGTTTTGAGGAATTAAGTGAGCGGATAATTACTCCTTTAAAAGTATTTGTCTCATATGAATAAAATGACCACGTACTGGTCACGTAGCTCACATATATTTCGTCACTAATATGATAACAAAACGAGGAGTAGCATGTACGGGGATTTTTATTGGGTACAACGGGTTGCGTAAACAGAGAAGGATTCTTGCTCTTTCATTATGTACAAATAGTATATTATCTTTCTCAATGTACATATTAAGTAAAGTGTTTAATATCATGTACATAAAAGGCGGGGTAATATGGATGAAAATAAGAAAAATGAAGAATTGAGTAAATTTAAGAAACAATGGTTTAATGAAGATAATCAACCAGTAGCTGGTATAGAGTTAGCATTACCGCCTGATATAGGCAGCATGTTAGACTCCAAATCAGTTGATGATAAAAGTGGAGAGAGTAATAATGAATAAGTTTAATCTATGCATCCATGTGGGTGCTTTTTATTTTTTTGACAATGGAAGATGGATCATCAAACCCTTATTGAAAAAAGATTGATCAAAATAGATTGTTTTTCAGTATATGTAAGTTTGATTTTTACAAAAAAGTTTAATTAAAATGCATTTAGAATGCTATATGAAATGGGAATGCTAGTAACATTCACCATTAAAGGATTGGGCAATTATGAATATAATTTGGGAAAGTATTATTTTAATTCTTACTGGAATGATTGCATTAAAAATGACAGGTAGTAATTCTGTTAGCCAAATGACGAGAGCTGAAATAATTATAGTAGTTTCCATTGGACGTATTATTGTAGAGCCTGTATTAAGTAGGAAAGTAGTCCCATCTATATTTGCAGCTGTAATATTTGCAAGCATACTTCTTATCATTCATTTTTTTGAATTGAAATCAAAGAAGGTGGAGCAATTCCTAAATGGCAGTAGCATTGTAATTGTTGAAAACGGAGAAATTGTAAAAGAGAATTTGATGAAAGCAAAAATGTCGGAACAACAACTGTATATGCAATTAAGAGAAAAAGGAATTCATGATTTAAAGAGTTTGCAGCAAGTTACAGCTGAACCGAATGGGCGTATTGGTTATCAATTAATAGAGAAAGCTCAACCGATAACTTTAGAAATGTTAGAAAAAATATTAGATCAATACAATATAAAAAGATAATTTCTCTTGAGAAAAGCTAATACTACAACGGAAGTATTGGCTTTTTTGTTTTTCTACAAAAACATAAGGGTTAATAAAAAAGAGTGGGTTTTACACCAATCTTTAAAATAGATATAGGCCTATTATTATGCTATATTCAATGGAGCTATAGTGACTATGGTAAATGTTTTGAATAGAAGAAAGAACAACTGTATATTAACAATACACATACTATCTTGTATTAGAATCGTAAAAATTAAATTGGCACAGGGAGCCGTATTATATAGGCCTTTTATGTGATACTAAAAATGAGATAAAAATAAGGAGATAGAAACATAATGGAATTTTGGGAATCAAGTTTTATTGAGAAACAAACGATGTGGGGATTTGAACCTACAGAATCTGCAATTTTGACAAAAGATTTTTTTCTGGAAAAGAGCGTTAAAGATATATTAGTTCCAGGTATTGGATACGGTAGAAACGCAAAGGTGTTTATCGAAAATGGTATAAATGTAACAGGTATTGAAATTTCAAAAACAGCCATCGATTTAGCAAAACAAAACGGACTAGAAGATGTTCGTATGTATCACGATTCGGTAAACGAAATGCCTTTTGATAATAAACTTTATGATGGGATATTTAGTCATGCACTTCTTCATTTGTTAAATGAGCAGGAAAGAGAGAAATTTATTAAAGATTGTTATAATCAATTAAAACCAGGTGGATATATGGTTTTCACAACTGTTTCTAAAAAAGCTCCAATGTACGGAAAAGGAAAACAGTTGGATAAAGACTATTATGAAGTAATGGAAGGCGTAAAAATGTTCTTCTATGATTCTGAATCTATAAAACAAGATTTTAATAAATATGGACTAGTACAAGTTTCAGAAATTGATGAGCCAAATAAGATCATGGAAAATAAACCTTCAATCAATTTTTTAATGCTCCAATGTAAGAAAGAACTATAAATAAAAGTTATTAAATATTATTAAAGATGTTTATATATTGATTATGCACAATTAAAAAGGACAAGCATATAATATAAATACCTATTAACTTTAAGTAACCTTAACTTTCGTTAATAGGGCATCTCAAAATCCCCAAAAAGAGCACTTGCGGAAACAAGTGCTCTTTTATTTTTTTGTTTATTGAAGAAGATTATATTTCGTTCAACTAATATGGAATTTAAAACCATAAACTTTTAATAAAATGGTAAAATTAATAGGAGGATGTATAAAGGGGGCGAGGGATTTGAAACTAAAAGAGCTGGCGGATTTGTTTTTGATTAAAGAAACCATTGGAGATATGAATGTAGAAATTACGGGATTAGAAATGGATTCTAGAAAAATAACTAGTGGAAATTTATTTATATGTGTATCAGGTATCGATGGTTTTCTTGAAGATCGACATCAATTTGTTGAAAATGCAGTGAAAAATGGCGCTGTGGCGTTAATTGTAGAAAGAGATATAACTATTGAAATACCTAAAATAATTGTTAAAGATGCTAGGTATGCTATGGCAGTTATTGCGTCACATTTCTATGGTTACCCATCTAATAAAATGAAGCTAATTGGAATTACAGGAACAAATGGTAAAACAACTACTTCCTATTTACTTGAAAAAATTTTAACTGATTATGGATTTCAAACAGGGCTTATGGGGAATAACGGAGTCAAAATTGGTTCGAAATGGTATCCTACTGATATTAATACGCAAGAACCACCGATACTTCAGCGGAATTTGCAAACGATGAAAAATCATAATACAGATTATTGCGTTATGGAAGTTACGTCACAAGGTTTACATATGGAAAGAGTTAAAGGATGTAACTTTAAAACTGCGGTTTTCACAAATTTAACGCAAGATCATTTGGATTATCATGGTACATTTGAGGAATATAAACATGTAAAAGGTCTTCTTTTTTCAAGATTGGGAAATGATTTTTCTACTACAGATAAAAAAATTGCTATTTTGAATGCAGACGATCCATCGGTAGAATACTTTAAAAAAATTACTTCAGCTGAAGGTATCACATATGGAATACATAATGAAGCAGATGTTCAAGCGAAGGATATTACTTTAAGTTCAAAAGGAATACAGTTTTTAGTTTCTGCCTTTAATGGAGAAATAAAAGTTAATCTAAATCTCGTAGGCCGCTTTAATGTTTATAATGCATTAGCAGCAATAACAGCTGCATTGGTTGAAGGTATTCCGCTTACAAATATTAGTGACAGCTTATCTGATTTAAAGAGCATTGAAGGTAGAATGGAAATTATAGACGAAAACCAAGATTTCCTTGTAATAGTGGACTATGCTCATACGCCCGATGCGTTAGAAAATGTCCTTACTACAATTAGCGAGTTTTCAAAAGGTAAAATCATTCCTGTTTTCGGCTACGGTGGGGATAGAGATGAAAAAAAACGACCTATAATGGGTGAAATTGCTGGAAGTTATAGCGATTTTGTTTATATTACTTCTGATAATCCACGTTCGGAAGACCCGCAGTCAATAATGAAAGATATTGAAAAAGGATTTTCACAGAATAATAATTTGAATTATAAAGTAGAAGTAGATCGTGAACTTGCCATAAAACATGCAATAAACATGGCATCTTCTAATGATATTGTTTTGATTGCAGGGAAAGGGCATGAAACATATCAAATTTTAAAGGATTTGACTATTCATTTTGATGATAAAGAAAAAGCTCGACAAGCAATTATAAATAATAAATAGATTATCTTTTAGAAAAGACTAGATTAGATTAAGTTGTGAATGGAGTGTTATTGAATGCAAACTAGAAAAGCTTATTTATATGTATTTCATACGATGTCCGATTGGGAATACGGACATTTAATTGCTGAACTTAATACAGGTAGATATTTTAAAAAGGGTTTAGCACCTTTTAAAGTAGTTACAGTTGGAATAAATAAAGAAATGGTTATTTCAATGGGAGGCTTGAACGTAAAGCCAGATATTTCCCTAGATGAATGTGTACTTGAGAGTAATGATTTATTGATTTTACCTGGAGGAAATACTTGGACTGAAAACATACATAAACCCATATTGCAAAAAGTTGAAGAAGTTTTAAAGATTGGTACTATTGTGGCTGCAATTTGTGGTGCAACAATAGGCCTTGCAAATTACGGATACTTAAATTCTAGAAAGCATACAAGTAATAGTTTAGATTATATGAAAATGGTTTGTCCTACATATAAAGGGGAAAATTTATATGAAATGGGACCTGTAGCGTCTGGTGAAAATCTTATTACTGCATCTGGAGTAGCTCCTTTGGAATTTGCAATGGAAGTTCTAAAAACATTAGATGTATTTGCGCCAGATACACTCCATTCATGGTATGAATTAAATAAGACACATGAACCTGAACATTTCTTCCAGTTAATGAATTCATTAAATAGCTAAGCAATTTAGTATGATCAATAATAAAAACCATGTTTCTAATGATACTGAAGCATGGTTTTTGTGTTTTGATTAATAAATATATAAAGTAACAAATTTTGTACAATAAAAATGAATTTGAGAGAAAGAGTCACTTCTTTATTATACTATTATTTCTGAACGACAAAAGTAATGGCATTTGTTTTTAATTGAATGTGTTTGCCATTTCGGACTATATTATAAGCTAATTCTTTTATTTCAATTTTTATTTCTTTCCATTTCTTATAAATGTTTTTTAATAGATATATCATATGTTCAGTTGGAAGGTTAATTTCAATTAAAGCATCTAATTCTTCTTTCGTATGTAAGTCAATTTCTTGTATGTTCGAGTTTATAATTAAACAATTGATACCACCAGTTTTTGTACCTTTTTTCATAGAATGGAGCAAGTTTGTTAAATCTTCTTCTGATTTAACATGCTCTAAACTTGATACTGCAACGATATAATCATAGGTATCAGGTTGGATGTAGTAATTTTCAATTGCCGCTTGTTCTGTTTTTATAACTTCAAATACATCATGTTCTTTACTATAAGTTTGTAATTTTGTTAACGCAGAATCCAGTAAGTCCACACATGTAACAGTACCATTAGCATTTTTTATTTTTTGTGCAATTGGAATACTATTTCTTCCAACGCCAGAGCCGAGATCAAGTACTTGCAAGTTATTTTGTCCTTCAAAGTAATTCATCAAGTCCATAACTGTTTTAACCGGTTTGTAAAGCCAAGAGCCAGTTTCAAATAGTTTGTATTGTTCATAGCAAAGGTCATGATATTTCTTTTCTTCGTTTCTTATGTGATCGATACGGTTCATATAGTTTCAACTCTAATAGTTTTATTCCAACATGTTCCTTCAGCTAAACTAGCTTTAGCTTCTAAAACCAATTCTATATTACTGATCAAGATGTTCACCTCAACTTATAAGATATTTATATAATTCGATAAGAATGAAGGTAAACCTTTTAGTAAGAGGATATTAAGGTTTTACTGTAGAAAACTGACTATCTTAAGCGATTAAAAAAATGTATAAACATGGAGAGGAAACTGCATATGATGTTTTATGAAATTGTTTGCTTTTCTTGTAAAAATATATTCCGTGTATACGAAGGAAGCGAAAAATATAAGCGATTTAAAGAGAAACCGAAAGGGACATATTGTTGTGATGAATGTAGTCATAAAATTCAATTAGAAGCAATAAAGCATTTATTTAGATAACTTTTTTGTCCGGAAAAGTTTGACAATAAAAGTATTATAAATTATCATATGAAAAAACTAATATTTAAAATGGCATGGAAGAGAAGAGTAGTTAAGAAAGAATACGTACAGAGAGCTCTGGTAGCTGAGAAAGAGCAGTATACATCTTAATGAAAAAAGACTTGGAGCTGCGCAAGGAACTAATTTGTTTAGGGATGGTGCGACGGGTTCTCTCGTTATAGAGATAGGGTATAAGCATATTTTGCCGTACCTGAAGAGGTTAATATGGCGACGTATTAACAAACTGAGGTGGTACCGCGAAGCTAACAACTCTCGTCCTCAAGATGAATAATCTTGGGGGTGGGAGTTTTTTTATTGCATAAAACTGAAAATGTGAAAACAAAAAATCAATTGAGGTGAGTAATATATGCATTGGGCGTATGAAGTAGCACATGAATTAATTAGAAAACACCCAAACAAAGAAACGTTTGTTTGCGCATCTGGAATAAGTCCATCTGGTTCTGTTCATATCGGGAACTTCCGCGAAATAATAACGACATATTTCGTGGTAAAAGCACTACAAGATTTAGGGAAAAAGACTCGTTTTATATTCTCATGGGATGATTATGATAGATTTAGAAAAGTTCCTAAAAATATTGATCCATCTTTTGCAAAATATATTGGTATGCCATACTGTGATATTCCAGATCCATATGGCTGTCATAATTCGTATGCAGAGCATTTTGAAAAAGAGTTTGAGAAATCTCTTCAAGCATTTGGGGTTGAGGTGGAATTCATATATCAACATGCTGAATATAGAAGTAGAAGGTATAACAAAAATATATTAGAGGCTTTATATAAAAGAAAAGAAATATATGATATTTTAATGGGATTTAAAACTGGAGAGTGTAGTGAAGAAGAGCGAGAGAGCTTTTATCCAGTTACATTATATTGTGAGAAATGTGGGAAAGATGCAACAACGATTACACATTTTGATGAAGTATTAAAAACAGTTCAGTATGAATGTGTATGTGGAAATCAAAATGAATTATCAGTATTAAATACAAATAAAATGAAACTGAATTGGAAAATCGATTGGCCGATGAGGTGGATGATAGAGGATGTTATTTTTGAACCGGGCGGAAGAGATCATTCATCAGAAACGGGTAGTTATAATGTATCAAAGGAAATTGTGAGGGAAATATTCAATCGTGAAGCTCCTCATTACGTTGCTTATGATTTCATTGGAATTAAAGGGAATCATGAAAAAATGTCTAGTTCATCAGGGAATAGTATTACACCTAGCGAGTTGTTAAAAGTGTATTTACCAGAAGTGATTCTATTTATGTTTGCTAAATACAGACCAAACGCAGCTTTTCATATCGGTCTTGATGAAGATGTGATTCGCAATTATACAGAATATGAACGATTGAAAGATGATTATGAGAATAAAACGCTCAAAAATGAAGATTTATTTGATGCAATTAAACTCTCTAAAGTTGATGGCAGGTTTAAAGAATATCCAAAATTTAATCAAGTAGCAGGAACGTTACCATTATTAAATTTTGATTCATCTATTTTACAAGGTATATTAGAAAAAACAGATAGGAGTTATGTATTAGATGATATGATAGCGATATGTAACCGTGCAGAGTATTGGATAAGAAGCTTTCAATCTGAAAAACTAATTTCGGTAAATCAAGAAAGAAATACAGAGTTTTATAACACATTAGATGAAAGACAGAAAGAATGGCTAGTAGAAGTTTGCAACATACTTCGTTCTAACAAAGATTACTCTAACTTAATGGAACAATTGTATTCGATTTGTCATCATGAAAATAAAAAAATAATGAAAGAAAATCAAAAACAATTATTTCTTATTATATATAGGCTCATTATAAATCAGTCTAGCGGCCCACGTATACCGTTATTAATACATGTAGTAGGCATTGAAAAGTTCATCGCATTATTAGATTTCTAAAAATGCTAAAAGAAACGCAAGTACTCAGAAATCTAAGTACTTGCGTTTCAAATTTTGCTACCGTGAATACATTTTCGGACATTCATCACCACGTGGTTCATAAAAGCAATGACTTTTAAATTGTCCCGCAAATGGCTGGTTATACCATTCAGGCGGACAAGATCCAACTGGACGGAAATACCAAAGAGCCCATCGTGCTGGCCAGCGCCATTCACCTTGTAAAACTTTTCTTGCAATTTCTTTTTCAGAATCACGAGCACGCTGATAAAAATATCCGTATTGCACTGCTTCAAATCCACCGGGACTTTGATATACTGCGTCACGTACAGAACGAAGCTGTTTAAAATCTAAGCAATCACAAAATACACGATTTACTACTACGCAGCCAACAAGTTGTTCACCTTGTCGACCTTCTCCTTCAGCTTCTGCACGAATTAAACGAGCTAGTAAATCAACATCACTTTCGTTATATGGAATAAGGGGCATAGTGCTACCACCTTTCTTTATCTGTTATAGTAAAGAGTGTATGTATGAAAATAAGCTAAGTGCTTTTCTATATGTAAATTCATTAATTTTCACAATTAGCTTTTATGAAAAAAGCTAATTAGTAATTGTAGACTAATGTAAAAGGGGAGAGATAACGTGTATCGAATTCATAAAGACCATATTATTTACGCAATGTCACCAGAAAATAAGCCGTGTATGGAAGTAGAAATTGGGAGTCGTCTTGTATTTGAAACATATGATTGCTTTGAAAATCAAATTGAATCTGAAGATGTTGCGTTTCAAGAATTAGATTGGAACCGAATTAATCCGGCGACTGGGCCTGTATATATTAATGGTGCAGAACCTGGTGATATATTAGTTGTAATGATTGAAAAGATTAAAATTGCAGAGCAAGGTGTTTTAACTACAGGAGCGAATCTTGGCGTAATGGGTGAAGATCTAAACGAAAATACAGTGAAAATCGTCCCAATACATAATGAACATGTTTTGTTTTCAAATGAACTACAAATCCCGATTAATCCAATGATCGGTGTTATTGGTACTGCGCCGAAAGAAGAGAGTATTTCATGTGGCACACCGCATGATCACGGCGGGAATATGGACTGTAAAGAAATAAAAGAAGGGACAACATTATTATTACCTGTAAATGTTCCTGGTGCCCTATTAGCATTAGGTGATTTACACGCGGCGATGGGTGATGGTGAAATTGGTGTTAGTGGAGTAGAGGTTGCTGGTGAGGTAACTGTTACAGTTCAAATTATAAAAGGAAAGAAATGGCCACTACCAATGGCGATCCAAAAAGAAAAAATAATGACGATTGCTTCAGAGAAATTGTTAGATGATGCAGCGAATCGCGCTGTACGTAATATGGTGACATTTTTACATAAGGAATTAGAAATGTCTAAAGCTGATGCAACACTTTTATTATCAGCTGCAGGCGATTTAAGAGTTTGCCAAGTTGTAGATCCACTGAAAACAGCACGAATGGAACTAAGTATGAATTATGTGGAGAAGCTAGGTTTTAGTTTGAGTAAATTTCATCTTAAATAAGAATGATAGAAGAAGGATGCTGTTGTATAAAAGTATCCTTTTTTGATTTACGGATGATATAAAAACAGGTAGTATTTATTTTATATCATTGAATATAAGATTGTGGATTAAAAAAGGAGTAAAATGATGGTTAAAATTATGATTGTAGAAGACGATATGAAAATTGCAGAACTATTATCAACACATGTCGCGAAATACGGGTATGAAGGAATTATTGTATCGGATTTTCAAAATGTATTAAACATTTTTTTAGAAGAACAACCAGAGTTAGTTTTATTAGATATTAATTTACCAAGTTTTGATGGGTACTATTGGTGTCGTCAAATTCGCGGAGTTTCTACATGTCCGATATTATTTATTTCGGCTCGTGAAGGCACGATGGATCAAGTTATGGCGCTTGAAAACGGTGGCGATGATTTTATTTCAAAGCCCTTCCATTACGAAGTGGTAATGGCTAAAGTTCGTAGTCATTTAAGACGTGCTTATGGAGATTATGCACCGAAAATAGAAGAACGGATGGTTGAGCAACAAGGTCTTTGTTTATATCCTGAAAGGCTTGTATTGAAATTGCGTAATCAAGAGATTGATATAACGAGAAATGAAGCCATTTTATTAGAAATGTTAATGAAAAATTATCCGCGTGTTGTGGGTAGAGAAGTGTTGTTGAATAAATTGTGGGATAGCGAATCCTATGTTGATGATAATACATTAAGTGTAAATACAACACGTGTGCGAAAAAAGTTAAAAACTTTACAGATTGAAGATGCGATTGAAACAATTCGTAGTGTCGGTTATAGATTACATATTACTTGGGATACTGGTATGGAGAAATGATAAGATTATTTATTCGTGATCATATACCACTTATTTGTTTTACAGCAATCCAATTACTAGCCATATTTCTTGTATATTGGTTTGATGGGCATAACCATATTGCAACGGCATTATATGCAATGTTTTTAGGTGTCTTTTTTATGGTAGGCTATTTAGTATTTCGTTACTTTACTCATCGTACGTTCTATGAAAGATTAGCAAATCCGTTGTACTCTTTGGATGAATCTGTTCAAAAATCAGATTTTGCAGTTTTATCTACTGCGCTTCAAGAACTACTTGAGGTACAATATCGCCATTATCAAAATCAGCTCCAGATACAAGAGAGAAAAAATAATGATCATTTAACTTTTATGAATCAATGGATACATCAAATGAAAACACCTTTATCTGTAATAGAATTAATTACACAAGATGAAGTCGATCAGCGTTTTGAAAGTATAAATGAGGAATCAGATAGACTGAAAAAGGGATTAGAGATGGCTCTGTATGTCGCACGTTTAGAGGCATTTACACAAGATTTTTATGTGGAAAAAGTACAGCTACATAAAATAGTAAATGATTCTGTACATGAACATAAACGCTTCTTTATCCGAAATTTTGTATATCCAGAGCTTAAAATTGATAAGGACATTAGTGTAGAAAGTGATGCGAAATGGTTACAATTTTTAATTGGACAAATACTATCGAACGCGATTAAATATTCATCTGGTAGTCGAGAGAAGATTAAAGTAAAAGCTTGTAAGGAAGATAACAACGTTATACTTGAAATCATCGATTATGGCGTAGGGATACCGAAGCAAGATTTACCTAGAGTATTTAAACCTTTCTTTACAGGGGAAAATGGCAGAGATTTTAAAGAATCAACTGGAATGGGGCTATATCTTGTATATGAAATTACGAAACAATTAGGGCATAGTGTAGAAATCCATTCAGAAGTTGGTAAAGGTACCGTTGTACGAATTATATTTTTTAATGTGTAAATAAGTGATCTAGGCTAAAGAACTTTGGAGATAAGTTTTATAGACTTATTTTATCCCGCTTTAATGGGCAGTAAGACCCACACCTCAAAATTCAGCAAAAGCAAAGAAGTTAGGGATCAACTGCCCATTAAAGTCCAATTGGTTCAACTAATAATCAGTAGGGGATGGAGAAAACCCCCATTGATTAAAGTTTCACTTTATAGCGATTATATGAAATGGTAAAAGGTAATCTTAGTATGTATAATGACACGCTAATAAATACGATTGTTAAATTAGAAGTATTTAATAAAAAGCTGATAAATAGTTTTTGTAAGAAAAAAGCCACCCCTTTGAAAGAGATAGCTTCATGAATACATCCTATGAATAAGTGTATCAACCTTAATAAGTATAATGTTCGAATTCGTGATATGTTTTGTGGATTATAATAGAATTAGTCTTTTGTTTTTTCATGATACAGTATTGTAATTAAGTAAACAAACTTAATAATGTATATCCAATTAATCCTAAAATAGTGATAGGAACCATCATTAAGAAAGAAGAAATTCGATTAGCATTAGAGCGTTCTAACACAAGAATCAAGATAATCCCCACTATCACTTCGGTATATCCAACAGGTAACATGTGACTATAGTCTTCAAAATTTAAAAGAATGTGAAGTCCATCCGTTACAAAAACTCCACTAATAAGCGCGCTTCCGAATTTATGAAGTGGATTTGTAGTATCTTTCCATAGAAAACCTGCGATTCCAAAGATAGTTCCTCCTATAAATGCACATACAATCCATACAGATATAAAATAAATAGAGTGAGCTACATTTTTAATAGCTATTGCATAACCATAGTAGCCTAATATCATACCGAGTAGTGCAAGGGTGCCTGAAAGTATAGCTGTACGCTTAGAATAACTAAAGCTAGCCACAAAAAAGGATGGAACTAACCAAACGCTTCCTAGATTAGCTAATGAATTCCAATGTCCTGGAAGTATACTTTGCCCCAATTTAGTTAGTATACCAACAATAATCCCTACTATAATTGGGATGAGAAAAATCTTTAAAAACATAGTTAACTTTGTGATTTTTAATGTCCTGTCCATAAATTCAATCCTTACATTAGTATTTTCTGTAAACATATAATAGCTTATTGTAGGGGGATAATCAATAAAAATTTATCGAAAAACAATAAGAGATTGTTGGGTAACGAATAACATTTTGTTTTTATAATTAGGTGAATAAAATATCAAGAACTCGTTACTCAACCAAATGGTAAATCAAATAATATATGCAAGTAATGAAATTGCCCAAAACATGTAATTCAACTTAGTATAAATCTCTCGTATTTTGATGAAATGATTTATGATAAAAAAGAAACGAAAAGGGACTGATATAGTTTCTTCCTGTTTTTATTTACAATTTATTAGAAGGAGATATTTTTTACTAGTTGTGAATGATAGGGGGATTGTAATGGATATTCGAAAAATGAAATATTTCATAACGGTGGCAGAAGAATTAAATTTTAGTCGTGCAGCAGAACGTCTTATGATGGCACAACCTCCTTTAAGCCAAGAAATTCGTAAATTAGAAGATGAATTAGGGGTCCAACTTTTTCATCGAACAAAAAGAATAGTTGAGCTTACCGATGCTGGCAAAATATTTTTAGAAGGCGCGCGACAAACACTGCTTCAAGTAGATAGAACTATTAAGGAAACACAGCTTGCGGATGAAGGAAAGGTAGGACATTTAATCATCGGTTTTGTCGATTCTACAGAAACTGTTATAGACATATTAAAAACATTTCGAGAACGGTTTCCAAAAATTCAGCTTATATTACGCGAGATGACAACAGACCAGCAAATAAAAGCACTCTATGAAAAACAAATTCATATTGGATTTATTCGTTCTAAGCAGAATAATGAAATATTGTCTTCCGAAGTTTGTTCTAAAGAACGTTTAAAATTAGTTTTATATGAAAATCACGCATTAGTTTCGTTACCTAATATTTCTATTAAAGAACTAGTAGATGAACCATTTGTTTTATTTCCTCGTCATTTCGGTACTAACTTTTATGATTTAATTATTAGTTACTTTTGGGAACATGGAGTAAGTTTAAATATTGTTCAAGAAGCAATTCAAATGCAGACGATTGTTAATTTAGTTGCAGCAGGAATGGGGATTTCTGTCGTTCCATCATCGGTGGAGAGTTATAAAAAATCGGGAGTCATATATAAAGACATTCAGGAACATACACCGGAAATAAACTTATACGCTGGATGGAGGCAGGATGAAAAGTCTGTCGTGCTCGAGAACTTCTTATCAGTTGTTAGAGAGATTTATACGACTTCACAATTTGAATTTGAAAAGTAAAGGCCCATCTTGATTGGATGGGCAGTAGTGATTTGGGAAAGGTACTATATTTATTGTTAAGTCACTGACGATTTAACCTGTTTTACTTGGGTCATACTCAATGAAACCTTGTAGCACACTATCAATTTGACCCATAATTTCAGGTGACAATGTAATACTAGAAGCAATTACATTTTCTCTTATTTGCTCCGGATTGGAAGCGCCAATAATAGCAGAGGAAACAGCTGGATTTTGTAGTACCCAAGCAACTGCAAGTTGAGGTAGGGTGAGATGATTTTCTTGTGCAATAGGATTAAGTTTTTGTATAGTAGTAAGTACATTATCACTCATCCAACGTTGTACGAGTTTGTTAAAAAACGGTTTTCCCGCATCTGAATTAGCACGTGATTGGGAAGGAATTGGTTTACCTGGTTGGTATTTTCCAGTGAGAATACCTTGTGCGAGGGGAGACCAAACAACTTGACCAAGTCCTTCACGTTGACATGTAGGTATTATATCTGTTTCGATCACTCGCCATAACATCGAATATTGAGGCTGGCTAGCGATAAGAGGAATGTTCAATTCTCGGGCAAGTGCTGCACCGCGTGTGATTTGCTCCGATGTCCATTCACTTACACCTAAATAAAGGACTTTACCTTGTCTTACAAGATCTGAAAAAGCTAACATCGTTTCTTCCAGAGGAGTTGTTGTATCGAATCGATGTGCATAATAGACATCAATGTAGTCTGTATGTAGCCGTTGTAACGATGCATTACAATTTTCTATAATATGTTTTCGTGATAATCCACGATCATTTTTTCCAGGTCCGGTCGGATGGCATACTTTTGTACAAAGTTCTATACTTTCTCTGCGTATTCCTTTCAAAGAGCGACCAAGTACTTCCTCGGCAATAGTGTCCGAATAAACATCTGCAGTATCGAACGTTGTAATTCCAACATCTAATGCGGCTTTCACACATTCATTTGCAGTATCTTCATTTACTTTTCCGCCATGGTTTATCCAGTTCCCGTATGCAATCTTGCTTACTGTTAATCCACTGTTTCCTAGTTTGCTAAATTCCATTGTAGAATCCCTCCTTAAAAATGATAACTTTATTATAAGAACTGAAATGTAGTCTGTATAATATATAATTAATCTTAAATTTATATAAAAATTATATAAGAGGGGGTGCTTAGAAGTTTCTTGCTAGGGAAATCTAAGGCAAGTAGTACAACAAATGTAATTTGTGCTTGTTCAATTTGAAGTTAAGAAATGATAAATAGCCCTTGAAGAAAGTAAATTTTATAATAGCACATATAATTGCATTTACTCATAAAGTACTATCATGGTACAATATGGTTACTAACGACGGAAAGGAATGATGGGTGGACGATGATTAACTAATCTTATTTTTAAATGTTGAAATTCAATAAATTTCAATTTCTAAAAAATAGGATTAGTCTGCCCAATTTCCATACAACGGTATTGCTATTTATGTTGTGCAATAGCTTATTTGGGTATGAATATTTTAACGACTAATCCTGCCAAATTTATTTGGGAGGATTTTTTTATTCTCCCTTAATGAAAGGGATCGGTATTATGAAAGAACTATTAAAATTAAATGATGTTTATGTTGAAATAAAGGAAAACATTTTGTTAGAGAAAATGAATGTGACAGTAAAACAAGGGGATGTTATCGGATTAATTGGTAAAAACGGGGCTGGTAAATCAACGTTACTTCAATTAATAAATGAGAAGATTGAACCATCAAAAGGTACTGTTGAATGGATGCAAATGAATATGACAACAGCATATGTTGAACAAGAAAAAGAATTTTTCGTTAGTAAGGATATGATTGCAAAAGAAGCGGAACTTCTTGCAAGGTGGGGCGTGCCAACGAACGATTTTCTAAATTTAAGTGGTGGTGAAAAGCTAAAAGTTCGATTAGCAAAAGGATTTGCTGAAAATCCTAATGTATTAATATTAGACGAACCGACAAATCATTTAGATGAGATGAGTACGAAATTTCTCATTAAACAAATAAAAAATATGAAAGGTACAGTTATCGTCGTATCGCATGACCGATACTTTTTAGATGTTGTCGCAACTAGAATATGGTCAATTGAGGATAAGAAATTAATTGACCATAGCGGGAATTATACGAGTTATATGAAAGCACGTGAGCAGAAAAGAATGACGCAGCAGCGTGAATATGAAAAACAACAAAAAAAGATAGAACAAGTAGAAACGCATATAAAAGAATTAAGTTCATGGTCACAAAAGGCACATGCGCAGTCTACAAAACAAGAAGGAGTGAAGGAATTTTATCGTGTAAAGGCGAAGCGAATGGACGCGCAAGTTAAATCGAAACGAAAACGTCTTGAAAAAGAGTTGGAGAAAACGAAAGTAGAACGTGTGAAAGAGGAGTATTCAGTTGAATTTTCTATTCAAGCGAGTAAAAAAGTAGGAAAACGTTTCTTAGAAGTAAAACAATTGCGGAAAGAATTTAATAGACGAACATTATTTGAAAACGTTAATTTTACAATTCAGCACGGTGAGAAGGTTGCGATTATTGGACCAAATGGCAGCGGGAAAACAACTTTACTGAAGATGATTATGGGAACAGAAACTGTTGAAGGAGAAGTATGGATTTCACCTTCAGCAAATATCGGCTATTTAACACAAGAAGTATTTGATTTACCACTTGATAAAACACCAGAAGATTTATTTTATAAAGAGACATTTGAAGAAAGAGGAAAAGTCCAAAATTTAATGAAACGTTTAGGATTTGAATCTTCCCAATGGAAAGAGCCGATTCGACATATGAGTATGGGTGAACGAGTAAAGTGTAAGCTAATGGCTTATATTTTAGATGAAAAAGATGTACTTATTTTAGATGAACCGACGAATCACCTTGATCTTCCTTCACGTGAACAGCTTGAAAATACATTAGCTGAGTATAACGGAACACTTGTTATCGTTTCTCACGATCGATATTTTCTGGAGAAAATAACTAATACAAAACTCGTGTTTTTAAACAATACGATACAAAAGCAGCTCGATGAACCTACGAAAACAAGAGATGAAATTGAAGAGTTACGTTTAACGTTAGAAACAGAAAGACAAGAAGTATTAGGGAAATTAAGCTTTTTAACTTCTAAAGACAAAGAATATAAAGAACTAGATGAACGGTTTATGGACCTTACGAAGCAGATTAAGGCGCTTTAACGTAAGGAAGGGGGATTAAAATGGGAGAAGAGAGCTTGACTAAGTTATTTAAAATAGATTGTGGTGATATATACCTACAAGAGTTTGCGGTCAAAGATGCAGAGAGTATTTATAAAATATCAAATGAACCAGAAATAGAAAAGTTTTTACCAGACTGGAAATCAACGATAGAACAAAGAGTTAATTGGGTTACAAATGATGAAATACCAGAAAACAAAGCGTTTCTTCATGCTGTTAGAACTAGGACTAACATAGATGATCACATATTAAGACTAGGAATATTTAAGAAAACCACAAATGAATTTGTTGGATGGTGCTGCACAGGTATGAAAGATGAGCTTCCTTCACCGAACAGAGAAATTATGTATGCTGTTTCAAGTGAATATCATAATAATGGTTATGCAACGAAAGCGACAAAAGGCTTGATCGGTTATTTGTTTGAAAATACAAATGTGGATGTCCTTAACGCAATTGCTTTAATTAAAAATGTGCCATCAAATAAAGTTATTGAAAAATGCGGGTTTACTTATTTGGGTCAACAGATGATAGAAAATCAAATTTATAATCATTATGTATTGAGTAAATCCGGATGGATAAAAAATAGTGCTCTTTAAAGGGAGCGATTATGCAATGCAAAAAAGCTTAGAACTAAAACTCTAAGCTTTTTTGCATTTATATAATAAAGATTTGATATACAATTGTATTTTCTACCACTATACAATTATTATAAGATAGTTATGCGTTAATTTTAGTTTGAAAACAGTTTTATTGTCAGTTTTTTTAGAAATCTTACAAGCGTGTAAGATAAATGAAAGATGAATCAATATGAGCATTAAGACAATTCATTTACACTCTATTGTGAGAAGTGCAAATGAAGGGAGAATAGAAATGGAAATTTTACATGCGAAAAATATTAGTAAAGTATATAAAGGGAAAATACCTTTTAAAGCATTAGTAGATATTGATTTATCAATTCAAGAAGGTGAATTTATAGGGATCATGGGGCCATCTGGTAGCGGGAAAACTACATTATTAAATATGGTATCTACTATCGATTCTCCGTCCTCAGGAGAAATATTAATAAACGGTACAAATCCTTTCCAGTTATCATCAGAAGATTTAGCTTTATTCCGTAGGAAACAATTAGGATTTGTTTTTCAATCATTTAATTTACTTAGCACGCTTACAGTGAAGGAAAATATCGTATTGCCGATGACATTAGATGGCGTTTCTGTGCAAGAAATGAACAAACGCGTACAAGAAATCGCAGAGAAATTAAATATTACAGATATATTGAATAAAAGAACGTTTGAAATATCAGGAGGCCAAGCTCAAAGAACAGCAATTGCTCGTGCAATTGTTCATAAGCCGCAATTATTACTTGCAGATGAACCAACAGGGAATTTAGATTCTAAATCTTCAAATGATGTAATGGAGATGTTAGATACTCTAAATAAGGAAGAAAAAGCTACGATGATGTTAGTGACTCATGATCCGTATGCAGCGAGTTTTTGCAGCCGAGTAATCTTTATTAAAGATGGTCAACTATATAACGAAATTTATTGTGGCGAAAGCAGGCAAACATTTTATCAAAAGATTATGGATGTCCTTTCTTTGTTAGGAGGGAAAAGGCATGACTTTTCGTCAGTTCGCATTTAACAATATTTTTCGCAATAAGCGTACATATGCTGCCCATTTTTTAAGTAGTGCATTTTCTATTATGATTTTCTTTACGTATGCTCTTTTATTATTCCATCCTGATTTACAGGGGGAGTTGAAATCGACAAGTAAAACAATAAGTACATTTGGTACATTAGGATTTGAAGTTTCTCAAGGTTTGATTTTTGTCTTTTCATTCTTCTTTATTCTATATTCAGTGAGTTCGTTTTTAAAAACGCGTAAGAAAGAATTTGGCAGTTTAATGATGCAAGGTATGTCAATGAGACAGCTTAAGAAGTTATTGTTAATTGAAAATATGTTAATTGGACTTGGTTCGATTTGTATTGGGATTCTTATCGGCCTCGTATTTTCTAAACTAGTTTTATTAATAAGTGCCAGTGTATTAATGATTAGTAACGGCTTACCTTTTTATATGCCAGTGAAGGCGGTATTATTAACTGGCATCACGTTTCTATTCTTATTTTTAATTGTTTCGCTAGTTACTTTTAAAATGATAAAAGTAACAGAACTTGTGGAACTTATTCAAGCAGGGGAAAAGCCAAAGCCTGAACCGAAATCGTCAATTTTATTATCAATTTTTTCTTTATTTAGTATAGGATATGGCTATATTTTAGTATTTCGCTTTATCCCAAGTTATAGTTTTATTACGCTCGGAATGGGTGTGCTCCTAGTAATTATAGGAACGTACTTTTTATATACACAGTGTAGCGTTTATATATTGCATCTTGTGAAAAGGAGTGAATCTTTCTTTTTAAAGAGAACCAATATATTAACATTTTCAGAATTAATATACCGTATGAAAGATAATGCAACAATGTTTTTTATAGTATCTATTATTTCAGCAGTTGCTTTTACAGCAATTGGCACGACAGCAGCTCTTGGAAACAAAGATTTGGTAAGGATGACAAACCCGTATACATTTCTGTATACAGCTCCTGATAAAAATAAAATAACGGATAAACATCTCTCGATTATAAAAAAACATCTTGCTGATTCTAATATTCCATATCGAATGGCTTCCACTTCAGATATTTATACAGAAAGTAATGTAAATGTAATGAAGTTAAGTGAATATAACGAACTTGCGAGAGCACTCGGGTACCAACAAGAAACGATTGAAAAAGAAGATGAAATGTTATTAATCCCTGGAGTTGTATCACAAAAACAAGAGTTTAAAAATGGTGATTATAAAAAGAATATTGAAGTCATTCAAGGCGATTGGACAAAGACATTTCATGTGAAAAAAACTGTAGATAATTTAGTTTTGCCACACGATACGGAAGGGATTAATATTGTGATTCAAGATCATGTGTATGATGAAATTCCGCTTAATAGTAATCTAGATTTTGAAAATATTATTCAATATCGAACTTATGGATTTGTTGTAGATGATTGGATAAAAACAAAAGAGATTTCAAACCAATTAAGTGACATATTCGATCAAGATCCTAGAGACATACATTTTGAATTTAGAGCACTAACTATAGAGTTGTTAAGTGCAAAACAAACGAATGGGTTATTACTTATGGCAAGTGTTTTAGTTGGAATCGTCTTCTTTACTTTCGCTGCTAGTTTTATTTATTTCCGGTTATATACTGATTTGGACCGCGATCAGCAGCAATATAAGATGATTTCGAAAATGGGATTAAGTAAACGAGAGTTGAAAAAAGTTGTAACAAGACAATTAGTATTAATGTTCTTCTTACCGATTGTTATTGCAGTGATTCATACTGTGGTCGCTTATTTGGCATTACAACAATTAGTCGATTTTTCTATTATGAATAGCTCTATCATAATTTTAATTTCATTTATATGTATACAAGTTTTATATTTCTTTATAACTCGTTGGCGTTACTTACAAAAGCTTTATAAAACTATGGAACAGTAGAGAATATCAGCAAGTAAGATTGCAGAAAAGCATGTAAAAAAACATTTTGAGTTATGAAAGGAACTGTGATGAAAAAAACACTCTCTATTTTCATATTAAGTATATTAATTTTAATAAGTTTAAGTGCATGCTCTAAAAATGAAAACAGATTTCCAACTAACGGCGTATTAATCATTGGAGATGAGAATCATACTTCAACAATTATGAATCGTTATAAGGAAAATACGAAAGAACTTGAAGTTTTTTCGGTGAAAAAAGGTAAATTTGACCAAAAAAGGGTTTTAATGTTAAATGAATCTACTGCAAAAGCGATGATTAAAGCAAAAATTTTTCGTAAAAGAGATCATTCATCTCATTCTAAACCTTTAGATACGTTACCGAATTTTCCAAAAGAAAGTTCACTATTATTTATAAATGAAGAAGAAAAGAATATAAAAAGTATTGAAATAGAAGGAAAAGTGATACCAGTTACATATGATAGTGATGCTTGGCTTGGTAATAATCGAAATTATGGAACACTATGGTATGTAATTGTGGCGAGCAATAGTGTATATAAAGAAATACAGGCAAATGAAACAAAAATGCAACTTCTTCATCTGAAAAAATCTTTAGGTGACGAAAAACCTAAAATGTCGACAGATAATATATTGACTAATGAATATGTAAAAGTAAGAAAGTTAATTAAAGATTTTGAGGAAGAAGTATCAGTTCAATTTGTCACGATTGGAGAAAAATCATAAAAAAGGGTTCAAGGTTGATAGGGATTTTATCAGTCTTGAACCCTTTTTTATTTTAGACCATTTAGATAACATAATTTACATTACTTCATTTAATCGCGTCTCGCTCGGTTCTTCAATCGCATTTGAATTTTGAACTGAATTATTTTGAGATTCTTTTTCCTTACGAGACCTTTGTAGCATTTCAAGTATGATCCATAAAGGAACACCTTTATCTTTTAACATCTTCCATAAATCTAATTCGTTAAATTTATGCTCAGGTTGTTTCATTTCTTTTTCAGATGAACGAATATCAAACTTGATTGGATCATTTGATTTTTTATCTTCAAGTTTACTAGAAGAGATAATATTACGCTCAAGAGAAGTAGGGGTTAATTTAGTAGGTTGAGGTAGTGTATGAGTATTTATTCCGATTTGCATGCTTTTTCCTCCTCCTTAAGTAATGAAATTAGCTTTCTTATAATTTTTAAAGCTATTTAACTTGAGGAAACTAAACCTAATTATAAATTCAAATAATAAGATTTACAAGTTGTATTGTAAAAGGTAAATGCTTACTTGGATTAATATTTATCAACATTTGTGTATGTTTTCTGTATATACAATGTATATAAAATACTTTACATTATGTTTAAGTTAAAAACTTATTTTTAATAGAAATATGTAAACGTTTTATTAAGGGGGAGAAAGAATGGGGAAGTTAATTTTAAAAATATGTTTTTTCGCATTAGTGACTGTTTTTTCGTTCACAGTAAAAACAACATACGCTGAAGAGAAGCAACAAAATAATTACCCTATCATACTAGTGAATGGATTTGCAGGGTGGGGTAGAGAGGAAATGTTAGGGGTTAAATATTGGGGTGGTGTTCATGATATACAAGAAGATTTAAAAAGAAGTGGCTATACAGTACATACTGCTGCTGTTGGACCTGTTTCTAGTAACTGGGATCGCGCATGTGAATTATATGCGCAAATTAACGGTGGTACAGTAGACTACGGTGCCGCACATGCTGAGAAACATGGACATAATCGTTTTGGCAGAACTTATAGTGGTTTTGCATCGAATTGGAGTGAAACAAATAAAGTTCATTTAGTTGGGCATAGCATGGGTGGACAAACGATTAGAACATTAGTACAGCTATTAAAAGAAGGTAGTTTTGAAGAAAAAAATTATGTGAAAAATCATCCGAACACGAATATTTCACCACTATTTGAGGGCAAGAAATCATTTGTTCATAGTGTGACAACATTAGCAACTCCTCACAATGGCACGACACTTGCGGATGGTAGTCTTCTAGTACCGTTCGTTAAAGATTTGCTTATTACAGCTGCAAGTTTTGGAGGGAATAATAATTTATCGTTATATGATTTTAAATTGGATCAATGGGGTATAAAAAAGAATACTGGAGAGTCTTTTTTCCAATACACTGATCGTATTGTAAATAGTTCACTTTGGAAAGATACAAAAGATATAAGTCAATGGGATTTAAGTACAGATGGTGCAAAGGAGCTTAATAATTGGGTAAAGACGCAATCAGATGTGTATTACTTATCCTATAGTGGACATGCATCACAAGCAGCACCTATTACAGGTTTACATCTACCTCATATAACGATGAATAAAGTGTTAATGGGTAATGCATTTTTCTTAGGTTCCTATGCAAGATATGAAGAAAACCGTCCATTCATTGATACTTCTTGGTGGCAAAATGATGGTGTAGTAAATACAAATTCTATGATCGCGCCTTCTTCTAACACTTCGGTAAATAATACTGAGACTTTACAGATTGGAAAATGGAATCATATTGAAACGAAAGCAAATTGGGACCATCTCGATATGGTAGGACTTAGTGTTTCAGACACGTTAGGTTTTTCTAGCATTCAAGAGTTTTATAGAACAATTGCAGAAAAGTTATCAAGATTACCAAAATAGGTAATAATAAAGCGCTCTCGATGGAATTCGAGAGCGCTTTATATTATATTGAAAGAGGGATATGGTAGAAAATATGGGGGGTATATTATGAAAATAAAAGTTGTATTATCAGGATATGGAACAGTAGGAAGAGAGTTTATAAAATTATTAAATGAAAAAAATTTATATATAAATGAAATATATGGAATAGATTTAGTGGTAAGTGGTGTATTAGGTAGAAATGTTGCAATACATAATGAGGACGGATTATCTATTCATCACTTATTAATGTATGGTGGCGGTAGCGCTGCAATTGAAGAATATATTGAACATCATCCGAAGGAACGAGCAACAACTAGCATAAGTGGAACTGTATTAGTAGAATCAACAGTTACAAACCTTAAAGATGGAAATCCAGGAAAACAATATATAAAACAAGCGATTGAGAAACATATGGATATTGTCGCAATTTCAAAAGGCGCACTCGTTACAAACTGGAGAGAAATAAATGAAGCAGCAAAAATCGCAAATGTACGAATTCGATATAGTGGTGCAACTGCTGCGGCATTACCGACACTAGATATTGGGCAATTTAGTTTAGCTGGATGCCATATTGAAAAAATAGAAGGAATATTAAACGGGACTACAAATTATATTCTTTCAAAAATGAATGAGGAAGATATTACGTTTGAAGAAGCACTGAAAGAAGCGCAAAGTAAAGGAATTGCTGAAACGAACCCAATATTAGATGTAAGTGGTTCTGATAGTGCGTGTAAATTGTTACTTTTGACAAACAGTTTAATGGGAACAGAAAATACGCTTACCGATATACATATAAAAGGAATCGAACATGTTACACAACAACTAATTCGAAATGCTAAAGACCATAATAAATATATTAAATTAATAGCTTCAGCATATACGGATAAGGATGGTAAAGTGGCTCTTCATGTGGAACCACACGAAATAGATAAAGATCATCCGCTAGCAAATGTAAATGGGACAGAAAAAGGAATTACCTTCTTTACTGATACGATGGGGCAAGTTACTACAATTGGTGGTGCATCAAATCCACGCGGAGCCGCAGCAGCAGCTTTAAAAGATATAATTAACTTATACCGTAAAGATTTATCACTTAGTAACAGGCAGTAAAACACCTGGTTCGTGAGGGATAATAATCAGTGGGCGATAAACAGCCCATTGATTAAAGTTCCACTTTATAAGACCGTACCGCCCTTTATAAAAAATACATATGTAGTGGACCTTTTGAGAAAGAAATAAATATGCAAAAATGATTGCAGGGGGTAAGGAATTGTTTAAAGATTTTAAAGTTGTGAAAGATCGTCCTGTTTATATTCAATTGAAAGATTATTTGAAAAAGATGATTATGAAAGGTCATTTGCTCGGGGATCAAAAAATCCCTTCAACTAGGGAACTAAGTGAATTACTAAGTGTGAGCAGAAATACTGTGCTCGCTGCTTATGCAGATTTAGAGCAAGAAGGACTCATTTATGCAGTTAAAGGTAAAGGGAATTTTGTAGCGAAGGTTGATATATCGAACACTTCGTCTGTTGAAATAGATTGGAAAAATAAACTTAATACAGTTACCTTATTAGCGGATGAATTAGATTTAATGAAACATGGTGTTCGCTGGGAAAAAGGAATGATTGTTTTTAATAGCATTGCTCCGGACGAAAAGCTATTTGATGTGGAAAATTTCAAAAGAGCTTTTCTTACTCGTATGTCCATTGAAGGGGATGTCGTATTAAACTACGGATACGCAAAAGGTTATAGACCTTTAATGAATTATCTACTTCATTATATGGAAATGAAAGGTGTAGATATTTCGAACAAAGATATTTTAATTACAAATGGATTTACAGAAGGATTAGACATCGTACTATCCTCGTTATCGAAGAAATCAGGGCGGGTTATTTGTGAGAATCCAACTCACCATGCGGCATTGAAGCTTTTCCGTTTACATGGACTTGAAGTTCACGGAATTAATATGAATGAAGATGGCATCGATACAAACGAAGTAGAAAAAAGTTTGCGTGAAAAAGAGTTTGATTTCGCGTATTTAATTCCTTCCTATCATAATCCAACCGGTATTGTTACGAGTTCGGAGAAAAGAACGGAACTGATGAGATTATTCTCAAAATATAAGGTTCCTATTATAGAAGATGGATTTAATGAGGAGCTACGTTATTCAGGTTCGCATTTAGCACCATTATTAACTTTTGCTGGAGCTGGTAATAATGTAATTTATATTAGTAGCTTTTCAAAGGTACTTTTCCCTGGTTTACGTGTAGGCTGGATTATCGCAGATAAAGAACTGATTCATCATTTAGAAAGTGTAAAAAGAGCAAGAACGATTCACACATCTACGTTAGATCAAGCTGTTCTATTTCAATATTTACATGAAGGATATTTTGAAAAATATTTAAAAAAGGCAAGATCAGTTTATAAGAAAAAATATGAGTTAGCTGTTGGGGCGTGTAACGAGTACATTCCGTTTCAAAGAATGACCGGTGATGGTGGACTTCATTTATTTATAGAGTTAGAAGAAAAAATTCATGCCCGCACACTTTTACAAAAGTGTTATGAGCAAGGGGTTACATTTTCTCCTGGAGATGTTTTTTATTCTGATGGAGGAGGAGCGACTACTTTTCGATTAGGGTTTTCACGTCTGAAAGAAGAAGAAATAGTTCGTGGAATAAAAATAATCGGTGATACAATAAAAAATGAAATTTGGAGTTGAGGAAATGAGAATTGGCGTTATTATGGGTGGAGTATCCTCTGAAAAACAAGTATCAATTATGACTGGAAATGAAATGATTGCAAATTTAGATAAAAATAAATATGAAATCGTACCAATTACATTAAATGAAAAAATGGATTTAATCGAAAAAGCGAAAGACATTGATTTTGCGCTCCTCGCATTACACGGAAAATACGGGGAAGATGGGACGGTTCAAGGCACGCTTGAAAGTTTAGGGATTCCTTATAGCGGGAGTAATATGTTATCTAGCGGTATATGTATGGACAAAAATATTTCGAAAAAGATTTTACGCTATGAAGGTATAGAAACACCCGATTGGATTGAACTTACAAAAATGGCGGATCTAAATCTTGATGAATTAGATAAGTTAGGATTTCCGTTAGTGGTAAAGCCCAACTCTGGCGGATCAAGTGTTGGGGTAAAGATTGTATATGATAAAGATGAATTAATTTCAATGCTGGAAACTGTGTTTGAATGGGATTCTGAAGTAGTAATAGAGAAGTATATAAAAGGTGATGAGATTACATGTTCCATTTTTGATGGAAAACAGTTACCTATTATTTCAATCCGACATGCAGCTGAGTTCTTTGATTACAATGCAAAATATGATGATGTTAGTACAATTGAAGAAGTTATCGAACTTCCAAGAGAATTGAAGGAACGTGTAAACGAAGCGTCACTGGCTTGCTATAAAGCATTAAAATGCAGCGTTTATGCAAGAGTGGATATGATGGTGAAGGATGGTATTCCATATGTAATGGAGATTAACACATTACCAGGGATGACACAAGCAAGTTTACTACCGAAAAGTGCAGATGCAGCTGGTATTCATTATAGTAAACTATTAGATATGATTATTGAAACTTCATTGAGAGTAAGAAAAGAAGAAGGATTTTAAGTAGCGGTATCATGAATACTTTTGACAGTAACATGAAGTATGTTATGATGAATACAATACGAAAACTTAATATTTATCCACTAGGGGGGCCTAATATAGGCTGAGATCAAATGAGAATTTGAGACTCTTAGTACCTGATCTGGTTAATGCCAGCGTAGGGAAGTGGGAAAGACATTACTATTTTATGAATAAATACTGTCAATTTCACTTTCTTTACGTCTGTAAAGAAAGTTTTTTTATTTTAAAGCGTTAATAACTGTGGATAAATACGTATAATAAATAAATTACTTGGAGGGATTTAAATGACTTTTTCACAATCATTACGTAAAGAAGTAGATTCAATTTGGGAAGCTAGTTTTCATCATCCTTTTGTAAAAAAACTTGGCGAGGGAACGTTAGATTTAGCTAGTTTTCGCTATTACGTGCTTCAAGATTCATATTATTTGAGTCATTTCGCTAGAGTACAAACTTTAGGAGCTGCAAAGGCTCTAGAATTAGAAACGACAGCTCGTATGGCACACCATGCTCAAAATACATATGAAGCAGAATTATCTTTACATGAGAATTTTGCGAAGAAACTAGGGATTACACAAGAAGAAAAAGATAATTTTATCCCTGCTCCAACTGCATATGCGTACACGTCACATATGTATCGTGCTGCGTATGAAGGACATTTAGGTGATATCATTGCAGCAATTTTACCTTGCTATTGGTTATATTATGAAATTGGTGAGCGTTTAAAAGAGTGTCAGCCAGAAGAGCCAATTTATAACGAATGGATTTCTGCTTATGGATCTGATTGGTTCCGTACGCTAGTTGAAGAGCAAATTACAAGATTAGATACTATCGCTGAAAACGTAACAGAGTCTGACCGTAAGCGAATGAAACAGCATTTCATTATTAGCAGTCAATATGAATATTCATTTTGGGAAATGGCTTATACTTTAGAAAAGTGGCCAGTGAATACAGAAGTAGAAGATGTCATTGGATAATGAGTAGGGGTATTGCTATACATAGGTATGGATAATACCTATGTATATGATTTCATAAAAGAAGTATCGCAAAAAGACGCATCAATCTAAGTGCGTCTTTTTTCAATTTATAAAAATGAGCCTATGGAAAAATAACCTAAAAATAGGTATATGAACAAGGTGCATTATCTAGTGATAGGTCATATTTTGTAGGTGTACGTATTGAACTTAATTTATCCCACGTTAACGGACAGTAAAACTCCCACCTCAAAATTCAGTTGGAGCAAAGAAGTTAAGTGGGAGATCAACTGTCCGTAAACGTCCGATTGGTTCAACTAATAATCAGTGGGGGATGAACAAAACCCCCACTGATTAAAGTTTCACTTTATAGCGCTATTTCTACTTAGATTGAACGAACAGAAATATAGGGAAGCATTGAAAAGGTTGAAGTTTATAAACGGAGGTCATGAAAATGAATAAGTTTCAACAAGAACTACAAGCGTTAAGCCTTAATGATTACCAATCTGGAAATATTGTGTATTGGGACCAGCAAAACCAATATCCATATTACTATATTGAAGATGATGCTCGTCGCTGTGGCGGTTGTGGTCGTTGTGGTGGTTGTGGCGGTCGCTGTGGTGGATTTCGTTGTGGTGGATTCCGTTGTATTGGTTGCTTCGGTTGTTTTGGTTGTGGCGGTTGTGGTGGCTGTGGTAGTTGTTCTAATTGTTTTAGTGGTTTTAATGGTACTACTGATACAACTGGTACTATTGTAACATATGAATATTGATAAGAGAAAAAAGGAATCCATTAGTGAAGTATTATACAATTTTTGTAAAAAATCAATCAAAACACATGTAGCATCCTTTCATTTAAAGAAACAAGTTATCCCACCTTTTTATAAACATTGTGACTTTATTTCAAATCAACAATCAAATGTCTTTTTTATGTTCTATACCCTTTACGCGATCTTGGACTTTCGTAAGTAAATTTATTGCACCAGAACCAAAAAGAAGGGCTGCTATCAGCCCTTCTTTCTTTTTTCATATTTCTCATATAATTAAACTTAATCATAAAAAAAATCTTACCACCTTATAAATTGTTACAACCAAGGCTAAGAATCCATTTCCACTAAGAACAAAACCAATCCAATGAAAATATTTACGTTTCTGAATTAAACATCTCGATCCAAAAAGAATTTTAAATTTTATTTTACTTTATATTACGATTTATAGACCTGAAACCATTTTATTGTGATATAATTTGTTTTTGTCATTATGAATGTATATATGTTAGGAGTTTTTTTATGGAAATCGGTTCTGAATTAAAAAATGGTCGCCACTCATTTTTTGATGGTGGATTATTCAGCTTTATTGGTTGGAGTATCCTTGGTGTACTTATTACAGTTTTTACCCTTGGTATTTGTTACCCTTGGGCTTTATGTATGGTTTATGGTTGGAAAATAAATCATACAGTAGTTAACGGGCACCGTATGAAATTCAATGGTTCTGCTGTAGGCTTGTTTGGTAATTGGATAAAATGGTTGCTCTTATCAATTATCACTCTAGGAATCTACTCATTCTGGGTTTTCATTAAACTTGAAGACTGGAAAGTAAAAAATACTACATTTATAAATTAAAAAACATTAGCTTTATAATACCAGTCTATAACGACTGGTATTTTTATTTATGGTATGAAAAACGAAAATATAGATAAATAGCCCATGCTCATTCAGTTAACAAATATGAATACCTCCAGAACAAAAATTCCATACATTTTGAAAGAAACCTTTTTATTTTTCGCTCTGAAGAATATCCGTTTCTTAAGTTAATGGTTTTGAAGTCATCCTTAAATGAAAATTTTCTGTTTCTACATTTAGTTATTTTGAGACTTTTCTTTTTCTTAAACTGTTGGATATGAGTACCTTCTAGTATAAATTTACCATTTAAAAAAGTGATTCTAACAACATTAGGATTGTATCATATAGCACAATGTAATTTGTGTTACATAGCAAGAAAAATAATCAAAATTTAAAGCCTGAAAAAGAAGCACCAAAGCAAATTACATTGGTGTTTCTTTTTTTGCGCTTTCGGGCACAGTGGTTCCTGCAGTACTATTATAAAAGCAATTTCGGATGTAAGGAATTTGTAAGTAATAGGTAAGGAAAAAGAGATTTTCATTGTATATGAAAAAATATAAAGTGGCGCGAAGGGGGAAAAGGGTACGACTTATATATGAAAAACAAACCAGTAACAAGAGTGTTTTAAAGAAAATAAGTAATTTCTAGAGTTAACATACATGTGGAAAAGAGAGCGAAGGCATTTTAAATTGAAGTTTGTTTATAATAGTTTTTTAACCTGTTAGGGGGATCGTAAAGTAGATTATTAATCGCCTTGAAAATATCTATGACCTTATAGTACTAGGCATGCTGTATTAAAAATTTTAATTTTGAAGGGAGAATTAATATATATGAGTACGAAAAAAAGAATGGGTAGTAAGTTATTACTTGTCAGTGCAATTTGTGCGATAACTATTCCTTCGGTTTCATATGCGGAGGAAGTAATGTCACCTAAAAATTTTGAGGATTATTCAAACTTGTTTGAGGGACGGAATAAGGACGTATTGAAAAGAAGTTTATATCCAAATACATACAATAATCCGTTTAGTCACCAAATTAAATCGACATTAAAGGAAACAAACACAAATATAAAAAAAATAGACAATATTGAAGAGGGAAATCCCGTTATATCTACTGCTTTTTCATTTGTCTGTTCTATGCATACTGAAGATTATAAATCTGCATTTGATTTAACTTCTCGATCATTACAGAAAATAATATCTGAAAAATGGTTGAAGAACTATTGGGAAGAACTTCCTACGCAATTACAAAAAGGTTCTTTTATAGAAATTGGAGAGGTTACACAAAAAGAGACAAATTCTGTTCATACAAATGTAGAGATTAACTTAGTTTTTGAACAAATTACTGTACCTTTACTAATAAAACTAGATCCATCTGGAAAAATAGATGATTTTCAACTCAGTATGCCGTTTAGTCCTGTTGCAGATCGGCCATCATATAGTAATCCTAAATCATTTGTTGATAAAGAAGTAGTAGTTGGAAGTGGTGCATTTCCATTACCAGGAACATTATCTGTTCCAAAGGGAAAGGGTCCTTTTCCAGCGGTTATTCTTGTTCATGGAGCTGGAGCAGCCGATCAGGATTCAGCAACGTATGCTTTAAAACCATTTCGTGATTTAGCTGAAGGTCTTGCCTCGAAAGGAATTGCTGTTCTTCGCTATAATAAACGAACCTATGAACATAGATTGAAAACAGAACTTAGTCCTTTTTATACAGTTGATAAAGAGACAACAGATGATGCACTTCTTGTGACTCATTTTCTTCAAAATGAACCTATGATAGATAAGAATCAAATTTATATTCTTGGTCATAGTCAAGGTGGAATGATGATTCCGAGGATAATTGAAAAAAATCAAAATCAAAATATTGCTGGGGCAATTGTGATGGGAGGAGCGGGCAAGGCATTCACAGACAATGTTTTAGATCAACTGGAGTATCGTCTTTCTATTGGAGAAATGAAACCAGAAGAATATAAATTTTACAAATCGCAGTTTGAATTATTAAAGGATCCTAATTTCTCTAGTCAGAATCCGCCAAAGGGTTTTTCTTTAGGACCACCAGTATATTGGGATTCTATCCGTAAAATTAAAGCAGCAGAAATGTCAAAAAAACAAAAAACACCGCTTCTTATTCTTCAAGGAGAAAGAGACTATCAAGTTCTATCAAAAATTGAAATTCCTTATTGGAAAGAACAATTAAAAGAGAGAGATAACATTGATTATCGACTATATCCAAAGTTAAATCACTTCTTTACAGCAGGAGATGGAGAATTAAGTAAACCGGATGAATATTATAGTCCCGCTAATATCCCTGAGTATGTTATAAATGATATTGCTACTTGGGTGCAAGGAAGATCGAACTGAAATTAGCAGCCATATTTTTAAATAGCTATTTTCAGTTCTTAAGGTAGAAATAATAATAATATATTATGATGTGAATAACTATAACGAACGGAGTAAAGTTTCTTATTCAAATACTTTAGATTCTCAAACCTTGGGGCATGATCTATGCCTAGCGTCTTAATATTTTGAAGTATATACAAATACTCTAAACGAAAAAACGGTATTCTTTCTATCTATGATGTAGAAGGACTATCGTTTAATAATCGCTTATATGTCATCTTCAATAATAGCCATTATCATTTAGAACACACTAATACCAAATAATCATAAAAACATTCTTAATATCAAGAGTTTAACCAATCAGATATTTTTTTACTATTGAGTCGAAACCGGGGCATGATATTGATTTCTACTCAATTGATGAATGTTTAAAAGAGCGTCAGCCAGAAGAGCCAATTTATAAAGAATGGATTTCTACATCGGGTTGGTTCCGTACTTTAGTTGAAGAGCAAATTACACGATTAGATGCAATAGCTGAAAAAGTAACAGAGGCAGACCGAAATCGAATGAAACAGCATTTTATTATTAGCAGCCAATATGAATATTCATTTTGGGAAATGGCTTATACTTTAGAAAAGTGGCCAGTGAATACAGATGTAAAAGAAGTAATTGGATAAAAAAGGTATTGTTGAACATAGGAATGAACAATACCTTTTTTATCGTTATTTTTGTAAAGTTATTGTAAATTGCAAATACAATACACTATTTATATTGTATAATTCGAATGTACTATATTTAATATTAGTAGGTGGTGATGTATATGTTGTGTTTTATAAAGTATAGAAGATAAACAATTATTATTTTTTAATTATAATGTATTATTTGAATAAATTAATAATAATTAAATTTTAAAGAACTGGGTTTTAATTGATTAGATTATGTAACGTAACGGTTTCTTCTAGTTTTTAGATGATCAAGGCAAATGAAGAAAGGAAGTATCCATTACATGGAAAAACTACGGTTATTAACATTTGAGAATATTGTAGAGCCGCTTTTAAATGAAAGTGTATCATTTATATACTTTCCTATCGAATGGCTTGATATTGTAGAAATACATTATAAGACATTTTTATTAACAAGTAAGTTAAAAAGATTGAATGAAAGATTATATGATATGTTTTCTGATATATTATTTATTCAGCACAATCCATATGTATTAAATGAAAATACACCATGGATTGTATGCAAAGAACCTATTAGAAAAGAACAACTCGATTATATTTTCCAAAGTTGGTATGAGGTTATACATGATTGGAAACCTAATAAATTAATAGAATCGCCAAAATATGAATGGCATTACGATTTAATTTCTAATTTAACAGTACTACATGATAATGAAGTATATTCTAAGTGGTTGCCCGCTTTAATTTCACATATTTTTTGTGAACAATCTGTACGATTAGAGAATATTAACGAAGAAGATATATATTTTTCTCCGCTTAGATCACAAAATATTTGTGAGGCAATGTCAGAGCCTATTAAAGATGAAAAAACACAAGATTATTTCGCCTACGTATATCGGTTCGAATGTATCACGCGCGGTGGCGAGAATATTCCGTTATTAAATGTTTCAATAGGAATTCGGAGGTTTTATCAAGAATATAAGATGTTGAGTCAAACAAACCTTGATATAACAGCTTTTGTTTGACTTGTTTTTATAAAATGCAAACATTTTGCAAACATAAGTTATCCAAAGATGCTTTTACCGAAGTTTTTAACAGCCTCTTCTTGCATATTCGGTAAAATATGCGAATACACACTTAATGTCATTGAAATGTCTGTATGACCTAATCGCTCACTGATAATTTTAGGGTTAACTCCTTGTTTCAATAGTATGGTAGCGTGTGTATGTCTTAAATCATGGAATTTAATTTCTTTTATACCCGCTTTGTGTGTATCTCTAATGAAACTCTTTCTGAAATGTGCTTTTTTTATAATTCTTCCAAACTCATTACAATGAATTAAATCTTGATCTTGATAAGCAGAACCAAACCTTAATTTTTCTTTATTAATTAAAATCTTATGTCTTTTTAAGGATTCTATAGTTTCTTTAGGTACAGGAATGGTACGCTTTGATGAATTTGTTTTTGCTGTTTTTTTGATTTTATTGTCATGGCCAGATGTTTGGTTTATTGTAACGGTGTGTTTTTCAAAATCAACGTCCTGCCATCGTAAGCCTAGAACTTCTCCCATACGCATACCTGTAGTTATTGCAAGTAGATATCCAATGTGATATCGTGATTCTTGTGAATGCAAAAGAAACTTTTTTACTTCTTCCTCTGTCCAAGTCTGGATAGAGGTTCTTTCTTTTTTTGGTATCTCAGCAAAAGCGGCCGGATTTCGAGAAATAATATTTTGTTTTACAGCTAGATTTAAAGCGCTCTTTAAGATTCTATGCATAAGCAGAATAGAATTGTTTGCAATACCTTTATCTATCGCAGTTTTATAGCATTTTTGAATGTGCATAACATTTAATTTATGGAGTGCAACCATTCCTATACTAGGTATAACATGTTGGTTGATAAATGCCCTATAGCCGACAAAGGTACTCCTTTCTATACTCATACTTTTAATTTCTAGCCAATGATTTAGATATTCCTTTAACGTAACTTTAGACGGTTCTATAAAAGTTCCTTCATTTAATTCTGTAATCTTCTTCGCAACATCAGCCTGTGCTTCTTTTTTTGTCTTATATCCAGAAAACCACTTCTGTCTTCTTTTTCCTGTCTCTGGATCAGGTCCAATGTCGACTACAATACAATATTTATTACCTCTTTTTCGAATATGTCCTTTCACTTAAAACACTCCTTCAGTTATTTTTGAATCAAGTTGTATAAGTCTAGTTGTAATTTTGCTGCTATGAAAATTACATAGTTGGACATATCAGCGATGGATACATTTTACCATATATGAACAAATTCAGTTATAGGATATGATTGTCAGTCGATGTTAAATAATAGTAAAATATTAATAGATTCGGATAAAGGGAGGGGAGAATATGGGAGAATTCACAAAGGACCCTGGTGGTCACAGGGTTACTGATCCTGGTGTAGGTTGGCACAACGAACCAGGCGGCGCAGGTGGAAGTCCATTAGTACTTGATCCAGGTAATGGGGGCGCAGGATTAAAAATAGAACCAGGTGGACATAGAATGAACGAGCCAGGTGGTGGAGGTTTAAAAAATAATACTGATCCAGGAGGATGGTAATTATGTTATTACACTATAAAGAATCACAGGAAACTGGTACAGGAATAGGTATTTTCGATCCAGGACCGGGCGGAGGATATACAAAAGGTCCTTGGCGGTGGAATGGGCATGTATAATCCAAATCCAGGTGGAGGGTACATGAGAGACCCAGGAACGGGAATATAAAAAAGAGAGCGTAATGCTCTCTTTTTTAATTGGTAAAAGTATGTTGTTTTTAATCGTTGCGATTGGAAATCGGTTCTTCTAAAGTCAAATCATAACACTCTTTTATTATTTAAAAACAATTAGAATAAATGCTCTTATAATAGTGAGATATTCTTAGTAAGAACATGGATTTTTCGAAAAAAAACTTTCTCAACATGAATTTACTGTTAATGGAATGAATGTTCTAAATCTTGTGATAAACTGATTTTAATGAAAAATAAGAACAAAAAAGACCCATAGCGCAGCAAAAGTAGTGTGCAGCCACTCTTTCGCTGTTCCCTAATACGGATAGGGAAAACTTTTGTCATGAGTCAGCCCAAGTATAACATAATATTCCAAAAGAAATCCCCTATGGTACAGTTTTTCTATTGAGAAAATTCGGGTAGGTGTCTCGCGTTCAAGGAGGCTTTAGTATGAATAAGGCAATTGGCTTTGGAGGTATTGTTTCAAGTGATGATTTGAATTCAGCGAAATTATCAAAAATAACAAATTTATCGCAGTCAAATTTATGGAAAACATTGAATGGAAAAGTTCCTATGACTTTCACAAAACTAATGAAAATCTTGGGTGGACTTGATTCTGAAGAGAAGAAAATGGAAGTGGTTCAGGAATTTTTAAAGTGTACTGATAAAGAAGCTGATGTACGGCTTGCTATGTATTACTTATATTTATCAGGTTATACAGAATTACTGCATGATCTTATTGGGAAAGAGTATAAACAATCAGTTACTAATAATTATAAAGAGATTTTTCGCGTTTGTTTAGAAAGACAAACTCGTTTATTAAGGTCAGGAGAATTTCTTAAAGAAATAGAAGAGTTACGCACAAAAGTCAATTTAAATAAACCAGGGGTGAGCATACTTGTGAACACCCTAAGTATATATGGTTATTTTGATTTAGGAGCATACAATGTTTTAACAGTGTTACAAGGGATGATACAAGATAAAATAAATGATATGCCAAAAGGTTTGGAAAGAACCTTAAATGAGGTAGAGTTAAACATAATATGCTCATATGCGTATTTAATGCAGGATGAAGTAGATATGGCTAGAGAGTTATTAAAAAAAGTGCTAGAAGAAGCAGGGGTTCCAAGTTTATTAAAAGCTACAGCATTAAGTATATTTGCGGAAAGTTATATTTTCTGCGACCCTGATAAGGCATTGTATTATTTTGAGCTTTCACTTGTAGAATTGAAAAAAATAAAAAATAGCAAATCATTACTTAAAAGAAAATTAGTGGAAAATACTATCTCTTTTTGTTGTATTATTCATAATTTTCCCTTAAAATCAGAATATGTACATCATAACGCTGAAAGGGCGTTACAGTATATTCGTCAGAATAAGAATAGTAAAGCTTCTGCAATTTTACATCAAATTGATAATCGGACTGCAATTCAAGACTTTTATTTATCAATAGCAACAAAGGATGAAGTATTGCGCAGAAAAGCATATCATCGATTCTTAAAAGACGGCAATTTATTCTATATAAAAATCTTTGATATCTTAAAGTGAGGGACAATGAGAATGAAAAAAATAGTAGCTAGTTTAGTTATTGCATGTACGCTTACATTATCAGTGTTATCTGTTAGTTCGGTATCAATTAAAGATAATCAAGCCACTGAAAAAGTAAAAGAAGTACAAATGATGAGAATGGACCCAGGCACTTTAGGATAATAAATGATTTAAAAATGCCATTGCATCTAAAGATGCGATGGCATTTCGTACGTTTAGGGGATTATTCATTTTCTTCATTTTGGCATTTTTGAATAATTAAGGGCGATGGGGGAAGGGTTATATGGGGCATCTAACAAAAGGAAAATCAGAAATGATTATTGTTGAAAAGAGAATGGAATCATTATTAAAAAAGGTTTATCAAGGTGATAAAGAAGCTTTAGAAAAGCTGAATAAAATAAAAAAAGCGATGGTTAGCAATTAAGCTATCTATCGCTTTTTTCTTATAACTCATTTTTGATCATATTAATTATTTCTTCACGTTTCTTCGGATTCAGGTCATTTATCTGTTGCATTATTTCTTTGAGGTCATCTTTTATTGATTTCGAATCTGTTGAATTTAAATTTTTATATTCAGAAATCCCCATGATGTAGTCTGCTGACACTCCGGATATACGAGACATCTTTTCAACGGTCTCTCTAGATGGGTTTCTGTGACCATTTTCATATAAAGAAATCATTGATTTTTTAGCATTTATAGCTTCTGCGAATTCAAGTTGACTCATTTTAAGAAGCTCTACTCGTATCTCTTTAATTCTAATACCAATTATATTTTCGCTCATTAGTAAATCCTCCCCTAAAAATTCATTGAGTTCAGTCAATGAATTCCCTATATAGAATGTAACAAAAAGGTTTGCTACAAGACAACTAAAATTTTTTGAATAAAAAGGTTGCTTGAAGCAAACCTTTAATATATAATCAAATTAACAAACAAGATGAAGGTGATAAAAAATGATGGTACTTGATACCGAAAAAGTTAAAGCCTTACGAACACAGCTTGGATTTAGTCAGAGTTATGTTGCTGAAAATGTTGGTTATCGAAACAAATCAATCTACTGCAATTTGGAATTGGGTAACAGACAGCCAAGCATTACAAAGTTGGTTAAAATAGCAAAATTGTTAAATGTAAACACTGAAGAAATTTTAAAGGAGTCAGTTTAAGACGACTTTATTTTTTACCCAAAGGTTTGCTTGAAGCAAACTTAATAGGTATATTTTATGAGATATTTTTGCCTTAAATAAAAATTTCATAAGTAAATCACAGTTATAAAGGAGCGAAAAAAATGGGATTAGATCAAATCATTAAAGAGTCAATCCGTGAAGTGATTCGTGAAGAAATCAGATTAGCATTAGCTGATTTACACCAACAATCACAACCAAACAAGGTATTGCGAGTGAAAGAAGCAGCTGCTTATCTCAACATCGCAGTTTGCAGAGTGTATGAACTTGCAAACCATCCGCAGTTTCCGGTTATCCGAGAAGGGCGCAAATTACTCTTCTTACAAAAAGATTTGGAAGCATGGTTAGAAGCGCAAAAGGAGGAACCGTACGTTGGTTGAAAGTACATTCAGCCTTTTAATCACAGCGGTGGTTATCGTGTCATTCGTAGGTGGCGTAGCGCTATTTGATACATTTGCAAAGCTTATCAACGAGAACGAGCAGCTCAAGCAAGAAAATCAGTAATTAAGGAAGGTGAAAAGAATATGAGCATTACAGCGCCAGTTTTACAAAAGGACATGCAAAAGAAACAGGTGTTAGATGAGTTCTTAAAATATTGTAATCAAAGGCAAATTGAAGCATTAATGCAACATAATCCAATCGCACTATGTACTTGGATTAAGGAAGCACGATTAGCAAGAAGGGAACTTGCAGCACTGTATCGAGCGAAAGAAAAACATGATGATGAACGTGAAAGAGATCGTAAAAACATCTTAGGGATTATTAGGCGGTTAAGAAGCCAGGGAGTAAACGCGGACGTGGTGGAAAGAGCTCATTACATTACTCTTTCAGAGGAGGTGAGTTGAATGTTAGAAAATCCAATTGTATTAGGAAATCAACAAGATTCATGCAAAAAAAACTTCGAACATTATTGTAGCGATTGTGAAGGTGAATTGTATTTTGGAATGACCTATTACGAATTCGAAAGAAGTTTAATTTGTGAAGAATGTGCCAAAAAGTTTTTAGAGCGGCACGCAACGAGGTTTGTTGCAGGTGAATAAAAAAGAACCCACGGCAATGGGTTCCCTTTGAAAAATAAGACAGAGCTAGTATATCACAGGAAGCGAGTGAATAGAACATGCAAGCAAAAGTATTGGTTAATACACTTAACATGGACCGCGCTCAGTGGCTACAAGCACGTACACAAGGTATTGGTGGTTCAGATGTTTCTGCTATCGCAGGTTTAAATAAATGGAAATCAGTGGTTCAAGTATTTTTTGAAAAAACACAAGCGATTGAAAAAGAAGATATACAAAGTGAATCGGCATATTTCGGAAACGTTTTGGAAGAGGTGGTGGCAAAAGAATTCTCCAAGCGTACGGATTTAAAAGTACAACGCAGAAATGCAATCCTTCAGCATTCTGAGTATCCTTGGATGTTAGCGAATGTGGATCGATTAATTGTAGGGGAAAAGATTGGCCTTGAGTGCAAATCGGCGTCGGAATATTTAAAAAAAGAATGGGAAGGTGAGGAAGTTCCAGCAGCTTATCTTCTCCAGTGCCAACATTACATGGCTGTAACTGGTTATGAAGCATGGTGGATTGCAGTACTCATCGGTGGTAATAAATTTGTTCATAAAAAAATCGAACGTGATGAGGAATTGATTCAGTACCTTATCGATATTGAAAAAGACTTTTGGCTCAACAATGTTGAGAAGAATGAGCCACCGATGTTTGATGGTTCGGATGCATCAACAGAATTACTTAAACATTTATATCCAGAATCCATTACGGATAGCTTTGTAAGTCTAAGCAAGCAAGAGGAACTTCTCATTGAGGCGCGTGATCAAGTTGATAAGGAAATTAAAGTCCTGCAAGAGCAAAAAGCAGAGTATGAAAACAAATTGAAAGCCAAGCTTGGCAAAAACGAAGCTGGCGGAACTGAGAACTACAAAATTTATTGGAAGTCATATACAACTAATCGGTTTGATGGCAAGCGATTTAAAGCAGATCATCCTGATTTGTATGAGCAGTATGTTAAAGAATCTAAATCAAGAAAATTCACGGTTAAATAAGGGAGGAAATAAAAAATGGCAACTAACAAAGATGTAAAAAATCAATTAGCAAATCGTAAAGCAAGCGCGCCAGTAACACCTGAACAAACAGTAGAAGCGTACATGAAGAAGATGGCTCCACGTTTTGCGGAAGTATTACCAAAGCATATGAGCATGGATCGTATGAGTCGAATTGCATTAACAACAATCCGTACAAATCCAAAGTTACTTGAATGCAAAGTACCGTCACTGATGGGAGCGGTTATGCAAGCCGTACAATTAGGGCTTGAACCTGGGTTACTAGGACATTGCTACATCTTACCGTATAAGAGTGAAGCGACTTTCATTATCGGATATAAAGGGATGATTGATTTAGCAAGACGTTCTGGACATATCCAAAGCATTTATGCACATGCAGTGTACGAAAATGATGAGTTTGAATACGAGTTAGGTTTACACCCTCAACTGAAGCATAAACCATCATTTGGTGATCGTGGCGAGTTTATTGGAGCGTATGCAGTAGCTCATTTCAAGGATGGTGGGCATCAAATGGAGTTTATGCCAAAGAGTGAAATTGAAAAACGAAGAGGGCGTTCAGCTTCAGCAAATTCCAACTATAGCCCGTGGAAAACAGATTATGAGGAAATGGCCAAGAAAACAGTGGTTCGTTACATGTTTAAATACTTACCAATCAGCATTGAAGTACAGTCGCAAGCGCAGCATGACGAAGTGGTTCGTAAAGACATCACGGAAGAACCAGAATTCATTGAAGCTGATCCAATCGAAGTGGATCAATCAGCTGAAGGGAATGGACAGGCAGAATTCGTGATTGAAGGTGAGTAACAAATCAAAAGTGCTTCTCTCTCACAAGTTGTGGGAGGGGGCACAATCAAAAGAAGAATTAAAACAGTCGATTGCACGTTATATACAAACTGGTTATCCGGGTTATCGGATAGAGAAAGTCATTAAGGAAAATGGGTCTTACATCGCGATTTGCACAAGGGGGTCATAAGATGGGCATCTTTCGAGTTAAGAAGGACACAAATTACTCGGTGATACACAACACGCCTTTACGTGATGAAAATCTAAGTTGGCGGGCAAAGGGGTTATTAGCATACATGTTATCGTTGCCGGATGATTGGACTTTTCATGCAACAGAGCTAAGTCAACATGCCAAAGATAGTGAAAAAATAACTACAAGTACTCTTAAAGAATTAAAAGCAGCAGGTTATTTAAAACGTTACCCAGTTCAAAATCAAGAAACAGGGAAAATCTCACATTGGGAAACTGCTGTTTATGAAGTGCCAACCATAGATAAAGAAAACCACCCTATGGAAAAACCACCTAGTGGTAAAGCCACTGACTGGAAAACCACACGTATGGAAAACCACCCAGTGGAAAAAGGCGAACTACTAAATACTAATGATTTACTAAGTACTGAAACACCAAGTACTAATCTAACTAATGATGATGTAGATAAGCATCCACTGATAGATGAAGAATTTCAAAAAAGTTATAACTACCTTTTACAAAACAACATTCCATTAAGTGAAACGGCTATGCAGGACCTTGGAGAATTCAGTGATGTATTAGGAAGCCAAATCATTATGGAAGCTGTCGATAGAGCAGTGGATCAGAACGCCAAACGGTGGAAATACATTAGCGGTATTTTATTCAACTGGCAAAAAAGCAACGTGAAAACATTGGCAGATGTAATCAAGCTTGATGAGGATTATAAAAACCAAAGAGGTGGTGTTGGAAATGCAACACGTGGGGCACGCATTGGCAGAGGTTATGGTACGAGCAGAAGCTATGAGGAAGAAAATGCAAGCCGAGAGCGCAACATGCCAAGCTTCATTAAACGAGTATAGATGTTTAAAAAGTCAAGATTCAGAAGTAGTTTTTTACGAAGAAGTGAATGAATTCGGTATGAGAGTGTCTATGCAAAAAGATTGTAAGTGCAAAGCGCAACGAGTAATGGAACGCAGATTAAAAAACGCGATGATTCCAGAAGAATTTACAGATGCTCGGTTTGATTCATACAAGCGAGAAACAGAGGAACAAAAGCTTCTATATAGCACGATGAGTAAATACCTGCAGAATTTTAAAGAGATCAAGGAATCAAAACAAAATAGCTTGGGATTCATTGCAACATTTGGTGAGCTACGAATTAAGCAACTTGAACCTGCAAAACGAGCACAAGCGAAGAGAGAACATAATAGTTTCGGACTTGGTAAAACACATCTTCAAGTAGCTGCAGCAAAATATCTCATGAAGCGTGGGTATAGCGTACTACTTATATCAGACGGAACTTTCATGGATGATCTGATTGCAGCGAAGATGATGAACGATGACAAAAAGGAATTTAATCGATTGTTAAACCACGCAAAAAAAGTAGAGGTTCTCATCTGGGATGACTTAGGAAAATCGAAATGGTCGGAAGCTAAAGAGAACCTCTACTATCAAATCATTGATTATCGGTATCGTCATAATTTGCCGATTTTATACAGCTCGAATGAAGATGACGAAACATTACCTGAAAAGATTGGTTATGCAGCCAAGAGTCGATTGTTTGGAATGAGTAAACATTACCTAATCGCTGTAGAAGGCGAAGATTATCGTGAGAAGGAGTGAAGAAAATGTGCATGACATGCAGTAATACTGGTGTAGTTCATAAAGAAATTTATCCTGGGATGATAACAATTGAAGGTTGTACTTGTGAGGTAGCAAAGCAACAAGAAGCTTCATACCAAGAACATTGGGATACTTGGATACAAAAATTTGAAGGATGGAAAAGGGGGTTACTGCATGAGCATCGTGTCGGTTGAGAAGAAGCGTGAGTTTATTGAATGGTTTAAAGAGCATTACAAAATGAAATGGAGAGAGTGCCTTTGGATTCTGGAATATTTACTGAAAAATGAAGGGGCATTAAAAAGGGTTCATTTTGTAGAACGAGTTAAATTCGATAAACCAATTTCATTGTTTATGTCTACACAGTGCACAAAAACAGTACCATTTAAATTTTATAAAAACAATTTAGTTTCTGAAGATCCAGACAAAGCTTTTGATCAGATCCGTTTTAATCTAAAAGAAGCAATTTTTATTGAATTAAACTTCGCTGATAAATTCAGATATCCGTTATTCATTGAGGTATTAGAAGATGAAGCATCTGATGAAACAAATCTACCTTTTACTGAAAGATTGGAATTAGCACAGGTAGTTAATGATTTAGAAAAACTAGCTAAAGCACAACTCATCGACCATGCACTGGACACAAGAAATGAAGAACTGTTCCGCAAGCTGATTGCGAATTAAGAGGGAGGTGGAAGGATGGCGGTTCTATACAAATTCAAACTCACAACCATTTTCGAACATTGGCCAAACGAAAAAATTATTGTTGCAGAAACCGAAAGCAAAGCAAGTTATCTGTATTGGCAGCAATTCAGAACAAAGTTTTTAACGATGTCGATGGCAGAATTCATGAAGTTTGTAAAGTGCGAGAACGAAGGTGTTTTTGACATCAAGCGCATGTACAGCGCAGAAAAAGTATTTAAGAAAATGCAGAATTACCGCAACCTCCATTTCGCTTACATGGGTATGCGAGTAAACATAGCTGGCATGTGGGGTACGATCGTCGGGAACTGGAAAACTCATTTATTCGTTTTGTTCGATGGAGAAATTGAGAAATACAACTGTCATCCTTTTTGGGAAATTGCTTACTACGATGATGAGGGGAATGTAGTTCGAGATTATCAGAAGGGGGAATATGCGATGTAAATAAAAAAGGACGAACAGTCGTACCTGTCGTCCTTTATAGGAGAAAAATTATTCTGGATTAGAACTACGAATAACCAGAAAACGCGCTTTAAAACAGTGTTGTCAAAGATGTAATAATCTATGCAACAAAAACGCTTAGTCGGAATTCAAAACACCAAATGGCTTGCATTGGTAACAGGCTCAAAAGTAGTATATGTAAAATGAAAAATTCCATACAAAAAGCAGACAACATTTGCGGTTGTCTGCCAGTTAGCCGAATGAGTTAGCTAATTGTGATATATTGCATTCCCATTACGAGAAGAGTGAAGCTGCTAGTTCAAACAGCTTGTTGGTATTATTTTCGATATTTTTAAAAATATACAGTAAGAATTAGAAAAGTTATGAACCAATCTGCCTCTTACTGTAAAGAGAAGGAAGTACCAGCCGTGGATTAAGCGGCTTGAAAATATTCAAGGAGGGAAGAAATATGGAATGTGCACAAAATGCTGTATATGAAATCACTCAGTTAATTAGTGAAGCGAAAGAGAAAAGTTATGAGTAAATATAACAATAAAAAAATTGAGCTAGACGGCCATGTATTCGATAGTAAAGCAGAAGCCCATTATTACTCTGGATTAAAAATACGGCAAGCTACAGGTGAAATTACCAGCTTTGAATTACAGCCAAGATTCACTTTGCAGCCAGCATTTATAAAGAACGGCAAAAAATATCAAGCAATTACATATAGTGCAGACTTCATGGTCTATTTGCCGAAAGGTGATGTGGAAGTCGTAGACATAAAGGGTATGGTTACCCAAACATTCGCGGTGAAAAAGAAGATGTTTGAATACAAGTACCCACATCTACAGCTCATTCTTTTAAAGCATGTTATTAAATACGGTGGCTTTATAACACTTGATGAGTACAACAAATTAAAACGTGAAGAGAAAAAACTAAAACAAGCAAAATAAAGGGAGCGGATCATATGTCATATATCGAATTTAAACCAACGTTAAAGAAAGTGAATCTTAAGCCGGATGGTAAGAAAGAAATCGTCTTGGAAGTAACGGATTCATCATTACGCGGTAAATTGGATGTACTTTCAGAAATGATTGATACAAAGGTATTTATCTCACTGGAATCCATGCAAGTTAATTTCAATGTTACTGTAAACGCGAAAACGAACGAACCATTAACACAGTATGAAGTTGATGATAAAGGTGTTGTGAAAGAAGTAAAGGCATCGTTTGAACAATTAGAAGCTGATTTCGATATTCCAGAAGAGAAAATTCCTACACGTGAAGAAAGAGAACAAGCGGATCGTGAAACCATTGATGCATTTATCATTAGTGGTCTTGCTCCAGGTTTAGATGATTTACCACATGATTTTGCTTACATCGTAAAACGAAAACTTGAGGGAGAGTCTTATCTGAAGTTAGCAAATGAGCTGAAAATTTCAAATGTGAAGCTGATTGAAATGATTGATGATTATCGTGCGCGTATTGCACCGATGGCGATTAAATGGCACGAATGGAAAGAGAAGCAGCCTGATGTATCAGAGCAGCCAAAGGCAGAAGAGAAACCGAAGGAAGAAACAGAGACAGAAGAAGCGGTAACAACAGAGGAAGAACAGGTACAAGAAAAAGAAACGCAATCTTCTGAAGAAATCGAAGTCACTGATGAGGATAAGCCGTTTGATGAAACATTAGAAGATTAATAAATACAGGTTGGTAGTATGACAGTTTCGTTGTACTACCTGCCTTTCAATCTCATATGGGGTGATGGATTGAGTAAAGCGGAGAAACGTCAAATCCGACTCAGGATTTTAAATATACAGGATGATCAGTGCAAGGGGTGTACGAAGGTTCCGACATACAGTAATGCCTGCAAAAATCATAAAACTTCATGGTGCGCTGAGAATTGTGAAGTTGGTAAAAATCTAAAAAACTTAGGTGAAAGCCTACTCGAGGGGAGAACGGAACAAATGGCTGAACAAAGAAATTGGGATCAAATATGTGCGACTGCTGAAAAATTACGTGCTTCTGATGAAAAGAAATGGACTTGGGGGAAAATCGGAGCAGAGTTTGGAGTAACAGAAGGTAATTTGTATTATCACGTTTCTAAAAGACGTGAAGCAAACGGAACGCCTAATAAGCGTGTAGGCGTATCAAAGAAACCTCATAACACAAAACCATCGACACAACCTCAAAACGTCAAGAAAACGGAATCTGAACCGCCAAAATTAAATTCTGTAGTATCTAATCATATCGAGAAAGCAGAAGTGTTAGATACTTCCTGGAAAGAGCAATTAAATACAATTCTAGATGGAAAAGATGCACTTCAAAAAGAAATAAGTGAAGTGACAGAAATGTACGAAGGATTGAAAGGATTAAAAGAAAAACTAGCACAAGATTTCATCGCAGAAACAAAAGCTCGACTGGAAGCGGAAGATGCACTCAAACTCATGCAAGATCAGCTTCAATCTCGTGATGAGGATTACAACACATTACTTAATGAATTTAATGCAATTACGGAAAAGAATCATGAATTAGAGCATGATCTTCGAAAAATGCATATTCAAGTTGGTGCTGCAAATGAAACAGCAGAGATGGAAAGAAAGCATCGTATTGAGCTGCAAGGTAAAACGCAAGCGCTTGGTATGGCGCTCAAAGTAGTTTTATAGGTGAACGGTATGAAACTGACAAAAGAAGAACGAAAAGAGATCACATACCAAATTGGCGATATTATCGAGCAGAAATGCAGACGTTGTTATTATAATCGATCATCTAATGAAAGCTTTAGTGTTAATGAGTGTAAAGCATGCCCCACTGGTGATGAATTACGCCAGTTGGGTAGGTATTTTGATACACAACCTAAAAAGAACGGTGGGCCAAGAAAGAGGGTTCCAGTTGGATTAACATCTGAAATCGTTAGAGGTTTGAATCAGCAGGGAATTCCGGATAAGGAAATCAGCATTATGTATGATCGTAGCTTTACTTATGTTGGAAAGCTCAAGAAGAAATGGGAAAGTGAAGGGAAATGGCAAGGGCCAACTGATATGAGAGAAATAAAAAAGGCTAGGATTTCTCCTAGCACTCAAGCATAAGTCGCATGGAAAGGACGTATTTTGCAAACTGGGTATTTGCAAGTTCATTATATAATGATTATCGGGTGTATAGGTTGAATCACAGCAAGCTTAACATTGTTTTTACGTTACATTCATATATTTTAAGTTTTTTATAAATCTTCGAATTCGTGTATAGGGGGCGTTACGTGATGTTCTGGTTAGGAATCATTATAGGATTCGTATCAGGTTCGTTTGTTACTTGTGGATTACTCTATTTTGGATTTAAATCTGAGGAAAGTAAAAAAGCTGATATGCAAAGAAGAATTATTGATGAATCAGTAAAGAAGGAAATGGAGCAACTGAGAGAGATAAAAAAGGATGAAAAGAAAGCTCAATAAAAATGCTATTTGGAGAAATAACCTAGGCAAAGGAATGCATCATTAAACATACTGTCATAGCAATATATTTGGTGATGCACTCCTAGCTTTAAGCCTTGACGCACTTGCTATTTTACTACCCCAACCGACTTGGACCCCCAAGGAAGTGCCAAGGCACCTAGGATTACAGCTGAATTAATATTCATAAGCATTCCCTCCGATAATAATTTGTTGCTCACTAAGTAAGCAAATAATGCAGAAATGGAGTAGGAGACTTGACCAGCATACAAGACACCAGCAAACCATCCTTTGCTCATCAGCCACGATTGTAAACGGGACAGGGGTGATTGACTTGAACAAACGGCAGTTAAAACCAATTTGATTTACGTAAATATACTACTGTTTTTGTTAAGATATGTCAATTGAATGCTTGAGTAGAAAGGAGATTCGAAATGGAACGTATTGAAGCCACTGAAGAATTACTTGAGGAGATGAAAGAATGCTTTTTGAACGGAACATCTTTAAAGGTTGAAGCTAATGATTTTAATCTCGTATCTTGGTTGATAGAAGAAGTGAAACGTAAAACAAAATAAAAATTTCATTTTGTAAATAGGGTAATGACTATATAAAAAGACCTAGTATATATTGTGAAAATGCATACTAAGTCTTTTGGGATTAAATGATAATTTGTTTATTTCGAAGTCATGATTCTATACATGTCAATGTAAGAATTGTCTTCATATGAAATATCTAGTTTGCTGCCATCTAGAAGCTGATCACTATGTTCGTCATTATATAGTCGTCTGTTTAGACAGTAAATATAATATTTTTGATTCTGGTGTGTAGAGCTGCCATTTTCTTCGATTTTTTGGATATCGTTGTACGTGTACGTATATTGTTCTTTTGTTGCTAGGTTTTCTAAGTTTAATTCTAATAGATAACCTGAAACAGTTTCCTTTAAGTTATAAGAAACTAACTTATGAGTTACAGTCTCATCAATACCAGGTAAATTTGGAATTAGACTTAATTGCAATGTCTTGCATGTACTTAATGATGATTCGAAAAAGCTATCAATCTTGTTCATAAAATCAACTCCTATTGTTAGAATATGTTAATTATAACACTAATAACTTATAAAATTAATATATAAATATACAATATTTATATTATTGATAATCAAAAGTAAAGTAAGTAGATCGAACGGAGGGGAACCGTATCGTATGAATCAATTGTCGTTTTTTGAAGACATCGATGAAAAGGAGATGCGAAGACTTGTGGTGAAGGAGCTGAAAAACTACAAAGCATTGTGCGTCCGGATGAAGAATCAAGAAGAACAGGCTCAAGCTGGGTGTGTTGTTCTTTTTCCTAAAATGAAAGGTGACGATAAGAATCATGAGATACGTTTTAAACAAATTGAACGGACGTTACAGAATGCACTTGATAAAGATCAGCGACAGATTATTGAGTTGAAATATTTAGGGAATGAGAAGGTGAAAGATTCTTATGTTTATAACGAATTGATGATGAGACGTGATAATTTTTATGAGAATAAAAAAGTAGCTATCCGTTTGATAGCTACGGCTTTGGGGATTATATAAAGTGGTATACAATACATGTAACCAATCTCATTTTAAAGTTTTGCTCAACAGCAAAGTTTTTTTTAATATGTAATGTATTTTCCATATTAATTTGGGCACGTTATTATCGAGGTGATAATATATGAAAATCAAAGTAGTTACTTTAGATGAGAATTTAAATGAAATTGAAAAAGAGTACGATCTAAGCACCCTTGAATTAGCTAACGAAGAAGAGAAGCAAATGGTAGCAGAGAAAGAGGGAGAGAAAATTGCAACAGAGATTGGTGAGATGCATACTGAAGAAGCGAGTAACAAATGTGAAAAACAGACAATAACCTCATTTGATTTACCAGATGGGCTAAGTTGTAGTATCCGACGAGGTTGCAGAGTATTAATGAGAAGGCATCGACTTTTTGCAGAAGTTTGCTATCCTGCAGATGTAGATGGAGCACTTGAAGAAGCGATTAGAGACTGTTTCAATAAAGGCCTTAGAGCAGCAGTTATTTCTGCTGGGGTTGGAATATTTACTCCAGCAGGTTTAGCCGCAGCGATACCGGCTGCATTAACTGCATTCACTGGTTCATTTACAGAGTGTATGGGAGATAAGTTATCCAGTGCTATTTCATATAAAATTGATGTTGAAAGTTTCCGTGTATAAAGAGAAGTAATGTTAAGGCCCTGTTATTAAACGTAAACAGGGTTTATTTTTATTGACAAAAAGCCAGACAAAATGAGGGATAAAAAAAGGACATTTATAGGGATTTTTCAAAACAGAATAAATATTACGCTATACCTATACAGTTCTTTGAAAAAAGAATACTATGGGGATAGCGTAACCTCTTTATCAAAACGTTACCGAAGAACGGGCGAGGGCGGTAAGAATCCGCAAAAAGGACGAAAAGACCAATTACATTTATATATTCAGCCGCGGTGCGTTTGTGTCGTGGCTTTTGTGTTTCTTATTGAGCCCAGTAAATTTTCTGGGTTGATTGGTGATACAAAAAAATTTTCGTAAAATAACCAAAAAAACAGTAAAATTTAACATTTTTATATTATGATGTTTTTATAATATAATTTATTAGGAGTTGTTTTTTATGAACAGAGGTATTTACAGAAGAAATAAATTTTTTATGCAAAGTACTGCTATTCTTGCAGCGATGACAATAATCGCTGTAATGTCCAATGTATATAAAGATATAGAAAAATTAAGGGAATTACTTACTTCAATCTTTCAACAAGGAACAACAGTAATTATTGCTTTAATAGCGGTAACAGTGGCATGTATTTCATATCAAAGTAGTCAAAAAAGACATGAGAACAAAGATGTTTATTTAAATTACTTAGCGTTAATGTTTTTGATGATAATATTTATGCTCGCTGGCTCAATATTTAAGTATTTACCGATAACTTCTGAAATTTACTTATTAGTTTTTGTATTTTATTTTTTATTGGGAATGCTTCTAATTGTTAGTGCTTTGATAGAGACTTATAGAATTATTAGGAAAACATTCGAATAGAGGGTAAGAAAAAAGCGCTCATAGAGGTGCTTTTTCTTTTGCACAAAACAAATTTGAACGTGAGTGTCGTGGCTTTTGTGTTGCTTATTAAGTTTAGTAATATGTTAGGTTCAATAAGATATACAAATGGTTAACTCACCTCCTAATTTATTATGATATAATGATTTCATGATTAAGGAGGATGCAATTATGGATAGTTTTTTATCGCTTTTAATTTTTACTTTTCCAGGATTAATAGCATATTTCTGGATTCAATTATTTGGTATAACTCCTACAGTTAGATACCAGGGGACTGAAATGTTGGCAATAAGTGCAATTTTGTGGATACCAGTAAATATGGTTGTACTTTCAATTTATAATGTTGGTATTTATTTAGTTAAAACCAATTTATATGAGAAGCTAAATCTATTTAGTATATACAACATGAAGTCATTAAATGAGTTGTCGAGTAACTTTTATTTTTTATTGTATTATGTAATTGCTAGTACAGTAGTAAGTTATTTGTTAGCAAAAATAGTATCAGGAAAAATTTATGACAAGATGCTAGCTAGAATAAACGAAATAAGAGCTAGGAATAAAAAAGCCCCAATGTCTAGGGAGTCTAGTGTATGGGATGTTACTTTTTCGCATAATAAACCACAAGTTGTAAAAGTTATGAAAATAGATAACTCTACAGAGTTTTTAATTGGTGAGATTCAAAATGTTTCTAGAACATACGAATTAGAAAAAAATATTGTACTAAAGAATACTGAAATTTGGACTGAAGTATTTGAGGGATATGACATTGCGCTTGAAAAAATATTTGTAGATGTAAAAACCGGAATTAAAATAGAGATTTATAATAATGACGAATGTATTCAAGCATACAATTCATATCAACAATCGCAACAGGCTACATCGAATCCATAAATTTTTAATTTAATATTAAGAAAAAAAGAAGTAGAAATTTCTACTTCTTTTTTGGTGTTGGTCCTTTGGATGGTGGTTTTTGGATTAAAGATGGTTTATCCAAAGAATGTTTAATATATTTTTTCGAATCTGTAAGCGAAGGCTTATTATAAGACTCATTTAAATTCTTTTTTTCATACATGATTTTAACTCACCCCCCTACTCTATAATTATAATAGAAAGTTATCCTTATATAAAGTGATTAGATTATTATGTTGTCAAAAAAGTTATTTCATTTTTGAAGGAGGTAGGTGAAATGTAGATGGCGAGACAGCGTAGTCCAGACCGTGATAAAGCATTCGAAATATACAAAGCAAGTAATGGTGAGAAGCCACTTGTTGAGATCGCGAGAGAATTAAACTTAAAGCCATCTCAAATCAGAAAGTGGAAATCACAAGACAAATGGGACGAACAATTAAAAGGTAACGTTACTATTGCGAAAAGGAGCGTTACTAATGTTAAAAATCCCAAGACAAAAGCCAAGTTAAAAAAAATGCTAGATGATGAAGAGCTGACGGAACAAGAACGGCTCTTTTGTTTGTATTACGTAAAATATTTCAACGGTACGCAAGCTGCACTGAGAGCTGGTTACGCAAAGAACAGTGCTCATGTAACGAGTAGTCGGTTGTTGCGAAGAGAACGTGTGGCATCCTACATTCGGGAGATTAAAGGTGAAATGGTTGAGAATGTTTTTGTTGAAGCGATGGATGTATTGAATGAATACATTAAGATTGCTTTTGCTGATATTACGAATTACGTAACCTTTGGCCAAAGAGAAGTAGAAGTTATGGGCCCGTTTGGACCTGTAAAAGATGAAGACGGAAAACCAGTCATGAGAACCATTAATTACGTTGATTTTAATGAATCGGATATGGTTGATGGTTCTATTATTGCAGAAGTGAAAAAGGGAAAAGAAGGTGTGTCCATCAAGCTTGCTGACAAGATGAGAGCACTTGATAAATTAGCAATGTACTTCGATTTAGTGCCTGATAACTTCAAACGAAAAATTGAAGAAGAGCGTCATAAGATGCAAAAAGAAATGTATGATGCTCAGATAAAGAAAGCTAATGCTGAAACTGAAGCGCTAACTGGTAAAGGAAAGAATGAGCCAATCGAGATTAAAATCACCAGAAAGAGTGAGCGATCATGATTGTTGAAAAAGAAGTGAATCCACGTTTTGAAGACTTTCTGTTTGATTGGAATCATAAAAATTACTTTCTTGTCGGTGGTTACGGTTCATCAAAAAGCTATCACGTTGCGCTGAAAATTGTTTTAAAGCTGTTGGAAGAGAAGCGCAAATGTCTTGTAATACGTGAAGTATACGAGACAATTAAAGAGAGTTGCTTCGCGCTTTTTGTTGATATCATTGAAGATTTAGGGCTTTCAGATACAATCAGAGTCACTGAATCGCCAATGAAAATCAAATTTCCGAACGGAAGTACAATCATTTTCCGTGGTATGGACAAACCTGCGAAATTAAAGTCTGTTCATAATGTATCAATGGTGTGGCTAGAAGAAGCATCAGAAATCAAGTACGAAGGATTTAAAGAAGTAAAGAAACGTATGCGTCATCCATCATTAAAACTACACATGATTCTCTCGACCAACCCTGTCAGCATCGATAATTGGGTTTATTTGCATTTCTTTAAAGATGAAGTGAATGAGCGGATTGTGTTAGATGATGAGGAACTTTACGAGAAGCATACGGTTGTTGTGAAAGATACGTATTACCATCACAGTACAGCGGATGATAATTTATTCTTATCTCAATCGTACATTGATGAATTAGATGAAACGAAAGAGTATGATTCAGACCTGCATCGTGTTGCAAGATACGGTAAATTCGGTGTGAATGGGGTCAAAGTATTACCGCAGTTCGAAATGATGGAAGCTGAAAAGATGGATGAAATCATAAAGAACCATCGCAAATTGATGTTCCGCGTTGGAATGGACTTCGGTTTTGAAACATCATATAACGCAGTGGTGCGTATGGCCATTGACCATGAGAAAAAGTACCTGTACTTGTATTGGGAGTACTACAAGAATAAGCAAACGGATCCGCAAACTGCAAAAGATTTAATTGAGTTTAAGGAATCAGGTGAACACATTAAAGCGGATAGTGCAGAACCGAAAACCATCGCTTACTTCAGGCAAAAAGGCTTTGAAATGAGCGGAGCTAAGAAATTCCAAGGATCACGATTAGCAAATACCAAGAAGGTAAAGCGATTCAAGAAAATATTCTGCTCCACTGCTTGCCCGAATATGAAGCGAGAACTGAAGAATTTAACATACAAAAAAGATAAAAACGGAAATATCATCTTGGATGAATTTAATATTGATCCACATACTTTCTCTGCTATTTGGTATGGATTAGATGGCTATGAAGTATCTGACTTGAAAGAGCTGAGTCACGCTAGTGCATTTGATCGTGTATTTTAGGAGGTGCGTTATGTTTGAACGCTTAAAAGAGTGGTTCCGCACCCTTTTTAAACGAAAAGGAGGTGTGAGTGTGCAGGAGAATTATACAGAAAAGCTAAAGCAGAAGGATTGGGAATTGCTGAATGAAATCTTGAAAGAGCACGATAAGCTTTTGCTTGATGTTGAAAAAAGGCAGAAGGTATTTGATGGTGATTTTGATATTTTAAAGCGAGAACCGAAACGAGCAGATGATCCGAACCATCGAATTGTAGTCAATTACTCCAAGTTAATTTGTGGTATGCCTACTTCATATATGCTAGGGAAACCAGTAAGTTATGATGTACCAGATACAGTCATTGATAACGGAGCAAGTAAAGAAGTAGTTGAACAATTTAGGGATGAATTAAAGTATGTACTGGAAGAAAATGATGACCATGCGGTTGATTATTTGAATACGAAACGAGGATTGATTGCAGGAGCTGGCACAGTCCTTTTTTATTTTGATGCGATGGGCGAGATTAGGTACAAGTCTTATGTTATCAATGAATGCTTTCCTGTGTTTGATCATAAAGGGGACATGCTTGCTGCTATTCATCGTTACAAAACCAAAGTTGGCGATGAAGAAATTGAACATGTGGAAGTGTACGATGATACGACAGTAACGTATTTAATCAATGAGAACGGTACTTTTAATTTGAATAGTGATTATAAAATAAATCCAATGCCACATTCGATTCCAATCGTACCTGCTGCGTATTTTCAAAATGGGGAATTCGCTAAACCTAGAGGTGGGATGGTTCAGTATGGCCCGAGTAATTTATCGGACGATATCATTTCACAACTTGAAGAATTAGCACGCTTGATATCGGATAACTCAAATCGATTAGACGTATTCTGTGATCCGTATTTATTGTTCAACGGGGTTAAAGTTGCTCCGGAAGAAGGAATGAAAATGCGTCAGGCTCGTGCAATTAGTATAAAAGGAGAACCAGGAGAACCAGTCGATGCAAAATATCTAATTGCTGATATGAAGAACGAGCCAATTGAATGGCAAGCGAAAACAATGATTGATTCAATCTTTGAAACATCGCAGTTACCTAAAATATATAAGCAGGAAGCGCTTGGTGATTTATCCGGCGTGGCGATAGAGCAATTGTACGCTCCACTTGATTTACAAGTGAATGAGAAGGAAATATACCTGCTACGATACATTAGACGTAAGTTTATGATCATTACTTTAATGCTAAATGCACAGAAATTAATTGAGAATGGTAATAAGAACCCGGCAGAAGTGTTAAAAGAAATATTGAATCCACGAAATGAGAATAACGAATTATACAATCATAAGTGGATCTGGTGGGAGATTCACCGTAATAAACCACAAAACGTGAAAGAAATCATAGAGATGCTTAATAAGTTAGAAGGTCGATTATCAAACTTTACATTACTTCAGCAGAATCCACTTGTTGAGGATGTACAAGAAGAACAGAATCGATTAGAACAAGAAGCAGCAGAAAGTAAAATCGTTGACTTGAAGAACATTGATAACCACATCAAAAACCGTGATAAACGCATGCAGAAGAGCGATAAAACGGACGATGAGTTATGAATCATGAAGAACTAAGAAAACTTCAGGAAATGGCAATAGAACAGCAGAGAAAGCTCATTCGTTTTAAGGATGAGCATATTCGTATGCTGCTTGAAGTGTATGCAGAGTTCTTACAAGACATTGAAAAAGAACTATCATACCTATATACAAAAACAAGCTTAGGTTCTCCTAAAGATGCATGGGATTGGGATGAAATCAGGAGAGGGAAAGATTTAGAAGCAATCCTAAAGCAGATGGAAATGAGTATTGATCGTATGAATGGAGAAGTAACGGGTGTAATTACTAACTCTATAAAAACGGTCGGTGTTGTTGATTATGCATTTGCTTCTTACATCGCTGCTGCTCATATACAAGGATACATTATTGTTCCTCCCGTAATACCGGAACGTGCTATTAAAGTACTGTTAGAAAAGGATTGGGGTCACGGTCATTTTTCGGATAATTTGTGGGGACAAACAGAGAACTTTAAAGAGCATTTACGTACAACATTAGTTAATTCTATGCAGCGTGGGGAGAGTTTTCGTACAACTACAGTTAAGCTGCAGAAGCGAATTGGTCAAGAAGCATATAAGAGCGAACGTCTTGTACGTTCTGAAATTATTACGGCTAGTAATGAAGCGAAGAAAGAATACATGACTGATTTTGATAAGCGCAGTAATGAAATGGGTATGGAGTTACTCAAGGCTATGAAGGTGCTTGAAACGCTGGACAGAAGAACGTGCCAAAAATGCCAGGCGATGGATGGTAGGGAATTCTCTGTAGAAGAAGCAAAAAGCATTCCAGCTACAGAACACCCGAATTGCAGGAGAACGTTTGTAGCGGTTATACGAGGTTTTGATAATTCAAATCGTAAACGTGCTGCAAGAAGTACGAGTACTGGTAAAACGTATCGTACGGATGCGAAGAACTTTGAAGAATATGCAGAAGAACAAAAACTACTATATTCTGATAAATATAAAAATAAAAATATGAATATATAAATATTTATGATGACTGAAAATGGTAAACATTACCATTAATTAATTTAATCTAAAGATTTATAAGAATATCAATTTATGAATTTATTTTTTTACTGCATATAAATCTATAGACCTGCCCATAATAGTTTTGATTTTCAATTAAAACTATAGGAGGTTTTTTTATGCCATGGAATGAGATTTGGAAAGCTGATATGGAAGATAGTGGTTTGTTACCGTTCATTAAGGGAAGAGAAGGAAATGGTGTTGAGGATTCACAAGGTTATTTACTTGTAGATTTAGATCCGTTTGATTCTCCGAGTGGAAATCATGATCTTAATGCACGTAATGAAGTAAATGTTCTTACAAATGTTCATATTAAGAAAAAAAAATCATATGAATTAATCGAGAAGCTATTTGATAATTATGTTGCAAAGGCTAAAAAGGAAGAAGTATTTGATCCGCAAGAAATTAGTGAAATAGAAGAGTTTTTAAAGTATGCGATAAATACCGAACCTATGAAGGTTGCAAGAAATTATTTAGAGGGACAATATGATATTGGTTCTTCAGATGATGAGTGGATAGAAAAATTATTTAATATCTGGTTTAAACCACGTAAACATGGAAGTACGTCTGTGTTTGAACATGTCTTTTTAGGTGAACAATCTATGAGACGTCGTGGAGTTCTAGATGGGCATCATTTCTGGTATAACTATTATTTAAATGATGGCCCTTATGATGTTACAAAACATGAAGATCGAATCTATTTCCTTAAAACTGTACAAGTTCAGGCAACTGAATTAAGTAATTATGCAGAAGCAATTACTATAAGTTATAATTATTTGTTAAAAGATAATGATGATCAGCGTGGTTTAGATTTGCATAAAAAAATTGGTGGCTTCTTTGTAGGATTAAGTGCAGAGGGATTATTAGCTATGGGCACAGTAGGTTATTTTATGACACTTCCACAAAATAATGACAGATGTGGAGAATTTGTAAAGGACCTGCCTATGACTATAAATGGAGAAAAATATAATTTAAAAGTTGTGCTTCAATGTGGAGAGGGAGAAACATTCTATAGAACATTTTATCCTATGATTCCCCGTTAACATTAAAAATCCATAACTATATCTAATATATAATTGTTTCATTTAAACAAAAGACTAGCCGTTTAGGTTAGTCTTTTGTTTTTCGTATATTTTGATATAGATAAATAAATATATATCTATATAGTATTTTAGGAGGTTGATTATTTTGAAAATGATTAATACAAATAAGTTTTTGAGATTACGTTTAGGAAACTTCCAATACTTTTCGGAACCGAATCCGCCAGCTGATCCACCACAAGACCCACCACCAACAGATCCACCTGTGACATATACGCAGGAGCAATTGGATACACAGCTTACTGATGCAACAAAAACGGCAGGACAAAAAGCAAAGCAAGAATTGTATAAAACGTTAGGTGTGGAGTCATTAAAAGACTTACAAGATAAATTAGGCGCTTCGAAAACGAAAGAAGAAGCTGATGCTGTATTACGTACTACTAATGAAACACTGTCATCAGAAAACGGCGGCTTGAAAACAGAACTTGCATTTGTAAAAGCTGCTGCTTCATATAAGCCACATGATGCAGATATTCTATTTGCTACAGTGAAGCCTTTATTACAAACGGATCCTGATAGTGGTGAAATCACGAATATGAAAGAAGTACTGGAACAGGTAAAGGCAGAGAAGTCATTCCTGTTTGAAAGTGAGGAAGCGGCACCAGGCGGTCAAGGAGGTGGGGGGCAACAAAGACCTGGAAGTACTGCACCAGGCGGTGGAAATCCACCTGCATCGAAAACAGACTATGATTTGGGTGCAGAGTTAGCAAAACGTCGTAGTCAAGCACAACAAAAATAAGGAGTGAAGCAAATTGAATCTAAATATACGTAAAGATACTGTTGTTTCTGGCAAAGAGATCCTACGTGATGTGGTTGGTTTAAAAACAGTCACAGTAACACTAGATTACACTGCATTTACAGCAGGTATTATTCCTGCCGGCACATCATTAATCTTTGATGCAACAACAAAGAAAACGCGTCCTTTTGACAAAGTGAAGGATGTAGCATCAAATGAACAAGTTTCATTATTATTCCGTGATATTCGCATCGATACAAATGATATGCAAACAGTGGGACTTGTTGGTGGCTATGTGAAAGAATCAAAATGCCCTGCGATTACACCGGAATTTAAAGCAAAAGCAAAAATGTTAGACATTCGATAAGGAGAGTGAAGCTGAATGAGTATCTTACAATTAGATGAATTTAAACGCGAAACCTTAATTGGTTATGTAGAAAATTTAACAATACCATTTGAATCAAAAACACTACCGTTCTTACCTCGTGATAAGGATGTATACGGACTTACATTTGCATACGACATTTTTAAAAAGAACAGTAATGTCGCAGCGAACTTAGTGGAATTTGGTACGCCTGCACCATTACGTGACAAGCAAGGCTTAGAGCGTGCAGTTGGTGAAGTTGCGAAGCTTTCACATCGTTACCGTTTTGATCAAAAAGACCAATTAACAATCTTAAATACAAAGTTTGATAAAGAACGCCAACAAGTTATTGATCGTGCTTTTAACCATATCGATAACTTAAAGTTAGGTGTGGAAGAGACAGAAGAATATCTACGTTCGTCTGTATTATACAAAGGTAAAATTAAATATGATTTAGATGGATTCTCGTTAGATTTAGCGTTTGATGTACCGAAAGCAATCGCTGCAACGAAAAAATGGAGTGATCCAGAGATATCAAATCCAATTAAAGACCTTGTAGATTGGATTGAGAAGTTCAAGAAAGCAAACGCAGGTCGCCGTCCATTAGCGATTCATATGTCTAACTCAGCTTACCTTGATATTCTGCAAGCTAAATCAACAATCGGGAATATCAAAGGGGTAGCAGGTGGTATGGTAACACCTGATGAACTAGCGACTTACTTATCACGTTGGAACATCCCACCGATTACAACAAATGATTTAGAAATCACGTTTGAAGATGGGAAAACAGAGCGTTATTTACCAGAACGTCGTGTTGTATTCCTTGGTATTGAAGGTAAGACTACATTAGGTTCTACAGTTCAAGGTCCAACAGTTGAAAAACAAGGACAACCTGGAGTGTATGTGAAACCTTGGAGAGAACAGAATACAGAAAACGAATTCATCGAAATCGGAAAAGCTGCATTCCCTGAGCTTTCATATCCTTCAGGCGTAATGCAAATTGATGTGTGATGAAGAGCTTAATTACAGCAGATGAAGCGAAAAGCCTATTTGCTGAACTAAATAACGTGAGTGATCTGGAAGCCGCATTGTTACGAGCTTCTATTTTTGTGCGCTCAAAAGTGAAGAAAATAGATGAGCAAGTCCCTGATGATATCAAACTTGCCGTCTGTTATCTTGTGAAAGACGAGAAAGAACCGCAACAGGTGAAGAGTATTGAGCGTTCTGATTACAAAGAAACATTTGCTGATAAAGGTACATCTTATCGTGGCCTTGCAATGGATTTACTTGAGCCATATATGCAAACAGAGGACGAGTCAGGGGTGTTTTTCTTTTGATTAGATATGAATCGATACTTTTTCACCGAATGACGGTTTCTCGTATTGTTTCTGATGGGAGTGAGTATGACAGTAAGCAAGTATTAAAAGAACTTGCTACTGATCAGCCATGCGCTCTTGTTAAGAAAAACCAAAGCAAAGTGAATGAAGTAATTGGCAGAGTCGAAATTGATAATGTCGTCTTCATTCACACGCTTTATCCTGGCATAAAAGCAGGAGATACAATCGATATATACGAACCGAAGACAAAATATGTTTTAGGCCGCTATATCGCTTCACATCCATATCCAGTAACTGACCGGTTAGGCATTCATCATTTTGAGATTGACCTAAAAGGTGAGGTAACAGTATGAGTGGTGGTATGGAAGGTGGATTTGTTCTTGAGGGATTCGATGAATGGATGCACCAAATGAAAAGCGTTATTCAAGGTAGGTTGCCGAAAATGCTTGAATTATGGGCTGAAGCATTAGCACTACAATTAATGTCGATGGTGGCAGAGAAAACGCCAGTTGATAAAGGAGCATTGCGAAACTCTTTTTTATCTGCTGGTGCAGGTGTAAATGGTGACGGTTCCGTTTTCTTGAAAGTAGGTATAGGAGAAGGAATCGAAATTGTTGTTGGTTCAAACTTATTCTATGCCGAATACGTGGAAGCGGGGCATCGTACAAGGCATAGTGGAATGAGCCGAGAAACCGCTAAACAAGCAGGGAAATGGGTAGAAGGTACTCATATGTTAGAAGACTCTTGGCATGAATTTGAGCCGGAAGCATTACGCTGGCTTGAAGACAGAGTGGGAGAGATTATGAATGAACTTGGTTTCGTGTGATTTAACTAGTGTACTAAAATTCATTCAAACTACCACTGGCATAAAAGGATATACGACAAGAAGGAGGCAGGAAACAGAGCTTCCTTTTTTCTATTTACAAACGCCAGTCGGTAAACCGTATCAGGATTCAGTAGGGTTTCATCGTTATCGACCACTGATCCACGGTACATTGTTCCTGGATAAAGAAACACCAGAAACACAAGCGCTGCAATTTCAAACGAAGTTGCAAGTTGCATTAATGGGATGCAAATATGACATTCCATTAGTAGATGAGAATTTCAAACAAACAAAAGGCCGTTTGGAGGATGTTGAGTTTGAAGCAAAGCAAGCTGATGTTGATGTGTGGACCTTCACTGTAAAAGGTGAGCGTTTCATTGAACTTGTGGAGCACCATGAAATCCTGCGTAAAGTTCATAACAATATCCGATTAAGTGAGAACTGAGGTGGCTGTAATGGCAAGTAAAGAAGAAAAACAAGCTGCTCCTGTTGTTCTTTACCCGGTAAAAGAGGTAGTGGAGAAAGCAGAAGAGTTATTTCATGTTCCAAATTATGTTGCTGGTGCTGCGCTTTCTGACTTAGAAGAAGTAGATGTGAATACAGCACAAAAGAAAATTACTGCATTTTTAAATAGAGAGGTGAAGTAGCATGGCTAAACCGTTTAAAGATGGGAAACACGAACTGGAAACAGGTTTTTATTCTTATGCAGAGCTGACAGTAAAAGGCGCAGTTGATAATACGGCTCGTGGTACGTTAATCATGCCAATTAAAGCGGATTGGGGTCCTGAGAATGTAATGATTGAATTAAATTCATTCGATGATAATCCGTTCTTTGGACAAACTGCACATTTAGTGGATTTAGCACGCAAAACAAAGCTAAAAACATTAAAAGTCATGCGTTTAGCAACTGCTAGTGCGAAAAAGGCAACAGTTGCGTTAGATACAGTTAATGTGACTGCGAAGTATGCAGGTACTCGCGGAAACGGTTTTAAAGTCACTGTTCGTCCACAGTTAGGTGAAACGGGAGTAAAACAATTGATTCTAACTGAAGGTACGAATGAGCTAGATCGTGTTAGCTTTGCTACAATCGATGAACTAATTACGAAAACAAAATTCAGCTCATACATTACAATCTCCAAAATTGATGGGAAAACAGAAACAACAGTTGGAGATGCGAATAATATCCCTCTTGTTGGTGGTAATAGTGGTGAAGTAGTAAAAACAGAAAACTACAGTGACTTTTTAAATCTAGCAAAAGCAGAAGTGTTTGATGGTATTACATTTGATGGTATTACAGATGCAGCATTAAAAACAATGCTAGTACAATTCGTTCAAACTTCTCGTGTATCTGGTCGTTTAATCACAGGTTATACAGCTGGTGAAGGTTCGACAGATATTGATTATTACGGTATCGCGAACTGCGTACAAAAAGCAAAAATTGATGAGCGTTTATATACGCCACATGAAGTTGCGGTATACATGGCTGCAGCTCTTTTATCATGCCCACTTAATGAGAGCGTGGCACAGAAAGCAACGCCGTTTACTTGGGTTGAGAAGCTTTCTGTTGAGGAAACAAAAGGGCGTATTGCTACTGGAAACTTAGTATTCTTCCAAGAAGGTAAGAAAGTACGTTTTAACACGCCAGTTAATACAATGACGACACTTAAAAATCTTGATGCAGTAATCGGTATGTCGGAAGAGTCTGATCCGGCTGCAACAATTCGTACACTGCAAAAGGTGAAGGTCGTACTTGGTATTGATTACATTACGAATGCACAAGAAGTTATCTTTAACCGATACATTTCAAAAGCGAATACGCAAGCGAAACGTATTGCTGCAGCTCAAGCAATTAAAGATGAGTTATTAGAAAGATTAGCGCAAGAAGAAGTCATTGAATTAGGCTCATTCAATTGCTATGAAGATCCACGCCATACGCAAGACCTTGGCAAGCCGGTGTATAAAGATGAAGCGTTCTTTATCACTGAGTACACAATTGTTGATGCGATTGAAAAAGTGTACAACAAAAACAAGGTATCCTAAGGAGGTCTGCTAGATGTCTTTGTATGATAACAATTTACCAGTCGTAAACCCTAGAAGCATTGTCCGTGGGAAGTACGGTGCAGTATATGATGATTCAGGAGAACAATGGGCAGGAGTATCAGAATTTGAAGGGAAAATTAAGTTCGATAAAAAGAAAGTGGAACGCGCAAATGCTTTCTTAGATGGAAATCGTATCATGGGTGGTAATGGTTCAGGGAAATTAAAAATGTATCACAATGAAGATGCGAAAGCCTTAGCGATACGCATTCTAAAGAATCCTGACCAAACATTCACATTGATTGGAGACTATCATGATCCTGATGAAATGGCGCAGGGTGCAAATATGAAAGTGGCCTTTAAAGGTGTGAGCTTTGATGAAGTAACTTTACTAGGCTTTAAAGTAAAAGACTTAGTTGATGATGATTTTCCGTTTACGTTTGATGATTTTGAAATTATTGAGTAAAGAGAGGGATAACCTCTCTTTTTTCTTTGCACATAAAATAACGCGTGAAAAACGCTAGGAGGAATACTTATTATGACTGAAATTAATGGTGGGTTAACAAAAGTTCAATACGCAAGTTTAGATGATTTATTTGCAGTTAATACAGATGATCGTGTCCGCGGTGACATAACAGTACAAACAATTGATGGTAAATATCTTAAATTACCTATGAAGTCTGTAGATGCTGAAGTGGAACAAAAAATTCGTAAAACATCTACTACAAAAATCCCTCAAAAGAAAGGTATGCCACCTCTGGAGCAAATGAATGAAGCGAAATACAATGCTTTAATGATTGCTGCAGCTACAGACGAAACAAAAACGAATATTAATTGGAGTTCACCAGAGTTACAGAAAAAAGTGGGAGCAGCTGTACCAAACCCTGAGTTTATTGTACCGAAAATTTTATCATTAGGCGGTATTGTAAAAGCAACACAATTTATTGTTGAATTATCCGGCTTAGGTCAAGATTCAATGGAAGAAGAGATTGATGCAGTAAAAAACTAATTAAAACCGATCCTATGGCTTCATGGGCCCACAGGCTTTTTCAACACAAGGATATTGATCCAGAAGACTTTTTTCTTATGAACCGTAAGAAGAAAGTCTTTTTAATTGCTTCCTGCTTGTATCAAGACGAGCTAGATGAAAAAGCCGCTGCGGCCCAAGAATGAAGGGCGGTGACTTATGAGTGAAAAACAGGTAACAGGTAAGATAAGTTTAGTGGATGCGATGTCTGCCCCGTTACGTCAAATGACGCAACACATGGAGCAAACAGCAAGAGCAGCAAGAGAATTAGATACAGCGTTACGGTTTCAAGGAACAAACGTTGTACCGCTTCACCAGGCAACACAAAGCACATCGCAGTTAGATCATAATGTTGTGCAACTAACAAACCATTTGCACCAATCAGCACAAGGTACAACGCAATTTGGTAATAATCTGCAACATTTGAATACAGATTTAAATCAGTCTACGCAACGTGTAAATCAGCTTGAGCACGAAATGCAACAATTACGCCAAGAGTTTCAACAATCTGCACAACAAGTAAACCAATTAGAACAACATTTACAGACGATGGAAAGGGACTTACAACAATCTGCTCAAAGAATTAATACTCTAGAAACGCAAGTAGAGCAATTGACCAGGGAAATGCAACAAGCAACCCAACAGATTAACCAAATGAACTCTGCGTTAAATCAAAACGCCACTAGTGCGCAACATGCTGGAAACAGTATGGCTGCGCTGCGTGATAGGTTTGGTGGAGTAAGCGAAAGACAAGCAACAATGCTACAAGGGCTAGATCAAGCCAGCGGAGCTTTATTTGCGACAGGTGCAGCCGCCACGATTGCAGGTGGAGCCATTGCAGCAGGACTTGGTTCAAGTGTAAAAGTAGCAGCTGATTTTGAGTCGCAAATGGCTAAAGTTGGGGCGATTTCTGGTGCGACAGGAAATCAGTTAGGTAGTTTAACTGAAACTGCCAAAGAACTAGGAGCATCCACTACAAAGTCAGCCAGTGAAGTTGCAGTAGGTATGCAGAACTTAGCCGCTTCAGGCTTCGAGGTAAATGATATTATCGGTGCAATGCCTGGTATTATCGCTGCTTCTGAAGCCGCACAAGAAGATATGGCAATGACCTCTGAAACGGTAGCCGCTGCTTTAAATGCTTTTGGTATGGAAGCGAAAGAGTCCTCTCATATAGCGGATGTACTTTCTCAATCTGCCAATCAATCAGCTGCAGGTATCTTGGACATGCAGTACAGCTTTAAATATGCAGCAGCAGTTGCGAAAATGCTTGGAATTTCTTTAGAAGAATTAAGTGCTGCAACTGGAATTATGGCTAAACAAAATTGGTCGGTTACTGAGAAATCAGTAGCATAAAACAGTGGGAGAATTCGGTGAAACTCTAAGGGTAATATTATATACCTAAGAAAATACCGAGCCGAGCCTATTAGAAATGGTAGGAAGGTGTAACGACTAGGTGAAGTAATCTAAATACATCGTATATGATGAAACACCCACGAGAACCCACCACCTAAACAATATGGTTGTAGGTGAAGATATAGTCTGAACTTGCAGGAAACTGTAAGAGGTACAGGATAAAGAGCCTGTACGATAACAATTTGGATTCTGGAATTAAAGGTGAACAAGCAGGTACTTCGTTACGTGCTGCGCTATTACGTTTATCTGATCCACCTAAATCAGCCAGAACAGCTCTTGCTGATTTGGGTATTACAATTCAAGATTCATCAGGGAAAATGCTTCCTTTTCACGATATTATCGGTCAGGTTGGTAAATCGACAAAAGATATGGGGAATGCACAGAAAGCGGCAGCTTTATCAGCGATTTTCGGTACAGAAGCGGTTTCTGGTATGTTGGCAGTGGTAGAAGCAGGACCGGATAAACTGCAAAAGCTAACGCAAGGGTTGAAAGATTCTGGCGGAGCCGCTGCTGATACTGCAAAAAAAATGCAGGATAACTTAAATGGTTCACTTAACCAGTTATCCGGTTCTTTTGAAACGCTACAAATTTCAGTAGGTAATGCACTTATCCCTATGATTCGTATAATTGCTGATGGGCTAGGCATGCTGACAGATGCGTTTAATGCGTTACCAGGACCCGTACAAACGGTATTAACGGTTATCCTTGCTCTTGTCGGGGTGTTTCTGTTATTAGCAGGTCCAGTTCTTTTAATACTTGGTTTCTTACCAGGTATTATTGAGGGGTTTGCATTACTAGCTGGTGCAATGGGAATGACTTCAGGGGCATTGCTAGGTGTAGCAGGAACCGCCTTGACCGTAATTGGTGTTATAGCCGCAATAGCTATAGGAATCGCACTTCTTTGGTCATACAGTGAAACCTTTAGAAGTATCGTTTATGCTGCGATAGATGGTGTGAAGGCTGCATTCGATTCTTTGATGGTGAAAGTAAATCAGGTAAAAGCATTCCTTGCAACTGCCTGGTCTGGCGTACAGACGATATTTGGAGGAAATGAAGGTAAGGGTGTTTCAATTCTTAGTCGTTTAGGGTTCACACCTGAAGCTACAAAAACCATCGTCACAGTAACAAATGGGATTAAAAACGCTATTAATCAGATCAAACAACAAATGTCCAACTTAGGACAGTTTACAAAAGGGATCGGAGCCTTATTCGGTGGAAATACCGGAAAAGGTGTATCCATCTTAGGTTCTCTTGGACTCTCACCACAAACCATTCGTAGTGCCGTTACCATCATAAATGGTGTCAGAACGGCCGTTACTAACGGAATGAATGGAGTCATGTCAACGGTACGTACTATCGGTGCTGGTATGAGCCGTTTTTGGTCTCAACACGGTCAACAAATTGTCCAGTATGCATCCGGAGCATATAGAGTATTGAAATCAATGGTTAGTACGTACCTAACCGGAGTCGGTTCTGTTGTTCGCAGTCTTTTAACCGGAATCGCAAATTTCTGGTCCCAACACGGCGCTCAAATTATGAAATTTGCATCTATGGCGTGGCGCGGAATTTGGACGACAATTAGCACGGTAGCTAGCGTTTTATGGAAAATAGTGAGTACTTGTCTATCTACAATTTCTGATTTCTGGTCCCAACATGGCTCGCAAATCATGTCGATTGCAAGTAAAGTTTTTGACACAGTAGCCAAAATCGTTGGAAATTGTTTAGATTTTATGTCTGGCCTTTTCCAAGCGGTAATGCCAATTGTGTCTGGCGCAACTGAAATTGCGTTCGGGCTAATAAAAACGGCAGTTCAAGTTGGAGGCCGCATAATTGAAGGCGTTGTTAAAGTTGTATCAAATTTATTCCACGGAGAATGGCGTGCGGCGTTTGACGCAGCATGTCAAACGGCAGTGGATATTTGGAACATCATTGTTGACACATTTAAGGGAATCGACTTATTCCAAATCGGTAAAGACATCATTAATGGGTTAATCAATGGTATTTCTTCTATGGCTTCAGCGGCATGGGATGCGGTAGGTAATATTGCAAGTGGTATCGCAAGTACTGTAACTGGATTCTTTGATATGCATTCACCATCAAGATTAATGTTTGAAAAAGGGGAGTTCGTAACAGAAGGTATTGCGCTTGGTATGGTTCACAAAACGGATATGGCTGTAAAAGCTGCAGAACATGTATCTGAGAAATCAAGCATTCCTTTTGCAACTGACGGAAAAGGTAAATCCTACACATCAAACAACGTAAACAATTCTAATAAGAGCAACGTGAAAAATGAGTTCAACGTAACTATATCAGCAGATACAGCAAGAGCGATGAATGCAGATGATGCAACATTTAAAGAATTAGCAGATAAATTCCTCAACTATGTAGCGGATAAAATGGATGATGTAAGCAATGCAAGAACAGATGTAAACTTAGGGGTGATGGAACAGTGATTTTTATTATAACGAAGGATGCAAAGCTGACCTTCCCCGTAACTCCTTCAGGTATTGGCCCAAAAGGAGGGGACACCCAAATTACAGAAGTACAAACATTACATCGGGGTGTTATTCCCTTTACCGATGGAACTGGATTAGAGGAAGTCTCCTGGACTTCCTTTTTTTCTTTTAATAAAGTGTATGGCGAAGAAGTCCGGCATGATCCGTACAAGGCGATAGCTGCACTTGAAAAGATAAAGAAAGCAGAAGAACCGGTTGTTCTTTATATTACAGAACTGAATTACCAAAAAGAAATGTTATTGAAAACCTTTGATTACTGGATAGAGAAGCCAGGGTATATTGAGTTTTCAATTGCATTTAAAGAATACCGAGATATTAAACTTGGTGTTTTAAATGGGAATGGTGAAGTCATTCGGCCACCATCAAATAATATGGAAAACTACGTGCTAAAAACGGCAAAAGTAACAGGTGACGCCTATATGATAGCAGTACGTGATGTTCCCTCTCATAATGGAAAGGTTATCGGAACTGTAAAGAAAGGTGACACGGTTACACTTGTGCGGAATCAACAGGGAGAATGGTTATTCATTCAAATGAGCAATACTCACGGCTATGTATTAGCTAGTAATTTGAGTTAGGAGGGATTCTATTGCTTCAAGTGCTAATAGGCAAAATGGACGTAACAGACGCCGTTATCCCTCCAATTCAATTTGATGATGATTATGAATCGGGTCCAGTAAAAGTAGAATTCGCACTCGTACACCAAAAAGATTTTAAAGATTTAGACGGGAAACCGTTGCAGATAAAAGTGGGAAAGAAAGTTTGGTTTAAGGGGCTTATCCGGTCATATCAAGATGCAAATGGAAAAGATGTGAAAATTACAGCGTATGATCATTTGTTTAATCTAGTGAAATCCGATGATGAGTTTGCTTTTCAAAATCGAACTGCTACACAAATCATGCGAGAAATTTTAGATAGATACAGTTATCCGGTAAAAGAAATGGTAGATATAAACTTTGTCTTTCCGCTCATGTATTTAGAAAAAAATAATGCGGAAAGTGTTTATGAAATGTTAATTATCGTTCTGCATGAGAGTAAGCTTCGTACAGGAAAGAAATATTGGGTACGCTTTGAACCTGAAGGCTTACGTGTCTTTGAATGGACACCGCCTAAATTAATTCCAGTGCTAGGTCCTGGAATAACGAATGTAGAGAAAAAAGTTTCCTCTGAAAATATAAAGAACCGGATAAAGGTAGTCAATCGTGAAAAAAACATTGTGGCATTTCAATCTGATAGTGATTCCATAAGAAAATATGGTCCATTGTCAACGGTAGAAGAGTATGGTGCTGAAACGGAAGCAGCTGCTCAAAGTCGAGCCGATAGTATGCTCAAGGTTCAAGGATTGCCAGATGTATCGAGATCCATTGAGCATGTGCATAGTCTGGAAGAACAACGATTTTGGTCTGGTGACTATATTTATTTAGAGGACCCTACAGAAACAATTTTAGGTGGCTATTATATTAGGAAAGCTACTTATGATGTCTATAAAAACCGAGTTGTATTCAAAGCGGATTTAGCAAAAACAGCTGCTTTACCAAATAAGGTGTATGTTCCGCCAGAAGAAACGCAAAAAGATGAAGGGTAGGTGAGGAAGTGAGAGGGGCCGAGCGGATATTAACACATATACAGAATGGTAATAGCAAAAAAGAAGAGAGCATGTTTTCTCTTGGTAAGGTTATTACTGGTGAGCCAAATGTAACGATTCAAATACATGGTTCATCAAAGGTGTTATCAAGTGCGTTTTTTGTTATGCCATATACAAAGTTTAGAAAAGAAGAAACGGTACTTGTGCAACGTATCGCCGGAACAAGGGCCACTGATCGGCAGTATGTAGTAAGGCCATTGCATGATATGGTGTCTGTTTGTAAATACACTGGTTCCGATTATGTTTTATTGGCAGACAGTTCTATAAAATATCCTGCTTCGCAAACATTTTGCCCCTGGCCGATACCAGCCGGAATGAATGTGTTATTACTTCGGAACCGATTCCCTACAAAAGATGCAATATGGGTGGTGGTGAACACGTATGTCTAATTTATTACCGAAAATTGATTGGTCATTTGGTAGCGATGAGGAAGAGCATAATAGCGAAGAAATCACAGGCTATTTAACTCCTTTATTTGATTTCCGAGCAGGAGAATTTGTATCGGATAGTAATGGGGTTGTAGAAGTAGAAGAGGGCCAAATTGGCATGGCAAATCTCATTGAGAAAATTCACCTTGTTCCTAGAAACACTTACCGTGTCTATACGGACGCTTACGGTTCTGAAGCACGTAATGTACTCATCGATAAGGAACTGAATGAGGAAGCGAAAATACTACGCTTAAAAGAAGTAATTCGAGATAGTTTGATTTACGATGAACGGGTTGTGGATGTAAGTGTCATTGAAATTGAGCGACAAAGTGATGAGAACGATGTATTTGTTGCTTCTTACATTGTTAACACCATCTACGGAAATATCCCTATAAGGGAAGTGATGTATTGAGTATACCTACATGGTGGAGAGAATCAGAATCCGATATTATGAACCGAATGCTGAGTAAAATCGATAAAAAATGGGACAAGAGACAAGGTGGATTTATTTATGATGTGCTAAAACCAATTGCAGTAGAGCGTAAAGCAGGAAGAGAAGAGTTTCTGAAATGGCATCAATCCAATTTTGCTCAATATGCAACTGGTATTGAACTAGATATAGTTGTAGCAGATAAAACGCCTCTTACTCGTTACCCAGCAAGAAAAGCAAGAGGCCCTGTGATTGTGGAAGGTAATGAAGGGACTAAGCTTATTAAAGGCGCTACGTATATTTCCATCCGCTATGAATTAAACAATAAGATCATCGAATATAAGCAGCTTGAAGAAGCTGTAATTGGTGCAGATGGAATTGCAAAAGTAGAAGTTGAATGTGTTACGCCCGGTATTATCGGAAACACATCAATCGGAACAGTCGATTTGGGTGAATCTATTTTCGGTGTTTCTAGTGTGCGAAATCCTGAAAAAATAGCAGGTGGAGAAGAAGCGGAAAGTGATGATGACTTTAGATCTCGTTACTTTGCTTATTTAAGAGAGTCATCAAATAGTGGTAATATCGGAGATTACATCCGCTGGTCACTTAGTGTGAAAAATGTGGGTGGTGTGCTCGTATTCCCAGTAGCAAGGGGAAAAGGAACAGTAGAAATTATGTTATGTGATTATAGTTTCGTTCCGGCCACGCCAGAACTGATCCAACAAGTTCAGCAAGTCTTAAACCCAACAATTGAAATGGGAGATGGAAAAGCACCTGTAGGATCGAGTGTTTTTGTCGTTCCTGCCATACCTGTGAAGATAAATATCACTGTGAAAGTACCACCAGGAGGAAATACAGAAGTAAATAAGCAGAATCTCATTAAAGAAGCTAACGAGTATTTAAAAGAATGCAACAAAGCATATTGGCGTGATGATGCAAGCAGACAATCGATTTTAAAAGAGTCATATGTTGTCAATTATTTAAAGCTTGGAGCAGTTGTGGTAGATGTTTTTAAACCGTTGAGAGTCAATGAAATGGTGCTTAATGGGTTGCAAAAAGATGTTGTTCTTACTTCAGGCCAAATAGCAGTGATAGGCGAGGTAATCATTAATGAGTCGCCGTGATGAAATAGTAGAGCAACTGCTTGAGCATTCCATGAAAGAATACCGCAGCTCTTATTTATTTAATAGCTTAATGCAAATCGCTGCTGATGAGAAGATTTCAGAAGAACAAGAATTTGAGGATACAAAAGCTCAAATGCGTGTGGAAACTGCTACCTGGGGCATTGGTGATTGGGAACGAGAATACAGTATTCGTGTTGATGAAAATAAGCCGCTGAATCAAAGGATATCATTCGTATTAAGTAAACAACGTAGTGCAGGTGTAACGAGAATCCCTTTAATTAAAAAAGTTGCAGAGTCATTTGAATATGGAGAAGTTGATATACAACAGGATATCCCAAATTACACGATAAATATTTCTTTTGTCGGTAAGCTTGGGATACCACCAAATATTAATGATATTCAGTTTGCGTTGCGTAGCATTGTGCCAGCTCATATCGATATTAACTATGTCTTTACGTATACAACTTGGAATGAGTTTGAAGGATACAAAATGACATGGGATAAAGTAAAAGAATTACAGTTAACTTGGGATGATATAGCGAAATGTAAACAGTCAGGAAGGTTGTGAAAAATATGCCTATAATTACAGATCGTTTGAAAATGTCACTACCTCTTGGGAATGAGTTTGTTAGTAGGGAAGTGCTTGTACAGGCGTTTCTTGATATTGATCGTTTAATTATGCTGAGTGGGAACTTAGATGAATTAAAAAAAGCGGTCAACAAGTATACAGATGATGCTATTAAATTATTAAAGCAAAATACGGAAGATAAAATTGGTAAACCTAATGGGATTGCAACTCTTGATGGATCAGGAAAAGTACCTACAACACAATTACCAAAGAGAAATGCAGCAGATATTAACTTGTCTGATTCGAAAAATTACTACACGGAGGATACCGTTGAAGCTGCATTGCAACAAATAGGCGATATATTAAAGAATCTGCAACTTAAAGTGAGTGTGTACCGATCAAATAAAACAGCAAACGGAATTTTTGCAACAGTAGAATGGAAAACAAAAACTGGTGTACTAGCGAGAAAAGCAGTATTAAGTGATTCAGATACAAACGGGAGTTACAGAAAACAAACCATTACTTTCTATGCGGAAAACGGATCAACTGTAATCGGAACAGATGTATATGTCATTACTTATGATGCTGATGGTGATGTGACAAGTGAGGTGCTGCAGTAGTGCCTTATTTAGATTTACATTTTGCACATAAACAAGTATCAGAGAATTTATTCCCACATGGGATTGGTAATAAGGAAAGAATGTGGGACTTACAATTTATTTATCCTGATCACAGAATATACGATAAGAATTTGCAGTTAGTATACAGTGGGGGAAAGACATTAATACCACAATCTCTTAGTATGTCTGTGGCACCATTTGTGAATCTTGGTGTTTTTGAAGAATATGAGTCAGATAGGAAGTTTCTAAAATTACATCTAGTTGATATGAAAACTTTTACTAAAGTAGCGGTAATCCAAGAATCGACACTTATACCAAATACGAGTCCTGCTTTATATGGAAACTGCGATTTCTCAACATTTCCAAATGGAGATATTGTAGTCATGAACTATCCAACTGACACAATGACTTTGTACGATAAAAAAGGAAAATACAAAAAATCTATTACTGGTGTTGTAAATGTGAAAAATCAAAACAAAGGCTATATGGAAGTTCATCAAAGAAAGGGCATCATTGCGCTTCAATATGAAACTGGGTTTAAATTCTATAATAAAAATTTAGAGTTTTTATTTGAAATCAGTACAAATAACATTAAGGATAGTTTTAAGAGGGCAGGATTTTATTCAAATGGCGACTTGCTAATAGGTAAGCAGAATCAAACGTATACAAGGTTAGTCATTGATTACACTAGTAAAAAGCTAGTAACAACGTATACGACACCATTAACAAGTAATCAAAGGGATGAAATTTACCTAGCCAGAATAGAAAAAGATAAAACATTCTTCCGCAGATACTACAGAGGATTAGGAAATAATACCCTTTTAGAGTTCGACAAGAACATGAAATTGACTGCCGAAACAACACCACCATATAATTTATCAAAATTAGTATCTTGGGATGGAAAATATTATCATACAAAAGAGGAAAATGGTGCAGGTGGACTATATAAATCTTTTGAGGTAGCAACGAATAAACTTGTACTTGTATACGACATGCCAAAAACAGCACCTACTGTTTATGGATCATTACGAGGACAAAGCGAAACATATGAATCGTATCAGTGAAAAGAGTTAAGCGCACAATAGTGGGCTTTTTTATTTTGCTCAAAATTGAGGTGGTTTTTTGTATCAAATTTACCCTACTGGTGCAAAAGCAGATGGCTCAAATGATAGTCCTGCTTTTGACGTAATGCTCGAAAAAGCAAAAACTTCTAAAGTGAAAACTATTTTTATACCAGATGGTGTGTATGGGATTAGGAAAACAATTGTTGTACCACCGAAAGTAAGAATGATTTTTGCACCAAATGCAGTTTTAATGCCATTAGCTGATATTAATGTAATCCAATTAAAACCAGAGTCCTATTTAGAAGGTGCAAACATTGATTTGAGATATATGAGGGTACCATTCACGAAAGCTGGTATTTACTTAAATGCATCTGATATTTTTCAGTTCTATGAGCAAACGCACATGATGAAAGATATAAATATTCTTGGTAAACGAGCAACTGAAGGATGGACAGGTACAGGGATTCTTATGGAAGCTACTGAACCAATGACTTACATCGATAACGTAAAATGTAACAACATTACGATTACAAACATGCAGAAAGGTATTCATTTACGTGTTGATCCAAAGATAACAAAAGAAGCCGATATGGCTTGGGTAAATGCGAACTTCTTCCATCAAATCACGCTTATGAATTTCGAATACGGATTATATCTTGAAGGAGATTCAAAAGTACCACGCGATGTAGGTGGAAACCTGTTTGACCAAGTGCAGTTCCAAGCAGAAGCAGGAACAAAACGTTTGATTTACTGCGAAGGTGGTACAAATCGTTTTGATATATTCGGCTGGGATATACACAAATTAAAGCCTACAGAAGCAGCGTATGAGTTTACGAAGTCTGCAAGGTTTAATCAGATTGTAAGCCCAATGGCCGCTGAAATTACAGAAGCGTGGATAGATAACGGGTATATGAACAGTTTTCCAAGCCCAAACAACTACGTATCGGATAAGCGAATCAATGCATTGCCGATTAGTTTACCGTATGTACCGAATTTCATTGGAAATCAGGATGACTACTTAGTAAATGGTCATAAGCGAGGGTACACCGTTACGCAAGTTTCAACGCATCCTATTGTAGATGGCGAACTGACGGATATATTCACGTTTGATACAGAAGCAGGGATTACTTTTGATGCAAAGAACGCCACGTATGAAAATCCAATTGTGCTTGAAATTAATACATTTTCCGATCCAATTATTTACGCAGCTTTTCTTACTGTCATGAGTTCATGGGGGAGCCAACCGCAAGGCTTTGAAATGGAACTATATGATGAACTAAGTAAGCAATGGATTGGTGTACACTGGACCAAAAACAATAAAAGCCAAGCTATTGCCGTATCTGCACCTTGGGCTTCCGTTGATAAGTGTACAAAAATCAGGATTAAATGTTGGGGAAGTAATCTAGCTAATAAACAAATTGGTATCAGCCGAGTGATGATGACGAGTACAAAACACGGTGGAAAAGCGTACCTGCCTTACACAGAATATCAACGGGAACTACCTGAAATTTCATTCCCACCAATATTACCAAATAAAAAGATTATGGTGGGAGATCAAGACGATGTCCTGCTCCTTGCCGATAAACGATACAAGGTAAACCTGCCAGGCACTCCAAAATCAGCAGGGAACATTTGGGCCATGTTTAGCATGAGAAGGGAGCAGTTCTGCCGATGGACAAACCCTACAACCGAACAACCAGCCATTATCGAAATAGATTTCGGTGATAAACCACTACAATTCCTAGAATCTGTTGGCATTGAGTTTGGATGGACTGAAACGCCGAAAAATATAAAGATTGAACGTGTTACCAGCTTAAACGGTGCATACGTTCAACTATCAAATATTAACGGAAATACTTCAGATGTAATTCATGTCGCAGCAAGATCCGCAAACACATTTAAACTACGCTTTACCATTTCCGTTTCTAATAATCAAAACACTCTTGTCCGGGTGAATCGGATTTTCGCCACGACTGGCGATGATTACCCAAAAGTATTTGTAAATACAGAATCAGATAATACCGTTTATGGAGATTTGCGATTCGGTGATAAAACAAAAGGGATTATTCTGCTAGCGGATGACGGTTCTTATTGGAAGTTAGGCGTTGATAATTCGGGTAATACAAAATGGACTAAATTATAACTTGTCTTTGTTGGATTTATAAAACCCAGTCCATAAAAAATTAAAGAGGATATCATTCCCATTTATATATATGTAATATATAATAGTTTATAATATATATATAGGGGGAGAACATAGTGTACCTAAATTTAATTGGCTCATTAATAGGATTTGAAAATACTAAGCACGAACAGGCCTTTGGTGATTTTAATGTAACAAATGAAGAGAAATTTTTAAATGATAATTTCTTAGATGATTACTTTGTTAAGCGTATTGGAGAAATTGAAGTTGATAGTCTAATGGAGCATGCGTACATTTACAGTTCTCTAAATATAGATGAAATTCCAGCTGAATATCAGCCTGTAAATATTCCTGCGATAATTTCAAATAGCATAGCAATGCTTGACGGTTGGTTAATGGCACTGTGGTTTGTTAAGGATAATAGTGTAAGTAGAAGGAACATCTACATTATTCAAAAACACGAAAAAGGACAGGCTGTGGCACTACGCTCAACAACTGATTCAAACACAAATGCCTTAGGGGAACAATGTCAAACTGTTTTTTCAAGTGAAGAGTTAGATGAAGCACTAAAATGGATGGGTTTAATTAGACCGCATTTAACCGGGAAGGATAGAACAGGTGAAGAAATTGAACAAGGTTTTATAAAAGATGATAGCCATGAGATTTATACGAAAGACCATAGATTCCTCAGAGCATTGCGATTTATATTTTTAGCTAGAAGACAATCTTTTGTTCCTGAAAAAATAACATCACTAATAAGTGCAATGGAAACATTATTATCTACATCAAACAATGAATTGAAGTTTCAAGTATCATCACGGGCTTGTAAAATTATAGGTGGTGATTTGGAAGAGAAAAAGAACAATTATAATATCATTAGAGAAGCTTATGATTTAAGATCAGCATACGTTCATGGAGCAAAGCTTGTCGGTAGATATAGTAGAGAAAATGGTAAATTAGCAAGTTTAGCTACAAATATGGATAATGTCATAAGAAACTTAATGAAGGAATTATTAGAGAAATATCCGGAATTGGCTGAAAAGGATAATGATGGATTAGGGGATTGGTTTAGAGATTTAATTCTTGAATAATCTTTAACTGTAATTAATTCCTATTTAATATATTTAGCGTTGGTAAAGGAAAAATAGTTTTATCTAGTAACAATTCATAATGCCATAACTTTATAGAGCATAAGGCTTTATAAAAGAAGAGAGCTAATTCCGCTCTCTTCTTTTATTTTGGAAAGGAGCGGAATAATGGATCGCATTGATGTAATGGGAAAAACATTTATAGCTGCTTTTGGTGGCTTCTGCGGATACTTTTTGGGAGGGTGGGATACAACATTGAAAGTTCTTGTTATCATGGCAGCAATTGACTATATTACTGGTGTATTCGCAGCAGGAATTAATGGAGAGCTAAAAAGTAAGGTTGGTTTTAAAGGCATCGCCAAAAAGGTGGTGCTTTTTCTTTTGGTCGCAGCAGCCACACAAGCTGATGCAGTTATGGGAACAAACAGCGCAATTCGTGAAGCAACAATCTTTTTCTTTATCGGAAACGAGTTGTTATCTCTTTTGGAAAATGCAGGACGCATGGGAGTTCCGCTTCCACAAGCATTAACGAATGCCGTGGAGATCTTGGGTGGTAAACAAAAAGATAAAAAAGGAGATGAGCAATAATGGGACAAATCGTAGATATCTCAAAATGGAACGGTAATATTAACTGGCCAGTAGCAAAACAGTATTTGGATTTTGTAATTGCACGAGTACAAGATGGTTCAAATTATGTGGATCCACTTTATAAAGGGTATGTACAAAGTATGAAGCAGCATAACATTCCTTTTGGTAACTATGCATTTTGCCGTTTCGTTTCTATCGCTGATGCGAAGAAAGAAGCACAAGATTTCTGGAGTCGTGGTGATAAGAGCGCTACAGTTTGGGTTGCAGATGTAGAAGTAAAAACAATGAATGATATGAGAGCAGGAACACAGGCGTTTATCGATGAGTTATACCGATTAGGGGCTAAGAAAGTCGGTTTATATGTTGGGCATCATATGTATGCACCCTTTGGTATGGTGAACGTAAAAAGTGATTTTGTATGGATTCCGCGTTATGGCGGTAATAAGCCAGCGTATCCTTGCGACATTTGGCAGTACACAGAAACAGGAAATGTACCTGGTATTGGCAAGTGTGACCTTAATTCACTTATTGGAAGCAAGTCATTATCTTGGTTTACTGGAGCAGCACAAGAGCAAATGCAAGCGGAAGAAACTAAACAAAACATCATCCAATCAGGTGCTTTTTCACCGTATGAGGTTCAAGATGTTATGCAAGCTTTAACATCTGTTAAAATGACAGCGAACTTCAAATTACAATCTGATGGATTAACGTATTTTGTTTCTGAGCCAACATCAGATGTACAGATTAAAGCGATAAAAGGATACCTTGACCGTAAAGGTTGGTGGTATGAAGTTAAGTGAAATATACTATGTAATAGCAAATGAAACCTATGTATATGTGAGTGAAGTGAAAAAGGTTCTCTTAACTGAGAACCTTTATATTTATCTCCAACGCCATTCTATTTCATTTGAATCAAAGTAGACGGCAGGTATTCCAATTCTCTCTAATTGATTATTTTTAGATACAAACCAATTATTTTCATCCAATAGGATTGGATTTACATCATCTAAAGGCGGATTATTTTCATCTACCATTTTGTTAAGAAACTCTTTGAAATCAGAAATGTTATTAGTGAAATTAATATTTCCATACATCCAAAAACCATCACCATTTGCATTTGAAATGTCTCCTAAATGTATATCTTTAAAGTATAGTTTCATAGCGAATATCCCTCTCACTTCTTAATGTTAAAATATTTACTAGGAATTTCTCCTCTAATAAGGTATTCAGTATCCCTTTTAGTCCAATTTAAAGCGAGATTTTTCCAGTGATCTGTAGTTGCGGAATCTTGCTTTATTAAACGCTCTATTTGCTTAGGGCTTAAAATAGCAACATCTTTTACTTCACCTTCCCTAATCCCCTTTCTTAGAGCAGGTAAATCAATATCAATAATATTTTTACCATAATTACTTGCAACCTCAGGTTTTATCGAGAAACTAGTATAAGGACTATTATGTTTTGCTCCTCTGCGATATCCACCTAAGATATGTTCAGTTACAGTTACTTGTCGGCCTTTATACACCCCTTCTTTATTTGCTGGGATTAAGTTTCCGTTCTCACCAATATGTGGTTTACCGATACCATTTGGTCTTGTTGCTGCTTTTAAGTAATCTTCTCCTCGTAAAAGGTTTTTACTTTCTATTGCAGCATGCGTCATCTTAACGCCTTTTCCTACTTTAGCAAGTTTCCCGACTGGTGTAAGACCAGCTACGGCCATTCCACCTGCAAAGATTCTATCCCAGGTTGATAGTTTTTCGCCAGTAGATGGATCAACTCCATCCCATGCTCTTTTAATATCATACTCACCACTTATTTCACCAGCTATATCTCGAGCTAGTTTACCGCCATCAAAACCTTTTTCTTCAGAGGAAGGTTTACCACACATTGCACCTTCTTCCATTGTAACATCTTGATTATCTGCATTGCGGAATTTTTCAGCAATTCGCTTCAAATCTTCTTCTACTTGTATAAGTGAATTGATAGATGTAAAAGCTTTTGGTCTTGCATCATTAAACATTTGAATGAACTGTTGATTAGAGGCTCCAATCCATTGAAAACACAACTGATCTATTTCGTTACATAAATTATTATGTATAGATTCTAATGCGATTCTGGTATTATTTGCACGATTAGCCACTTCTTCTAGCATTTCAGGTGTTACTTTGATTTGAACCATTTTTTTCCTCCCTTTCCCAATTAAAATTATGAGATAAAAAGAAAAAAATGTAAACATGGAAATTTTAGATTAGTATAATAATATTTATGTGAACTAAAATCTGCTTAATTGTAAATAAAGCCTATGTGTATGTGAAGTAAAAGAAGCCGTCCTGTTGGGCGGCTTCTTTTAATATCTATTAATTATTTTCTTTTAACATTTATGGATATTGATTCATAACCATTTGATGCAGGCATTGTGCTTAACTCCATTTTGTAGTTACCCTTATCTAAGTTTGTGTGATAATCTCGCTCGCCTGAATTTTTGAAAGGTAATGTAACAATATCGTTAATTTCTTTATCTAGATTTAAATCTGGATTTATTAAAGTAATCCAATTTTTTGCTAACTCTACAGTAGCTTTATCAATTATAAATGTAATCATGAAATCATTTTCATTCTCACCTACTAAATAGAGTTGCCCTTGTCCATAATCATAAATCTTTCCTAAATTAGGATTAGAGGAAAGTAATTCTACCCTTTCACCATCGCCCATCTGGCCGCCGTTGATATATACGCTTTCGTATTTGAAATCTTCATTATAATTCTTGTTTATTTTAGTAATTAGATTTTGAGCTTCTTTAGATACAGATTTTAGTAGCAACGGTGAACTGTTTATCCAGCTACTACTGTCGTAATGAAATTCACTTGTAATCATAGAGCTTGGGAGATCAAACGGTGGTAATTCAGGTTTTGCTTCTACAAAATTAATTGCATTATATAGAAACTGTGCATATTGCTCACGAGTTACAATTTTTTTAGGTTCAAACATATTATTTCCTGTTCCAACTACAATTTTATTTTCTTGAAGTGCACTGATTGCGTCAGTAGCCCAATAATTTTTTTCAACATCTTCAAATGTAGTTATAGATGATGTTCTTAATCTGAAAGCCTTTTTTAATACAGCAGCCAACTGTTCACGAGTTAAAGTATCATCTGGGCCAAATTTACCATTACCATATCCATTCATAATTCCAGCTCTAGCAATCGCTAAAATTTCTTTTTCAAACATAGTACCTTTCACATCATTGAATGGATTTTTGAAAGGAGGGGCAGTAGGATCAGTCACTGGTTGTATATAATTATATAACAATCTAGCAACTTGACCTCGTGTGATGGGATCACCAAAACCAAATATACCATTTCCATAACCAGCAAAGATCTGTTTCTCTTTTAAATCCATAATTGCATTATAAGACCAGTGATCTGTAGGAACATCGCGAAATCCAGTCTCAGCTTGTGCATTTGTTAAAGAGGTAAATGTTGATGTAGCAAGAACAGCGCCTGCTAAAATAATTTGTTTGAATTTCATTAGTAAGCTCCTTTTAATTAATTTTTAACAAATTAATTAACTTATTTTATTAATAAATAAAAATATAACAATTAACATTATAGTTAGGTGTGTAAATTAAATCAATATTTAGTTGTAAATGGATATTGAGATAGATTACAAAAAATTTCGATTACTATCCATAACTACTAGGAAAGGCATACTATGTAAGTTTGATTGAGTGCAGAAACTTGAATAAAATCAGTGTTAGCATTACGGAATAAAGATCCAGATGTTAACGTTTGGTAGCGAGGTTCACAATGACAATAACAGTCGCATTTTTTCCGTTTCTTACGATAGCATTTATGTGAACGGTCGTAATAATAGTTTGACATATTAAGTACGAACCTCCTTTTTAGTACATGCTATGCGAAGTGTTGTAGGGAGGATTGGGCATAATTTAAGTGCTCTCCATAATAGAGAGGGATGTTTTGTGAAATCATATTCTACCTTTGTTTAATACCCGCACTTTATCCGCGGTATATAACATCGCCTGCCATTCCGAGTGCTCTAGTCCATCTGGATACCATTCTTTCATCAAGTTTGATAGACGAGATGTATCTTGTTTTACGGCAGAAAGCATTGTTTCAGCATTCGCTACAGTTAAAATTATATATTGTTTAACCCATTTAAAGTCGTCTATTTTATCAGGATTATCCCCTGAAGAATCTGGATCATTTGGCGCATATTCTAGTAACCAATCTTGTAATTGTTCCATGTTTGACAACAATACAGACGTCATCATATTGGCATCAACCTTCTATTTCTATAGGATACATCTAAAATGAAATAAGAACGAAAAAATTAAAAGAATTGTTTTCTTATAACAGGGAACACTCCTTAAGGAAGACTGACCAAAATGCTAAGGAGTTGTACACGATATGGAAAATGCAATTGGGATTGTATATGATGGGCAATTTTATCAACTTTTACTTCATAAAAGTCCAACTGTTTTTAAAGAAAATATCAGACCGATGGAAGGACGCGCACCATCACTTTTGACTTTCTCAGATGATCAAAATGGAAAAATCGTAAATGTAGCCTATGTTTCTAATAAGCCTAATAAGCCTAAGGTAGTAGGGGATACCATAGCATTATCAAGTGAAATGTTAGAGATTTTACGTGGTAAAAGTACAGAGGAGCCATGCTCTTTCTTACCAGATACTGTTGGCGGGTCGACAAACGTTCGTACTTAATATAAAGAACTGTTGATTGAACTAAACCGTACGGGAAGGAAGCAAAATTTACATGAGAAAATTACGATTAAACAGATTTTTAGTACCGCATGGATTGAATACCGGTAGATTAGAAAAATGCTTACGCGACCCTAAAAAATGTGCAGAAGGTGTGGTACCTAGCACAAGAGATATTTCGGAACTTACATTACCTAAAGGATTTCAAATTGACCGAATGCCTCCAGGATTTAATTTAAATAACATTCTATCTATGGATTATAAAAAATTAAGTGCAGATAGCTTGTTTGTAGCAGCGGATACCCAATTGCAAGTTTTAGCTCAAGATGAAATACTTGGAAAAGAGGGAACTGAATTACTAAACAAAATTGAAGAGGTAAAAGAACAGTTGAAAGAATTAAGGGACCCAAAAGAAATGCTCAAAAAATGGCGTGCATTGGTTCTTGGGAAAGCAGAAGAGGTAGCTATGGTATACATAGATGAAGAGACAGCACCTTATGAAACAGATCTTTATCAAATTGCACCACTTGTCATTCTTGAAATGGATAACTTGACTGTTAAAGCCTGGATATATATCTACATTTCAGATCCCAAAAAAGATACAAAGGGTATGACGAAAACAAAGCAATTTAAAGAGATTTCATATGCTGTATTGAGTGCGAATTTTGAATACAATACGACAAAACCATTTGATGTTAATCAAGTTAGAAAAGACATTGAAAGTGCTCGTTTTAAAGTATTAGAAGACTCAATTAGAGAACAATTGACAAAGCATTTAGAAAATGAATTGGAACAAATTGTTTTAAACATGATGGAACGAAAATTCACGTCTGCATTTCATATATTTAAATCATTCCAAAAGAATGCAGAACTTTTTACATTCTAATCGTAAGCATAACAAAAACCAACCCCTGTATCTGAATAGAGGTTGGTTTTTAATATTCAAACTACAATTTTTAATTTGGTTACAGTAAGATTTATACTGGCGGTTTCAGAAAAATTCATACTATAAGATGACTGGCAATTGTAAATAATATTAATGTGAATTTTCAGTAAAAAACAAAAGCAAGCCACTCTTTTTATAGAATCAGCTTGCTTGAGAATTATGACTTCATCATGTTAATAAGAGAATCACCATCAATCAACTCAATGTTTTTATTCGCAGCGTATTGCCTCGCATTCTTATTGAAATGACTCAGTGTAACGAAATACCCTCCAACAGCATCCGCATCCACAATAGCGCTATGAAGCTTCTGAATAAAAGGCCTTCCAATGGAGCTTTTCGTATAGCGTTTTACCTCAACGAATTTCATTTCATTCCCTTTATAAAGGATAATGTCTTTTCCACCATCATTAGAACCAGAAGTCACCTGAACTTTATAACCAAGAGAGCGAAAGAAATCAGCTACAAAGTATTCAAATTCTCTTGGATCCATTATCTCTAAATTACCACGAGTTGCAGCTTGTTGTACTCGGTGTGTCCTAATTTCTTCAGGTGTTACGTGTGGACCCCTCATGACAAAACAGATGAGAAAAACAAGTAAAAGCAATGCTATTGCCCAAATCATAGAATTCACCTCAGTATGAGTATGTCCTAAATGAGATTAATTAAAATTCTTGTAGTCACTAATTTTGTTTTATGCTAAAATCCATTGGGTATTTATTATTAATAATAATTTTGGAGGATTTATGAGCAATCAGAACGACAACAAGACAAGTAGTGTTATAGCAGTGCCGGTAATAATTTTAGGATTATTCTTACCAATCTTTCTTCCGGCTTTATTCATGTTGGGGTTAGGGAAATGGATGCCGAATGAAATTCAATATTCAGGAACAATGTCATTATTCATTTTATCTATTGAAATGTTTATAATAGCGGCTCTTTTTACGAAGATTTTAAGTTTGGTTGGCTTGTCTGAAAAGAAGTTAGACGAGTTAGGGGTTTTAGGGTTTACAATATCAACGGTTACTTCATTCTTAGCAATATACGTCGGGTATTTTTGGATGACTAAAAGTGGTTTAACATCAGTTGAATTAACGTCGAAAGGTATCTTAGTTATTGCTATTATGGTAACTATTATTTTAGCAATTTTATTAAAAGTTTTAGAAAGAATTGACAAAAATGAAGTGAAACAGTGAAAAAGACGGTGAATACCGTCTTTTTTTATTTTATATCTTTTTCGATCCAAATTTCTTCTAATTTCATTTCCAGTGCACGAGCAATACGATATGCAACAGGCAAGGTTGGAAGTCCCCCTTTTACTAAATTAGTCATTGTAGAAGTTGCAATTCCAGCTTTTTTAGCAATAAAACTGTATTTAATCCCGCGTTCATCTAAGATTTCTTTCAAACGACTTTCCATATTCTCACCCTTTTTTTGTTTGTCCTACGAATTTTTTCTCGAAGGACAGGCAAAATCCTTCTTTCTAAGTCATATACCTTTATCAAGACGATGAGGAATACCAAGTGGAATCAAGGACATCAAGAGGGGAGAGGGCGCATATGCGTTGGCAATATTCACATTTAAACGAAACACCTTACCTGTATCCATCAAAAGAATTAAGAGGTATGTATAGGGATTCAAATGGCAAAAAAGAAACAAATGCAATTGTGGACCACATGGAAAGACATGAAGTTTTTAATAATCGTGAGTACAAAGGCTATTACCGTTTATCAAACGATATCATGGATGATCTATATGAAGACGAGGATGAAGTGCTTGATTGGGGAGATGTCATCAATGAGTATCAACCAGTTATGACATCTAAGGGATTACAGCTCATTCGAAAAGAGGAATTCAAATGACAATCGTAGGAGAAGCGATAGTGGTATGGACGGCAACTGGCTTGTCAGTGATTACAATGAAGGTTGCAGAAAAAATGGGGCAGAGTGTTCCACGTTGGCTTCCACGTATGACCATGTACACAACGCTCACAGGCTCGTTCTTGTATCTTCTACGTTATGTGCTTTTCACGTTTCTATAGGGGTATACCAATGTGGAATTGTAGGACATTTACAGGTCATTGATATAGAACATGTACGGGAGTCTTCCAAAAATAAGGGATATATACCCTTATAAAGGGTATATGGGGAGTGGAGAAAATGATTGAATTATTACTCGTTCCAGCTGCAGGTTTAACAGTGGCGTTATTCGGTGAAAAGTTCAAAAGTAAAAATGATGATAAGCGAAAAATACAAGTGTTTTTTGAGGTAGCTGGTATTGCGATCAAAAGAAATAATGTAGAAAAATTACAATATCCAAAGTTTCAAAAACAAATTGAGGATGATCGTAGTACGACTTATGTGTATATCTTACCGCTTGGCATGCCGAGTAAAATTATTCAAAAGGTAGAGGACGTTGTTTCTGAGGGGTTAAATAAACCAGTACGTATTCAGTACGATAATTATAAATTGAACATTCGTGTATTCCGCAGAGAAATACCGAAGAACTGGTCATGGTCAATGGATTTAGTAACGAAAGGGAAATGGCGGATTACAGTTGGCCAGAGTTTAGAAACAATTGTTTACCACGATTTTGATGAAACACCACACATGGCTATAGGTGGATTAATTCGTATGGGGAAAACAGTTTTCCTTAAAAATATGTTTGCTTCCTTATCATTAGCAAATCCAGATCATGCGCATTTTTATTTAATTGATTTAAAAGAAGAAGGACTCGAATTTAGCGAGTATAAAAAGTTGAAACAAGTTGAGAAAATCGCAGAAACATCAGAACAAGCACATGGCATGTTGTTAAAAGTAATGGAGAAAATGCATGAACGTGGGAAGTACATGAAAGAACGTGGTATCAAGAATATTGTTCACACGAAAGAAAAAGACCGATATTTCATTGTAGTGGATGAAGGAGCAGTACTCGCGCCTGCCAAAGGATTACCGAGAGCTCATAATAAAATGCTGGAAGAGTGTCAATACATGTTGAGTCACATCGCTCGTGTCGGAGGGGCACTTGGGTTTCGTATTGTCTTTTGTACACAATATCCGACAGGAGACACATTGCCGAGGGTAGTCAAACAGATGGCGAATGCAAAACTCGGTTTCCGTTTACCGACTCGTACCGCATCAGAAGTTGTAATTGATCAGTCTGGATTAGAACAACTACCATCTATTCCAGGAAGGGCTATATATATGAAGGAAAACTTCACTGTACTGCAAGTGCCATATATCGATGACAAGGTCATGTGGGAACATCTAAAAGAATATGAGGTGGAAAAACATGAACATCCAGAGCCACATAAAAATCAACCGTCAGATGGCGATACTTGCGACGATTAGAAAGCTGCAGTTTGCAACGAGAAGACATTTGATGAGTGTGCATGATATGGGTGGTATTCGAAATGCAAACAGAATTATGAGTGATTTGAAGCCGTATTTGAGTAAGACAATGCAAGGGAAAGAGTATGTATACTATCTCAATAAAGAAGGGCATGCTTTGTTTGGTGATGATGGAAAGGTTGTTTCAAGAGGGAAGCTTGTGCATGCATTATTGCGTAATGAAGCATGGTTGCATTTATTTTGTCCGGATGATTGGCAGATTGAAACAGAAATCCGGTATAAAAAAAATGGTGAGAAAAAGAAAATCATTCCTGATGTGAAGTTTCGTGATGAAGAAAATATACTTCATGCGGTTGAAGTGGATCGCTCACAGAAAATGAAAGTGAATGAAGAGAAGTTAAAAAAATATGAAGAACTTACGCAGATTTATAAACAGAAGTATAACGGGAAAATGCCAGTGATTTATTTCTTTACAGTTACCAAATATAGAGAAAAGAAACTGGAAGAGTTAGCGGCTAAGTATGATGTATTTGTAAAGGTTTATGTAATAGAGGAATTTTAGCTACAAAAATATTTATGGGTATATAAAGAGAGTGATTATTTTTAACCACTCTCTTTTGTACGATTCAATAATATATAATTTGTTAGTATTGTTATTGAATTTTTACTCATTAATGGATGTGTTGAGCTTCTTCAACTGCTTTGAGTGCATTTACACGACCGTATCCATAAAATGGACTATGTTGTCCAAGTGGAGTATTTTGATATGTGCTCAAATCTCCAATTTGATTTGCGGTATGTGCTAAGATTTCTCGAACTTGCTTCCACTTTAAACTTGGATTAACTGAAAGCATTAAAGCTACGATTCCCGCAACAAGTGGAGTTGAAGATGAAGTGCCACCAAATGAATTTGTGTAATCGCCCATATCGTCTCCATGGTCTGAATTCCCACGATTATAGCCATCGTCTCCTAGAATATCTGTTGTAAAGATTCTTTTCTTTCCTCGATCACTAGAAGGAGCACAAATCAATACTTCCTTACCAAAATTACTGTAAGAAGAACGGTCTTCATCACTATGTGAAGCGGCAATGGACATAGTATAAGGGTTGGTTGTATAGCCATTTAGGGAAGTATCTTCATTATAGTTTCCGGCTGCAAAGAGGATAATTGTTCCTTTTCCATTTCTACCATGTGTAGTACAGTGTTTAAGTGCTGCAAGAACATTTGGGGTAATGTCATATTTTACACCTTCACGTTCCCCAGGTCCCCAACTACAACTAATGATATCCGCACCATTATCAGTAAGTTTTTCAAACATTTCTCCTTCTTCTATAGTACCTAAAAATTGAGGTGTACGAGCAACCATTAGTGAACAATTCGGTGCAGCGCCATATGCTTTTAATCCGGCCGCAGTTGCTACGCCAGCACAAGCAGTACCATGACAATCATCGAATTTACAATTATCATTATTTAAAATTTTCGGATTACCATCAGGTATATCTCTTTCAAAATCATATTGATAAACGATTTTATTTTGAAACTCAGGGTGTTCAGTAAGGACTCCATCATCTGCAATTGCAATTTTGATATTTGGATTTCCTTTTGTAATTTCCCAGGCTTCTATGACTTTAGCAGTTTGAAGGTGCCATTGTTGAGAAAGGAAATTCTCGGTATCTTCTGTAACAACGGGTGTTTCTCTTGTGGATCCATTCATACTTGGCATCTTGTAGCGCTCACGAATAAGGTTAGGATGTGCGAAGAGAGTTAGTCCAGATTCGTAGTATGTGTTTGCAATATGAATAACATCTGTTGAGTCTTTTTCGTCATTAACTTGTAATATAAATCCATTTTCAGCATAGCCTAAAGGTTTTACGGTTTTAACATTGTGCTTTTTATTTAATTTATCAATTTGTTCCATAGTCACATCAGGTTTAAATTGCACTATAAATTTATTATCTACAAGTATTAAATCTGTACTATTTGGGCCTTGTTTAAAAATAGGAACAGTATCTGTTGTTATTGTTTCAGCTTCATTAGAGAGAGGATGAAGCCTTTCATTATCATTTTCTTTTTCGTAAACCTGGATTCCGTATTTTTTAACAGTAAATAAAGGTTTTTTAACTTCATCTTCAGTGCTTAATAAACTTACAGGTTCGGGATTATTTGGAGAAGTTTTAATTGCGACTAAATCTGTTACAGGAATTAGAGGTATCTGCATCCCATCTGAGTAATAGAAAGTATTTTTTTTATTTGACATTTGGATTTCCTCCTTTTGTAACAACTAACAAATAATTTTCGTGTGTAGTTTATCCGTGATTTTGCTAATAAATACAAAAGCCTTATTATTATTTAAATCTAGGACGATTAGGTGAATAACATTTCAATTAGATTTTTGAAATTTGCGAACAATAAAATTGAACAAAATGAAATCTTTTTTGTTTGAAAATAGTTTGTTTAATAAATTATGGAACATGATAAATTGGATTGTAATTTACTTTATCTGATAGTAAGGAGACAGAATTAGGAGGATGAAATTTATTTTATTACAAGACAACTGGTAAAAAATGTGAATTTCTAAGAGTGTGTAGAAGTGAACGATTTTAATTACAAACAAATATAATAGGCATATATATAAGAAGAGAGTAGCGCATAAAACGACCACTCTCTTTTGACCACATTGATCACAAGTAGGAAGGTATATTTTCCGTACAAAAATCCCAAAATCGGAACATAGTCAGTATATAAGAAGGAATGCGTGTATTATCTAAACAAAAAAGTGCTAACAAGTTTGCAAACGAACTTGCTAACACCTATTCGAAATAGACATAAATTATCGCTGATATGTCTTCTTTGAAAATAGCTTTAATTAGTTAAATCACGCTTATACGAAATACTCATAAAAACCGTCTTAATATCAAGAATATAATCATCCAGATATTCCTTTGCTATTAAGACGAAAACGGGGCATGATATTGGTTTCTACTCCAGAATTTTCATCAAATAATACAAAATTACGATTTGTAAAACTAAAAGTACAACAAGCTACAAACGGCATAAAATGGATTAAAATATTTAGAAGTTTAAAAGATGATTTTCATATAGGTGGAGAAGTTGAATTAGAGCATATTCTTCAATATCCGAAAGATTATATGCTAGGAGCAAACATTAGGGTGTTGCTTCCATACAATGAGAGAATATATAAAGTTCAAGGTACAAAAATAAAACCTGGTATAAAAGTAAAGGAAAGTGAGTATCTTTTTAAATGGTTTCAGCAAAAATTCTCTCATTTCACATTACTACCAGAATGTAATAAGCTAGCAACAAATAATGAAAATGAATTATTCCCTTTAATTGCACCAAAAGGATTAGAGACTATAACGTTAGAACTATGGTCTGAAAAAATATCGTTGGAAGTTGAACAAGCGTTATTTGAAAATGAAATTGTGTTAGCTCAAATTGGCGAGTCATCATATGTATTAAATGCAGATTCTCCAGTATTATTAAAAATAGTAAGATATAATATTGAAAAAGTATTGCAAAATCCATATAAAATGCAATATTGTCAGAAATACAAAACAAATTTAGTAGAGGATGTTATGAAAGCCGTTTATGCTACTGCAGGTGAGCGCAATGATGCGACGTTGGCGTTAATCGCAATGAAAAATTGTGATGGGCGTGAAAAAATTGATCCAAAGCAAATCGTTAGAGAAGGGTTTGCACGAACTAACCGTATTTCAGCATTTATTAATTTATTTATTGGCCAAAGTGTATCTCGTAAAACAATTATTAATTGTATCCTTAGTTTATTAGAACAAAAAGGATTTTTGAAACGTAGTTGGAATAAAATAAATTTACCTTGTACATATGTTAATTTATCAATTGAGCGAATCTCGAAATTTGATTTCTTACCTATTTTTTCACAAATAAAAGGAAAAGAAATTTCATATAAACTATATGGGAATACAGAGTGGCAAACGATTGATCGTTTATTATTAAATATAAATAAACATAATGCCTTTTTACCGCAGCCTTCAAAAAGAAATGATATGGAGATTCTATTTAAACAATTTGTTTCTGAAACATTATCAGGAATTTTACAACATGTAAAAGAGCAAAATGAACAAGTGTATTTCATTATAGATGCGAATTTAAGAAAACATTGGATAAAAGAGTTACAAAATAAAAAAATTGATATAGATACTTTCCCTGAGATTGTTCCTGATGTGCTAAAGGTTCCAAACTTAAATATTATAAGAATAAATAAAGCTTTTGATACACCAAAATACGGTGTGATAGAACGTGATGATGTTCCGGATGGCACAAGTTTATATACAGATCAAAAGGGGATGTATTATAGCGCTGGTGAATATTCTTTGAATGATAGTGAAACATTGCAGCGATACATACTTGAAATTTTACCTTTAGGTGTAAAATCTGTAGAAAGGAATTATATCGCCAAAATGATACATTACATGTGCTGTAATTCAAGTATGCTGTTAGAAAAGGATGTACACATGCCGTATTCCATGCATATGGCGAAAGTAGTAAAGGGCTATATGACGGATATAGATGCAAGAGAGTTTAAAGAGTTTGATGATGAACTGGATGTAGATATTATGAAAATAGAAAAGAAAGATTCAATATTCTGCTCTAAATAATAGTAGACAAATCCTGCTCATTATATCGGTCAGGATTTGTCATTTTTCCATGTAAATAAGGATATCTTTTGTCATGTATCTTCTCTTTTACGTATTTACTTTATTTACATACAGGATTAAGATGTTTTTTAGAAATAAAAAACTACATCATTTTGGAAAGCAATATGAATTGATTCAAAAGAAATTTGAAAGGAATGAGGAATTGTGAAGAAATTAGATGTGTTATTAATGCTATTGAGCGGCCTCTTTCCGGTTGCAGGAATTATAAAGCAAATCCCACTAGAACAATCTTTATATATCGGGGGCCTTTTATTTTTTACTAGTTTTGGTAGCTATTTTGCGAAAAAAATATATTCACGTATATGTAGTTGGATAGCGTATGCGCCATTTATAACACTACTGTTAGTCATTTGGCATCAAGATATTTCAACAAGTTCAATAATAGGGAATGCGAAAATCGCCGCTTGTATCGCTTTAATTCCATGTTTATTCCGTTTTCGTACATATGGACTTACTTTCGGTTTATTCTCATTATGGGCCGCTTTACTTTGGGATATTAAAGAAGTACAGTCTTTAGTCATACTTGAACGTATGTCGAGTTTAATGACAAGTCATTACTTATATCTTCTACTGTTAGTTGGAGGACTTATATTAGGTGGATTACTTGCGATGTTATTACATCGTAAAGAGCAGGATGATAATAAAGAAAATATAAATCTATTTCAACAAAAAAAGAAGCGCAAAAAATTATCATTTAAGATTCCACTTCCTAGATTACCGAAATTAAAGATCAAATTATTTAAGTTTGGTGGAAAAGCATCAAAACGAAAAACGCCAGAAAAAATACGTGAGCATAATTACGAAGAACCAGCTTCAGCTGCAACATATGAAATGGCAGAGCAAATACAACAAGGTACTGCTCAAGGACAAACGAGGATGGAACGTCGTAGAAATAGGTATAATGTATAAGAAATTTCAGTAAACCCTTTAATGATGTATCATTAAAGGGTTTTTTTATGTAATTAAATATAGATTGCCAATACGGAATTCATAGCATACTCTAAAGATGAGCAATTAAATAAAATAATGGGAGGACAAAATGTTGATTATTACATATATTTCTGTCTGTATATTATTTTTAGTTAGCTTTTTACATGTTTACTGGGCTTTCGGAGGTAAGTGGGCGACAAATAGTGTCATTCCAACAAAATCTGGAGAAAAGGCATTTATACCAGGTGTAGGGATGACATTGTTCATTGCGTTATTATTAAGTATGGCAGCAATGATTTTATTACAACAAACAAATGTTGTTCATTTCGAAGTTCCTAATAGTATTGTTCAATTGGGCTCCTGGATTTGTATGATTGTTTTTTTATAAGAGTAATTGGTGAGTTTCATTATTTTGGCATCTTTAAGCGAAAAAAAGATACGCGTTTTGCTAAAATGGATACTGTTTTATATATACCACTTTGTGCATTTTTATCTTTATCGTTCTTACTAGCAATTATAACGTGAACATAAAATAGTAGCTGCTTTTTCTAAAATAAATAAACGTGAATTAGCAAGGAGTAAAAGTGAGAAATCTAGTAGTAAATAAAAAGGATGTAAGCGTCTTCTTATCGAAATATAGATTATTATGAAAGGCGGTGACACTATGAAGTATGTAAAAGTCTGTATGAATGGCGGAAGTGAACACAAATTCTCGATGACTTTAGATCGGTTTGAAGAACTTATTACTACAGAGAATGGACTATTAGAAAATAAATTAGTTAGTATTGAAAATGTAATGATTAATCCTACTAATATATCTTCTGTAGTTGAAAAAATTGGTGTACCGGCTAAGTTTATGGAAGCTTAAAAATCGATACATAAAAAAACATCCATAAGGATGTTTTTTATGTGTAAATATAATAATTACACAATTAATAAATGAGCAGAATTTTTAGCAATACGTATACATTTGATGTTTAATAGATGCACAATAAAATAAGTACAAGCATATATTATATTGTAGGACAAGACCTTCGTGTCCTACTTAATACTCAGAAAAAACCTCTATCACATGAGAGCATCCAATTGCAGGTTGCTCTTTTTTTATCCCGTTCTTTAACTTTCAATTTTAAACATATCTTTGATGTTAATAAATATTAAAAATAATATAATAGCAAAAATTAAGTTTGATAAATAGAAATCTTGATGAAATAGTAGTTCAAAGATGACATCGAAAACATATAATATGGCGATAGTAGGTAATATACAAATAAATATAAATCTCCAATTTTTTAAATAATGTTTATAAGTAGTAATCGCTTTCTCCATGCATATAGCTCCTGTATTTTTTATTTTCTATATAATTATACATTTAAATAAAGGGATTTACAAAAGAATATTTAGTAATTAAGAATTGTAGGAGAGATTTTGTTGAAAATGTGGATAGCTGTAGCAATCTGAATAATAAATGCTTTTACTTAAAAAAACTTTAAAAGAATGATACTAAAATGATACACTATAATATACGTTATTTATGAAATGAATAGAGGGATTTGTATGATAGACAAAATCAAAAATGTTGTAGAGGATATGTATGAAGATGAAGCAAAACATTTACTTCAAAGTATTCTAATTCAGTTAAATTTGTTAGAAGAAAACTATAGTGAAGATGCAATTAAAAATTTGATGGATATTCCTAAGCAACTAACGAGTAATACATCATATATAAGAAATGTAAAAGAAAGCACACACGTACATATTGCGTTTGATGATTCAACAGCTGGATGTTTAAAATATATGCTTAGTCAAGAAGAACAATTGGAAGAGAGGGTTGTCGCTTTTTCTGAATTTTTTTCAATTGGGCCGATAAACAAGTTACATATGTATGAGGGACAACTTGCAAGACAGAAATGGTTAGTAAACAATTTAACTGCTTATGATAATTATTTTGAAGTAGAGTATTTACCAAGGTTTTTAGAAACTATGGAAGAACTACACACTATTCCTATTGAAACACCTATTACAATTTGGAAAGCTAATAACGCACATGAACATGTAGGCCTATGTTTTGTAATGGCGCAATTAAAAGATAAGAAAAACATTCGCGTTATTAATACGTCTGAAGCAAGTAAAGAAATATTAAAAAAAGAGTATGCTATTCGTGGAACAGGAGAATTATCGCCTGACAGTTTAGCTCTATTGCAAAAAAGTTTTGCAGCATTTCCGTATGTAACGAAAGAAAAGCGAATGGAGTATGAATATGAATGGGATAAATTATCGAATAGTACGGAGTTTTTAAGAGTTTGGAATGAAAATGAAGTGTATTCGGTACAAGAAGATTATTTTGATCAATTTATTATTGAATGCGCGAAAAGTGTAGGTGCTGATTGTGAGTTCCTAAAAGCTCCTAGAGTAATTGGTGAGGCACTTGGTCTTGCTGATCAGTTGGTTGGCGATACATTTTTAGAATATCGTTTAAAGCAATTAATTAAAAAAGAAGTTTTTGAATTTGAAGGTTCGTTAAATGAAATGCGTTTTTATAGTGTGAAGTTGAAATAGCATTTAAACAAAAATCCTCTTCTAATAAAGAATTAGAAGGGGATTTTTTGGGGAATAAAAGAGAAGTTTTTCCTTTATGGAAGTTTTATATAAAAAGAAAATTCATATATCATATAGAATTTATTAATAATTAGGAGGAGTAGCTCATTGAACAATCAGTTTTGTTCATGTCAATTAGATGATGCACCAAAGTTACTACCTCCATCGAACCTCCCCAGTTTACCTTCTGCATTTGCTACTCCTGTACCAACATCTCAAATGAGATCATGGATGTGCAATTGTTTAGGAAGATGGGCTATTTAAGGTTAAATATACCTGCTACTTTTGGAAGAGATTTATGGTTTTTCCCAACAGAAGTTAGCCGGTTTGATGTATCAGGATATACTTGGCAAGATGGTCATCGTTTTAAGGTAACTTACCAATATAAACAAATTAGTAATTATATGTGCTTTGCATAGTGGCAAATAGGAGAGATTTATTTTTGATCTCTTCTATTTGTAGTTTGCAACATTTTTTATGAATTTAGGCTATACATAAGCTTCCTATAGGGGGCATATCACATATGAATGTTAAAGGTACTAAATGAAAAGTAGGTGATTTGTTAATATGTATAACCAGCAAAATTATCCATATGATCAAGGGATGTATTATAATCCGCAAAACTACGGGTATGAATCTGTAAATGAAATGAGAGAATTGGAACAAGAAGATTATAGACCAGATGATGCGGAAGATGCTCCAACGTCACCACCACCGTCACAAGCGCCGTCGTTACCGTCTACATTTGCTTCTCCAGCTCAAGCAGGGAATATGAAATCATGGATGTGTAACTGTCTAGGAAGATGGGGCTATTTACGTTTGCATCGTCCTGGACCTTTCGGAAGAGACTTATGGTTCTTCCCGACTGAAGTGAGGAGAAATGGGGTTTCAGGTTACACTTGGCAAGGTGGTCGCCGTCGTAAAGTAAGTTATCGCTATCAACAAATTAGTAATTTCATGTGCTTTGCGTAAAGAAAAGTGAGAGAGTAAAAGCATTTTACTCTCTCACTTTTTATTTTTCAATATAAGAAGTAAGATTTCGAATGAAAATTTACAATTTTCTCGTTTTTATTAGAGTATAATGCATATGTTGGTTGGTTTTCAAAAACAAATGAGAGTGAGGGAATACAATGTCAATGAAAAACAAAGTTGGGCTAAGAATAGAAGATGGTATTAATTTAGCTTCAGCTCAGTTTAAAGAAGATGCGTATGAAATTTATAAAGAATCTAGAAAAGTGCAACCTATCTTATTTGTGAATAAAACTGAATTAGGTGCAGAGTGGCTTATTACAAGATATGAAGATGCTTTGCCACTATTAAAAGATAATCGCTTAAAAAAAGATCCGGCCAATGTATTTTCTCAAGATACATTGAATGTCTTTCTTACTGTTGATAATAGTGATTATTTAACGACGCACATGCTAAATTCAGATCCACCTAACCACAATCGTTTACGATCACTCGTACAAAAAGCTTTTACACCGAAGATGATCACGCAATTGGAAGGAAGAATACAGGATATTGCAGATGATTTGTTAAATGAAGTCGAGCGAAAAAGTTCATTAAATCTTGTTGATGATTACTCGTTTCCTTTACCGATTATTGTAATAAGTGAAATGCTAGGCATTCCAAAAGAAGATCAAGCGAAATTTAGAATTTGGTCTCATGCTGTCATTGCTTCCCCAGAAACACCAGAAGAAATAAGAGAAACTGAAAAGCAACTATCTGAGTTTATTACATATCTTCAATATTTAGTTGATAATAAACGAAAAGAGCCAAAAGAAGACTTGGTGAGTGCATTAATACTTGCGGAAAATGAAGGGCATAAACTTAGCGCCCGAGAACTATATTCAATGATCATGTTACTAATTGTGGCGGGACATGAGACAACGGTAAATTTAATAACAAATACGGTATTAGCACTTCTCGAAAATCCGGATCAATTACAGTTATTAAAAGAAAATCCAAAATTAATTGATGCAGCTATTGAGGAAGTATTACGATATTATTCTCCAGTTGAGGTTACAACTTCAAGATGGGCAGATGAACCTTTTCAAATTCACGACCGAACAATCGAAAGAGGAGATATGGTTGTCATTGCATTAGCTTCTGCAAACCGTGATGAAACGGTATTTGAAAATCCGGAAGTATTCGATATTACTCGGGAGAATAATCGTCATATTGCTTTTGGCCATGGTAGCCATTTCTGCTTAGGTGCTCCGCTTGCTAGGTTAGAAGCAAGGATTGCCATTACTACTTTATTTAATCGAATGCCTGAACTACAAATAAAAGGGAAACGTGAAGACATTAAATGGCAGGGGAATTATTTAATGCGTTCTTTAGAGGAATTACCATTAACATTCTAGAATATTTATTGTAGACATGCATACATAGAAAATGATTTACATAGAGTATGTATGTGTTATTTAAATTCGAAACGGAAGGGTGAAAACATCCCAATGATCAACTAATTCTATTTGTAAGAGATCTTCGTTAAAAAACGAAATATTCTTCTGAATAGGATTAGTCTGTGCATTTATAGAAAAGGGATGTATTTCGCTCTGCGAAAATATAGTCTTTTTATATGATTTGTGCTGCCTCCTGTTCAGAACATGAAATAGGGGGCTTTTTTATGTCGACAAATGTAGTAACGAAACAAAACAATGGGGTATCACAAGTATTAAAAAATCGGTTTGTGCAAGGAATTCTTGCATCAGCATTATTTTTACAAATTGGAATATGGGTTCGGAACTTTGCGGTATTACTATATGTAATGGAAATGACGAAAGGTGATGCTTTTGCTATTTCGATGATTTCGGTTGCTGAGTTTGCTCCAATCTTCATCTTTTCCTTTATAGGTGGAACCTTTGCTGATAGGTGGAAACCAAAGAAGACAATGATATGGTGTGAAACGTTAAGTTCCATTTCAGTATTCGCTGTATTAATTACACTTATGTTTGGAACATGGAAAATCGTGTTTTTTGTTACACTTATTTCTGCAATCCTTTCGCAGTTTTCTCAACCATCAGGTATGAAATTGTTTAAACAGCATTTATCAACGGAACAAATCCAATTAGCGATGTCTATATATCAAACAATATTTGCGATTTTTATGGTGTTAGGACCGATTCTTGGAACATTTATCTTTCATAGTTTTGGAATTTATATTTCAATTATCATAACAGGTATCGCTTTTTTACTGGCAGCAGCTGTGTTGTTATTTCTCCCGAAAGATCTTGAGAATAAAAATGAGAAAAAAGAAATCACGTTGTTACAGGAAATGCTAGACGGTATTAAATACGTAAAAAAGAAAAAAGCATTAACTTTGCTAGGGCTTTGTTTTATGGCAGCAGGACTCGGTATTGGTTTAATTCAGCCACTTGGTATATTTATTGTAACTGAGCAGTTAGGACTATCAAAAGAGAGTTTACAATGGTTACTAACAGTAAATGGTGCAGGAATGATTGTTGGCGGCGCTTTAGCGATGGTATTTGCGAAAAATGTTGCTCCGCAAAAGATGTTAATTGTAGGGATGTTCGGTCAGGCGATCGGCATTGGTATTATAGGTTATTCGACGAATTTATGGGTGACACTTACAGCACAACTTTTTAGTGGGTTAGCTCTTCCATGTATCCAAATAGGTATTAATACGCTCATTATTCAAAACAGCGATACAGATTTTATTGGTCGTGTAAATGGCATTTTAAGTCCACTATTCACCGGTTCAATGGTAGTAACAATGAGTATTGCTGGTTCATTAAAAGAGGTGTTCTCATTAAGTACGATGTATGAGGGCACAGCTTTACTATTTATAATTGGATTATTATTTATTTTACCTATATACAATTTAAAACCAGTAATAGCTGTAGAAAGTGAAATAAATGGTAAAGGAAGTGCTGTACAACATGAATCCTAATCCAAATGTTAAATATCCTATTGAAGGAAATCAAAATGTCCATTTTATAAAAAATACAATAACGAAAGCTAATATACTTGTTGGTGACTATTCTTATTATGATGCGAAAGATGGAGAAACATTTGAAGATCGAGTATTACATCATTATGAATTTCTTGGAGATCATCTTACTATTGGAAAGTTTTGTTGTATTGCAAATGGAGTTAACTTTATTATGAACGGAGCGAATCATCGGATGGATGGATTTTCGGCATATCCATTTAATATATTTGGAAATGGGTGGGAGAAGTATACACCTAATTTGTCTGATTTACCTTACAAAGGTGATACAGTTATAGGAAATGACGTTTGGATTGGTATGGATACAACTATTATGCCAGGAATAAAAGTAGGGGATGGTGCAATTATTGCAGCTAAATCTGTTGTGACTAGAGACGTAGCACCATATACAATTGTTGGCGGAAACCCTGCAAATAAAATAAAGGAACGATTTACAAATACAATAATAGAAGAATTATTGCAAATTCAATGGTGGCATTTTGACATTGAAAAAATAACAGAAAATATAGATGCTATTGTACGAGGAGATATTGAACCATTAAGAAAGCTAAAAAGGTAATAAAAAATGCATGACAAAGAGTATCATACCTCCGAATTTTGTTAATGATAATAGAACAAGGAGGTGTGATACTATGGCACAAGACGTTTTATGTGAAGTAAACAACTGTAAATTTTGGGCTAACGGCAATAAATGTAGTGCAGATGCAATTTATGTAGTAAGTAATAAAGGGAAACAAGCATCAACTACGGAAGAAACAGATTGCAAAACTTTCGATCCAGAAATATAAACTTTTAAAGGGTAGCCAAATCGTGGTTGCCCTTTTATTAATTATAGTATTGATAATAAATATCATTTTCATTCATTGTTTTTAACTTTTCTTGTTATTTTTTCATATTTTGTTCATAAGTGATGTAATCCAGAGCAATTCATGTTCAATACGTGATTTACTAAATGCAATGACTTCTGTAATAAAAGATGAGCTAACATCTAAAGATTGAATAGCAGTAAGCTGTTTATGTAGTACGTCTTGGCGTATTGTTAAAATTTCTTTTCTACCTTCGTAATCAAGTTTTTCAAATAGAGCGATACGTACAAGGAACTCAGCGTTATTTGTCGCAATTTTTTCAGGAAACTCTCTTAACATTTCTGAAAAAATTTCTTCACCTGTTTCAGTTATATCGTACATATTTCGGTTTGGCTTTCCGACTTGTTTATGTATTTTTTTCGTTATAGCACCCATATTTTCGAAACGCCGAAGAGCGGGATAAAGTGTGTTATGATTTAATTCGAAATTCTCACCTAACCGGTTTTGAACATTTTTCTTTATTTCATATCCATGTTTTGGTCCAGTTGTTAATTCTGCTAATAGTAAAATGTCAACGTACATAAAAATCCCCCTTATATATTTCTCAAGTTCCCCAATGAAAAATCTCCTTTTGTATATGTTAAAATAACATATGTTAGATTATACAACTTTGAACTGCCGACCTATCACTTTTATTGTAAAAGAAAAGGGAGGAAAGAACTATGGCTTCGCCGGAAAATGTGATTTTAGTTCATGAAATTTCAAAGCTGAAAACAAAAGAAGAATTGTGGAATCCGTATGAATGGTATCAATTTATGAGGGATAATCATCCGGTTCATTATGATGAGGAGCAGGATGTATGGAATGTTTTTTTATACGATGATGTAAATCGAGTTTTATCGGATTATCGCTTATTTTCAAGTAGAAGGGAGCGAAGGCAATTCTCAATCCCTCCTTTAGAAACTAGGATAAATATAAACTCTACTGATCCACCAGAACATCGCAATGTACGTTCTATCGTTTCTAAAGCATTTACTCCAAGAAGTTTAGAACAATGGAAACCTCGAATACAGGCTATCGCAAATGAACTTGTACAACATATTGGAAAATATAGTGAGGTTAATATCGTTGAAGAGTTTGCTGCACCTTTACCTGTTACTGTCATATCCGATTTATTAGGAGTACCAATAACTGACCGTAAAAAAATTAAAGAATGGTCTGATATTTTATTTATGCCATATAGTAAAGAAAAATTTAACGATTTGGATGTAGAAAAAGGAGTTGCGTTAAATGAATTTAAAGCATATCTTCTTCCAATTGTTCAAAATAAAAGATATCATTTAACCGACGATATTATCTCAGATTTAATACGAGCTGAATATGAAGGTGAAAGATTAACCGATGAAGAAATTGTTACTTTTTCTTTAGGTTTATTAGCGGCTGGTAATGAAACAACTACAAATTTAATTATTAATAGCTTCTATTGTTTTTTAGTGGACTCGCCTGGAACATATAAAGAATTAAGGGAATCACCTAAATTAATTTCAAAAGCGATTGAGGAAGTATTACGCTATCGCTTTCCCGTTACATTAGCTAGGAGGATTACAGAGGACACAAATATATTTGGACCTTTTATGAAAAAGGATCAAATGATTGTTGCATGGGTAAGTGCAGCAAATGTAGATGAGAAAAAATTCTTACAAGCTTCTGAATTTAATTTACACAGAATAGGAAATGAAAAGCATTTAACCTTTGGTAAAGGACCTCACTTTTGCTTAGGGGCACCACTTGCACGTTTAGAAGCTGAAATTGCATTAACTACCTTTATAAATGTCTTTGAAAAAATAGAGTTATCTCCATCGTTCAATTTAGAAAAATGTATATTGGAAAATGAACAAACATTAAAATACTTACCTATTCTTTTGAAAACTAGGTAAGACGTTGAGCAAGGTGCATTGTATTGTACCTTGTTTTTCATTTCTCAATTGTAAAATTCTAGTGTGTTTTATAGTATGGAAGTGTGTGAAAGAAGAGTAGAGGAGGATACTTATGTTAACGTGTAATGGAAGCAAAACGTTTCAAGTATTTATTAAAGCTGTAACCGATTTAATAGATAGTAATTTATCCGAAGAGAAAATGGTTTGTGCAATTGAAAAATTACTAGGAAAACTATTAGAAAAGAAAAGATGGCTTCCGTTAGAGAAACAGAAGGTGAATTCGACTCAATATGCACGACACTTGCTATATGAAGATCCTTTAAAGCGTTTTGAAGTATTAGCTCTTGTATGGAAAGATGGTCAATCTACACCTTTACATGATCACGATGGCACATGGGGAGTAGAAGGCGTTTTTACAGGAAGAATAATGGTGCAGAACTTTATACAAACTAAGCAGCTTGAAAATTCACTTGTTTATTTAAGGCATACAGGAAATCTTTATTTGGGAGAAGGTGAAACAGATAAAGTCATTCCACCAACTGATTGTCATATTCTTGAAATAGAAGAAAATGAAAGCGTCATCACTATACATATTTACGGAAAACGTTTAGAAAAGTTTAAAGTATATGTTCCAACTGAAGAAAAAAATGTGTATATGTGTGAGACAAAATATATTAGTTATAGTTCATAGTTTAAAATCAAAAGCTTTTCTTTAAAAAGAAAAGCTTTTGATTTTATTTTTAATTATTTCTTGACCTGAAACGCTTTTCATAAATTATAAATAAAGGGTACTTCACGAAATCAGTATGAAAACGATACCTTTCGTTCAATATAAATTCGTGTATATATAGAAAGTGGTGAAGAAATAATGAAATTAATCGCAATTGATTTAGATGGAACTCTTCTTTCGGGGAATAAAATGATTAGTAAAGAGAATGCAGAAGCAATTCGAAAATGTCAGGAAGCGGGTCATGTTGTAGCAATTTGTACAGGACGTTCTATCGTTGACATTGAAAGATTGTTGTTAGAAGTTAATTTAGAGTGTCCAATTATTGCAGAAAATGGTGCGCTTATATATAAAGATAATAAAATGATGAAGAGATATCCAATTCAAAATATGCAAGCACTTGAGATTGTGAATTATCTTGAAGAGAATGGCTTATATTATCAGCTTTATACTAATAAAGGTGTGTACGTACCGGATTATGGAGTAGAGAGTGTACGTAATGAAATCGAGTATGTGAAAAATTCAAAAGAAAATTTCGACTTGAAAGAATTAGAAACTATCGCAGCTTTATACCTGGAGCATACAGCGTTTCATAGTGCAGAAAGTTGTAAACCGATTGTAGAAACAGATATACATGTGCATAAACTTTTACCATTTTCTTATGACATAGAAAAATTAAAAAAATTAAAAGAAACGTTTCTGCATAATACTGATTTAGCAATTACATCTTCATATTGGCATAATTTAGAGATTAATCATCGAGATGCTCAAAAAGGAAATGGATTATATACTTTAGCAGAACACCTGAATATTCCAGTCGAAAATACTGTAGCGATTGGTGATGGGCTAAACGATGTTTCCATGATGGAAAAAGCGAACATATCAATTGCAATGGGGAATGCTGTGGAAGAAATAAAAGCGATGTGTCAATACGAAACCTTATCAAATGAAGAACACGGTGTTGCACATGCTTTATATAAATATGTAATGTAATATAAAAAGAAAAAAAGAATCCAAATAGATTCTTTTTTTCTTTTTATTAGGGGTAAGGTATTCTATGAGATTCATAGAAGCCTTATTACATTTTATTATATAGAATATATTGGAATAAATGTTTATATTTTTCATATTAATTGTGAAAATTTTATGAACTTTATATTTTTTGTATTTTTATACTACTACAAGCGATATGAATAATGCTATTGTCATAGTTAAATCTATGCATGAGGGCGCGTTATCGGTTGCTTGTCAAATTAAAATTGGTGTTTGATGGAATACATAATGATTAAAGTTTCATTTTATACGTAAATTCTTCTCTTTTTTAATTGAAAAATAAAATTTGTTCGAATAATTATTCTGCAGCTATATACCTAAAGGCACATTCTTCGTATAATGGAGAAGTATAAATTTTGAATTTGTATTAATTTTACATATTGAGGTGAAAAAGGAATGAATGCGCGGCTAATGGAACTTATTGATGTGAGTACAATAGAAACCATGGCAGAACAGTTTTATAAATTAACCAACATATCACATCAACTTCTTGATGCTGAAAAAGAATGTATATTTTCTTTTGGAATAAATGAGATGAAAATATGTAAACTTCCCAAAATTGAAATCCCCATTTTTTTATACAATCAACATTTAGGATCTTTTGTAGTATGGTCAAACAAAATTGACATTTTCAATTGTCAAAAATACTTTGAAATGCTTTCAAATCTAATTATAGATGGGGCGACAAAAGTATTTCAAAGTAAAAATACAACGTTACTTTCTCGAAAAGAGGAGGAACTGCATACGATTTTACAAAACATGCCTGTTATGGTTGATGCGCTTGATTATAATGGAGATTTTGTTTTGTGGAATCGGGAGTGTGAAATTGTAACAGGTTATACCGCTGAAGAAATAATAGGAAATCCAAATGCCCTTCAATTATTGTACCCAGATCATAATTATCGTCACCAAATACAAACGAAATTTTTAACTTGCGGAAAAAATTTCAGGGATTGGGAAATGCACTTAACATGTAAAAATGGTGAAATCAAAACAATCATGTGGTCCAATATATCAGAACAGTTTCCTGTAACAGGATATAGCTACTGGGCTGTCGGAGTAGATATTACACATTTAAAAGCGATAGAAGAGCAGTTAAAACAACAAACGTCTGAATTGGAATTAATTTTTAAGGCTTTACCAGATTTATGTTTCTTAACAGAAGATGATGGCACAATTATAGATTATAAAGCAGGATCCCCTTCGAAATTTTATGTACCGGCACAAGCTTTTATGGGAAAAAAGTTTTTTGAAGTATTACCATCTCCAGTAGCACAGCAGTTTCAGGAAGCAATTCATCAAGTGAAGGAAAAAGGAACGAATGTAATTGTTGAATATCCACTTACAATTAATAGGAGTATCGATTTCTTTGAAGCTAGATGCTTACCATTATTACAAGATAAAATTATGATCATTGTACGCGATATTACAGAACGGAAAAAGACAGAAGAATTGCTAAATAAATCAGATACACTTGCAGCAATTGGTCAATTAGCAGCTGGTGTGGCTCATGAAGTGAGGAACCCATTAACTGTCATTAAAGGGTTTATACAGTTATTTCAAATTAATAAAGAAGATCAAGAAAAATATTTTGATTTAATGCTTTCTGAAATTGAAAGAATAGAAGCGATTCTTCAAGAGTTTTTATCAATTGCTAAAACAGATGAGATAAATACAGAACAAAAAAATATTTATCAAATTTATAATAATGTCGTATCGTTAATGAATACAAAAGCAATTATGACGAATATTCAAGTGGAACTATATGCAGACACCAAAGACATAAGCATTGAATGCTCAGAAAATCAATTGAAACAAGTGTTTATTAATATTTTGCAAAATTCAATCGAAGCTATGCCAAATGGTGGGAAAATTACAATTCATATTAAAGAGATAAACGATGAAGGTGTTATTATTCATGTAATTGATGAAGGAATAGGGATACCTGAAGATAGAATTAAGAGATTAGGTGAGCCTTTTTATAGTACAAAAGAAAAAGGTACCGGTATCGGATTAATGTTAAGTTATAAAATCATTGAAAGTCATCAAGGGAATATAAGTATTATGAGTGAAGTTGGAGTCGGGACAACAGTAACGATTTACTTGCCGAAAGCTCAGAGTGAAAAATCTCTATCAAATTATGATGATAGATTCGAATCAATACGTCCAATTATTAACTCTTAAATTACTAAATCCCCAATAACCAAAAGTTAAGCTTTCGGTTATTGGGGATTTTTATATTTAATTTAGTAAACTTTACCTTTTCTTAACCTTTGTTTTAATTTTTATTAAGTTTTTATCAGTATATTAATATTTGTGCAAAGTACTGTATAGAAAATGTGCATTACTTTTAATATATAGATTCAATTATTATTAGGAATTCTGTAAGGAGGAGATTATGACAAGGTGACAAAGCATGAGAAAAAAAGTGGTAGAGCAATACCGACGCGGTTAAATATTTTATTTCTTTGTGTATTTTTATTATTTTCTGCAATGATTATACAGTTAGGTAAAGTGCAAATTTTCGATGGAGAGACTTATAAAAATGAAGTAGAAAAGAGAGAAAATGCAACTGTGAGTCTATCTGTCCCACGTGGAAAAATATTTGATCGAGAAGGGAATCCAGTTGTTGATAATACATCTTTACGCACGATCACGTACACAAAGATGAAAGGTGTAAAATCAGAAGATATATTAAAAACCGCAAGACAACTTGTAGACATAATTGAAATGCCGCAAGAAGATATAGATAAGTTAAATGAGACAGATAAGAAAGATTTTTGGATGCAATTAAATCCGAAACTGGCTGAAAATCTAGTATCGAAAAAAGAAATAGATACATTTAGAGAAAAGGATATTAGCGGCAAGAAGCTAGATAAAAAAATAGAAGAGTTAAAAAGAAAACGGGTTACAGATAAAAATCTTCAGGAATTAACAGAGAAAGATATAAAAGTGTTAGCTATTAAAAGTAAGATGACTTCTGGTTATCAAATGGCCCCTCAAATTATTAAAAAAGATGTTAGTGAAAAGGAATTTACTATAATTAGTGAAGGTTTAGCGAATCTCCCAGGTGTAGACGTATCGGTGGATTGGGAGAGAGTGTACGTAAATGATGGATTATTCCGATCTGTTCTTGGAAATGTTTCTAATTCCGATGAAGGATTACCAAGCGAACGATTAGATTACTACTTGGTACGTGATTATAGCCGAAATGATAGGGTTGGAAAAAGTTATATCGAGCAGCAATATGAAGATGTACTTCATGGTACAAAAAAAGAAGTAAGAAGCGTTGCAGATAAACAAGGTAATACAATTAGAACGGAAACCGTTTCTGAGGGAAAAAGCGGTAAGAATTTAACTTTAACAATAGATATGGAATTACAGAAGGAAGTAGAAGAAAGTATTGAAAAAATATTAAAGGCATATAAAGGGTCAGAATCCATGTTGGACCGTGCTTTCGTTGTGATGATGAATCCGAAAAACGGACAAGTATTATCCATGGCCGGGAAAAGACTTGTAGAAAAAGACGGAAAAACAGAAGTTGAAGACTATGCATTAGGCACAATGACTAGTTCTTATGAGCTTGGATCAACAGTTAAAGGTGCGACAGTTTTAACTGGATTTGAAACGAACGCTATAACACCAGGTACTTATTTTTATGATGCACCTATGAAGTTTAAAGGAACTAAGGAAAAAAAGTCTTGGAAAGAGTTTGGAAATATTGATGATTTAAGAGCGTTACAAGTCTCTTCAAACGTTTATATGTTTAATACAGCATTAAAAATTGCAGGTGTAGATTATGTGAAAAATAGTTCATTGAATATTAAACAGGAGTACTTTGATAAAATGAGGTATTATTTCAGGCAATTTGGATTAGGTGTTCCAACGGGTATTGATTTACCGAATGAAACAGCTGGACAAATTGGTAAAAAAGATAATCAACCTGGTTTCTTACTAGACTACTCAATTGGTCAGTATGACACCTATACACCACTTCAGCTTGTACAGTATATTTCAACAATCGCAAACGGTGGATATCGAATGAAGCCACAAATTGTTCAAGAGGTAAGAGAGCAAACGTCGCAAAAAGATGAGATTGGTAAAGTGGTGCATGCAGTAGAACCAATCGTTTTAAATAAGATAGATATGAAAGAGGAATATATAAATCAAGTAAAAGAAGGATTTAGAAGGGTATTCCAGGAAGGTGATGGAACAGGAGTAAGGGCGTTCCAAAAAGCATCTTATAAGCCAGCAGGTAAAACAGGGACAGCACAGACAGTATACGGTGGAGAAAGTGATATTGGAAGAAATGAAAAAGGTGAGCGAAGAGAATGTTATAATTTAACGTTAGCAGGATATGCGCCGTATGATAATCCTGAAGTAGCATTCTCTGTAGTTGTGCCGTGGGTTATTAATGATAAATCTGGTATTAACTCTGATATTGGAAAAGAAGTTTTAGATGCTTATTTTGAATTAAAAAATAAGCGATTGACTGGAGAAACTACAAAAATAGATAGCTCTCAAGAAGGTTAAAACATATGAAATGTTATAGAAACTAGAGTCGTCTTATTTATGAATAGATTCAAAATGGATGATAGAGAAGGATAAAATCATTCTATCAACTATGCACACTTTATAAAATAAAACATATATTGATAGCATAGGACAAGCTGAAAAGCTTATTCTAACCTCGCAGAACACTCCTTATCACGGTTAGGCATCTACTTATGTAGATGCCTTTTTTAATTTATTAACTGACAATTATTTATCAATCTAAAGTAGTAAGTATATTAGGACTATTAGGGGAAGATGGACGGTAATAATTACAGTATGATTAATAAGAGTATTGAAATGTAAGGAGTGAGAAATAAGTGCTAAATATTTTAGTGGTTAATTTTCCAGCAGAGGGACATGTAAATCCTACATTACGTTTAGTCAAAGCTTTTACTGAACGGGGTGATCACGTACATTATATTACAACAGAACACTTTAAAAGCAGAATTGAAGATTTGGGAGCAACTGTATATACTCATCCAGATTTATTAAAGGAGATTTCTATTGATACTGAAACCTCACATGGGCGGAATTCTTTCTTTCATGTACATGTTCAAACTTCTTTATATATATTAGAAATTACGAAACAATTATGTGAGAGCATCAATTTTGATTTCGTAATTTACGATATATTTGGTGCTGGAGAGTTAGTAAAGGAGTATTTACAAATTCCAGGCGTACTTTCTTCTCCTATATTTTTAATTCCTCCAGAATTTTTGGAGACTTTACCTTTTCATCCAAATGCAGAAATACAATTCCGACCCGATGAGTTTTCTGGAAATTTACTACGTCAAATGGAACATGAATTTGGAGTAAAGCTTAAAAATAATCTTCAATTTATGCATAACAAGGGAGATATTACTCTTGTGTACACAAGTCGCTATTTTCAACCTAATAGCGATTTATTTGGAAGAAATAACATTTTTATTGGTCCTAGTATTTCAAAGCGTAAAACAAATGTAGAGTTTCCATTTGAATTGCTTAAAGGTAAGAAAGTTATATATATTTCAATGGGAACACTGCTTGAGGGGCTCGAACCATTCTTTAATACGTGCATTGATACTTTCTCTGATTTTGATGGAATAGTTGTAATGGCAATTGGTGATAGAAATGATCGTTCTAAAATTAAGAAAGCGCCAGACAATTTTATAATTGCTTCATACGTACCCCAATCAGAAATATTAAGTGAAGCAGATGTTTTTATTACACATGGTGGCATGAACAGCGTACACGATGCTATTTATTTTAATGTCCCATTTGTTATAATTCCACACGATAAAGACCAGCCAATGATAGCACAAAGATTAACAGAACTTGAAGCAGCACATCGATTATTGAAAGAACATGTTAATGTGCAAACTTTAAATGAAGCGGTAACAGACGTTCTTTCAAATGAAAAGTATAAACATGGTATACGAAAACTGAATGATAGTTTTTTAGAATGTGGTGGTACTAAAGAAGCAATTGCAGTTATAAAATCTCTTTTAAATAAATAGTGTGGACAATATAAAAGCATAGAGGATTAACCTTTATGCTTTTATATTATTATACTGCAAACTGCACAGCAGTATTTGCATGTAAAAGCGCGGTATCAAAAACAGGTACAGTAAGGTCGTTTTGGGAAATGAGCAATGGTATTTCAGTGCATCCTAGCAATATACCTTCTGCGCCGTTTTGAATTAATGAGTTTGTAATTTGTAAAAGTTTTTCTTTTGATGTTTCTGAAATAATTCCTTTACTTAATTCATTTAAAATAACATGATGAATAAAATTTCTTTCCTCTTCATTTGGGATGATTGTCTCAATATTAAAATTTGCTAGACGTGATTTATAGAAGTCTTGTTCCATCGTTTGTTTCGTACCCAATAGTCCGATACGCTTTATATTCTGTTCTACCATTTCTTTAGCACTTACATCACCAATGTGAAGAAGTGGAATAGATATTGCATTTTCTACTTCTTCAGCAAATAAATGGACCGTATTGGAACACATTAATAAACAATCAGCTCCGGATTTTTCAACCTTTTTTGCAACTGTGACTAATTCGTTTTTCACTTCTTCGTATTGATGATTTTGTAATAAAGTAGTTACTTCACCAAAGTCCATGCTATATAAAACAAGCTTTGCATTTTGATCATGTTGAGAGAGTGTAAGTGTATTAATATATTTATAGTATAACGATGTAGATTCCCAACTTAGTCCACCAATTAAACCGATTACTTTCATCGTACATTCCTCCCGTAACTATTTTGAATTTATTATTTCATAATTCCGATAAGAATACAATGATTTAAATGTACCGTTAAACAAAAAATAAAAATAATTAGAAAAGTGTTGAAATTTATACTTGTTAGTGCCATAATACGAATTACAAATTAATACTTATCCAGAGAGGTGGAGGGAACGGCCCTATGAAACCTCAGCAACCCCTATATAACTTTATAGGAAGGTGCTAATTCCGCAGAGGACACAATGTGTTTTTTGGAAGATAAGAGGATTCTTGAACGTGAAAGAAAATGACCTCTTATGTAAGAGGTCATTTTTTGTTGTATAGAAAGGGAGTGTTGATGCATAATTCATTTTCAAAATAAATATAGAGTAATAAAAGTTGACTAATATAGGAGGGGAATTGTAATGAACAAATTATCAACAAAGTTAGTAGTAGCAATCGGAATTGGAGCAGCATTATACGGGATATTAGGACTTTGGGGATTTTCTATTGCACCAAATACATTTATTAAACCTGCATTAGCTATTTTAACCGTTTTTGGAGCGTTATTTGGTCCAGTGGCAGGACTTTTAATAGGACTTATCGGTCATACCGTAACAGATACAATCGCTGGATGGGGTATTTGGTGGGGGTGGGTTATTAGTTCAGGCATTATCGGCTTTGCAATGGGACTCATTCAAAAAAGAGTTAGCTTTAGTGTGAAAAACGGGACGTATAATAAGCGGGATATTTCTTATTTAGCCATTACTGGGTTAATTGGTATTGTCATCGCTATTATATTTGCTGGGGCATTTGATGTTATTGTGATGGGAGAACCATTTGACAAAATTGTTATACAAGTATTAGGAGCAACAATTGCTGATGTTATTGTATTTCTAGTTCTTGGATTGCCAATTACAATAGGCCTAGCTAAATCTAATAAGAAACACACACATTTAAAAATTGAAAAGTAGGGATGTTAACATGAAACCAATCATTTCTTTTGAACAATTCAGCTTTCAATATGAACATGCTGCGCAGCCTACTGTAAAAAACATTACATTTCATATATACCCTGGAGAAAAAGTACTAATTGCTGGACGAAGTGGTTCAGGGAAGTCAACGTTAGCTCATTGTATAAATGGGCTAATCCCGTTTTCTTATGAAGGGATTAGTACTGGTAATATTTTAATTGCCGGAAAAGACCCGAGGAAAGAGAGTGTTTTTGAACAGAGTAAACAGGTAGGAACAATTTTGCAAGATCAAGATGCTCAATTTATTGGTCTTACAGTAGAAGAGGATGTAGCTTTTTATTTAGAAAATGAATGTGTGGTTCAAGATGATATGAAAAAGATTGTTTCGGACTCATTAAAAAAAGTAAAGATGCATGATTTTCATAAACAAAGTCCACATGAATTATCGGGAGGGCAAAAACAAACTGTTTCTTTAGCAGGTTTGTTAACAACAAATGCTGATATATTATTGTTCGATGAACCGTTAGCAAATTTAGATTCAGCAAGTAGTTTACATACGATAGAACTTATTAAAGGTATACATAAACAATATAATAAAACAATTGTAATTATTGAACATCGAATAGAAGAAATGTTAAACCTGGATTTAGATAAAATCATTTTAATGGATGAAGGAGAAATTGTTGCAATAGGGACACCAGAAGAAATTTTAGCGTCAAATATTTTACCATCTATCGGCTTAAGAGAGCCTATGTACATAGAAGTATTAAAGAAATTACAGTTTGATAGCAATCAGGACGTAATATACTACCCACTTCAAAATCTTCAAAGGGAAAGTGTTCGTAGCATAATAAATGAGTGGATGGAGAAGCAAGTTTCTTGTAAAGGTACTCTTACAAAAAAAGAATTATTGAAAGTAGAGAATTTGTCATTCTCCTATCCTAATAAACAAAAAGTATTGGACAATGTAAATTTCTCCATATATGAAGGCGAAATTGTAGCACTTTTGGGCCATAATGGAGCCGGTAAATCAACATTAGCTCATAGTCTTATAGGCATAAACAAAACAAAAAATGATAGGATTGTATTTGATGAAGTAAATATCAATTCTTGGTCTATTCGTAAACGTGGAGAGATTATATCTTATGTGATGCAAAATCCAAATCATATGATTACACAACCTACTGTTATAGAAGAGGTTTCATTTTCATTAAAATTAAAAAAGGTTTCAAAGGAAGAAATTAAGCTTAGAGCAGAAGAAACATTAAAACTTTGTGGTTTGTATCCACTTCGAAATTGGCCAATTCAGGCATTAAGTTATGGACAAAAGAAGAGAGTAACGATTGCATCTGTACTAATAGCAAATCCGAAACTTATCATATTAGATGAACCGACAGCGGGACAAGATTATTATCATTATAAACAGTTTATGTCGTTTATTAGAAAACTAGCTGTAAAGGGAATATCTTTTATTTTTATTACACATGATATGAATCTCGCTTTAGAATATGCAGACAGAGCGATTGTTCTAGATGAAGGGGAAATTATTGCGAATAATTCCGCGCCCATTGTATTAGGGGATACAGAAACGCTACAAAGGGCGAACCTAAGGGAAAGTTCTTTATTCAAACTAGTTAAATTTAGTGGAATTTCATATTCTGAAAGGTTTATGGAACATTATTTTGAGGATATTAGGAGGGAGGAAGGTGTATAGTACATATTTTCATCGCATGGATGGAGCAGTGAAATTGTTGTTATTTATTTTTTGTATGACACTTACTTTTTTGTTTTTCGATTTTCGTATATTGCTATTTATATTTATAATTGGATGTATCGGACTATTTATTGCTAAAATTCCATTTCGTAAAATTTGCATTGTTTTTACTGTTATATTTACATTTAGTTTATTAAATTCTGTCATGATTTTATTTATTACACCAACTCATGGATCTGAATTAACCGAATCATATACTTCGTTTTTACATATCGGATATGCAACAATTACATATGAAACATTATTTTATGCAGCGACACTTTCATTAAAATATTTTACGTTATTACCATTTACACTTATTTTTATATATACGACTGATCCAAGCAAATTTGTGAGTAGCTTAAGTAAATTTCGAATTCATTATAAGATTACATATGCAATAAATATTGCATTACGTTACATACCTGATATTCAGTCCGAATATAAAGTTATTAAACATGCGCAAGAGGCGAGAGGAGTAGCTTTTGAAAAAGGAGAAGCAAGTTTATGGATTCGTATGAAAAACCGTGTCTTAATTTTTTGGCCTTTAATTATTCATTCACTAGATAGAATCGATACAGTTTCAAATGCAATGGATTTAAGAGGATTTGGAAAGAAGAATACACGAACTTGGTTTTATACAAATAAAGCGAAAAGCGGGGATTTCATTGCTTTATTTGTAGGTGTTTTTATTTTAATTGTTGCAGTGTATTTAAAGTTACATGTATTTCAAAACTTTTGGTATCCATTTTAAAGCGCTCTTAAATGAGTGCTTTTACTTATTTTTATGTGGACATGCTCAAAAAAGGGATATTTACATAATGTATAATACGAACCAGTTAAAATGATCAACTACCTATTAGTTTTCAAACCAAAAGGAGGAGAAAATATGAGTTACGGTGGTTCTTGTGGTTTTGGTGGAGGTTTCGCGTTATTAGTTGTGTTATTTATTTTATTAATTATCGTTGGATGCAGCTGCTGGGGCGGAGGGTACTAATTTCTAATTAGTCTCCACAAATGTAAACTTAAAAAACATAGAAGATACTTATGTATCGAAACAAATAAAAAAGGAGCAATTATGCTCCTTTTTTATTTGTTTTCAGATGAGTTCATATTACATTTCGGCAATGTAATTGTCAAAGTTGTACCTTTATTAATAACGCTTCGGATTTTCAAACTACCTTGCATCGTTTCAATGATCTTAACAGCAACCATTGTACCTAAACCTGTACCTTTTGTTTTTGTACTAAAATATGGTTCACCAAATCGATTTACTTGCTCTTGTGACATACCAATTCCGCTATCCTCAATTAGAATAATAACTTTATTATTACTAATAGATGAGGAGATATGTAAAGTACCACCATTAGGCATTGCTTCAATCCCATTTTTTATTAAGTTTAAAAAACATTGTTGAAAGTGCTGTTTATTGCCTACAATTGTTGCCGTGGAAAAATCTTTTGTAATATGTATTGTATTCATATTACATAATGGTAAGATCATATTAATAACTCGGTTCAATTCTTGTTCTACTGAAATATGATCTGATTTTTCTGAAGCAGGTTTGGCAAACGTTAAATAATCATCAATAATTCCTTGTGCACGATGTAATTCTTCAAGTATATGTTCAATATACTCGTCTCTTGATTCTGGAGTTAAATTAGGTGTTTTTAAAAGTTGAGTAAATCCTTTTACGACAGTTAAGGGATTTCTTACTTCGTGCGATATACTAGCAGCAAGTTGGCTGACAATCTCCATTTTTTCCATTTTAATGATCTTCGATCGCATACATACTGCATCTTTTAAAACTTCATTAAAATAAATGACAAACAACATCAAAATGGTTGGTAATATTATGAAATAAATAATGTACAAATTATTCACTTCAAAATCTGATAAAGTTAATACAATTACAGTTGTAAATATTGCTAGAAAAAATGTTAAAAACATTCCATAAGCTACTTTAATTTTTCTATTATACTTATTAAATTTTGCGGATGCGAATGCTGTAACGATAAACATTGTGCCATAAACTATTATTGTTAACATACTAAATCCATAAAATAAAAATCTTGTAATTAATAAAATAGCAAACAAAATGATACCAACAGGGAAGCCACCATAAAGTGTGCCTATTATAACTGGTATTTGTCTTAAATCATGAATACAATTTTCATCCATATAGATTGGATAGCGCATACATAAAATAAGAGGGATACTCGTACAAAGGATAATAAGTAGTTTTTTATATTTCTTTAAATAGCGTCCGCTATCATATATAAAATAAAAAATAAATATACTACTTAAAATGTAAAGAAGATTATTTAATACGTTTTGATTAATATAAACAAAGTTCATAATATTTTCCTCGTTATTTTGAATTTCCATTTTATATGTATTATACATGATAACATGTATTAAGCTGAACGAACCTTGATAATAAAGGTTTTGTTTGGATTTTTATTGCAAATTGCAAACATTAGCTAACCAAAGATACTTTTACCAAAATTTTTTACTGCTTCTTCTTGCATATTCGGTAAAACATGAGAATAAATTCTAAGCGTTAATGAAATATCTGTATGACCTAATCTCTCACTGATAATTTTAGGATTAACTCCTTGTTTCAATAATAAAGTTGCGTGTGTATGTCTTAAATCATGAATTTTAAATTTTTTCACTGCTGCATTTTTTATTTCTTTATAAAATTTTAACCTGAAAGTATTTCTGTATAAAACCTCACCAGATTTATTACAATTAATTAAATTAAAATCTTGATAAGCAGAACCCATTCGTAATTTCTCTTTATTAATTTGAATTCGATGTTTTTTTGCTGCTTCTATTGTTTCTACAGGAACAGGGATTGTACGGTTTGATGCACTTGTTTTCGCGGTGTTTTTAATTTTATCATCACCACCAACAGTTTGATTGATGGTAACTGTATGATTTTCAAAATCAACATCCTGCCAACGTAAACCTAAAACTTCTCCAAGACGCATCCCTGTAGTAATTACTAATAAGTAAGCAATGTGATATCGTGAGTCTTGTGAATGTAATAGAAATCTTTTTACTTCTTCCTCCGTCCAAGTCTGGATGGGGCTTTTTTCTTTTTTGGGTAACTCAACAAATTGAGCGGGATTTCTAGAAATAATATTTTGTTTTACTGCTAGATTCAAAGCTGTTTTTAGTACTCGATGCAATTGGATTAAGGAATTATTTGAAATACCAGTATCTAATGCTGATTTATAGCATTTTTGAATGTCCATAACATTTAATTTATGAAGTGCAATCATTCCTATACTCGGTATAACATGATGGGTTACATTGTTATAATAAGAAACGTAGCTATTTCTTTCTAAACTCATCCTTTTAATTTCTAACCACTGAACCAGATAGTCTTTTAAAGTAAGCTTAGACGGCTCCACAAAAATCCCTTCATTTAACTCCGTAATCTTTTTCGCCACATCTTTTTCGGCTTCTTTTTTTGTCTTATAACCAGAAAACCACTTCTGTCTTCTTTTTCCTGCCTCTGGATCAGGATCGATATCAATAATGATACAGTAATTATTTCCTCTTTTTCGAATATGTCCTTTCACTTAATACACTCCTTCATTTTGTTTTGAATCATGTTGTATAAGTCTAGTTGTAATTTTGCTGCTATGAAAATTACATGTTTGGACATATCAGCGATAGATACATTTTACCATATATGAACAAATTCAGTTATAGGGTATGATTGTCAGATAATACTAATTTCATCTTTACAATATACAGAAAATTCGGTAATATAATCGATGGAATTATAAAGCGATTCAAGGGGGAGGAAGAAAGATGAAAAAGTTATTAGCAGTATTTTTCGCACTAGCATTAGCATTTACGGCTATTGGTTCTACACCAGCTATGGCAGCGGGGAATTCTGATGCAAGAATTGTAACTTATGTCGGAGTACTACAGAACTATATTTATGGTAAAAAGCCACTATTCAATAGTCCAAGTGATCCAACAGTAGTAGGGTATGTAGCTAATCAATATGTAACAATAAAGCAACCATGGTTTATTGTTAATACATCTTTAGGGGAAAAATGGATGGGATTCAATCAATGGGAAGTTTCACTATGGCGTGATTTTGATGCAGGTGTGGGACGTTTATATGTAGACGGAAAAGTGGCAATACGTAATGATCCGGGCTCTCAACCAGTAGGTTATGTTGCTAATCAAAACGTTACAGTAAAACAAGCTTGGTATTTAATTAATACATCTTTAGGACAAAAATGGATAGGTTATAATTTGTAAAAAAGCGCTCATTATGAGTGCTTTTTTATTTGTATATATTGAGATTTCAGCAGGATTTTCAGGAGGCAACACGTTCGCATTTTATAAACCGAATCTAACTGGTACGGAAGGAATAGCTGCATATAACCATTTCAATGCGAACGATGTTCCAATTTATATTCAAATCAATTTCAAAGGTAAATACAAGGAGCCTTTATACATGGAAGTACTTGAAGATGGTGACTGTTCACTTGAAACACATATCGACGGGGAAGATCATGATGAAATTGATCAGTTAATTAAATATAACCTCATCGACCATGCATTAGACACAAGAAACGAAGAATTGTTCCATAAGTTAATTGTAAATTAAGGGGAAGGTGGAAGGATGGCGGTCCTTTACAAATTCAAACTCACAACCATTTTCGAACACTGGCCAAATGAAGAATTTGTAGTAGCAGAAACCGAAGGAAAAGCAAGATTCCTATATTGGCAAAAGTTCAGAACAAAGTTTCTAACAATGCCGATGGTTGAATTTATGAAGTTTGTAAAGTGTGAGAACGAGGGTGTATTTGATATCAAGCGCATGTACAGCGCGGAGAAAGCTTTTAAGAAAATGCAGAATTTCCGCAACCTCCATTTTGCTTATATGGGTATGCGAGTAAACGTAGCTGGCATGTGGGGTACGATCGTTGGAAACTGGAAAACTAATTTGTTTGTTTTGTTCGATGGGGAAATTGAGAGGCATAACTGCCATCCTCATTGGGAAATTGCTTACTATGATGATGAGGGCAATGTGGTTCGAAACTACCAGAAGGGAGAGTATGCGGTATAAGTAAAAAAGGACGAGCAGTCGTACCTGCCGTCCTTTATAGGAGAAAAATTATTCTGGATTAGAACTACGAATAACCAGAAAACGCGCTTTAAAACAGTGTTGTCAAAGATGTAATAATCTATGCAACAAAAACGCTTAGTCGGAATTCAAAACACCAAATGGCTTGCATTGGTAACAGGCTCAAAAGTAGTATATGTAAAATGAAAAATTCCATACAAAAAGCAGACAACATTTGCGGTTGTCTGCCAGTTAGCCGAATGAGTTAGCTAATTGTGATATATTGCATTCCCATTACGAGAAGAGTGAAGCTGCTAGTTCAAACAGCTTGTTGGTATTATTTTCGATATTTTTAAAAATATACAGTAAGAATTAGAAAAGTTATGAACCAATCTGCCTCTTACTGTAAAGAGAAGGAAGTACCAGCCGTGGATTAAGCGGCTTGAAAATAGTATGTATTGATTTTTGAAAAATATTCAAGGGGTGAAGAAACATGGAATATTTAATAAATGGTGTTTATGAAATTACATTATTGATCAGTGAAGCGAAAGGGAGAAGAGAATAATGAATATCGTAAAATTACGTGGATTACAAAGGATACTTGATAATCGAATTATTAAACAACACGGTTTAGAAGGTCAAAACTTAGTTAGTAATTTAATTTTGGCGCTACAGGTTGAAATCGCTGAATTAGCGAACGAGACACGTTGTTTTAAACATTGGAGTAATCATATGAGGTTCAAGATGCTATGCAAGCTTTAACAACTGTTAAAATGACAGCGAACTTCAAATTACAATCTGATGGCTTAACGTATTTTGTTTCTGAGCCAACGTCAGATACACAACTTAATGCGATGAAAAGATACCTTGACCGTAAATTAATAATTACGGTTTCATCATGTTAATAAGAGCGTCACCATCTATTAACTCAATATTTTTATTCGCAGCGTATTGCCTTGCGTTCTTATTAAATTTACTAAGTGTAACAAAGTATCCTCCAACTGCATCACCATCAATAATAGCGCTATGTAACTTTTGAATGTACGGTCTTCCAATAGATTCCTTTGTATATCTTTTCACTTCAACAAATTTCACTTCATCGTCTTTCCAAAGGATAATGTCTTTTCCGCCATCATTTGAGCCAGGTGTAACTTGTGCTCGATACCCAAGAGAATTAAATAAGTCAGCGATTAAGTATTCAAATTTTCGTGGATCCATTTGCTCTAGATATTCACGATTAGCCTGCTCTCTCAATTGGTTCATACGAATCTCCTCTTCTGAGACTTGTGGTGCTTTAAGGATTATTCCTAATGCAAAAACGATGACTAATGAAAGGATAGCCCAAATCATAGAATTCACCTCAGTATGAGTATGTCCTAAATGAGATTAATTAAAATTCTTGTAGTCACTAATTTTGTTTTATGCTAAAATCCATTGGGTATTTATTATTAATAATTATTTTGGAGGATTTATGAGCAATCAGAACGACAACAAGACAAGCAGTGTTAAAGCAGTCCCAGTAATGATTTTGGGATTATTCTTACCAATCTTTCTTCCGGCTTTATTAATGTTGGGGCTAGGGAAATGGATGCCGAATGAAATTCAATATTCAGGAATAATGTCATTATTCATTTTATCTATTGAAATGTTTATAATAGCGGCTCTTTTTACGAAGATTTTAAGTTTGGTTGGCTTGTCTGAAAAGAAGTTAGATGAGTTAGGCTTTTTAGGGTTTACAATATCAATGGTTACTTCATTTTTAGCAATATACGTAGGGTATTTTTGGATGACCAAAAGTGGTTTATCATCAGTTGAATTAACGTCGAAAGGTATCTTAGTTATTGCTATTGTTGCAACTATTATTTTAGCAATTTTATTAAAAGTTTTAGAAAGAATGGAAAAAAATGAAGTGAAACAGTGAAAAAGACGGTGTATACCGTCTTTTTTTATTTTATATCTTCTTCGATCCAAATTTCTTCTAATTTCATTTCCAGTGCACGAGCAATACGATATGCAACAGGCAAGGTTGGAAGTCCCCCTTTTATTAAATTCGTCATTGCCGAATTACTTATATTCGCTTTCTTTGCGATATATCCATATTTGATGCCTTTTTCATCAAGAATTTGTTTTAATTGACTTCGCATAATTTCCACATCCATTTTAAATTTTTGCTTGTCCATTTAAATATTTTGAGAATGGACAGGCAAAATCCTTCTTTCTAGGTCATATACCTATATCAAAACCACGAGGAATACCGAGTGAAATCAAGGACATCAAGAGGGGAGAGGGCGCGTATGCGTTGGCAATATTCACATTTGAACGAAACGCCTTACCTGTATCCATCAAAAGAATTAAGAGGTATGTATAGGGATTCAAATGGCAAAAAAGAAACAAATGCAATTGTGGACCACATGGCAAGACAGGAGGTTTTTGATAATCGTGAGTACAAGGCTATTACCGTTTATCAAACGATATTATAGATGATTTATATGAAGATGAGGATGAAGTACTTGAGTGGGGAGATGTCATTAATGAGTATCAGCCGGTTATGACAGCGAAGGGATTACAACTCATTCAAAAAGAGGGATTTAAATGACAATCGTAGGAGAAGCATAACGGGAAAATGTCAGTTATTCATTTCTTTACAGTAACCAAATACAGAGAAAAGAAACTCGAAGAGTTGGCAGCTAAATATGATGTTTTTGTGAAGGTTTATGTAATAGAAGATATATATATAAAGTAATAACATGTTTTAAAACGAACTGGTTAACACTTGAGGTAAGAGTTCTATTGCATTTGTAAAAGCAAATTAAGCCTATGTGTATGTGAAGAAAAAACAAAAACCGCCCTTGATGAGACGGCTTTTTAACTAATAAACCTATTAAAAAAATTTAGGATTTGAATTTTCAATGTTTCTAAAGGGTGCGGTGCATTAGCACCATATTCTTTTGTTTTTGGGGTGAGTAATTTCTTAGATTAGTGAAGAAAAGAACGTTGTTCTTTCTTTTTATGTAAAATATTCTAACTTGGCATTAGGAAAGAACTGTTTCATATAGGAATACAGATAATTTTTTATATCCTCTTCTTCTTCTTTTTGATAAATGTATTTTCCGATGCCATATTTCCCCCATTTATATCTTCTTTTCTCTTCATCTAATTCTAATTTTGTCATCGGGTAGTTTTTTTCAATCACCCTCTTAGCTGGCTTTGTAAAACGATGTTGAATAAATTCAAATGTAATATCATCCCGAGCATCAAGAGGTAATTCAGCATTTAGGCGTTCAAACATATGATAGTATCCATCCTGCCAGCCTTCATGAAGGTAAATAGGGGCTACAATGAAACCAAGAGGATAGCCTGCTCTAGCTACTTTTCCTGCTGCTTCAATTCGTTTGGCTAAGGAAGAAGTTCCTGGTTCAAAGTTTTTAATCACATAATCAGCGTTTACACTAAAGCGAAATCTTGTCTTTCCATTATGTTTAGCATCAAGTAAATGATCTACATGGTGGAATTTCGTAACAAACCTCAATTTACCATATTCCGATTCTCCAAAATGCTCGATGGCCCGTTTAAGAGTATGCGTTAAATAATCGATTCCTACAATATCTGAAGTACACGACGCTTCAAATCTTGTTAATTCAGGTGCACGCTCCTCCATATATTTGTCAGCAGCATCTAAAATTTCTTCAACATTTACATACGTTCGTATATATGGCTTACTTCCCATCGTTGTTTGTAAATAACAATAATGACAATGTCCCATACATCCTGTTGCAAAAGGAATTGCATACTCCGCTGAAGGTTTGGAAGTATCAAATTTCAGCGTTTTTCTAACACCAACAACAAGTGTAGATTTTGCTACTCGATACTTTTGAAAATCGTTATCGCCTGGTAAATCTCTTACTTGATTATGGGAAGTAGTATGTCGAATTTCAACATCCATCTTTGAAAACTTCTCAAACAGCTCTTTCCCCAAAGGATAATCTAAAGCTTTAGGTTCAAAATATACAAGCTTAGGCATAAATGGTTTATTCATTCCAACATCCCCTCTGAAATATCACCATAATAGTAAGTGTACGCTTGGTTTGCCTCATCTTCGGTAGCATATACAGCCATTTCATTTGTTAGTGGATAATACGTTTCATAAAGAAATAATGCTAATTCATTAGGTCTTTCAGGGTTATTTACAACTGCCGCAGCTTGTATATTAGCTACGTCTTGAGTATGGGGATTTCGGTAAAAAATATAGACAATGTCACCAGCATGATATGTTTTACTTTCAGAAGAAAATTCCATTCTATCACCTTTTCATTTTGTATAATTCAATGTACAGATTTTTACTTTCTAATTTTCCTGTAGTGTAACCATTTAATTTCATTAATAAGATTACGTCATACAAACACAATTAATAATTGCACTACCAAAAAGGCAAGCATATATCAATGCTTGCCTTTCGTTCTAACGACGATGTTCAACAAGATCAATTACACCTAAAACCACGTGAGCTAAACCAAAACCAAATACTGTATTTGCAATCATTTTATTAGTTCCACGAGTTTGTTTAAGAGCATAACCTGCTGCTGTCACTGCTGTACCTAGAGCTGTTGGAATTAATCCTTCACGAATGTCCACAGTGATGCCTCCTTGTATCGTAGTTAGTAATAAATTTGTTTCAATCCTTTGAAGTAAAGCGTTGAAACAAGTATTAGTATTTTTCTTTTTAGTAAAATTATGTGGAGTTTTTATGAATAAGTATTTCGGATTCATTACAGCAATAGAGAGTGAAGAAAATATAACCTGTTTTCTATTACCAATTATGAGTAATCAAAACTGTTTAGGCCCATACTAATCTGTGTTTAATACATGATAGATATGAAGTTGAATATAAAATGGAACATAAAGGTAAAAATTCAATAGAAGATGCATTACTTCAGTACAAATATGGTTTGGGAGTATTTGCTGAGAAGATGCCGAAACCTACTGAACAATTTAATTCATTTACGGAAGAGTGCTTTAAAGATGGTGCGCTATCAAAAAAGAAAAAACAATTGATTGCATTAGGTATTAGTCTTTATTCACAGGTTGAGTATTGTATTATTTATCATACAAAGGGATGTTTTGATCAAGGAGCTTCTGAACAAGAAATACTAGAAAGCATTGGTGTAACGGCAGCATTTGGCTGTGGCCCTACTATGAGTCAAGCAGTCACACTTGTTCAAAAATGTATAGAAGAACTAAAGAATATGAATTAATTAGAATAGAATTGATTGCATGAAAGTTTAGCTTTTTTATTTCTAAAATGTTTTTTTATTAATTGGCAAACATGAAAAAACTTGAGCATTTTTGGTTATGCTCAAGTTTTTATAAGATATTAATTCATACTAAAAATCGTCCAGGATAAGTATGTAGCAAATGCAGACCATAAAAAATATGGGATGAATAAGTAAGTTGATATCTTAGATAATTTCAAAGAAAAGACAATTAGTAACAATGTGGTAATTGTGATTAAAAAACAATCTATTGTTGCTAAAAATAAATTCTTTTGGCTAAATTGAAAATAACTGAACGCTTGATTGCAGATATAATTTAAAAGAAATAGGAACCAATATAGTTTTTGATGAAGCCCATACCTGTTATAAATAATTGTAATTGATAATGCAATAAGCCCATATAAAAAAAACCAAACAATTCCGATTATCATACCAGAAGGAGTCCAAGGTGGTTTTTGCAGGGCATCATACCAAACACGATCGATAGGGAATAAAATACTGGAAAGATAAAATAAACCATATGTGAGTAAGAATATCATGATACTAGATTTTTTCATAAACATTCTCCTTATTATATAGAAGATTACAGAACTCTATACAATAGTATGTCCTTCCAACAAATACAATTATTATATTCAATATGTACATAGGTATTTTTGTTGAAATTATTTAGCATTAGGATCTACAGAGAAAAGAGGCTGGAGGATATAATTGCAAAGGATGTTGTATTTAAAAGGTTTAGTAATAGAAGAAATAAAAAAGTGCTAACAAGTTTGCAAACGAACTTGCTAACACCTATACAAAATAGACTTAACCAAGTAGACAGTACTAATATGCAATATTCATGAAAGCATCTATGTTATACATGATTATAGTAGAAACTTTATGTTTTTAATAATATTGGTTATATATTTTCAGCATTTGCCACGTTTATCCACTCTTCATAAAATACTTTAACTGATTCATATCGTTCAGCTCGGCTTTCATTTACAGCACGATACGCTATTTCATATAAATCCCTACTTGCTTCCCATTTTGTAAAGGAACGATCTTTTCCACCTCCTAAAATTTCGAAAGCCATCGCCCCCATATTAAATACATTTGTTCTTGCATCAATCATAGCGTTTAGCTCAAATTCTTCAGGAGACATAAAACGCGAGGAACCCCATAATCTTCCCATTTTATTCACGTATGGTTTTTTAGAATATAAATCAATATCACAAATCTTCGTCTTATTTGTATGAAAATTATATAAAATACTACCGTCATAAAAATCTATTGCTACATAGTTTTCCTTTTCGACATATGTATGGAAAGAAAACATAGAATTTAAGGATTGAATTCGCTCCAAAACAGATAAATGCTTATATTTATAATAAGGAGAGTTTGGATTTTTATATTTCTCAGGAGGCGGGAAACTCCAATGTGAATGAAGACATTCGCCATCAAACCAATCAAAAATTAAGACATATCCAGATTGAACGGGAAAATGTTCAATTAATTGTATAAGTGATTCATGCTTTAATTCTTCATATAAGGAAACTGAATTTTTTAATCTATCAATTGCATCGCCGGTCTTTCCGTTATATGCAATTGTATGTGCCCCTGCATATTTAATAAATTTCTTATGCCCATCTCTTACTACACCAAAAGATAGATTTCCTGAATCTTGCTGGTCAAAAACCGCAAATACGGTTCCTAATTTCATAAGCCAATCAAAATTATGATATTTTTTTAATTGGAATGTTACTTGATTTAATTGAATTTCAACTGGAATATCTTTCATAATATACCTCACATTTATTATAATTAAGTTGTATATTTCAGTATTCGACATATTTTGTAAAAATCCTATGTTAATTACATTAAATTTTACAAATATAATAATAAATACTTATAAAAGGGTGAACAATATGGAACAACAAATCGTTATTAAACCATATCAAAAAGATTGGTATGAAGAGTATTTAATAGAAAAGGAGAAATTTATTTCATTATTTGGAGGAGAATGTATTGCTATTGAACACATAGGGAGCACATCTGTACAAGGATTAGGAGCGAAACCTCTAATTGATATGATGATTGGCGTAACGGATTTACAAATTACTGAAAAGAGGATTGAAGATTTATTAAAAATTGGATATGAGTATGTTCCAAAAGAAACACCTAATCGACGTTTTTTTAGAAAAGGAAAATGGAGAGCTGGTACCCATCATTTGCATGTTTATATTTATAATAGTGACGAATGGAAAAACAATCTTTTATTTCGAGACTTTCTAATAAAACATGAATGGGCACGTAAAGAATATAGAGAATTAAAAGAGAAACTTGCAGCTACATATCCTTTTGATCGTGTTTCATATACAAAGGAAAAGGCACCGTTTATTCAAAGAATTTTAGAATTGGCCAAAACTCAAAAAAACTAAAATTACAGATTCTTATCTAAAAAATTTTAAAAACCCCTTCCTACGTTATTTATAGGGAGGAATTTTTTCTTTTGTCATAACGATATACATTATTTCTAATTATTGGAGACGGATTATTTTATTTATTTCGATATTTCTAGTACATTGAAAATATTAAGGGGGAATTAAACAATGAAAGCTATTGTACATCAATATAAAAAAGGGATAGAAGGATTAGAATATAAATTTTCATCTGAAACAAATCCTAATGCTGGTGAAGTAAAAGTAAAGTTAAAAGCTGCAGGATTAAATCATAGGGATTTATTTATTATAAACAATAGAAAAGAAATGGAGCTGCCGTTAGTAATAGGGTCAGATGGTTCAGGAATTGTTATAGAAATCGGAGAAGGTGTTTCAAATAATTTATTAAATAGCGAGGTTATTATAAATCCTAGCATTGGATGGGATAATATTGCTGAAATACCTGAGTTACCAGAGGTGTTAGGTGGACCGAAAGATGGTACGTTTGCTGAATATGTGATTGTACCAGCTGAAAATGTAGTGGCAAAACCGTCATATCTTACTTGGGATGAGGCTGGAGTTTTATCTTTATCGGCATTAACAGCATATAGAGCGCTTTTTACAAAAGGTAGATTGAAGTGTGGAGAACATGTTTTAATTCCGGGAATAGGCGGCGGTGTAGCGACATTTTCCATGTTATTTGCGAAAGCAATTGGTGCAAAAGTGATTGTTACTTCAAGGGTAGCGACTAAAAGACAGCTTGCTGAAAAATATGGCGCAGACATTTCTTTTAATAGTTCTGGAAATTGGGAAGAGAGTTTACGCGGAGAGAAAGTAGATTTAATAATTGATAGTATAGGTCCAGCAACATTTTTACAATATTTTGATGTATTAAAACCAAATGGGAGAATTGTTAATTTTGGTGCTAGCTCAGGAGATAAAATTGAATTACCTTTACGAGCATTATTTTATAATCAAATCGATATTATGGGGACATCTATGGGTAGCCGTGAGGAATTTAATGAAATGATTAAGTTTATAGAGAAATATAAAATTAAACCAATTATTGATAAAGTTTATTCGTTAGAAGAAGCCATTCAAGCGTTAAGCCGTATGGAACAGGGCGAACAGTTCGGTAATATCGCTCTACGTATGGAATAAAAATATGATTTAATAACCTATGTTTTTATATGAATATGTTATGTAATATATACACTTATAGTTTGTGAATCATTTGATTTAAAAGGTTTTTCCACCCTATATATTTTTAATACATGTAAATAGTTACATAATTGTCAAATGAAAAATAGTAAAATGAATAAATTGAAAATCTAAATGTGTGTAAATATTGTATACTGTGTAAATCAAGTAAACTTGTAACTTAATTTCAAGTAAAACAAGAAATTGTAAGGAGAGAGTAATGTGAATTACACAGTATTTCAATGGATAAACAATTTAGCAGGTACATCTGCGCTCTTAGATAAGGCAATGATTGCTATTACAAATAGCGCTGCATATGTGGCTATTCTATTCATGTTTATCTTATGGTTTCATAACGGAAAGAAAGAGAATGCGATAAGAAAACAATATACAGTGTTGTATACGACACTTTCAGTAATAATTGCATTACTAGTAAATGTTTTTATTCATGTAGTATATTATCATCCACGTCCTTTTGTATCATATGAAGTGAATCAATTAGTACCTCATGCAGAAAACTCATCATTTGTTAGTGATCATTCTGTACTTGTATTATCGATTGCATTCACTTTTATGCTTAGAGGAGAAAAGTTAAGATATATTGCATTTTTATGGGCGGTTTTAGTTTGTATATCTCGTTTGTATGTAGGTGTTCATTTTCCTTTAGATGTAATGGGTGCAGCTGTAATAACGATTATAACAAGCAGTTTATTATTGCAGAAAAAACGTATATTTGAACCAATCGCAAAACTTGTTTTCAAAATGTATGCACTCGTAGCGAAACGAATTCCTTTTCTAAAGAAATATAACCATGTAGCTTAAATTTCATAATTAATCTTATAGATTAGGCAAAAAATCCTCCTTTGGAAATCCAGAGGAGGATTTTTTGTTGTATACAAGTGAATAGATTACTTCCAACAAAATTAAAAGAATGAATATTCTTAAATTTCACGTACTGTATTTTAAGTATGTAAATAAAATTACAATAACAACAACTAGTTTTGCATTGTTTTAAAGGAATTAAAAAGAAAACTTCGAAACATATAGTATCGAAAACAAAAATCACATATTTTAAAGCGCATCTTTGTATGTATCAATTAATAGAGAAAGGAGATAAACATGCATAAACTTCAAACGAATAAAGGCGCGCGGTATTTTATGGTTGCTTTTATTGTTTTGTTTCTTATTATGCTTTTGCGTTTTTTCTATATTCAGGCAGTAGGAGTCCTGCATAATGTGGATGTAAAGGATCTAGCAAATGAACAACATAATAAAAATGGTGTATTGGAAGCAAATCGTGGCACGATTTATGATCAAACTGGAAAAGTGCTAGTCCAAGATTCCACAACGTATCGTGTTGTTGTGAATTTAAAAGGAAAAGAAAACGTGAAAAATAAAGATGAAACCGCAGAACAATTAGCTGCCGCGCTTGAAATTGATAAAGAGGACGTACTAAAAAATTTTCACGAGGGACGTACGCAAGTTGAAATTGGAAAAGTTGGTCGGAATTTATCTAGAGAAGTGAAGGAAAAAATAAAACAATTAAAAATCCCTGGTGTATCCTTTATGTCAGAGAAAGCCAGAGTATATCCAAATGAAGATTTTGCATCCTATATACTTGGTTTTGCTAGACCAGATGATAAAGGAAATACAGAAGGAAAATTTGGACTTGAAAAAAGTCTAGATAAATATTTGCGCTCTACAAATGGGAAAATAGAATATGTGGGCACGCAAGGGGGGATTCCGCTTACGAATGATATAGGAAAAGTAGAAGCCGCTAAAAATGGAAATAACGTATACCTTACGCTTGATAAACAAATTAATGGTTTTTTAGAAGAAGCAATGAACAAGGCACAAGAACACTATGATCCTTCTATGTTAGTAGGAATCATAGCGGATCCAAAGACAGGCAAAGTTTTAGCGATGTCTAGTAAACCTAGTTTTAACCCCAATAAAGGTGATATCGAGTACTTTTTAAATGATCCAATCGCAAATGCATACGAACCCGGTTCAACAATGAAAATATTTACGTTAGCTGCTGCAATAAATGAAGGGGTATATAACGGGAAAGAATATTTCCAATCTGGAAAATATTCAGTTGGTTCATCTGATATAAAAGATCATAACGGTGGGTTTGGATGGGGATCTATTACATTTGATGAAGGCTTCGAAAGATCATCCAACGTAGCTTTTTCTATTTTAGAAGATCAGTTATTGAAACCGGATAAATTTAAGCAATATATGAATAAATTTGGATTCAACCAAAAAACCGGAATAGATTTACCTGGCGAAAGTAAAAACACATTATTATTAAATACACAAATTCAACAAGTCACAACTTCTTTCGGACAAGGTTCTACAGTAACTCCCATCCAATTAATCCAAGCAGCTACTGCTATAGCAAATGACGGAAAAATGATGCAACCATATATCGTTGACAAAGTTGTAAATCCAACAAACAAACAAGTTATTATGGAAAATCAACCGAAAGAAATTGGGAATCCGATAAAAAAAGAGACAGCGGACAAAGTAAGAGACTTAATGGAGCGTGTTATTACGTCTTCAAAAGGTACTGGTACAATGTATAAAGTGGATGATTATCCAATAGGAGGTAAGACCGGAACAGCGCAAATTCCGAATCCTGAAAATGGACGATATATGGAAGGGAAAGAAAATTATATTTTTTCATTTTTAGGTATGGCTCCGATTGATGACCCAGAGTTAATTGTATACTTAGCTATTAAACAACCAAAGTTAAAGGGAGACGAGTATGGAGCTCAGCCGCTTGCTGAAATATTTAAACCAGTTGTGAAAAATAGCCTTGAATATTTAAAGGTGAAACCATATACAGAAAAACAAATGGTAGATGCAACGAAACGATCCCAATTAAAAGTACAAAACTATGTCAATCAATCAATGGATACAGTAGAGAATAATGTAAAAAAAGAGAAGCTTCAACCGATAATTTTAGGCGAAGGAAAAATAATAAAACAATATCCGCAATCTGGTGAAGTAATGAGTGAAGGGGATCGTATATTTTTATTAGGGAAGAACGCAATAATGCCAAATTTACAAGGTTGGTCAATGCGTGATGTTATGTATTTCTCTAAATTATTAAAATTAGATTTAAAAACTACAGGTACGGGCTATGTAACGAGTCAGAGCATTGAAAAGGGAGAAGATATACAAGAAGGCGATGCATTAATCCTAGAATTGGAACCACCGTTACAACCGTTAGCAGAGGCGAATACAAACTGATTCGGACAAAGTGAAGGGTCTATATACAATAGGCTCTTTTTTTTATAGATTTAAGTAATTTCACGCACCGTAATTTTTTTAAAAAATAATAAATGAGAGAATCAACAGTGACACTTCGTAAATATCTGATTATTTTATATTTACAGTTAACGTAACTTGTGATATTATGGAAAAAATTAAATGTAGTGAAGAGAAGAGTAAATAAAATGAATTTTTCACAGAGAGCTCTATTTAGCTGAAAAGGAGCAAAAATTCTTTATTGAACCAAGCCTCTGAGCAGCACATCGGAACCTTTTATTAGGGGATAGTGTGACGGGAGCTCCCGTTATAGGGCTATGGTATAAGCATGTAATAGAATGCAGTACCTGATAAGGTTAATATGGCGACATATTAACAAACTAGGGTGGCACCGCGATGATAAATCTCGTCCCTAAGACTAAAAGTCTTGGGGGTGGGATTTTTTTATTGTTTTAAAACAATTTGGAAAGCGGGGGCCTAAAATGAAAAACACACTTAAAGATTGGAAATATCCTTTATTACTACTGTCTGGAGTTGGTATTGCGAATTTAGGGGCATGGATTTACTTAATAGCACTAAATGTACTTGTCTATAATATGGGGGGATCAGCCTTAGCTGTTGCTACTTTATATGTAATTAAACCATTAGCCGCTTTATTTACAAACGCTTGGTCAGGAAGTATGATTGATCGTTTAAATAAACGGAAGTTAATGATTCATCTCGATATATATCGTGCGGTATTTATCGCTATTTTACCTCTACTTCCATCACTTTGGTTTGTTTATGTATTCGTATTCTTTATAAGTATGGCCAGTGCGATTTATGAGCCAACTGCTATGACGTATATGACAAAATTAATTCCCGTGGAGCAAAGACAACGTTTTAACTCATTACGTAGTTTAATAGGGTCTGGTGCATTTTTAATTGGTCCAGCGATAGCGGGAGTATTGTTAATAGCAAGTACACCGGAGTTTGCTATATATATAAATGCTATAGCATTTCTCATATCAGGAGTAATTACATTGCTGTTACCTAATCTTGATAAAAAATCCGATATTCATACGTCAAATGACAAGCTATCTCTAGCTGTACTAAAAAAAGATTGGAACATCGTTTTAAATTTTAGTAAAAAATCTTTATATATCGTTTTTATCTACTTCTTATTTCAAGGAATGATGGTTTTAGTTGCCGCAAATGATTCACTTGAATTATCATTTGCGAAAGAAGTTTTATTGTTAACAGATAGTGAATATGGCTTTTTAGTTAGTATCGCTGGAGCTGGGTTTATTTTAGGAGCCATAACAAATACAATTTTATCAAAAAAATTAACACCATCATTTTTAATTGGAATAGGATCATTATTCATTGCAATCGGTTATTTAATTTATGCTTTTTCAAATGAATTTTTAATAGCGACTATCGGATTCTTTATTTTATCTTTCTCTATGGCATATGCAAATACGGGATTTTATACTTTTTATCAAAATAATATACCTGTCCATATCATGGGACGGATTGGGAGTATATATGGACTTGTGATTGCGGGCATCACCATTTTAATTACGATATTGTTCGGAGTTGCCACTCAATTTATTTCTATACAACTTGTGGTTATTGTAGGCTCATTAGTAATGTTACTTATAACTATCATATTGTGTGTGTTTACTTTATTGCCATCACAGTCTAAGATGTATTCCTCTGAGTCAATCAATTCGAAATAGTTCTCTTGGTTTTGATTTATGGTATTCAATAGGAGGGTTCACCCTCCTATATATGAAAATATAAGAAAGGTGAACAATATTGATAAACAAGGGTGGTTTTTGTAATGAAAACAAAAGATCAAATTTGCACCTGGAAGTAAGTTTCACTACAACAATGCAGGTTTTATCATACTGGGATTAATAATCGAAGAACAGACAGACAGGACTTGAATTTACGGAATATATAGAAAAAACATATTCAATCCAATTAGTATGAAAAGAACGGATTTGTAAACGTAGATTCATATTTACACGTATACTCGGATCATAAAGACGAGATAAAAGGTGTCATGAAAAGTAATATAGATCAGCTATATCCAGTTCAAACATTTGCTCATTATACAGGTGAAAATAAAGAAGACATAAGAAAACAATTTAAACGAGTTCATGATTGTTTTTGTTTCGAAAAGTATTTTAACTAACAGTTCATACAGGTTAATAGATATGTTTGTTTTGAATAAAGATGCTAACAGATGTACGAGTCAAACGTACGTCTGTTTATTTTTATTAATAATGCTTACGACTATTACATTGTGTACCGTAATAAATAGATGATAGTATAATCGAAAAATATATAATGAATTAACAAAAAAATTGTAAATACATTCATCCTTTGTTTATCAATGCTGTGAACGGTAATACTAAATAACATTGAACTTTTACAACAAGGAATGATAATATGATATTTATTTACACAGATTTCGGCGGAACACATTCAACTTCACTTGCTGCAGCTTATCATTTAAATAAATTACCAACGGATCGTAAGTTAACGAAAGAAGAAATTTTGAATGTAGATTACTTTAATAAATTGAAAACAGAGGATATGGGGAAAATTATTTTTCATGGAATAGACGAGAATGGTAATCCGGTTTATACAATTGGATGCGGCGCATCAAAAGTTGTTGTACCTGCGATGAAGCATTTAGGAGAGATTCTGCAAAAACATTATCAAAGTCATGAAAAGATTATTTTTTCTAATACATCACCAACAGTACCTATACCAATGACTTTCGGTGGTCTGTTTTCTAGAAGGTTCCACATTGACTTTATCGGTGTACCGTTACTTGTATGGGGAGCAAAACTTTGCTGTGATAACATACAAAGACTTGTTAGTTATACGAAAGAAGCTGGCCAATTGACGAACGATTATGTTGTAATTTTAGATAATGAAACTTTTAAATAATGTATGATAAGAAGAAAATCGGGCAAATACTTCGATTTTCTTCTTTTTTTGGTGAAAATGACAAAAAATATTCACATTTAATATCCATCTACTATAGCCAAAACAATAAAGTCCTGTTACTATTACAGGGATATTCTCTTTTCGTAACGTAAATATATAGAAAAGTCAGAAAAGAGGAATTGAATTAAGGGAGGAACAACATGAAGCGTGTTGCTTGGATTACTGATAGTACAACTGCGAGTTTTAAAACAGAAGGAGATAACTTTGTTATCCCAATTGAAGTTATTATTGATGGTGTGTCGTACAAAGATTGTGAAGAAGGTGTGCGTGAGCGCGTTTATAATGCTTTGAACGAAGGTAAAACTGTCACTACATCACAGCCTAACATAGGGGAAATGGTAGATTTATTTTCGAAATGCAAAGAAGAATATGAAGAGGGATTTGCAGTTGCTATTAGCGGAAAAGTAAGTGGAACTTATCAAAACATGAAGTTAGCTGCAGACATGGCAGGTTTCCCATTAACGGTATTGGATAGTGAAACAACAAGTTATCCAATGGATGAACTAATTAGAAAAGCGAAATCGTTATACAATGATGGTATGACGTTACAAGATATACACAAAACATTAGTAAATGAAAAAAGAAGACCTTTCCACGTATTCCCGAAAAGTTTAAAAGGCCTTTACGCAAGTGGACGTGTAAAGGGAGTTCAATTTTTACTTGGAAGTTTATTAAGTGTTAACTTAATATTAGAAGTAAAAGGTGGAGAACTTTTACTTGAAAAGAAAGTTCGCAAAATCCAAAAATGTCGAGAATACATTAAAAATGAGCTTGAAAAAGAATTACCAAAAGTACTTCATATGTTCCATGCTAACGATAAAGATGGAGCTGAAGAATGGATTTCAGATATTAGACAAGCATTCCCTGAAATGGACTTTAAATTATATCCATTACCAATTTCATTTGCGGTTCATGCAGGTGAAGGTACAATAGCAATTAGTTATTAAGATGAAAACCCGTGAATGATTCGCGGGTTTTTTATTTAATTAAATTGAAATTGGAGGCATATTACATCGCTATCAAGCAAAAAAGATCATTTTATCATTTTTGGGAGCAACCAATCCCCCAATTTGATTTGAAATTAAAAATATAAACCTTTGCCTACTGGCTGAACAGTTTCTAGCACAGTATTGACCATTTCTTCATTGATTAGGTTCCTTATAATCCAAGCTGAGAGATCTTGAGCTGCAAAACAGCCTGCAGCAGTCGAAATATTTCCTTCGTTCACGAAACTTTGTTCAATAACGTCCACATCAAATTCTTTAAGCTGTTCTACTGCGGATGGATATGTAGTGGCTTTTTTACCTGTTAGCAATTTTTTAGCTCCTAGTAGTAATGAACCAGAACACATAGATCCTATTAATTGTCTTTGAGGATTTACATGAATACTATTAAGATACTCTTGATTTGTATATAAATTTTGTACACCCTTACCACTTGCAAATATTACAGCGTCAGCAGACGGAATATCAGATATGCTTCCTGTCATGGGAATACGTAAGCCAGACATGGATATATGAGTTTTTCCCGTTCCTAATAGTTGAACGTCCCAATCAGAAATACCGCCAACTAAACGTACACGATTTAATAAATCCCATGGTAGAAAAACATCTATATCAGTAAAGTTATCAAAACAGACTATTGCAATTTTCATTTTCTAATCCACCCCTTACTGTTGTTACCAGTGCCAATTAACTTTTCTAATAAAACAATTCCTTTAACATTTGATTCTAATTCCATAAGTATATCCCCTTATTTACAAGATGAACTTCTCCTGTTTATGTTCTATATTAAGTTATAAATCCCTATATATTTCATGCATTTGAAAAAGGTGTTAGCAATTTTTTAACTCACCCAAACATATAAATCAATTAAATCTTCTGCTTAGTTTCTACCGATTCGTTCTACAAAACCAACATTTTTAGCAATAACTTTGTAAGGTATTTGGAAATGAGAATCTTTAACTTTCTCGAGCAAGTTGGTGTAATTCATCACATACAGAAATAGAAATAATAGTGTCATCAGAATAGTAGTCCTGCTCCACGGGTTAAATAAAGGAGAAGTGATGATATCCGTTTACATGTATATTTTATTAAATAAAAAATTATATACTTACAAAATATGTGGCATTGAAATATCCTATACATACCTTAAATTTTGTTGTATAGAGAGATAAAAGGATTTTTAAAGATAAAAATAGAAATCTATATAAAAATATATACAAATGGTAGGGATGTTATGAAAATTGGTAAGTTTGGAGAAGTAAATAACATAAGTATTGATACAATTAGACATTATATGGATCTTGGCCTCATTATTCCTGAAAAAAAGGGCGGTCACAATTTTTTTGACGAGTATTGTCAAACAGATTTAGAGCTTATATTACATTACAAAGAGCTAGGTTTTAGCTTGAATGAAATTAAAGAACTATTTTTTTATAAAAATTTAGCGAAATCTATGAATTACAAAAAAGATACTTTTTACCAATCTTTATTTAAATTGAAATATGACCAGATGGAACAGGAAATAGAACTTTTGGAGAAGAGACGGGATAAATTAAAGGAAGTGTTACATGATTTATTATTAACAAATGAAACTTCGAATTCAATTATAGGGATAGATTTAAACGTACTTCATTTGCTTACATGTTCTAAGTGTAGTAAAAAACTAATTCTTCAAGATGGAATTATTAATAACAATCAAATTACTGAGGGGAGGTTACTTTGTAATTGTGGTGAAGAATACATTATTACTTCAGGAATTATAAATGCTGGTAAATCATTTAAAGCAAATGAGCGAACGTCACTTGAAGATACTATTTCGGATTATATTCATGAAACTGATAATGCGTATTTGGAAAATATGCATAGGGAAGGGGAATGGGCGAAAAAGAAACTAATACATTTAAATTTAAATAACAAATTAATACTGGATTTAGGATCGGGACTTGGATTCTTTTTGAGAAACATTTATGAAGAACTTCCCGAAGATTGCCTATACATTGCAGTGGATCGAGATTTAAATAAACTTTTATTTTTAAAAGATGTATTAGCGAGAAGAAATCCGAAAAGAAACATCCTCTTTATCTGTGCTGATTTTTTGAATATCCCTATTCAGAATCAGTCAGTTGATATTGTAATTGATCATTCTGGTACGAGCAATTATAGTTTTGAGCATGAGGATTTTTTACTTCGCGAATTAAATCCACTCTTTAAAACGGATTGTTATTTAGTAAGTTTATTTATTTTATTTAAAAATTTCAGCTCAAATAGCCAAATTACAAATAACTTTCGAGAAAATTTTACACTTTCAAAAGTAACGAAAGAAATCCAAAATCTACACTTTCAATCCATCGATGAAAGTACTTCAAATTATTTGAAACGAGGAGGAAAGTACGAGGATTTCTTTGTTCAAGGAGAAGAAATTTATACATATTCATTTTTCGGAAAAAGATGGGGTTAACCCCATCTTTTATTTATTTTCCCTGAAAACTTTTCAAATAGTACATATTGCTATTGGGTTGACCCAAGAACTTACAATGTACGTAACACAAAATTAGGCAGGGGGAAAAGTGATGGGAAGTTTACGATTACATATAGAAAATAAAAAAAGAAACCAAGAACTAAGAAATATTTGTTTATATTCAATTGCAAAAACAGTATCAATATTCGGTAGCTCTATGTATAGTTTCGCACTAGGATTATATGTTTTACACATAACTGGATCTGCGTTAAATTTCGCAATTACGCTCATATTAGGAACGATTCCAATGATTGTTATGAATCCATTTGCTGGTGTAATCGCTGATAAGGTTGATAAAAAGAAACTAGTTGTTTGTATGGATTTACTAAGTGGGTGCTTATTAGTAACTGTTTATATATTAAGCAGCTATTATGGATTAAACTTATTCATCATTTATACTACTACCTTTCTAATGACGGTCTTTACAACCTTTTTTGGAATAGGATTAGAGGCTGCAAAACCAAATATCGTCTCTAAAAAGAGGCTTATGAGTATTAATTCAATAAGTAAAATTATCGATTCTGTATCTTTAATACTAGGCCCTATGCTAGGGGGGATTGTTTTTGCAGTCTTTGATATTAAAACATTTATCATTATAAACGGTATTTCATTTATTCTTTCGGGTATATCCATATTATTTATTAACTTTAAATTGTTCGAGCAAAACATAAACGAGGAATGTTCTATGGGAGAAATTAATTTTATTAAAGATATAAAAGAGGGATACTCTTACTTAATTGAGAGGAAAAGCTTAAAGAATACGTTTAATATATTAATTTCCCTTAATTTTTTCTTAGGTTTTGCTGTAACTGTTCCATTACCATACATTATTAATACAGTTCTCAATCTGAGTCCTAAACAATTTGGTATAATTCAAGGGACTTTTCCAATAGGTATGATAGTGGGTGCAATATTAGTAAAAAAGATAACTGATCGTTTTTCTTATTCCTATCTATTGAAAAAAATAAGTTTTATGTTGGCGATTTTTATGATAGTTTCAGGTATCCCTGTTTTATTCAAAAGTATTGAAGTAAGTAATATTGTATTTGTTACTATGTATTGCGCTATTATGTTCTTTGTAGGGCTAACGATAGCATTAATCGATATCCCTTTAATTTATTTTATGCAAAAAGAGATTCCAGATGAATATAGGGGTAGAGTGCTTAGTATTGGATTAAGTATAGGTAAAATGATGCAGCCGATAGCGCTGGTATTATCAGGTCTATTATTAAATCATATTCCAGCCTACACGATTCCAATTGGAGGGGGCATCGTATTTCTTATTTTGAATAAAGTTTATTCAAATAAGTTGAATTTAGAAATTCATTCAAAAGAGTATAGTGTTGAACGTAATTAAATAATATCGAAAAAGCGCTGGATCATCATCTTGCGCTTTTCTATCGTAATTCCGTTGTTATTCCACTTATACACTTATCAATATTATCTTCTTCAATACCAATAAATAATCCTCATACTTTTAAATCGAGATTGTAGAAATATTGTTAGTTGTAGCATGTCTCTTCACTGAATACTTAGACAAAAAGGATCTTAAACGTTGAAAAATACATTAGGGAGAGTATTGAAAAAGCATACGGTGGGGGGGATTATCTACAACTATAATACATGTTATTATATGTTCATATTATTAAAAACCTAAATTTTCCATTAGAGAACAGGAAAGGAACTATTATTTACTTTATGCTAGTCAAATACAACACCTTTAAATAAGTTATAAATAAGAAAAGATGCAACTCTAATTTATATAACGTCTTAAGGTGCAATAAACAATATTCATAGAGTGAATAAATTAGGAAGACTAAAGAAAGAGTTGGAAGAAACGTAGATATAGTTTAAACAAAGGGGTAAATATTAATGAAACGTAAAATATTAACAGTAGTTTTACCAATTACATTAGCATTAGGAGTAGGTTGCAGTAAGGATGTCTCCGAAACAAAGAAAACTGATAGTATAAAAGTAGCAGAAGAAAAGCAAGATGATGGTAGATTAAAAAACGCACATGATTACAAAGAAAAGGTTAATGATGTAGCAAAAGAGTGGGTAAACCAGTATCAAGTTATATCAGATGTAATAGCAAAAGACCCTTCATTTGCTACTACAGAAAATGAGTTTAAAACAGAAATAGGTAATTTTAAGGTTGTAACACAGAAAATGAAAGAGATAAAACCACCTAAGAAATATGATGATTTACAAAAAGAGTTGTCTGATGCAATGTTAATGTACGAAGACTCTTTAACAGAAATGGTAGAAGGTTTAGATAAAGGTAACCCCGAAACAGTCACACAGTCTTCTAAACATATGGATGATGCTTTAAAGAAGATAAAGAAAACAATACAGACAATAAAAGAACTAAACGATAAATAGTAGTAATTAGGATATAGATTTCTATGAGATACAAAATTCTAACTATATCTACAAGGGATTCTTTTGCATAGTGATCAAGATTTCCGGGATATTCCAAGCTAATATAATGATTCCCTACAAAAAATAAGACAGTACACAATATTGATTTAAAGTAAAACTCAAATTATAAAAAGCGCAGGATAATCATCCTGCGCTTATCTATCGTAGTTCAGCTGTTTTTCTAATAACAATCTTATCAATATCATCTTCTTCATCACCGATAAATAAACCGCGTTCTTGTAAATACGCCTCAAAATATAAATCCGCTTCTGCACGTTCATCATATGGTTTTACAGATAGAACGAAACCTAATTTGTTTTGTTCCTCTAAATGAGAAGTGGAGATGTAGGCCGGTACATTGTGGCGTAAAAAGAGTTCTTTAACCGGAATAATCATATCTTTCATTAATTTCGTTAACATACCCATTTCAAACTCGAAATTAAAGCGATCTATGCTACATAAATCAGCGAATACTACACCGATAAAACCTGTATTAAATACTTCTTGATATTCTACTTCTTCGTTACCGTAAAAATTCTTTTCGATTAAATAATTTATAAAGTAAGAAACACCGTCACTTTGTTCAAATGGTTTCGTTGAAAGAACAAAGCCGATTTTCTTTTGTTTATGTAAATACACACATGACATGTATGCTGAAATGTTATGTTCTTTAAATAGAGAACTTGTTGCTCCAGAGAGGCCATCAAGTACGTGATGAACAATTTGAAGTTTTTTACGAGCGAAATAATAGGATTTCTTTTGTAACTCCAATGTATCAATAAAGACAGAGCCAATAAAGCCTGTATTTGAAATAATAGGTGTTTGCTTTTTTCTTCCTCTGCGCTTTGCTTGAGCCATTGTAAAAATCATCCCTTCATGTACAATTAAAATAAAAAAGAACGTTTGTTCGTATATTTATATTTTACTATTAAAACACTCTAAAGTAAAGGGTTTTTGATGAAAAAATAACAAAAAAGACACCTGTAAAAGGTGCCTTAAACGCTGTAGGGAAGAGGGTTCATCCCAACTATTTATATTATGATACAGAAACGATCTCTTCTGTATCTTCTACATCTAAATGACAGTCCATAGTACGAACATCTTGATCTTCATGACTTCCGAAATAAATAGTAATTTTCATATGTATCGCTCCTTTATTCTAGGAATACCTAAAATAATTACTAGTAATGTTACTGTTTATTATATACCACTTTTTTCATTCCGACAACGTTATATCATTTTTAATTCTTTTAGAGGAAAAAAGAGTAATGTATAGAGATATTTTTATAGAAATAGATACATTTCTTATGTGTTATATTTAATACTGAAGAATTCGAAAACGAATTTTTATGAAAGGAGAAAAAAGAATGAATTATAAACAGTTACTAATAGATAACTTCACATATAAAACCTCATATATTGCGCGGCAGTTACATGGAATGAATGTAAAAGAAACGAAGGACTACATTGCTGTCGAATGTGGTTTACCGGCAGATACATTTAATATCATTACTATACTAAACAATAATTTAACGGAAGGTATTGAGAAACTATATAAAGTGGTAAACAACTATAATCAAAAGAAACTTCCAATGAGTGTTTGGTTTTGGGATGATAGGCATGAGCAGACTATAAAAAGCGTATTAATAAAACTTGGCTTAAAAGAAGCAGAACAAAATATCGCGATGGTAGCAGACTTAAAAACAATTCATCCAACAATAAACATGCCAGAAGGTTTTACGATACAAAAATCATCTTCGTCAGGACAAATTAAAAAGTTTGGGGAAACATTAGCTAATCTATTTGGTACATCAGAGGAAGGTACACATGTTCAAGCGTTCTACAATCAAACTGCTTCTTTCGATTTATGGAATAGTGAACAAATGAAACTGTACTTAGGATTTTATAAAGAAGAAGTCGTATCGGTTGGTTCATTAGTATGTACAAAAGATAGTATTGGTATTTATGATATAGCAACTAAAGTAGAATTGAGAGGGAAAGGGTTCGGCTCTGCTATGTTTAATTACTTGCTGCAAGAAGCAAAGGAATTGAAAGTTGCTCAATGCGTATTACAAGCTTCACCTGATGGCATTAATATTTATAAAAAGACTGGTTTTCAATCTGTAGGACAAATGACTGTTTTTGAAAATCGACATTTAATGGAATAAATCATCCAAGTCAAATTGCTTTCATGTAGGAGTTAAAACATCATTATGAAGAAGATATATATCGTTACAATCATTTGCACCTTTATGGTAATAGGTACTTTTGTTTTTCATAAAGCAAATGAACTTAAGTACACGAAAGCTATTAATCAATTAAATCATATAAAAAACATTGCACATAGAGGCGCTTCTGCGTATGCGCCGGAACATACAATAGCAGCGTATAAATTAGGGCAACAATTGAGAGGAGATTATATAGAAATTGATCTCCAAATGACAAAAGACGGACATTTAGTAGCTATGCATGATGAAACAGTAAACCGCACTACAAACGGTACGGGGCTAGTTAAGGAACATACATTAGAAGAAATAAAGCAACTTAATGCAGGTTCTTTTTTTAATGAAAAGCATCCAAGTTTAGCGAAGAAAGTCTGCAAAAGATTCATAGTTTAGATGTTAATATACCGCTAGTACAATTACTATCTTACAAAAAGGCAGCTCATTTAACTGAATTAGAGATAAAAAAGTATAAAACATACTGTATCGGTCTTGGGATGAACTATAAATATATTGATTCAGCTTATGTAAAGAGTATAAAGAAAAACGGATTAGAAGTTCATCCATTTACTGTAGATAATGAAACAGATATGAAAAAGTTACTTTTATGGGGAGTTGACGGGATGTTTACGAATTACCCGGATCGTTTACATTCGTTAGTTAAACTATAATAGTGTAATTATCACTGAACCAATAAAACAAGTACCCACAAGTATACAAAGATAGTTTATGGTTCAAATGGTAACATCATTGAATACATAGCGCCGATATTGAAATGAAATCCGAAAAAGAATCCAATATTTTTATTGGATTCTTTTTATTTAGCTCTAAGTGACGAACTTAAAGCAATATGAATTTGTTAATAAAATATTACATTGGGTATGATTTTTTGTAATTACCATCAGAAAGTAACGGAATTGTAATGAATTTTAACTACGCTTTTTATATTTTTTTGATACACTGGCTACGAGAGGAATACCGATTAATGTAGGTAAAAACCAAAACCATATAGGTGGCAGTAAATTTATTAAGGGAATATGAATACCGACGTTTACTAAAAGTGCAGTTACCGCACCTATATAAGAACCTAACATACCTCTAATATGGTGATGTAGCCAATTTCTCCAACGTTTTTTTCGTGCCAGGTAGCCATAAATCGCAAATGAATAAGAGAAAATTGCTACATAAAATAAATATGCGATTTGATCCCAGTTTATAATGGATAATATAATTGCAGTAAGGGTGATGACAACGTAGGATGCATGATATATTTCACCCCATTCCGTATGTTTTCCTTTCTTCTTTTGGGCAACCATCGCTACAATACCAGTGATTAAGCATATTGTTCCAAATAATATATGGATGGTTAAAAGAATGTTGAAAATGCTCATAATAATTCCTCCTTTTTTATTTTTATAGTATTGCAGTATAGGAGAAAAGTTGAAACATATTTTTTATCGACCTTAATATATTGAAATAAAGGTACTCCTAGAACAAATTTAAACGGACAAATTTTTCTTGGATATAGTGAGACACGTACTACGTGAAATGAAGGAGAGACTTCCATGTTTACATCTATTACATATTTACAATCAGGGAATGAAAAGCAACAAAAAGTGTATGATGTTTTGAATAAACTTAACATTATGGAGGATTTAACTTTGTATAGTCCGGTTCTTTGCGGGACAATTCCTATTAGAATTGATACTCTTCAATCTGACTTAGATATAGTAATGGAAGTACATAACTTTGATGTTTTTGAACAGGAAATGAGATCTTTATACGGTTCTTATAAAGGATTCAAAATAAAAAAGAAAAAAATTAAAACTACAGAATCGATAAAGGTAAATTTTGAGTTTGAAGGTTTTGAATTTGAATTATTTGCTCAGCCTAAGCCAGTACGTAACCAAAATGCATATAGACATATGATAGTAGAGCACATGTTATTAATGCAGCATCCCCATATAAGGGCAGAAATACTTCACTTAAAAGAGAGCGGTTTAAAAACAGAACCTGCTTTTGCTCAAGTATTAAATATTGACGGAGACCCTTATGACGAACTTATTTTATTGGGACAGGAAATGAGATTGTGGTAAATAAGATACATAAAAACTCCTCTATAGTAAAGAGGAGTTTTTGTTATGACATTAGCTTACGGATTAATTCACTCAACAATTTAATCCCGTTAGTCATTTGCTCTGGTGAAGCATATCCATATGATAAGCGAATGTACCGATCTGATTCTTCTTCATAAATACGTCCTGGGTTTAAAAGAATTCCATTTGATAGTGCCTCTGAAAATAATTTCTTCATCGGAATGCTAGGTACAACCTTTAGCCATATAAATAATCCGCCACTAGGAATATCCCACGATGCAATATCTGCGCAGTACTTATTTAAAGCTCGTATCATGATTTGTCTTCGTTCTTTTAGTTTAATTCTTACGTTTGCAACATGTTCTTCATAAAAACCTTTATTTATCCATTCAGCAGCAACTCTTTGGGATAATGAGCTGGATCCATAGTCTGTTTGCATTTTTATATCTGACAATCTATCAATTACAGGTTCTGGTCCAATAATCCATCCAATTCTAAGTCCAGGAGTAAGTGTTTTAGAGAGACTACCAACATACAATATATGTCCATGTTTATCTATCGACTTTAAAGGAGCTGGAGGTGGTTCATCAATCCATAACTCGCGGTAAATATCATCTTCAATAATAGGTAACTGTTCTTTTTCACATATTTTTAATATTTCTTTTCTTCGTTCTTGAGACATTAATATCCCTGTTGGATTTTGAAAACAAGGGATAGAATATAAAATATTTTTCTTTTGACTATATTTAATTCGTTTTAAAAATTCGTTAGGTAAAATACCGTGATGATCCATAGATATACCAGATAGATTTATATTTGCTGATTGAAATACATGAAGTGAATATAAGTAAGAAGGCTGTTCAAGTAAAACGGTTGATTCTCTATGCAAAAGACCAATTGATATTAATTGGAGTGCTTGTAATGCACCAGAGACGATTAATATAGAACTGGCTGATGTATGTATTCCGAATGATTTTACGTATTTACTAATTGCTTCACGTAACGGTAAAAAACCTTTTTGTTCTTCGTATCCAAAATACTCTAATTCCTCACATACGCTTTTCATAATCGTCGGCATAGTTTCTAGCGGGAAAAGTTGAGGCGCAAGTTCACCTTTACTAAGATGGATAAGTTTTTTATTTGCTTCTGCTTCATTGATTTCTCGTACTATTAACTTGCTAGGTTTATGAATACCGGCCTTTACATATTCACTCCAATCAGGCAGGGGATTCGTCGCTAATAATGACCATGTATTATTTGTTACAATTGTTCCTGCTCCAATTTTCCCTTGAATCAATCCATCTGCCATAAGTTCATCTAGCGCAGTTATTACAGTACTTCAATTTACATGAAATAATTTGGCTAACTGCCGTTGACTAGGAATCTTACTTCCAATAGGCCATTCTCCGTTTTCAATTTTTTCTTTCATATAGTCTACTATCTGCCGATATTTAGGCAGTTTTTTATTCGTTGTCATAAAAAAACTTCCTCGTTCACTTTATAAATGCCAAGTGGTTGGTTTTTACGATAAGTAACTGGTTGAAGACATTGTATCAACTATTAAATATGATGAAAAGAAATAATTGGTAATTATAAAGTGGTTGGTTTGAAGGGGGAGAAAAACATGAATTATAAAAAATGGGATTTTCGGATTATTTGTGCTCATGCTTTTACGATTTTTATATGGGGGACTGCCTTTCCGGCAATTCGTATGGGGCTTGAATCTTATACACCTGAGCATCTTACTTTACTACGTTTATTAATCGCTTCATTTATACTTCTGTTGTTTTCTTTTATTTACAAGTTACGGCTACCGGATTTAAAGGATATCCCAGCAATTTTTATGTTCGGTGCTTTAGGATTCACTTTTTATCACATTGCATTAAACTACGGCGAAAAAACAGTAAATGCTGGATCTGCAAGTTAAATTGTTTCAGTCACACCTATAGTAACGGCTATTTTTGCATCTGTTTTTTTGAATGAAAAAATGAAAATAAATGGTTGGATCGGTGGTGTAATTAGTTTTATAGGAATTGCTTTCATATCATTTAGTCAAGGAGATGCTATTCAATTGAATAGTGGAGGATTATTTATATTATTAGTAGCGATTTCAGAAAGCTTATTTTTCGTTTTCCAAATTTCTTACTTAAAAAAGTATGGTTTCTTGCCACTTACCATATATACAATTTTGTCTAGTACTGTATGTATGCTTATTTTCTTACCCGGAGTTTATCAAGAAATACTAGCAGCTCCTCTTGAAGTGAATATGAGTGTTATATTTTTAGGTTTATTTCCAACAGTACTCCCATATATCGCATTGGCATATATCATATCTCATTCTGGTGCTGCTGAGGCAACAAGTTCTCTATATTTAACTCCAGTAACTGCATGTTTTGTTGCTTGGATATGGTTAGGAGAAGTGCCAACTTTTGTTTCGATAATTAGCGGAGGGATTACTATACTTGGAATTGTGATTGCTCATATACCAGTATTAAGAAAAGAAAAACATAGGAATTTAGCAAATAATCAATCCGTATAATGTAATTCAATAATAATTTTATGATACTTTTTTATGTAATTTCCTTCTTATGTTGATAAATATAATATTTTGCATTTCAGTTAAATATTGTATGTTATATTTTATATAGTAAGCATTTTAAAAGGAGATGACAACATAATGAATGGAAAAAGAAAAATTTTCACATGTATTTCTATTATAGGAATTGGACTAGCTAGTTTTTCTAATTCTAGTTTCGCAGCAAATGTAATGGACAATTCAGTACAAACTTCTATTCCCATAGTTAATCAACAAGTAGCTGCTGTAAAAGAAATGAAACCATTTCCCCAGCAAGTTAATTATGCAGGTGTTATAAAACCAAATCATGTTACACAGGAAAGTTTAAATGCTTCTGTAAGAAGTTACTACGATAATTGGAAAAAGAAATATTTGAAAAATGATTTATCTTCTTTACCTGGTGGTTATTACGTAAAAGGAGAGATTACGGGTGATGCTGATGGGTTTAAGCCACTTGGAACTTCAGAAGGTCAAGGGTATGGGATGATAATTACAGTATTAATGGCTGGTTATGATTCGAATGCTCAAAAAATCTATGACGGTTTATTAAAAACAGCAAGAACTTTTAAAAGCTCTCAAAATCCTAATTTAATGGGATGGGTTGTCGCAGATAGTAAAAAAGCACAAGGTCATTTTGATTCTGCTACTGATGGGGATTTAGATATTGCGTATTCTCTTCTTCTTGCTCATAAGCAGTGGGGATCACATGGAACGGTTAATTATTTGAAAGAAGCACAAGACATGATTACAAAAGGTATTAAAGCTAGTAATGTTACAAATAATAACCGACTAAATTTGGGAGATTGGGATTCTAAAAATTCATTTGATACGAGACCATCTGATTGGATGATGTCACACCTTAGAGCATTTTATGAATTTACAGGTGATAAAACTTGGCTTACTGTTATTAATAATTTGTACGATGTTTATACGCAATTTAGTAATAAGTACTCTCAAAATACAGGACTTATTTCAGATTTCGTTGTGAAAAACCCACCACAACCCGCACCTAAAGACTTCTTAGATGAGTCAGAATATACAAATGCATATTATTACAATGCTAGTCGGGTACCATTGAGAATTGTAATGGACTATGCGATGTACAGCGAGAAAAGAAGTAAACTCATTTCTGATAAAGTCTCTTCATGGATTCAAAATAAAACGAATGGAAATCCTTCTAAAATTGTGGATGGTTATCAATTAAACGGATCCAATATTGGTAGTTATCCAACTGCTGTATTTGTTTCACCGTTTATTGCTGCAAGTATAACGGATAGCAATAATCAAAAGTGGGTAAATAGCGGTTGGGATTGGATGAAGAATAAGAGAGAAAGCTATTTTAGTGATAGTTATAATTTATTAACTATGTTATTTATTACAGGAAATTGGTGGAAACCTGTACCTGAAGATAAAAAGACACAAAATCAAATAAATGCTGCAATTTATGAAGGATACGATAATTAATTAAATTTGAGAATGGTTACTTAAGAAAGGAATTAGCATACGCTAGTTCCTTTTTAATATTTTGTAAAACATTATCCGTTCTAAAATTTGCATAGATATACTTACTTTTTTCATATACATAGTTATTAATGACTCAATTTTTTATGAGGGGAGGGTATTTCTTGGAAAAAGTATTATTTTTCGGAGACCCAGGTATTGATGACTCATTTGCTATTATGTATGGTTTATTGCATCCCGAAATTGAAATTGTCGGTATTGTAACCGGATACGGAAATGTTGAGCATATACATGCTGCACATAATGCAGCGTATATTTTACAGTTAGCAAATAGACAAGACATTCCTGTCATTAGTGGTGCAACAAAACCACTTACAGAAGAAATTACTATGTACTACCCTGAAATTCACGGAGCAGAAGGATTAGGGCCCATCCATGTTCCAGAAAGCGTATTATCTATTCCGATATACAATTTTGGCAGTATTGCTGCGATTCTTGTAAAGTACGGGAAAGATTTAACAATTGTCGATGTAGGAAGATCTACCTCGTTAGCGATTGCTTTTAATTTATGGAATGATTTAATGCTGAATGTAAAAGGAATCTATTTCATGGGTGGTGTTTTTTTAGAAGTAGGAAACGTTACGCCATTAGCAGAGGCAAACGTGTATGGAGATCCTATAGCAAGTAAAATTATTTTTCAGCAAGCAAAGAATTTATTTATATTCCCTTTAAATGTAACAAATAAAGCTGTGTTAACTCCAAATGTATTTAACTATATCCAAGCTAATGCAAAAAATCCATTTCATACGATAATGAAACCGATGTATGATTACTATTTATCTGCATACCAAAAACTTAATCCATCTATCGAAGGGCCTTTGCTACATGATGTGGTTGCTATAAGTGGATTAGTTAACCCAAGTTTTTTAAAATTTGCGCTTCGTACAGTGAATGTAGATACATACGGAGATACGAAAGGACAAACATTCGCTGATTTTCGCCCTAGCTCTATATCTAAAGGTTCCCGTATAGCGTTAGAAATTGATGAACAACAATTCATTCAAGATTTTATAAAAATCATGTTATAAGTTGTTGTCGAAAAAGGGATATATTTCACTACGTTGAATATATAAATACATTCTTTTTATAAAGGAGCTTACAATATTGAATGTCCAGTTAAAAGTTGTTACGAGAGAGAATTGGGAAGATGCATTAAAGTTACAAGTTAAAGAAGAGCAAATAAAATTTGTTCCATCTGTAGCAGTTTCACTTGCTAAAGTGTATATAAAACCAGATGGAGACAATGTAGAGTATATACCATTTGCGATATATGACGGCAATCTAATGGTTGGTTTTATTATGCATGCTGTTGTAAGAGAAACAACTGATATGTATTGGATAAATGGATTTATTATTGATCAAATGCAGCAAGGTAATGGGTATGGTAAAGCGGCATTACAAGAAAGTATTTACTTAATAAAAAATACATGTAAGGCGTGTAAAGAAATTAGATTAACAGTACATAAAGATAATGTCTTTGCAAAGAAACTGTATGAACTTTACGGTTTTCAACCATTGGGACATGAATATGATGGTGAGCAAGTATATCGTTTGTTCGTTTAAGTAATACGAAGTAAAGATGTGAAATGAAAGATGAAATTAAATAACTGGGAGGAATAGCAATTGAAAAATAAATTTCACCATATTGTACGCGCTGTTATGATAAAGGATAAAAAATTGTTAATGGCTGAATATATTGGCCATCATTATTTTTTACCAGGTGGTCATGTTGAAGTTGGCGAATCAGCTGAGAATGCATTAATAAGAGAACTACGAGAAGAACTCGGAGTAAACTGTAGTATAAAAAACTTTTTAGGAGTCATAGAAAACCAATGGGAAGACCGAGAAGTTATTCATCATGAAATCAATCACATTTTTGAAGTAGATTCGCAAGAGTTACATATTGATTTCATACCACAATCTAAAGAATCTCATTTAGCGTTTCACTGGATAGATTATAATCAAGAAGCTTTACATACGTATAAAATCATGCCAGTGCCTTCAGTTAAAGAGTTACTAGAAAGAAAATTAAGTGATGAACTACTCAACTGTTGGATTAGTAATTTTTAAGCACCTCTATTAATAGTAAATACGTTCACTGAAAGGAGATTAAGAAAATAGGCTATAAAACAAGGTACATCACCTAGTGTAAGTTCATATTTTGTTGATGTACGCATTTAGTCTATAGTCTGATTTCTACTTTGTTTGCAAAAATAGATAAACTGTAACATTTGGACGGAATTTATTTGTATAAATGGAGGGTTTCGTAATGAATCAGTTTCAACAAGAATTACAATCATTAAACCTTAATGATTATCAATCTGGTAATGTTGTGTATTGGGATCAACTACAACAAAATCAATATCCATACTATTACATTCAAGACGAAGCGCGTCGTTGTGGCGGATGTGGAGGTTGTGGTGGACGCTGTGGTGGATGTGGCGGCGGAAGATGCGGAGGTTGTGCAGGACGTTGTGGCGGATGCGTAGGTTGCGCTGGATGTTTCAGCTGCTTTAATTGCTGGAACTGGTGGATCATTTAAGTATAGAACATCAATAATATTTCACATGAAAGAAAGGTGTAAATACTATTTTATACTTTTCTTTCATGTTGTAATTTTTTATTCATGGTAAGGGGGATTTATTTGTATACGTACGATAAATTGATTTCTTGGGTTGAGAATATAAAAGAAGAAAATCATAGTTCTGCAACAGCACTGTGCATTATAAAAGATAATAAAATTGTACTAGAGCATTATAGTGGTCATCATTCAAATATATCTACAAGTAAAAAAATAACAGCATCTTCACAATTTAATGTTGCTTCTGCGAGAAAAAGTTATTTAGGATTAATGGTAGCATATGCGCTTTACGAGGGGAAAATAAATTCTATTGATGACGAGGCGATAAAGTACTTTAATGATTTCGACCCTGTATTACTTGGTAAAACAACGATAAGACATTTAGTAACCCATTCGCACGGTTTAGGAGAAACGAATGACGGGACAATTTTTCGTGAATTTGAACCTGGACAAGCATGGGCGTATAGAGATATTAATGTAAGAATGGTAACACGTCTTATTTATCAGCTATATAACAAAAGTTTTCCTGAATTGTTAAAGGAGCGTGTTTTTGATCTAGCTAACTTCAAAGAAACAGGTTGGAGAATTCAGCAAGATGAAAACTTAGTTAAAGTTGTTGATAATCCAAATGAAGACGCAATTAGTGAAATTGGTACGGTAGATGATGGTACTGAAAAAAATCTGTTTGTCTCAGCTAGAGAATTTGCTTATTGGGGCAATCTTCATTTAAATCAAGGTGTGATAAATGGTAAGAAAATTATTCCAAAAGAAGTGATAGAAATTGCAACAGGTTTGCAGAGTCCAACATTTACAAACAATGAACTACCACAAAACGGGTTGTTTTGGTATGTTCAAAATGAACCTGCGCTTTCAAGTGAACTTGGTGAACGAGTGCCGAAAGGATCGTATCAAATATTAGGAATTACAGGACCGACTCTTTTAGTAATACCTGAATGTAATGTAGTTGTTGCGAAAATGTACAATAAAAGATATAACTACGGCGGTGATAATTATTTATATTATTTACGTGAATTTAGCAATTTAGTCGCTGATACATTTCGTAACGGTAATAGGGCATAATTACACCTATAATGAAAAGGAGTGAAAGAAAATGAAAGATAAAATGAATAAAAACAAAAAACAAAATATTAAAGATGTGAATACAGAACAAAATGCAATTTATAGCGATCCTAAAGATGCTGCTAATATGCAAACGGTACCGCAGCCGAAGGATTTTGATGAAATTGAATACTAATTTTTCGTTCATCGGACTATATGATGAATGAAAAATACATCTTAAGTCCCATCACATAACAAAAATCTTTTGGTATCCTATATACATAAGCATTCGAAAATGTCTTATCTTAACAAAGCTTTCTTTAAGTAAATCTAATATAACCTGCAAAAAGACACTTCATTATGAAGTGTCTTTTTGTGTATATGAACTTAATTTCCATTTTCCACACAGTATCTTGCATTTTATGATGGTTATACTAACTGTGAAAAATCATGTCAAAATAAAAGAAGGGGACAGTTAGTATGAAACAAACTTCTATAAATCCGTTACTAATTGTTCTAGGTACAATTATTGTTCAAATTGGCCTTGGAACAATTTATACATGGAGTTTATTTAATCAACCCCTTGTTAGTAAGTTTGGATGGAACCTCAATTCCGTAGCGATAACTTTCTCCATAACAAGTTTTTCATTATCATTCTCAACCTTATTTGCAGGAAAGTTGCAGCAAAAATTAGGACTTCGTAAACTCATCGCTACTGCAGGGATTGTTTTGGGGCTCGGTTTAATACTTAGTTCACAAGTTTCTTCCTTACCATTACTATATTTATTAGCTGGTGTCGTTGTTGGTTATGCAGATGGAACTGCTTATATTACATCACTATCTAATTTAATTAAATGGTTTCCAAATCGAAAAGGACTTATTTCTGGTATATCTGTTTCGGCATATGGAATGGGCAGCTTAATCTTTAGATATATAAACGGAAGTCTTATCGATAGTCTTGGTGTATCACAAGCATTTTTATATTGGGGTATCATCGTTTTACTTTTAGTATTAACCGGATCGTTCTTCTTACGTGAAGCAATAGTGAGTAATACTGTAACTGAGACATTACACAATGATTATACGCCTCGTGAAATGATGCGAACGAAACAAGTATATCTTTTGTTTTTTATGCTATTCACATCGTGTATGGGCGGTCTATATTTAATCGGTATGGTGAAAGATATTGGGGTACAGCTCGTTGGACTTAGTGCAGCAACCGCCGCTAACGCCGTTGCAATGATTGCAATTTTTAATACGGTAGGTAGAATCGTTCTTGGAACGTTATCAGATAAAATTGGCCGAATGAAAATTGTCTCTGCAACGTTTATTATTATTGGATTGTCAGTCTTTACTTTAAGTTTCATTCCACTAAATTACGGTATTTATTTCGCTTGTGTAGCAAGTGTTGCCTTTTGCTTTGGTGGTAATATCACAATCTTCCCAGCAATTGTTGGAGATTTCTTCGGATTAAAAAACCATAGTACAAATTACGGGATTGTATATCAAGGTTTCGGGTTTGGTGCACTTGCAGGAGCGTTCATTGGAGCATTACTTGGTGGATTTCAACCGACCTTTATTATAATCGGTGTTTTAAGTGTTATTTCCTTCATTATTTCGATTTTAATTCGTCCACCAAAAGCAGAAAAGAATAAAGAAACACAACATTTGTATCGGAAGATAGCTTAATTATAAAAAGAGTCCTTATATAGGGCTCTTTTTATATTGCAAAATATTTGATTTTCCGTTTTTACTACTCGTGTAGGAAGAAAAGAATTACTTAATTCTAAGTAAAATGATTTGAAAAGTAATAAAATGATTTATTTCTCAACGAACTAAGTAGCAGATTAGTAAAATATTCATATGGTTTTATAAACGGAACTGAAATGTTATTTTAAACCTACATTAACCAATTTTTTTATTAGACATGAAATTCATTTATATACCAGTATTTTATTATAAAGGTAATTGGCTTATATTGGTTACAACCATAATTTCTTCTTTTATGGCATTCACTTCAACAAATATTGATGACATTTTTATACTCCTTGTTTTATTTTCACAAGTAAAGACAGGAGTAATTAAGAAAGAAGGTAGAGCTGTCCGGGAAAAAACTAAGATGAAAGAACTTTATATTGTTGTTGGACAATATTTAGGGTTTAGTGTAATTATTTTCCTAAGTATCATTGGTTCTTTAAGCTCTTTTTTCATTCCTATATCGTGGATTGGGTTATTAGGATTCGTGCCAATGTATATGGGGGTAAAAGTACTATTGTCACTTCGTTCTTATAAAAGGAATGAAGTCATTGATAACGCTTCTAGCTCATTATTTAAAGTAGCCTCGATTACATTAGCTAATGGAGCTGATAATATTTCAATTTATATACCCATGTTCGCTAGTCAAAATCTTAAAACTAATATTGTTACATTAGTTATCTTTTTTTGTATGATAGCAATATGGTGTTTTATTAGCTACACATTGTTAAGAGCTCCTATTTTAGCTAAAGTACTTGAGAGAAATTGTCATATTATCGTTCCAATTGTTCTAATTGGCTTAGGAATGTTCATTCTTTTTCGCAGTAATACAATTGAATTATTGTACTAATATGTTAAAACTAACGGAAGTTTTAATTAAAAAGAATCAAACGCCGTATAAAGCCGTACTACAGATAAAATGTAGTACGGCTTTTCTTTATTTTAGTGAAATGAAACAGTGCTCTACGACTATTAAGTTAGACAGGATATTACGATTATTAAATTGAATATATACTTTAAAAGGAGTGTGCTACTTAAAATGAAAATAGTAAAACAATGGGTCCAAGAAGATAGTGATTACATAAGAGAAAAAGTAATTGAATATAACCAAAAACATATTTCGGATGAAGAGAAAAAGCCTTCAGAAAAAATTAGTTTTATAGTGAGAAATGAAAAGGAAGAAATTGTAGGCGGAATAACTGCAATTACATTTTGGCACCACGTACATGTCGATTTCCTTTGGGTTTCTGATGAGTATAGACACGAAGGCTACGGAAGCAAGTTATTAAAACTTATTGAAGAATTTGCAATTGAAAATGAATGTAGGCTAATCAATTTAGATACTTTTAGCTTTCAAGCTCCTGATTTTTATAAAAAGCATGGATATAAGGTGATTGGAGTAAGTGAAGACCACCCTAAAGGGCACAATCGATATTATTTAGAAAAAAGATTAGAAAATATATAGAATCCCAAAATAAAGCATAAAGAGCGTACGTTGAATATTTACTTTCAAAATACGTTCTTTTTTATTTAGTAATGAAGGTTTATCGATTATTACTTTTACTAAGAGCAGATAAATGAACTACTCTATTAACTTTTTTATATTTTAAAACGATTAAATGGTAGAATGTAACAAAGGCAGAAAATTCTCGTTATTAAAGGTGGACTTAGATGAAAAAAGTAAATGTTACATATGCACTTTTATACGATAATACAAACGAAAAGATCTTAATGGTAAAAAACAAAGGAAAGAACGGTTCTTATTACACGCTACCAGGTGGCGCAGTTAAATTGGGAGAAACGTTAGAAGAGGCAGTAACTCGGGAAGTGAAAGAAGAAACAGGGTTACATATAACTGTAAACGGTATTTGTTCTATTAGCGAAGCTTTTTTCGAAGAGAGAGGTCACCATGCAATTTTCTTTAATTTTTTAGGCGAAATAATTGGCGGAGAGACATATATATCAAGGCCAAAAGAAATTGAAGAGATTACTTGGATGGAATTACATAGAGCAGCACCGCATTTACGTATACCAGAACACTTATTAAATACATTACAAAGGAAAGAAACAGTACCTTACTTCTTTAACGGAACAATCATTCATCAATCTTCATAAAATTATCATTTCATGTAAGGCGGGGAAAAAATGGAGTTTATCGTTAATCATAAACATTTCACTCAAGCACTTTCAGAAGTAAGTAAAGCTATATCTACCAAAGCTATAATCCCTATACTATCCGGTATAAAAATAATTGCAGATCAATCTGGAATTACTTTAATCGCAAGTAATTCAAATATTTTCATCGAAAGATTCATCCCTAGTTCTAACGAAGACGACCAAATTACAACTATATTAAAAGTAGGGACTATTGTAGTACCTGCAAAATATTTCATTGAAATTATAAAGAAAATGCCAAGCAATGTAACAATAAAAAGTAAGGATGAGCAAATTATTGCGATACAGTCAGAAGAAATTACATTAAACTTAAATGGACTTCCAACATATGAGTTTCCGAATGTACCACTTATAGACGATCATGCAAAAGTACAAGTAGAAACGGAACAATTGATTGAAGTGTTTAAACAAACAGCCTTTGCAGTAGCTAAAAATGAATCTAGACCTGTTCTTACTGGTGTTCATTTAGAGTTAGATTATACTAAGTTAATTTGCGTAGCAACTGATTCACATAGACTTGCTATACGCGAAACGAAAATATCTACAGATGTGAAAGCAAGTTGTATCGTACCAAGTGCAACTATTAGTGAACTGCTAAAATTAATGAATAGTAATTCAGAATTCGTATACATCTATCTTTCAGAAAGTCACATTATTTTTACATTCGGTACAACTACATTATATTCAAGATTAATTGAAGGAAAATATCCTAATATATCTAGTTTAATTCCAAATGAATTTCAAACAGTCATTAACGTAGATAGAAAAAGGATTTTACAAGGTGTAGATCGATCAAACTTATTAGCAAGCGAATGGGCAAATAACAATGTCAACTTAGAAATCATAAACGAATCAACAATTAAAATTTCTTCTAATGCTTCTCAGATTGGAAAAATATCCGAGACACAACAGATAGATAAGATTCAAGGTGAAAAACAATTAAATATATCTTTTGATGGACGATTTATGATGGATGCCTTAAAGGCAATAAAAGAAGAAACGGTTACTTTAAGTTTCAGTGGTTCTATGAGACCGATATTAATTGAAGCAGGGACACAATCTGCAGCAGTACATCTTATATCTCCAGTAAGAGCTTATTAATAACAAAGGAAGGAATCACATTATGTACAAGCACACTTTATGTTTTATAAAGAGAAATGAAGAGATACTTATGTTAAATAGAGAATATGACCCTGTAAAAGGATTATGGAACGGGGTAGGTGGAAAGATAGAAAAGGGAGAAACACCTTTAGAAAATGCGATTCGTGAAATAAAAGAAGAGACTAATATAGAAGTTAAGCATGATCAAATTCAATTTAAAGGCATTATTAAATGGGAGGATTCTTCATATTCTGGCGGTATGTATATTTATCTAGTAGAGCTACTTAGTGAATTTACATATCAAACTCCCAAAAAAGCATCAGAAGGAATTTTAGATTGGAAAGAGATTTCTTGGATTTTAAGTGACTATAATTACGGCGTAGGAGAGATGATACCTAAATTTTTATCTAAAATACTCCACAATGAATTAATATTAGAACACAACTTTGTTTTATCTAATCATAAATTAATAGATTATAGGAATGAAGAATTGGCTAAGTAGGACAGTTCTATAGATAATATAGTTCAATTATAAAAAGCAGGAATTGTAATCTATAATACACAGCACAATCATTATAACCTAAATATAAAAGCCATAGATTATTCGAAGAGTAGCCAAGGAGAAAACTTATATGAGGATGAGTGTAATGAAGAAAATAATTATTTTACTCATAGCTGTAGTTCTAATTACTTTTGCTTTTTATCAATTCAATAAAAAAGATAGTTTAGCTAAAAATGATAAGGTGTATGTAGAAGACTTTAAAGGTAAAAATGATTCAAACAAAATACAATCTGCTATTAATAAAGCAGAGGCTAGTACAATTAAAACAGTATTGCTTGAGGATAAGAAATATAAAATTACGTCACCAATCGTAGTGAAAAAAGGTGTAAAATTATTATTCGGTTATGGAACACAGTTTGTTGTTGAAGGTAATTTTAGAGTTCTAGAATTAGAAAAAAACGCTTCTATCGAAGGAGCTTATATAGCGATAGACGATCCTACATTTAATTCTGAAGTTATATATTTAGACGGAAAAAATAAGTATTATAACACTTGGCACAAAACACAAATAAAAGATATAAATATTATTAATTGGACAGAAACGAATAAAGGTACCGGAATTTCATTGTATGCTGGTGGGAAAGAAAATGAAATTTCATTTATTAACTTTGAAAATATAAAAGTTGTAGGAATGGAAACTGGGCTGAAATTAGTAGCAAAGAAACCGCAATCTGGTTATGCTTGGATAAATGCCAACCGTTTTATGAACTTCTCACTTGAAGATTGTGTAAATATGATTTATATGGATAGTAATGTAACTACACCAAATGAAATTAGTGGGAACCAATTTACAAAACTACAAATACAACCATCAAGTAAAACGAAAAATATAGTAAGAGTAAGTGGACAGCATAACGAGTTCAATGGAATGGTGTGGGATTTACAGAAAATCAATCACGAAAACGAACTCATTGAACTAACTGATAAAAGTATGAATACGGTTATTAATATTACCTCTGTACAAACAAATAGAGTTTTAGATAGCGGGAAAGCAAACATAGTGAAATAAGTTTACATACAGAAAAAGAGCGAATTCCTTATAAAAGGGTTCACTCTTTTTTATTTATAATTAAATTTCTCTCCACCAGGCTGATGACGGATAGTCTGTAGATTTTAACGTAGTCGATTCACCAATTTGCGGCGTTGCGATTTTAACTCCTAAACGTTGTGCTTCATTCGTAACTCGTTCAATCGGATCACTCCATTCATGTAATGCTAATGTAAAAGCACCCCAATGAATCGGAAGAAGTAATTCTCCTTTTACATCAATATGAGCTTGTACCGTTTCTTCAGGCAACATATGAATCGCAGGCCATCTCGGATCATATTGCCCGCATTCCATCAATGTAAGATCAAATGGACCGTATTTATCACCAATTTCCTTAAAGTGAGGAGCATAGCCGCTATCACCACTAAAGAAAACCTTAGTCTCTTGACCAAGAATAAGCCATGAACACCATAACGAACAATCTCTATCTGTCATACTTCGTCCTGAGAAATGCCTTGCAGGTGCACAAACTAATTTTATATTATCAAACGCAATTTCGTCCCACCAATTATGCTCACTAATTTTACTAGGTGAAACGCCCCATTTCATTAAATATTGCGCAACTCCAGTTGGAACATAAAAATGTTTTGCACGATCTTTTAACTGCATAATACTCTTGTAATTCAAATGGTCATAGTGATTATGTGAAATGATAATCGCATCAATTTCTTGAAGCTCTTCACGTTCTAAAGAAAAAACACCACTATAACGTTTACTATTAAACAGAGGAAATGGGGAAGAGGCATCTCCAAACATCGGGTCTAATAACAATGTTTTACCTTCTATTTTTAAAAGAGAAGCAGAGTGCCCAAACCATGTCAGACTCTCTAAAGATTCATTATTTTTATTCGATAAAACAGTAGGTAAATTCTTTACAGGACGCAGCTTTGTTTTCATTTTAAAGTAATCCGTCATTAAACCTATAATATCTTTCGGTTTAAAACTTACATCAGTATGAATTTGATTTATATATTTCTTTTTCATTCGTTCTCCTTTTTACGTTTAACAATATACGTATGTTGTTATTGTAGCTAATTGTAGTTTAAACGAAATCATTTTACCTTTCATCTTTAATGCAGTACATTTCATAAATTTGTAAAATTCATTATTCTTATATATAAAATACAAATCATATAGCAGCAGATAAAACCAATATAAAGTAAATGTAAATTGTTTTAATTTAGTAAATACCTTCTTATACGCAACGAAGAACATACGTTTCATTGTATGTTATAGAAGTAAATACGCCTTTAAATAATAAAAGGAAGGAGAATTAATAAATGCAAGTAAATAGAAAAAAGTACTCAAAATGTAAACTATCAAAATCTGAAATAACGCAGCTATATGCAGAAGGGAAGAGCACCTCAGAAATCGCTACACTTGCTAATGTTTCTGCTAGGTATATTCGTATGGTGTTAACAGAGAATAACGTTCCAAGTCGCACTATAGGGAGTTGGAAGAGAAAGTATGACATAACAGAAGATTATTTTAAAACGTGGTCAAATAACACAGCTTATATTTTAGGGTTTATAGCAGCAGATGGTATCATACAGAAAGAAAATCAATACAACTATTTTCAAATTGGATTTATAAAGACAAAGATATTTATTTGCATAGAAAATATGAAGTGTTTCAGAAAGAAAGTCTAAGTTTAGACCAAGTACAAGATCGAAAACTAAAACAAACTCAAACTGCCGTTAAACAAAGAAAACAAAATTTCCTTAAAGAATATGTGAAAAATAAATGCAATGCTACAACTTGTTCAAATTTAGAAATAAGCGAATCGACTTTTAAACGTTGGTTAAAAAATGATAATCAATTTAAAAGAGAGTATGAAGAGATTAATTTGACAAGTTCCACTAGCGATAACTAAATATAAAACTCTAGAAAACCTTAGTATAGGTATGAAGATAGCTATACTAAGGTTTTTAATTTGAAATCATTAAAGGATTCTTAGTTTTATTTATGGAACATAATAAATACATGGATTTTACAATTAATTTACTAAAAAAGGAGAGAGACACCATGCAAAAGAAATTTATCAATCCAGAAACGATGCCACCAACTTTTGGATACTCGCATGTAGTCGAAATTAGTAACGCAAAACGAACAATTTACATATCTGGGCAAGTAGCAATAAATACTGATGGTCAAATAGTTGGTGTTGGTGATTTAGCTACACAAACGCAACAAGTATTCGAAAATATTAAAAGTGCATTAGAAACTTCGGAATTACAATTTAATGATGTAGTAAAATTAACATTTTTCTTAACAGATATTTCTCAAATGGCCATTGTTAGAGATATACGAGATCAATACATAGATACTAAAAATCCACCAGCAAGTTCAGCTGTAGAAGTTAGAAAGTTAATTACCGATAACTTATTAATTGAAATTGAAGCAATTGCTGTAGCAAACTAATTTTAAAAACTTATTATTAATAATTTATCCATGCAATTCGTTTAATGCGTTCATTTAAAACGAATTGCATTTTTTATTGTCTTAAATCTAATTTATACCTGAAGACATTATCATCAAGAACTTATAAAACAAATAACTAAACAATCCATCACACAGAATGATTTAAAAGAAAAAGGGGAGGCTAACCACTAAAACTAACTTATAATAAGTTTATTACTTTTTACTAGTTAACATAATATATATTATAGGCAGTTATAGAAATAAAGCAATCTCAGGTATCAAAAACCAAGTAAACTATACTTAATGAGACGAAACGGAGATTTTTAGTGAAATTTAAATAAAATCGTATCTAAACGAATTTCTACAGTTTTTATCAATCTTTTTGTTATAAATCCATCACATCAAATTCAAATCAATAATCCATTAAGATTTAACGAATTAAAATCATTTTTGATCGGCAAGAAATTCTCATGTAAAAAATTATTTCTATACAAAATATAAATTAGTAATTTTATTTTATGTTTTACTTAATGAATTTATATTGCTATTTACACACGTTTTATAACTTTACTTTATTTGTTGTTATTTCTGTTATTTACGCTTGACTTTCCTTACACTCATTGTTCTTTATTCTAGTTAACATAACGTTTATTTTTAACATAAAAAAATCTCCCTCACCTTTAGGAAGATTTTTTAGCTTGCTAGTATTTCATTTATATATTTTTAATAACAATCCCAATTGTAAATAATATTGGAAAAATCTAGATTTAATAAATCATCTTTCTTAATAAAGAAATTAGCAACACCAGAATCTCCCCACATAATATTTAATGAATCGTCTGTATCGATTTGCAATAATAATATATTATGTTGCTGGTATTTTTCTTCCCATTCCCTTGGATCTGTCTGTGTGAAAAATGGATAACCACCAACTTTATGCCCTTGATCTTCACATAAATCATCATACAGTTCGCCTAATTCTGTATTATTTTCTTCATCAACAATTTCTTCCCAATCAATTTCCTCGCTAAACATCTTTTCAAATCGATAATCCCTTGGTGTTACGGGTTGATAACCTAATTCAAACTTTAATTTTGCTGCTTCAGGTATGATAAAGTCCTCTAATTCAAAAGTATTTAAATAACTAAAATCAGTAATAACCTTATTCAAATCTTCTATAATTGTAGAATGATAAATAATTCGAAAGTCTTTTTGGGTTGTTGGATGGTCAAAATCTGCTCCGTAAAGTTCATCTTCAGCACTTACGAAAAACTGTAACATTCCCTTTTGAGGCATATATAAAACATGCGGCATTTCTTCAAAGTTTAACTGCGCAAGTAACATCATAGGTTGTCCATTTGAATCTTTAGGATGCTCTTGATCTATAGGTAAATACGGATAACCACCAAACTTACTCTCAAAAAGCGTTGTCTCTGCTTTCGCTCCAGACACTTTAATATACGGCTTCACACTTTCTTCTAAAATACTACGATACTGCTCTAGTTCTTTCGGAATTTGAAGTTGATACGTATTCTTCATTACATTTGCCTCCCTTTAATAATGAATTGAAAATGCCTTACTTAATTATATAGCAAGAGATAGCTGCATTGAAAATCGTTAAATATCAGTTTTCATCCTCGTTTTTTGCGCACTTGGTGGACAAAGTAAATTATGTTCTAAAACTTTTTTATTAATAGTTCGAATTAAATTAGCTGCTTCTGCAGTATTTGTATTTTCTTTTAGTCTCTCTTTTAAATCATCAATTTCTTTTGAAAGCTCAATCCACCTAGGTAAAACATGATTATTCTTTAGCGTTCTATACAGTTGCTTTTCAGGATTGTAAGAAAGATCATTATCAAGATTAAGAGGCTTCCCTTTACCGGGTAAATTATCAAAAGACCCTTTCTTTTCTGCTTCTTTAACGATAGAACTAATATGATCCTCATACGTAAAGGACCAAACCTTCTCATCTTTTACTAATATCTCTTGCTTTTTTAGTTTTTTATCTAGTTCTTCTTGATTCATAGACTCTCTCTCCTTTTTAATTTAGAGTGTCGTTTTTGTAAGTTTTAATGCTTTCAATCCATCAAACAACTTTTCTCGCCACCAAACACCGTCATGTCCGCCTTGAAACTCTTCATAAGTAATTTGGTATCCTTTTCCTTTTAAAGCTTTATACAGGCGTCTATTAGCTGTTAAAAGAGGTTTGTTTTCAAGTTCTCCTGCTGCAATATAAAAATGAGGTTGAATCGCATTTAAATCTATAGATGAAATTTGATTTTCAATCCAAGGAATTTGATTTTCATAACCATCCTTTTTCCAATGCACGGATCCAGACATTGACAACACGTTTCCGAAAACATGTGGATTTTGAAGCGCTGCATAAAACGCTGCTATGCCACCAAGACTGAAACCAGCAATTGTTGTATGATTCTTTTCTTGATATACGTGATACCTAGCTTTAATCCACAGAAGTAGTTCCTCCGTTAAAAATGTATTCATTTTATCGTTATAAGTTAGCTCTTCTAGTCGATCAACAGAATCTATTGCAACAGCAATACAAGATGGGATTTCTTTTTCGTATATTAAATAATTGAGTGTTCTTGCGATTGAAAGGTTATGAATGAATGAATGAATTCCCATCAAACACAATGAGAAGTTCTTGAAGATGTGAAGTGTGAGAATAGTCATGAGGCGTATAAATATGAATTTTACGTGTGTTATTTAAAATCGTACTATGAAAAGAATATGTTTCAATTTTTCCGGATGGATAATGGTTTGAAGGAAAACGACTGCTATACTGTATTTCCATCCCTATGTTTAACACAGACGCTTTATTGGCACCGTCTTCAAATGTATTTCCATTAAATTTGTCTAGTTCGTACTGTTCACTACGCTTTATCCAATCATTTTCAAAAAAATCGTTTACTGAAAAATAATAAGTTGAAATAAAACTCTTATCTGTCCTAAACGTTTTATACCATATATCTGCTGTCTGTAACAATCGTTTTAATTGATTTACAGACAGATCCCAACCAGGAAAACTACCGAATACATAAACATTTTCAGTTTTTTGGTCTCCATATATACGTTATAAGCTTATACTTATTATCTACAGGACATTGTTCTATTAGTGGTGTATTATTCGACTTTATTTCATGTAAAAAAGTATAAAAAGCTGTCTCATTTCCATTCTTTAATTGATTATTAAGCTCCTCTAACTTAGGACTAATTATTGAAGTCACCCATCTTCCTCCTTTGTATTTCTTTTCACTAGATTGTTTTTATAAAAATTAGGATTAGGATGTTATGTATTTAGATGAGTTATTTATTAGAAAGTTTATCAATTGCCTGAATAGAAAGTTCCAATGCTTTTATCCGTCTTGTTAAAAGCGTTTTTTGAGGACTTCCAGCTTTAAACTTATCATAGGCCCTCTCAATGGATGGAAGCAAACCAGCAAGGACATTACGAGCTTCTGCTAACTCTTCTTGACTATACTGGTGACTTTCTTGATTCCAAACGTTTTCTAGTACTGCTAACCCTACGCAAACTGCTTTAAGTCGTTTTTTTACTAATGTAGTATTTGCACCTTTTTGATTCATTTGTGATAGCGCATTTTCAAGTTTACGAATAGTCGATTGTAAAGATTTTATTGATTCCAATTTATCTATATTTGATACGTTTTCCATGTTAATGTTGTCCCTCCTGTTTTAATTTCACTCGAAATATTTTAACATAAATAACAAACTTTATTCGAGTTGGACAATGCATTAAAGGAAAACAGTCGTTAAACGCCTCTCCCTCCCTTATATCTTTCTATATGTACTTCTTTCTTCGTATTAGAATCCCTATATAAACAATGGATAAATATTGTATTTTTTATGAACAAAAAAACGCACAAGCAGCATAACTTGTACGTTTTTATTTTTATTCAGTAAGATAATACAGTAATAGTTTCCGGGCCTTCTCATAATTCATGAAATCTCTATACAAAATGGGATACTTCACAATTTCTGTTTCTATAAAACGATATTGCGGAAACCATTCAAAAAACGATTTCTTTAGCCACTTTATTTGATCAAACACAATCTCCTTTTCGTTGTTATTAAGTATGTAACTTAAAGTACCTGCTGTATGCATCCAATAATAATTTAAATCAGCGCTTATGCAATCATCTTCTGTAAACATATTATTAAAATCTTTTCGTATTTTTCGAAGGTCACAATTCGGAAACGGTTTAAGCAGCGGACTATGCATTTTCTGCAATTCATTAAAAATAACCTTTTTACCTAATAGCAACTTTCCACCCCTTTATTTCTCAATCCAATTTAATAATTTTTCATAATGATATTGAGCATCTGTATAGCCGAGATTATATAGGTTAACAAGTTTCTCTTTATTTCTTTCTATTCCGCTTATAGGAAGCTGTGCGCTTGGCTGAATTACATAAAAATTATCTTTTTGTTCGTTGTGATTCATATAAGATACAGTTTCATTATAAAAACGATAATGTTCTACTAAATGCTCTGCGATTTTTGGATATCTTCTATATAAAATTTTAGCTAGTCCAGAAAATTTATTACGCTGCTTCTCGTATCCTTCTGGCTTTGTCATTATAACAACGTTTTTTAAATAACCATCATTTTGCGCTTTAAAAACTGGAATAGGATCTATAATCCCTCCATCTAACAATTTTCGATTATCATATTCTACAACAGGTGCTATAAACGGCACAGAGCTTGATGCACGAATAATTTTTAAAATATCATTTCCATGTTCTGTTTTATTATAATAAACTGCCTGTCCTGATTCACAATCAGTCGTTCCGATTACAAACTGTTCATTTGAATTTAGGAATGTTTGAAAATCAAACGGTACAATTTTGTTTGGTACTTCATCAAATAAAAAATCCATTCCAAATAATTCACGTTTTTGAATTAAGTTTCGATAAGATATATACCTGTGATCTGCTACTAGCTCTGTATTCACTTTTTTATTTCTTCCTTTTTGACGTGACAAATATGTTGCTCCCATACACGCTCCGGCGGATACACCGACTACATACGGAAAGAATAAGTCCCTTTCCATAAAATATTCGAGTACTCCTGCAGTATATAATCCTTTCATTCCGCCGCCTTCTAATACTAAACCAATATTTTTCATGCTATATCCCTCTACTTCTGTTTTCTTAATTATATGTTAGCACAAGATTTTAGGTATCATTCTATTCCTTATAAAAGCATTACACAATTCAGCATTGAAACAGCCGGGCATTTTGATTTAGATGCTGAGCTTAAAATTTGGGTATCTAGTTTAAGTACGCCAATTACGAAAGAATTTAAAGGTGACGATAGTGTTTTAAGCATTCAAAAAGCGTTAGTAACATATACGACGAAATAACGCCTTTTAGTATGTTTATTCATTTTTTAAATTACTAACCCGAGTATTTTGGAAGAATATGCATTAGTTTTGTATATTTAATCTCAAACTACATAAAAAGGTAAAGCTTATTTTAAATGCTTTACCTTTCTTTTTTGTAATAAATAAGTGTAGTTTTATCATTTAATTTCTTTATTTCTTCCGTTCTTTTATACCCCATCTTTTCGTATAGAAAACAATTTCTTTCTTCTTCTAAAATCGTAGCAAGTTCAAAGCTCCGTGTTTCTGGAAACATCTCTTCAATTAAAATAAGTACCTTCTGAGCGATTCCTTTCCCTTGATAGTTTGGATGAATAAACATTGGACTGATCCAAAATTTATAAGGTATTTCTTTTTGGGATATACAAATCGCTCCAACAAGTTTCGAATCTATTATCATCTTATAAAAATTACTGCTGGGATTATTTATTCTTAAAATAGTTTTTTCAATAGATTCATTTGCTGGATTTGTTTCATAGTCTTTATATTTATTTAATAAAGGACTAAATGAGTCTATTTGCATTTGAAATAAAACTGCTGCATCATTTTCTGTCGCTTTCTCTAATGTAATCTTCATGTTACCAATTTAGTCGCTTTCTTAATGAAGTTATATGCGCTGTATGATGACGTCCGTGCCATGCATAGAGTCCAATTGCAGCAGCAAGTTTTGTTTCACCAGTTTCCGGATGATTAAATGTCTTTTCTAGATGTTGTAGTTCTAGAGAATATAATAGGTTAACCCATCTTTTATGTAACGAATCTAACATTACTAGTGAAACGTCTACTGGTAATTTAGAATCAGGTAGTTCGGCCCACTTCTCTTCTTTATATGGTTTAATAGTTGGATTCTTTTCTGTTAGTGCTAATTTAAAGCGTATGTAGCTATTCATATGGCTATCAACAACGTGATGGACTACTTGACGAACTGTCCATCCACCAACTCGATACGGTGTGTCTAACTGCTTCTGATCTAAATCTTTAATTGCTTTTGCTAGTTCATTAGGTAAATCTTCAATTTCTTGAATCCATGTATCAATCATTTCTTCAGTTATAGGACGTTTGTATGTAAATTGCCCAATTGGATAACGTAAATCATTCATGTATAAGTCCCCCCTTATTATAAGCGTGAAGTATTTCTCCATATATAATGTACAAACTTCACATGTTCCCCGTTTAATTCTACAGATGTTGTATCTGCTTCGTTATGATAAGAAGAAAATCCGCTTTTTTCTAGTACAATTTGTGATGCGAGATTATTAATAGTTGTTTTAGCATGAATCTCATTAATTTCATTATTTTTCGCTACGTCTAAAACTAATTTTACAGCTGCTGTTGCAACTCCTTTTTTAGTAAACTTTTCTCCGACTCGATAACCTAACGAACTGCTCCGGAATTCCATATCTATATCTACTAAATTTATTCGTCCTACAATTTCTTTTTCTTCATTACGAATTAAATAAAAATAAGAATCTCCATCCGCTTGTTCTATTAATAAATCGTCTAATAGCTTTTGAAAATATTCAAAATCAAAATATTGCGAGCCACGATTTGGTACCATTGTTTCAAAAAAAGATTTATTCGTAAGTTCAAACGTAAATAAATCCTTCGCATCGTGTTTCTTTAATTGTTCTATGTATATTTTCATCTCGCTTACTCCTTCTATATATACTAACTGTTATATATTCTTTTTTAATCGATTATTTTCCTGCTATTTTTACGCTTCAGTAACACAGCAAGTAGTACTTTCGGATGAAATAGATGCAATGGACTACGAATTAAATTCATCACTCTTACTAATCGAATATAAACGTCAGAGTCAGTTGCAGATAGTTGATATATTTGTTTCGTATACCATAGCTGAAATTTTTGCTTTATCGTTAATTCTCTTTTTAGCTGAGGATGACGTGATATTTCCGTTGTAGTCATTTCCCAAGGGGTTTGTATGATATGAGCAGTCTCTTTATAAAACTGCTTTGTAAATGCTTTATCAAGCTTTTGTTTCCTTTGTAAAAGTAACTGCAATTGGTGAGCTTCTATAGCTGCAACTGAAACACCTTGCCCAAAAACAGGATCGAAACGACAATGTGCATCCCCAACTACTAACAATCTTTCGGGTAGATGATTCACTAAATCAAATCGCCTACGTACTTGATATGGAATTTTGTACGTTTTGATATTTGAAATTGCCTCAGCTTTATTTAGAAAATCTGTCACATTAGAAATTGATAAGTTTTCAGCAAAATCATAAAATCCATCATCTGTTTGTGGTGCTTTCTCATTTGCATATCCGCTGAAAGTAACAAAATAACGATTATCCTCAATCGTTTGAATAAGTACGCCATACGGATTGTCAGGGAAGCTTGGAGACATTAGCATATTACAGCAGTCTAATTTCTCATTTTCTTTAAGTTTAAACATTCTAGTTGCGTAAAATAAATCAATACGCATTTTCTCTTCTTGCACTTCAATATTGTATTCACGTAACCAAGCTATACTTTTTGAACCGAATCCACTCGCATCAACAACAATATCTGCTTGAATGTTTTCTTGTGTGCCAGTCTCTAAACATTTAGTTTTTACTGCACATACTTTGTTAAGCTTCCTATCTACTAATAACCCTTCAACTAATGTTCCAAATTTAATAGTAATATTTGAAATTTGATGTATTCGTTTTTGAATATGCCATTCAAGCAAATGCCTACTTTGTTGAATCATATGTACTTCTCCTGTGAATGGTTGTTTCCATAAACCAAATTGATGCCATTTTAAGTCACGAGTAAAGTTATTTATGATACTACCCGCTTCAATTAATTCATTAGTGATAGTAGGAAACAATTCCTCAATCGCTTTTTCTCCACCTTTCAATAACACATGAGGATGATTACTTTGTGGAATTCTTTTTCTTGAAGACTTTCCATCCCAGCTTTCACCAACTTCTATAATGATTACTTCTTTAAAAGTAGATGATAATGCTTTTGCTGCGAGTTTTCCTGCTATACTTCCTCCGATAACGATAGCCTTATTAAACATATTTGCCCCCTTAATGAAAAAAGACCCTGCCTTGTATGAATGAAACAGGATCTGTTACTAAATTAAAACACATGAGTATATTGCAACGTTAAAATTAAAATGCCTAACCCCCATACGTAATACGCGAATACTTTTAATGAGTGACGTTTTAAATATTGAATCATCCATGAAACGGCTATGTAACCGAAAAACGCCGCTGATAACGTTCCGACAATTAAAGATGTACTAGAAATAGATTCTGCTTTCCCTTGATAAACATCTGCTAATTGCAAAATAATGGCTCCGACAATGGCTGGCGTTGATAATAAAAAAGAAAAGTAAGCAGCTGTTTCGCGGTCTAACTGCCTCCATAATGCAGCGACGATTGTCATACCAGAACGAGAAATCGCTGGGAAAATAGCAGCAGCTTGAAAGGAACCGATAATTAATGCATCTTTATATGTAATGTCATCCATTTTTTTACGACCATTTTTTTGTCTATCTGCCATGTAGAGAAAGAACCCTGTCACTAAAAACTCCCAACCAATCGTAATACCTGTTTTTGAAATATCCTCAAAGAAGTCTTTAAATAACAATCCGATTACAACTGCGGGTATCGTCCCAACAATAAGTAGTAACATTAGTTTTGAAAATGGATTTTTAATTAAATATATAAATTCTTTTTTGTAATAAATAAACACTGCAAGTAAAGTCCCAATATGCAGCATCGTATCTAAAAACAATCCTGCTTCATCTAATTGAAACAAATGCCTTCCTAAATAAAGATGACCTGTACTACTTATCGGTAAAAACTCTGTTAAACCTTGTATGATCCCTAATATAAAAGCTTCTAACCAATTCATGATGGTCCCCTTTCTCGTTTGCTTGTACCAATATATGAAGGTTAAATTTTCGATATGAAAAAAACTATATTTCTCTATGAATTTACTTTTATTTTATGGATATATATGTAAAAAGGAGGGAGGAGGGTTACTATGTGGCAACATACGAAATTCGGTAATGTATTACTGTGGGCAGGACCTATCCTTGTGTTTATAGGGTTATGTATGACAAATGTTATTTCTGATATTCCATTCTTTGAGGGAAAACATAAATCAATTGGAATTGTACTTATATGTATAGGTGTATGCTGTTTTATTGTTGCTAATCATTTAAAAAAAGGAAAAAAATATGAGGAATAAATTTAAATAAAAAAACAATCCCAGTATATGCGCTAGGATTGTTTTTTTGTTACTTATTTATAGAACACTTTATCAACGTTATATTTTGCTTTGTATTCATTAATGATATATGTTTCGTAAATTTCTCTTTCTGTTGGATCTTCTACGATACATGCATCGATGCGGTATACTTCATCACGGTGATTTTTAATTGGTGAAACATTGTCTTCAAAATGCTTCTTAATACGTTGTCTAATTTTACGAGCTTTACCTACGAAAAGAAGTTCGTCATTAATATTGTAAAACATAAAAATACCGCCTTTATCTCTAGGGAACAAGTGGAAATCGATAAAACCATTAATTGGAGTGATTATTGGCTCGTCTCCTTTAATAACTTGTTTACGTTCAGTAATTGAAACATCAGCTTCAGGAATATTAATTTTAATCAAGTTCATTCACGTCCTCTTTTATTATAAAGATAAATAATAGCATACATATGTAAGAAAAGCTACGTTCAGAGGCATATTTCATTTTATAATTCAAATATTAAAGGTGTATCATGTAAACTCTTCTTCCAAATCATATGATCACTTGATTCTCCCCAATAATCCTTCAGTACATAACTAGGTTCTCCAAACTTCTTCGTCCATATACTTTGTGCTTTTTTGTATCCACTATCTAAACAGTATTCAGTTATTCCTCTGCTAAGTAACGTAATATACATAGCATTTAGTAATAAATTACCTATGCCCTTTCGTTGATATTCATGTCGTACAAATACAGTTCCTATTTCATATAAATCTTTAAACACACCACCTGTACAACTATGAATCAATGTACTTGCTGGACCGATTTCAATTGTTCCAATGATTTTATCGTTACTTGTATCAATTGCTAATAAAAAGTAACGACTTTCTCCATTACTCTCCAAATCATTTTTCAAATACTGTTTTTTCGTGTTAATTTCATTTTCTATGTCATCTAATAACTGTGATAACCCTTCATATTTAAATGTATCAGTAATAACAAGACGAAAAAACATATTCAGTTCATCTACATCATCCGAATTTGGTCTTCTAATTTTAACGTTATACACGACGTGAATCTCCAATCTTTAAAAATATATAAGAAATTGTTAAGACCATACTTTATATACTCTATTCAACATTATTCTACAAATGCCTGCATAGATCCAACAGTATAGAAAGCTCAGAATACATATTGATAGAATAATTTTCATATCAAAAGTTGTATGAACAGTAGGACCTAATACAGGAAATCGAAACACATTAAGAACAATCATAATTCCAATAACAAGACATAACGCGGAAAAGGAAACAATCCAAATCCTTCTCTTGAATTGTATAAAGGATACTCCTAACGCTATACCTAATAAACCTGTAGTAAAAGGAAAGACAATTAGTTCGCTTGGCTCAATAATAAATAATAGGAGAATAGTAAGAATGTAAGAAAGTATTCCCGTGCGAGTAGAATAACAAATAGCGAAAAATATAGGCAACGTCGCAAAAGGACTAATAAATAAGCCGATACCAGGGATTAAGTTCCCGGCAGATTGAAAAATAGCAGCAAGTGAACCAAGTAACGCTGTAATGACTAACCTCTTTGCTGGCGTCACCTTTCTTTTATGAACAAAATTCGCATCATGCGCGATCATCAGTTGATACCAATAGTTGCTAAAGTGATTCATCAAAATCCCCCTAAAGATATCTAATTATGCAATGGACGATTATATAATGAATGATTCTGAGAGTATGTATCATATTAAGGAACGATTTCAAAAATAGTACCTTTGTTAAAGTCTGTTACTTTCATAGAACCGTAAACTCCTAAATATAATCTAGTCTGATCTAAATTTGTTCCTAAACTCATATAATAAGCTGCCTGCTCACCGAAATCATAATGGGTTTCAATAACATGAAAGTCAGTATTTTTACCATGCGTACCAGCTCTAGAATAAGCTAACGCACCCTTTACTGGAGACTGAGATTCTTCTTTCTTAGCAAGATCAGTAAACACGATACTACCCGTTAAACTAGGTATTGCAGTTCCCATATATGGCTGGACTCCTGTAAGTGAAGTTCCTCCAAATTTATCTGGTCTGGAATCTTTATGAAAATAACTGATTAGAGGCTGGATACGCTTCGCGGTTGTTTCTATTGTTTCATTATAATAAGCCATTGTTCTCTCTTCTAAAGTAGGATTCTCAGAACAGTGCCTTATAAAAGAAGTAGGTAATTCTCCTTCCCATCCTCTCCAACCGAAATTAATAAATCCATATTGATCAGGAGTATCTCTCATTAAATTGGTTTGAACAAGTTCGGTAACTGGTATTGGTTTGTATTGAACAAATGAAAAAATAGACTCTACTATATCTTGCCCGACGTTTCCGGCATATTTGATATATTGATTATAAAACCTTTGAAATGAAATACCTGTTATATTACGTACGCCTTTTGCAATTAATGTAAGAGTTTCTCGAATAGATAGAGGAAGTTCATTAAAACGTGTAACTACTGGAGGATTATTTATGGACGTATTTTTACTTACATCGATTTCAATTATTTTACCTGCTATTTCTAAATCATCCTGGCTTAATCTAAACGGATCATAGCCAGAACCACCATCTCCATTAGTAAAAACAAGTTTTCCAGTCTCAGGTGAAAAGTTTAAGCTATTTACGCCGTTATGATTAAAAAATGGCCTTTTTATATTAAGTAAAGTTCGTCGCTTTTGAGGTTGACCGTTTGATTGTAATATCCATTCTTCAACTGTATCAATATGATCATATTGAGTATCTCTATTTGTCCACTTTAAGTTTAGAGTTTTTGGGTCACACGGATTCGGTTTAAATTGTTCTGAAAGTGCACCAGGTCCTTGGGTCCCGGCTACTGAATAATGAAGATAAAATAAGCCGTTATCATTAAATTGTGGATGGAACGCTAGTCCGAGCAAGCCGCGTTCATCATAACCGCTACTAGAAACACCTTCTTCAAATGTGCCTAGTTTAATAATTCGGTGACGAATATTTAAAAATGTCTTTATATCTCCGTCTCCTATGTAAAAAACCTCTCCTAATTGGGTTGCGATAAATAGTCTTTCGGTCGAATCACCTGGAAGTATAGTTGTTTTTATTACAGTTGGTAAATTTATGTTATGAACGATGGGCCGTAAACCAACTTTGACTTTTGTCAATTAACTGTACACCCCTTTTTATTCTTTTTAATAGAAGAATATGATTAGAGTAGTTCAATTAGTATCAAAACTATAGACGTGAAAGCGTGATATCCCTGTTTGTACAAGTCTGTTTTCTGATTAGCATCAATTAACTTACATTCCTTTTTATTACATTTTTTGATATGATATAACTATAAAATATAAATCAGGGGGACAATCCATGGCAATCTTACTACAAATCATCGTACCACTTATATGTGCAATATACTTTTTTACCCTCTATCATAATAGAACATATGGATCAGCTGCATTTCTCTTAGCAGTCATAATAGGCATTTTCGGTATAGAAAATATTTTTCAATATGCTAGTTTAACAGATCATGCTGTTTATCCATATTGGGGGAGTTTGAAGGTCGTAATCTTTATTTTATCAGTTGTATTTTTATTCAAAAGAACACCCACTCCATATAATAATTAAAAATTATTCATGTTTATTTAAAGCTTATTTTCGGGAAGAGGTTATGCAATGAGAGCGCCATATCAAGTATTAATATTTCCTTATATAATAACTGATGATTCTATTCAATACGCTATTTTTAACCGAAGTGATTACGGTTATTGGCAAGGAATAGCTGGTGGTGGAGAAGATGGTGAGACTCCTATTGAATCAGCAAAACGAGAATCTTTTGAAGAGGCTGGTATTTTAAGAGAATATCCCTATATAAAATTAGATTCTGTTTCTTCACTACCAGTAGAGGATGTAGTTGGAGGATTTCTTTGGGGAGAAGATGTTTATGTAATAAAAGAATTTACTTTTGGAGTTAAAGTTCCTACAAAAAACATTGCATTATCCAAAGAACACTTCAATTATAAATGGTTATGCTTTGAGGAAGCAGTAATGCTGTTGAAATGGGATAGTAACAAAACAGCATTATGGGAATTAAACAAAAGGTTATTAAAAGAATTAAAGTATTAGCTAACAAAGCCGTTAGTGCAACAAGAATTAAACAACTTCAAAAACCTTGCTGCATTGGGGGTATTTCCGAATTCTTAGGTTAATAGGCATGTGGCGGAACCCCAATTAGAATTTCTGAAAGTAGTTAATTTATCGCAACGAAAGATAAAAGCAATAAAAATGTAGGGGTTTGTGTAGCAATGGAACCAAATCACGCAATAAGCATTAGCGGACATTGTTTATGCATAAAAATCACCTTACCACTATTTTGTGAAAACTATATTCTAAGACATTTTTCAAACCAAAAACCCTTGATTTTCTACTCAACGTAGATAAATCAAGGGTTTCATTTATATTCTTTTAATTTATCTATTTTCATATAGATTATTGTTATCTGATCAGATATATAGAGACTGATATAGTCAGTTGTATAAAATTTAGTTGTTTCACAGTTTCTTTGTATTATGAAACAAACTCACATTTCAAGGTATTTCGATTTACTATAATATATTTACCTGTTGATTTATTCATTACTTGAGACACTTCCTTGGTATGTGTTACCTCAAACCAATCATTTTGTATATCCACCAATAATTTTATTTCCACATCACTTTTTCCATATTTTAAACCACTATAAGATACTTTCGTCATTGTGATCGTCCCTTTCTTAATGATTATAATCATTTCGTCGTTTGTTAACTTCAATCGTAATGAACTCCGGCAAATAGCTGGGAGTACATCCTTTTGCTACTATTACATCTTTGTAAAGACCTGTTTTCTCACCAAGTTTAATACAACGTGCACGATTCTTTTCATCATAAACGCCTATCCAGCCTGCGGTGAAGTTCATAGCCCATTGAACTTCCGGTTCTTCCTGCGTAATATTAGCTTCTAATGCAGATAGCAAGTCTGCGGTGTTATCAGGCGGTGTTTGTCCAGTCCATCTCAATCGCCCTTGATAATACCAAAAAGCTCGCCTTTGAAGAGCAGAAGGACTACTTTCCCATGACTCCATCAATGCAATTTTCTTCTTGTCTTTGGTGAGCTGATTAGCCATTAACCAATCCATTAAGTTATTTCGCTCATCAAAAGTGTGAGTCTGCATATCCTTATCAAGCTTATTTAGCACATCTTGTGAAAGAAGTTTTTTGTCCATAATTAAGATTGCTAATAGCCTGGGCAAAAACTCTTCGGTTGACCAAAGTTCCATAGCTATTACGTGATCTTTTTTAATGTCCTTCGCGATTTTTCGTAAGTCGCCTAGCTTAGTTTTACTATTGATCTGAGATAGAATGTTTTCTGCTTTTGAAGAGCGTTTTATTTCTGTATCTTTTTTTTCATTCATTTTATACAACTCCTTTATTTAAGCACTGTTTCATAATATATCCTTGACGGGATATATCAAGAACTTAATTTCATCATAAGTCTTATTGCAAACGTTTTTTCATTTTGATGGAAATTCGTCTCCTTAACTTGATTGCGATGTATGGTGACCCCTAATAATTAAGAAAAAGCTGATTTTATACATGGAAATAAATAAAAGTCTATGACCTATTTTCACACGTATCTCGGCTGTACCCCAATTATACTCATCATATCTCGCCCACTTTGTCAACTAAATATTTCAAACACTCTTCCTTTTTATCTTTTTTATATAAATTTCGCCATTTAAATCAATTGTTTTCAATTAACATAACCATCTTATCTGTAGTCAACGATGCATATTTTTATGGGAGTAATTAAAAATATTAGCTTGATGGGTATGTCGTGCTACCCCAAATAAAAAAGATTAGGAGCGAATCCTAATCTTTTTTATTATTCAATTGCGCCCGCAACGTCATAATCGTTTAAATCTAATTCTATTGTTTGGCCAAGTGCTAGTTTAGCTAATTCTGATCCTAAATATGGGCCGGCAGTTAAACCTGAAGCGCCTAATCCGTTCGCAACGAGAATACCTTCGAAGTTAGGTAGTGGCCCAATAACAGGTAAGAATCCTGGTGTAAATGGTCTAAACCCAACTCTCGTTTCAAGCATAGTACTATCTTCTAAACTAGGTGCAACTGCTAATGCTTTATGGAATACTTCATGTAAACCACCTGCCGTTACACGATGATCGAAGCCCGTTTCGTTTTCATGGGTAGCACCAATTACGACATGACCATTGTCAAACGTTAAAATGTATTGATCGTTTGGCGGCATAACAACTGGCATATTTTCTGTTGCTGTATTTTCCGTTTGCAGGTGAACAATTTGTCCTTTTTGGAATGTAACTAAGAAATTGATACCTAATGGATTCAATATTTCATTCGCCCATGCGCCTGCGGTTACAATCACCTTTTCTGCTACCATTGTTTCATCATGTACTTTAACTCCAGTAATATGATTACCTTCACGGACTAATACTGCATCTCCTTTTATAAAAGTTGCACCATGTTTTTTTGCAGCACTTATTAATGCGTTACGTAATGATCTTCCATTTACTCGTGCAGCGCCACTAATATGAACAGAACTATATTCTTCTGATAATGCTGGGAATAATTTTTTTGTTTCTTCAGCTGATAAGCGAGTGATTTCACCAATCTCTGGTGCATCTTCACGTCGTTTATAAGCGCGCTCTTCCATTTTATCTAACTTTTTCTCATCAGTATGTAAACTAATTGCACCTACACGTTTGTATCCTGTATCCGTTTCACCGTCTGCTTCTAATTGCTGAATTAAAGAAGAATAGTAACGTGCACCGCCTTTAGCAATTTTATACCATGCTTTATTACGACGCTGTGAAAGCCATGGACATACAATACCAGCCGCTGCATCAGTTGCTTGACCTAGTTGTTGACGATCCACGATAGTAACATTCGCACCTGCTTTAGCGAGATGATAAGCAGTAGACGCTCCTAAAATACCAGCTCCAACTACAATATACGATTTCATTTCAAACACCTTTTCTCTTTTGCTAATTATTTAAATATAAGAACATACTTTAGTATACTGAAAGTAATCCTTTTTTCAATGTGCTAAGCATAATTAATTGTTGCATCATTGTGACTTTCCTAACCATTATTTTTTCTTCTTACGGAATAATTCAATTGTTTTATAGCCTTGTGATAGGATTTCAATCATTTTCTCAAGACGTTTATCGCGTGTTTTTTCTTGTTTTACAGAAAATAAATTACGTGCCCAGTCTTTTTGATATCCAGGTGTTAAACTTTGATAAAACTTAAGTTCATTCGGATGATTAGCCAATAATGCTTCAACATCTTGAATACGATCTGCATAATCGGCAACACATTGACTCATAGCAGGCGTTTTCTTCTCTTTTTTCTTTTCACGCTTTAAACCTACAACAGTAAAGACATCGTCCATACTTACCATACGAGCAAATTTAATAGCGCTTTGCTCTACATACCCATCTTCGCCAACGTTTAATGCTGGAAACATTTCATCACGGTGAATAAACGTACTATATCGACAATTACCTTTTTTCGGATACGCGAAGAATATATAGCCTTTTTCAATTAATAATTCTTCATTACTAATAATAAAATTCGTTTGTTTCACCATTTCATCAAGTGTTTCTACAAAAATAAAAATGGCATCATGATCTTTGGAAAATACGGTTTCTTTCCCTGCAAAAATGTCATAATCACTTGGTTCATTAATCACGACCATGTTTGTATACTTATTAAGTTTCAATTTATCAATAATTGACATAAAAATCTTCCTTTACATTCAAAATCATTATTTATAATTTTCCATACTGTTCTAGTGTATTATATCTAATTAGAAAATCAAACTTTAATAGTAGTTTTAAAATAAAGTTAATAAAATAGCCGATTCTGTGTAAGAACCGGCTAGCTATTCGTTTCATGACAACTGAATAGCAAATAAAGTATTTAATAGCCCTCTATATTGTTCTTCTGTAATTTCACGTTTCGTTTTTTCCCCATGAATCATTTCAGTTAAACTAGTATTCGTTAAAGAAACATGGCCAAAGTCCGTCAATTTAACTGCAATTGGTCCTTTATTGAAAATAGATTTCTCATCTTCTATTACTCTTCTTTGAACCTCATTTACTACTACCTCATCAATGATACAATTATAAAAAGCATGACAAACTTTCCACTCTCTGTTCGTATCTTTTCTTTCTAGAATGTAATTTCCTTTACTCGTATCTTTTTGTCTCACTCGATACGTACCATTTTTAGAGGAAATAGACTCACCGGTAAAAGGTACAGGGACCAGAGGTACTAAAGAAGCAATACCTACATCAATTAAGTATCGTTCGTTAGCATACTTTAGAATAATCGTTATATGTCCATCCTCAAGTGCCCATGCGTTGATTTCATTTTTATATACGGTTCCAAGTGCAAGTTGTACATCATAACCACAATCTTTTAAAAAGTAGTAAAACAGAGTATTTAATTCATAACAAAGCCCGCCGCGGGATGTAGTTAAAATTTTATTCTGTAAATTTTCCATAGTAATTGTATTCGCATTACGTGCTATAACATCTAAATTCTCAAATGGTATAGTGTGTGCAAATGCAAAGAGAATTTTATTTAATTCTTCAAACTTTACTTCCGCACGTTTTTCAAGGTTCAATCTTGTAAAAAGCTGATCTTGTAATCTTGTCATATTCAGCACCCCTAAATAAGTTATAAGTTAAAATAGTATATGCTGATTGTAATTTTGATGGGGTACTGAAACAATGTACATTTCGTTTAACTGTACCGGTACAAAAAAAATCATAAGATAACTGAATATGAGAATTCAAATAAAAGACATCATACTTTGGGATACGGCAACAAATTCACATACAAAACTAAAAGCTACGAATACAAAGTTAATAGTTTGTCTATAGGTAAATTATTAGGATTGCTTAAATCAACAAAATATTGAAGTTGCCACATTTGGCTCTTTTTCGCTTGATTGCTAACAGGAGTATCCCAAAGCGGATAAATCCTCATAGCCATCTTTCCTTTTTGACTTTGCGTTTTCAATATTTTTTCTTTAAGTAGAATTTCTTTAGGGAAAATAAATTGCCCTAGTTTATTATCATTAATACAAGTGATAACTAATAAGTCAGGAGCAGCGTCATAAGAGAACGCTTGATTTTGCATATTTGCATCTTTTTCCCAAAAAGAAACAAATTGACCAATTTTATTAGGCGTAATTTTTGATACTCTAAAACGGATAGTTTTCTTATTTAAGTGAAATAAACATCCTACATATTCTGCGTTTTGCTTTTCTTCTATTAGATCCGTAATCATTAAATTGTTAGGTTTGTAAACTAAATTGTTTAAATTTCGGATTGTGTCATTAAAATTGTTCAAGAAAATTCCCCCTTTATTCACCTCTTAGTTTATCACAAACATCAGTTCTTATATGCTGTAGATAATATGTGACGTGAAAAAGAGGGATATTTTACTGAGGTATTATTGCTTTAATGTACTTAGTTTTTCAATTGCTTGTTGTTCAGTTGCTAAGTAAAAAATATCTTTACCTTTATTACATTCATAAATAAAATCCTTTAAGCTTTTACTAGTATACATAGAGAAATCTCCAATGATAGCAATCTTTACCTTGTAGTTTATAAACTTTTGAAGAATATCACCCGCAAGCCGTGTTTTTAAGTCAAAGAAGCTTTCGCTTATTAATGATTTGTCGATAATAATATGTTTCGCATCGACCTCATATTGAACTGTTGCCATAAAATCCAATGCCGTTTGAACATCGGATATTAGTACTTTTTCATTTCTTATGACCGCAATGTTTATTCCGTCAATTACTACTTTCTTTATTTCCATAGTATCACTCCTCCATAATTTTCATATCATGCTTTGTTAGTTCATTTGAAAATACTAATATTGGTAGCGGAAAGAGATTTAAGTGTCTGTGTCTGTTTATTTTTATTTTTTATATTACGGTGAATGAAATCCTTTTAATGATCACTCCATAGCATTTTCACTTATTATAAAAATATTGTGGAGTAATGTAACTTAATAAACTATCAAAAGTATCAATCTCAGAATACGGTTTTATTTCAGTCCTATTTGTGATTCTATGAGGATTAAACCATATTCCATTTATATTTGCATTTTGACAACCAGCAATATCCTTTTCTAAGTCATCCCCAACAAATAAAGTATTTTTCGGCTGTACATTTAGCTTATTTAACGCTAGTTCGAATATACGTTTATCAGGTTTACTCAATCCTACTTCTTCAGAAATAATAATCGTATCAAAGTAATTGTTTAAATTCGTGTTAATTATTTTAGCTTTTTGTCTATGCGTTGAGCCGTTTGTTATAATTCCAATTTTAAAGTGACTCTTTATATGATTTAAGAAATGAATAGTATTTTGGTCTATTGAAAAACATGTAGGGAAATTTTCATTCCAAAAATCTTGGATATAATTGTGTGGCAATCTATATATCGGCGCGAATTCATCAAATAATGATTCTAAAACTATCGTTTTATTACTAATGCCGTATTCCCTTTTATCGTATTCTTTGAATTTCTGTAACATATTGTTTTTGACTGTATCACTAACATTCTCATAACACTTTTCTAAAACTAATAAAAACAAGTTATCTACTGCCTTATCCCTATCAAGTAACGTATCATCTAAATCAAACAGCATCGCTTTATAACTCCTCAAATAATTTCACAACCTTTCTCACATGATTTAAATAATCCCTTGTTCGCACCTTGGGCCTTTACTAAATTAGCAAAAAAACTACAAAGTTTGTGGCGTACGCTCTAGAATTTCGCTGGCTTCTTTTATATTTAAATTCATCTCCCTTTCTCCTTCTAGTAAAGTATCGAAAGTATATTTTCAAACAGTTAAAAAACTACATACAATTTACATTATTATACATTAGTTTTTTTGTAAATATTATCGTTCAGCTTTTTATATGATAAGTTTTTTCAAGCACGCAAATATTTCTCCATAAAAAAGGAATATGGGTAATAATACTTTTTTATGGAGAATACAGAATCTTGAAAATGGAGTTAATACGTTAAACGTCCTATGAAGTTTCCTACTGTATCTCCACATAAACTACAGATAGTACGGCTATAATGACTACCAGAGGTGATATTATGAAAAACTATCATATCCTCGTGGTTGAGGACGATCAAGAAATTCAGGAATTAATTAAACAATTTTTAATGACACAACAGTATACAGTGGTAGTTGCTTCAGATGGACTAAAGGGTATGACACAATTTAATAAGCAATCCTTTGATTTAGTTCTTCTAGATGTAATGATGCCCAATCTTAATGGATTTGAAGTTGCTAAAATGATTCGAAGTCAGTCAAACATACCAATTATTATGCTAACTGCGTTAGAAGAAGAGGAAGATCAAATGAAAGGGTTCGATCTTGGGATTGATGATTATATAACAAAACCCTTTTCGTTTCATGTTTTGATTAGACGAGTCGAAGCTGTACTTAGAAGAAGTTATGATAAAAATGTAAATAATCATTTGGTATTTAAAGAAGTGCGCATTGATGTTGATGCATATAGAGTATATGTAACTGATGTTGAAATTTTGTTAACGACAAAAGAGTTCGAAATTCTACAACTACTATTTCAAAATGAAAGAAAAGTACTTACAAGAGAAAATATCGTAGAAAAAGTTTGGGGATACGATTATTTTGGAGAAACACGAATAATAGATACGCATATTAAAAATCTACGTAAAAAACTAGCCATCCCCTATATTAAAACAATAAAGGGTATTGGGTATAAAATTGATGAATAGCATTGTAAAAATCATGAAGATGAAGCAAATTACTTATAAACTCTTTATGACTACATCTCTCATTTTGTTATCCTTTGCAGTGTTGATTTATTTAACTTTATATTTCTTTCTCCCTACGTTTTATGAGCAATACAAAACAGATCAACTTCAAACAGGGATAAAAGAAATAATTGATAAGTCCAAAGATCTTACGTTTCAAGATGCGATACCACTTTTTGATGAATACGCAAAAAAAAATAACGCGATGCTTTCGCTTCAAAATAAAGAAGGAATAATTATTTACTCGCCTTCATTTTCTTTTATTCAAAGTGGTACACAAACAACAGTAGTTACTAAAGCAGCACGATTTGAGAATGCAGGTACCATTAGCAATTCATATAATGTTACGGAACCAATTCAATTCCAAGATGGTAGTTTAACGCTTGTAGTGTTCGCAACATTTCAACCGATTGATGAAGCTTCGCAAGTATTAGTGCGTTTTCTCCCCTATATTAGTATCATTGTGATCGTAATTGGTATAGGGAGTGCTTATTTCTATTCCAGGTTTATTACAAAGCCACTTATTTATATTAATGAGGGTGCACAAAAGATGGCAAATTTAGATTTCTCCGAAAAAATTGAGGTTCGTTCTACAGATGAGTTAGGAGAATTATCTAATAGTTTGAATGACATGTCTATTAACTTACAACAAGCTATGTTTGATTTAAAAAAAGCAAATGAACAATTAAAAAATGATATTGAAAAAGAAAGAGAAATAGAAACAAAACGCAGAGAGTTTTTTGCAATTGTAGCACATGAATTAAAGTCCCCTCTTACTGTAATGAAAGGATACTTAGAAGGGATGATATACAATATTGGCCCTTATCAAAATCGTGATCAATATTTAAAGAAAAATCATCAAATTATTGAAAGTATGGAACAACTAGTTCGTGAAATTTTAAGTATGTCAAAGTTAGAACAACACACTTTTAAACTAAAAATAGAAGAAATTAATCTTTCAAAGTTAATAGGTACAATCACAAAAGATCTCGAATTTTTCGCTTCTCAAAAAAGCATCCAAATAATAAAAGAAATTGACTCTGACCTTTCTGTTTATACAGATCGTGTTCTTTTTGAAAAAGCATGTAAAAATATTATCCATAATGCAGTTATGTATTCACCACATAATGAAAAAGTCTATATAAAGTTAAGTAAGGATTCTAAACAAGGTCAAATTAAAATGCAAATTATAAATACAGGTATTAATATTAAAGATGAAGATATACAACAAATTTTCAAACCATTTTATCGAATTGAAAAATCTCGGAATCGAAATACCGGAGGAAGTGGTTTAGGTCTATATATTGTTAAACAAATTCTTGAAAGACTAGATATAAAGTATTCTATAAAAAATATGGAACATAGTGTGCAATTTAGCATGCGTATTCCATTATCTAAACACAAAAACAAACAAACTCGTCCTATTTAAAGGAGAGTTTGTTTGTTTTTGTAGTAAGTATAAACTTATTAACAGGCTTTTCATTTAATGATATATGCTACTTCTTAAATTGCGATTGTCATAAGTAGTGACAAACTGTATCCAACTTAAATATTCACCTTCTACTATAACAGCAAAAAAACAAAATTCCGCTTAGCAGCAAATTAGATTCTCTTATTTGAGATGCATTTCATCTATGCAACTGAAAAGGAAGATGAAAAATGCATATTTGCCTCCATTTTTCAGATTAATTTGGAATTCTTTTATGATAAGCTATATGTAAAGATTAAATATAAAACATAAAGGATGCTTCGTATGCAAATAAGACCAAAGGTAAGTGAATATAACTCCTATTATGCAACGTATACCAACTTGGTATCAGACGGAAATATCATACATATTCTAGAACAACAAATGAAGGAAACGAATCTTTTATTAAAGAGAATTTCTAATAGTGAGGGACTTTTCCGGTATGCTCCTACTAAATGGAGTATAAAAGAAGTAATCGGTCATATAGCGGACACAGAACGTATTATGGCGTATCGATTGCTATCTATTGCTCGAGGCGAGACAGCAGAACTTCCAGGCTATAACGATGATATGTATGTTCTTAGAGCTGCTTTTGATAAGCAATCTATGCAAGATCTTCTTGAGAATTTAATAGTTGTTCGCCAATCTACCGTGTATTTACTTAGAAGCTTAGATAAAGAAGCTTGGTCACAAAGAGGAAATGCGAATAATTCTGAAGTTACAGTTCGTGCATTAGCATACATCATTGCTGGTCATGAGCTTCATCATCTTCAAATTATAAAAGAACGCTATCTTGGTTCTAATGCATATCCAGCAAGTTAATACTTGAAGAAACATAATCTTATTTATGTAGGGCTCTTTTTCAGTATTTATAAAATTCACCACATAATATTAAGTTATCCCCTTGTATTCTGTACATAATTTTCTTCAGGCTGATATACTATAAACACAATAGTTCTGGAAAGGTTATGATGTTATGTATGAACAATAAAATAATAGAGATAGAGATCAAAAAATGATGTTTTCTATGCAGGGAGTTCCCTCAAATAAAATTAACATGAATCAATTACCTAAATGGATTAGAATTTTTGGCTATTGTGCGTTTGGTTGGATAATAGTATTTAGTTTAATTATGATTGTAGGTTTAATTCTGCAATAACTATACAGATACACAGTTAAACGGGACAGCATTTAGATTATATATCTAGGTAATGTCCCGTTTTTTATGTGTGATTATCCCATGATATAGGTAACCAATTATAAGAAAAAGAACTTGTAGAATATCCTACAAGTTCTTTTTCAAATATTATTAAAAAGGGAACAACAAACTATTTTAACATTCAGTACAGGGAGACCATTTTGATTATGGCTTGATTTTATTATAAATCAAATATAAGCTTTTGAACGGGCTAAATTTTGAAAATTATGTGAATTGAACAGCTACGATGTTTATATTAGATTTCATTTACGACCAACTTCTTCTTACTTAAATACACTGCACGATCTGATTTTTTAGCAACTTCCTGTGAGTGCGTCACAACAATAATGCATTTATTCTCTTTATGTGCAAGTTCTTGAAACAGTTCTATTATATCCATTGTGGTTTCCTCGTCGAGGTTTCCTGTCGGCTCATCTGCAATTAGTAAATCAACATTACAAGATAGTGCTCGAGCAATTGCTACACGCTGTTGTTGCCCACCACTTAGTTGCAGGACATTTCGTTTCGCTTCAGCTTCTGTGAGTCCTACTTTCTCTAATAACTCTAATGCCCTTACCGTCTTATTTTTCACTTTAACACCTGTAATTTCCATTGCTGTTAAGACGTTTTGAAGAGCTGTCATATAGGTAATTAAGTTATAAGATTGGAAAATTACAGATACATTTTGATTACGGTATCGATCCAAACCAATTTTTCTAATATCTTTGCCATTATACAGTACATAACCATTTTTAGGGACATCTAGTCCACAACCTAAACTTAGCGTTGTGGTTTTACCAGATCCAGATGGTCCTAAAATCGTGTAGAAATGCCCTTTTTGAAAAGAAAAGTTAACATTCTCTAGTATCGCTACATTTTTTCCATTACTTTCATAATAATAATCCAAATTTTTAAATTGTAAAATCGTTTCCATATTATGCCTCCTTATTCATCTTTTAAAAGAATTTGTTTTGGATTTAAACGTAGAATTGATAATGCTGGAAGAAGCGTTGCTATTATAGCAATAGCTAGTCCAACCCCCCCCATTTTCCCTACATCTTCTCCTGTTACACTTACATCAATTTTATCAATTGGATCTTCTTTTTGATTTTGTAGCGTACCACCAGGTCCAGACATCATTACAGTACTATTATTTCGCATGGTGTCCGTTTCTTCGCTTGTTGTAGCGATTTCACTCGAAAGTAAATTATCCCCGATATATTGAGAAACCTTAGCTCCTGTTGTTATGGATAATCCAAATGCTAAAATAGCGACACATACTACTTCTACTACGAACTGCGCCATCAGTTTCCATTTTTTCTCTCCAATAGATAACAGTATTCCCATTTCCTTACGACGTCCTTTAATTGATAGCATAATGATTAACCCTAATATAATCGCACCTGCAATTGATACAATATAAATAATCATTTGAGAAGTAGAAGAAATATTTTCGATAGGACCAATCATTTGTTTGTACAATGAATCATGTGCATCTAATTTATAATAATTAAAATCAATATTAGATTTTTTTGCTTCTTTTTTAAATGCATCAATATATTTTGGATCATTCAAGAAATACACGACTTGAACACTACTTATACCTTGGTCTACTTCTAATTTTTTCATAGTTGAATGCGGCATATATAGTTTATTAGCTGGATCCATAATAGGAGGAGCCTGTTGACCCATTGCTTGCTCATTCGTTTCGTAAATACCGATAATTTCAATCTCGAGGGTTTCCTTCTTATCCCCTGATTGCACTTTAACTTTGTCTCCTACTTTCAAATTGTTTAATTCCGCTAATCGTTTTTCCATTAAAGCTACATTCTGATCCTTCATTTGCTCTGTAATTGGTTTTCCATCAATGATTTTACTTTTTCCGTTTTTAAAGCTTTCTTGTAATGCAGTCTTGCGGACCCCCTCAATCATAAAAGAAGCATTCATATCTATTTCTGTACCAGAGCTTGAACCGCCTCGCACAGCCGCCATTCCCACTTTACCTTTTCCTTCTTCTTCTCCTTCTGAAGCTCCTACTAGTTTAAGTCCATCAGAAATACCGAAAGTGTTAGCTATGTAATTATAGTCTTTTACATACTTGGATTTCGCTAATTGATCTGTTTCTTTTGTTTTAAGCTTCGGTGGATTAGGCATCTCTCCAGTTTCTCGAGCTTGTTGACCTAATTTGTCAAAATCAAGACTTAAAGTAACATCTGCACCTAGTTTTTTTCTTGCTGCATCCGCAGCTTTTTTTGATGCATTTTGGATTGTGAACCCTGAAAGAACCAAATTTGTAACAATCAGAAAAACTGCCATCAAAATTAATGATGTTCCTATCCTTTTTTTCATACTGAGAATTGCACGTTTCATAAAATTCATTTTTTCTTACCTCCTTGATAACTTGTATTCTATATAGGTTATCTAGAGTCTATATGGAGCTAATCGGTAGTTTATCTAGAGATATAAGGAGTTTATGTGTAGTTATTCAATGACCTGGTCAAGAAAAACCGGAACACGAATCCAAAAACGTAATCGTTTTTGAATATTGGCAAGGAGGTTTTGGCCTTAGCTAGCATTGAATGAAAGCATACAAATCCATGCTTGAATCTACTCCTTTTTTAGCCAAATAAAAGGATTTTTTTAAAACAGTTATTTTAATTTGTACTGTTCTCCTATATTAATGCCTGCCCATGAGTATTTCCCTGAATTATATATTAAGGAATGAAAATGTATTAATTCATTCCGAGTATGAATTCAAATAGGTATCACTTGCAATATGTCATTAAAATAAAAGGATTATCACTTGGTTTAATTAGAAAACTAAGTGTACATAAATACAACGACATGAAAACACTTTGCTCCTAGATCCACTACTTGTATTATTGGTTACTTGAAACTCCTTCTTGAGAAAGGTTTTAATTTCCGAATATTCTGTTGACTGTTATCACATATCCAATTTACAATTTAATTGTGATGTTCTTTCACAATTAAACTACTTAGAACACACTTCATTTATTTGAAAACAATTACAAATAGAGGTGTTAAAATGAAAACAAGAGTAAATCCAGAGTTATTACAAGGGTTAGAGATGTTTCCAGATCTCGATTTACGCCCGGAAAACTTGCAAGCAATCAGAGAAGGAATAGCTCAAATGAGACCACCTACCGTTGTTGATGACTCCCTTTCGTTAACAGATGAAGTCATTGTTGGACCAGATGCTAATTCGTTACCATTAAGAATTTATCGCCCAAAATCAAATCATGAATCTTTACCTGTCTTATTATGGATACATGGTGGTGGTTATATCTTAGGGTCTATAGATGATAACGATGATACTTGTATGAGGTTTGCAAAAGAAGCTGGCTGTGTGGTCGTATCTGTAGACTACCGCTTAGCTCCTGAACATCCTTACCCAGCACCAATTGAAGATTGTTATTCAGCTTTAAAATGGATTGCTGATAATGCAGAGTCATTAAACATTGATTCGAATCGAATTGGGGTTGCAGGAGTAAGCGCTGGAGGTGGACTAACAGCAGCATTATCATTATTAGCCCGAGATCGAAAATATCCTTCGATTTGTTTACAAATGCCACTCTATCCAATGATTGATGATCGAAATAATACACCTTCAGCCAATGAAATTAAAGAGGGATTTGTTTGGAATCAGAAGGCAAATGAAGCTGGTTGGAAAATGTATTTAGGAGAAATGTATGGAGCGGATCATATCCCTGCCTATGCAGCACCTTCTCGAGCAGAGGATTATAGTGATTTGCCATATACTTATACATTTGTTGGTCAATTAGATCCATTCCGTAGTGAAACATTGACCTATGTAAGCAAACTAGCGCAAGCTGGTGTTGATGTCGAATTTCATTTATATCCAAATTCTTATCACTGGTTTGAAGGATTAAATCCAAATGCCGATGTATCTATTTACGCTGTGAACGAAATGGTACAAGCAGTAAGGACTGGTTTCAAAAGAGTATCTAAGGTTGAGGCCTAATCCCTTTACAAGAAAAACACTCCGTAAATATAATAGCCGATTCTCATTTAGAATCGGCTATTAATATGTAAAATTCACCTAATATATCAAGGTTGAGAAACAGATATAAGATGTTTAGGCGATGTGTTTATTTCCTCTGCCAACGCCTTAATGCTCATCATGATTTGAAGTATTTCTTCTAATGTTGTCCTCGGGTTGATAGAGCAAAGTCGAATTACTACTTTTTCTTTTAATTTAGTCGTACTTAGCATAGCAAATCCTCTTTGATTAATTTCTTCCACCAGTTTTTTGTTTATTTCATGAATTGTTTCTGTAGACGTTCGCTTACAAGGAATATAACGAAAAGTAACAATTCCTAATTGGGCAGGTGTTACTACTTCCCAATCTTTTTCTTTCCTTAAAAACTCTTCAACTTGTTCAGCCAACATAATACCATGATCAATTGCCTCACGAAAAGCTGTGACTCCAAATGCTTTAAAAGAAAGCCATACCTTTAATGCCCTAAATCTACGAGAAAGTTCAATTCCACGCTCCCCAAAATTCACTTTTTCTTCTATATTAGTTTCCGTATCCTTAATATACTCTGGGATCATACGGAACGTTTCACTTAAATATTGGCTATTTCGAATAAGTACACAACCAACATCATAAGGCTGAAAAAGCCATTTATGCGGGTCTAATGTCAAAGAATCAGCACGATGAATTCCTCTTAATAACTCCCTTCCTTTTTCACTGAGAATTGCTGCAGCCCCATAAGCACCATCCGCGTGTAGCCATACATCTTCATCACCACATAGATCAGCCAATTCATCGAGGGAGTCCACCGCTCCGCAATTCGTTGTCCCTGCATTAGCAATAACACAAAATGGTTTTTTCCCTTTTAATCGATCTTCTTTTATTTGCTTTCTTAAAGTACTAACTGAAATTCTTAAATCTTCATCTGTTTCAATTCGGCAAATTTGATGATGTTTAAAACCTAATACTTTAAGTGCTCGATCTACAGAAAAATGAGTTTGGTTAGAAAAATACACAATGGCATTTTCTATGTCATTATTCAGCTTGACCTGTCTCGCTACAGTAAGTGCAGTCAAATTAGCCATGGAACCGCCACTGACAAATAGCCCTTCAGCTGAATCAGGGAATCCTAGCATTGATTTTAACCAGTTGATTGTCGTTAATTCAATTTGTTCAGCACCTGCACCTACTATCCAAGCTGTAGGAAATACATTAAACCCACTTGCTAAAAAATCTGCTACTACACCAACATAATTATTAGGACCTGGCACAAAAGCCATAAAATGAGGATGATCCACATGAGTAATTTGATTAAACACATTGTTATTAAGAAAATGAAGTAACTCTTTTGGATTGGATCCGTTTTCTGGAATCGTTTCAATTAGCTTGTCTCTAAAAATATTACTATCAATCGTTTCCGAAACTGGTTTACTTTTTAAATGATTCATATGATCAACAATCAAGTCCACCGCTTGATATCCTAACTGACGCATCTCTTCGGCTGATAACTGCAAGTTTTTTGTCATTTGGTTTACTCCTATTCTATTTAAAAAGGCGAGTTCTTGCTCGCCTTTTCATTTTTTATAATTTGTAATCACCGATTGCCTGTATTGGATTTTGAAGAATCCTATTGATTAACTGATGGATGTGATTCAATATTTCCTGTATTTTCTCCGCTTCATATACGGATTGATCATATCCAAACTTTATTGTAAGTTTCTCTTCAGGGAAGCACATAATTCCATACTTTACATGAGGCTCATCAACAACTTCGTAATCTGTGATGGCAAAATTTCTGTTTTCATTTGAAGAAAAGATAGCTGAGTTAGTCGGATAGTTTTCAAAAACCCAAAGATGGTCAGTCAACTCAGTTTTTAATTCACTTTGTTTTTGTATATCAACATATGAATAGTATGCATACTCATTACATTTCAATGTTTCTAGTTGTACTTTTTGCAGGAAGTCCACAAAAGATTGCGTTTCTGTCCATGCTAGTCGGATAGGCAAAACATTTGTGAACAGACCGAACATATTTTCAATCCCTTCTACTTCGGGAGGTCTGACTGATACTAGATTAGGTAATACTACTTCTCTCATTCCGTTGTATTTGCCAAGCAATATTCCCCATACAGCTAGTAATGCCGAATTCATAGTTATATTGTTTTTAGTTACAAATGTCTGTAACTGATTAGTCAAATCCTTATCTAATATTAAATCCATAAATGTGAAATTTAACCCTTCACTTTGAGTTGATACTTTCTTTTTAGGAATACTAATTTTTCGATTGTATCCTGATAAATAATCCCGCCAAAAATGACGTGCTTTCTCATGATCTCGTGCTACAGTCCAATCTATGAATGTCTCAAAAGGTTTCACCATAGGTAACTCTGCCGTAGTTCCCGCATTTATTAATTCATAGAGCTGGAATAATTCGTCTATCAAAATGCTGACGCTCCAACCATCACATAATAGATGATGGGAACTCCAAACCACCTTATGCTCGTTATTTCCTAGCTGGAATATACAGAGACGGGTCATGAGTTCATCTTTTTTGAATCCTTGACTTGAATTTTCATTCATCCACTGGTCTAGGAATTCTTGCTGTTCTTGTTTCGTCATCTCAATCAAGTTTTTTATCTCTGAAATCATTTGAACATCGTGTAAAACAGCTTGCCAAGGTTGTGCTTGTTCATCTTGCACAATTATCGTCCTTAAAGAATCATGACGATCAACTAATTGTTGGAAACACTGAATAAAGAGATTAATATCCAGCTCCCCCTCAAGCGCCCAAATTGTTTGTTCGAAATATGCATTTGTATCAGGTTCAGTCGCAGCATGTTCATAAATAACTTCCTGGAAAGGTGCCAATGGGTAAATACGTTCTATTTTTATTTCTGGCATTTTTTCTTGTATTTTGATAAGTGTATGTTGATTAAGTTGTTTGTTTTTAACATTTAGTGATGTAATTTTATTATCATTCATTTTGTTTACATCACTTGTTTGCGAATTTGGAAGATGATCAAGCTTTTTAACAAATTGAACCATGTCTCCTAATATAGGAAATGAAAATAAATTTTTTGGCTCTAGCTCAAATCCTTGTCTATACAGTCTGACGGAAACTTGAATCGCTTTTATCGAATCTCCACCTAAGGAAAAGAAATGATCATTTACTCCAATCCGATCTACTTTGAGTACTTCTTGCCAAACACTAGTTAATATTTTTTCCATTTCAGTTTTTGGAGCAATAAATACTTCATTTGTTTGTTTCTCCGGAGTAGGGAGCGCTTTTCTATCTAATTTCCCGTTTGGAGTCAAGGGCAATTGTTCCAAATAAACAAAATAAGAAGGAATCATGTAATCTGGCAAGTGATCTCGCAAATGCTTTCGTAGTTCTGTTGTGCTAATATTTTGCTCAGTTACCACATATGCGACTAAAAATTTTATACCATACTCATCTGTCTGATCAATCACTGCTGCATGTTCGACTTGTTTGTAAGTGAGAAGACAATGTGCGATTTCTTCTAACTCTACTCGATATCCTTGAATTTTAACTTGATAATCTTGGCGGCCTAAAAATTCAATATATCCCTCAGGATGCATTTTTCCACAGTCTCCTGTCTTATAAATAAGACCAAAATCAGAATGTGATACAAATGCTTCATTTGTTTTCTGTTCATCATTTAAATATCCTTTAGCAAGGCCCACTCCCCCAATATATAAATCTCCAATTACACCAACAGGGCACATTTTCTTTTCATAGTTCAACACATAATACGTTTGGTTTGCCAAAGGTATCCCGTATGGAATACTCTTCCAATTCGATTCCACCTGTTTGACCGGATAATAAATTGACCAAATCGATGCTTCTGTTGCTCCTCCGAGTGAAACTACTTCCGCAATCGGAAAATGTCGTTTTATTTTTTCTGGTAAAGAAAGTGGAATCCAATCTCCACTATGTAAAACTAAACGCAAGGAAGAATGTTCAAAATGAGAACCTACTTGATCTAATGCCAAATCCATAATTGCAGGTACTGTATTCCAAATTGTAATTCCTCTACGTTCGACAGTACGGATTAATTCTTGCATGTCTCTTGGGTCACGAATCATTACCAACATTGCACCTGTGCTTAACGTTCCGAAAATATCGTATACAGATAAGTCAAAACACATAGAAGAAATACCAATAATACGATCATCTTCATTTACCTGATATTTTTGATTAATATCTTGAATGGTATTTGTAACCGCTTGGTGAGTAATAATTACTCCTTTCGGTTTTCCTGTACTTCCTGAAGTGTAGATAATATAGGCAAGATCTTCCGGACCAGCAATAGCAGGCATATCTTCTGTTGTATATAATGACAAGCGGTTTTCTGCATAAAGACTAGATTCTAATAAAAGTTTGCATGAGCTATTTTCTAAAATATATGTTTGGCGATCTGAAGGATGGTCGGGATCAATTGGAACATAAGCGGCACCTGCTTTTAAAATACCTATCATATTAGCAATTGTGTCAACTCGTCTTAGTGCTAAAAGACCAACTTTGTCACCTAGACCAATTCCTTGTTCTTTTAAAAAGTGCGCAACTTGATTGGAGCGCTTATGAAGCTCGGAGTATGTTAAGTAGTCCTGTTCAAAAACTACTGCTACTTCATCCGGTGTACGTTTTACTTGGTCTGTAAATAATTGATATAAAGTAGTCGACGGTATTTTTTCTGTTGTCTCATTGTATTGCTCAATTAAAGCATGGTCTGACTCTTTCATCTGCAAAGATGTTACGTCACTTTGTTTCACTAATTGTTCCAATAAGTCAACAAATTGGTGAAACATCGCTTCTATCACATCAACATCAAACAATTCTTCAACATAGTTCCAGCTAATTAATAACTCTCCATTTTTTTCAATTACCACATTATCCAAATACACTTGTGGAGTCCGAGCATGAATATGGCGAAGTGAACCAAGCTGTTCCCAAGCAAAAGCCCCCGCACCTGCTAACATCGAGGTGAAAACAATTGGCATAACTGCTTTTGGCGTCATTTGATGATATCGAGTAAAATCTCGAATGAAATTAACTCCATCGTAATGGCGATGTTCGAGACCATTTAATAAAGTAGATTGCGTTTCTTTTACTCTAGTAAAGAAAGATTGATCTGGATTCACATCAACATCCAACAAGATGAGTGAAGTGAAATCTCCCACAATTTGCTCTACTTCTTCATGAACAGGATAACGGTTAAATACAGTCAAATTAATTGCCAATCGACGTTGATTACTCCAATATGCCAATACATCACCATATATTGTACAAAGCAGAGCCGAAGGAGTTACTTCTTTCTCTTGTGCTAACTTTCGTAGCTTTTTCCATATTTCATTGTCCAGGATCTTAGTAAGTGATTGGAACTTAGGAGTAGCAATCTCTGCCGGATCCTTTTTTAACAGCAAAGAAGGCGCAAACGGAAAGGCAGGAAGCTTACTTGTCCAATAATCTTTTGCTGTTTTATATTCTGTACTTTGTTCCAGTTCATCATAGATAAACATGTAATCTTGAAAATCAAAAGATAGAGGTTCTAACCTTTGCTCTGGTTTATAATAATAATGAAACAAATCCTGTCCAACAATGTTCATACTAGCTCCATCCATTAATAAAGCATCGTATCGAAAACATAATAAATACGTGTCTTCTTTTACAAGAAAGGCTTTTAATTCAAACAAAGGCCATTGCCCCAAAGGGAATACATGGTTAGTCATTCGAGAACGTTCTTCTCGCAAGCGAGCATTTTGTTTCCCATCATCTAAATCTATGAGGCTCACTATTTCAATCTCGTAATCAGGAATATTTTCTAATATTTGCTGTTTTCCCTCTGGTAAAATTACAGCTCGCAACATTGGATGACGATAAATTACCTTTTGAAGACTTTTTGAAAGACGATTGATATCCAATTCTGTTTCATATTCAAAATATGTTTGAGGTGAAATACCACTTAATTCAAACTGTGAATTCCTTCCTAACATATACGCTGTCTGAACTTCTGTTAAGGGAAATGGCTTAGACAAATTTTTAACATGAGTTGGTCTATTTTCAAACCTTTCCTCTTTATGCTCTACCTCTATACAAGAACTAAGTTGAGCAATCGTAGGGTGCTTAAAAAAATCTGTTGTACTTATTTTCAAACAGTCTTTTCTTAATAAATTTATTACCTGTAATGCTTTAATCGATTCTCCTTTTAGTGCGAAAAAATTATCATGAATACCAATTCCCTCAATCTCCATAACTTTTTCCCATGCATGCACCAATTTTTGTTCAATTTCATTGCGCGGGGCAACGTATGGAATTGATACATAATCTGTTTGTGTTATATCTAATAACCTTTTCCTATCTACTTTCCCATTTGGATTCAACGGAATCTCTTCCACCTGAATCATTTTTTCAGGAATCATAAACTCAGGTAATTTATCACTTAAATATTTTCTGATTTCATCAAAAGAGACCTTATTATCCGATACATAGTACGCAGCTAATAATTTCCTATTTCCATATACTTGATCAACAACGATAGCTTGGTTTATTTCTGGATATTCCCTTAACTGGCTTTCGATTTCTCTTAATTCAATCCGATATCCCCGAATTTTTACTTGATGATCCATTCGACCTAGATATTCAAGTTCTCCATTAGGCAACCAACGAACGAGATCACCCGTATGATACATCATTTCTCCTGCTGTAAAAGGACTCGGTACAAACTTTTCATCTGTCAGTTTAGATTTCCCAAGATACCCTCGTGCTACCGCCACGCCACCAATGCAGAGTTCACCCGGAATTCCAAATGGTTTTAATTGACCATACTTATTCAATATATAGGAATGATAATTCGGGTTGGGACTTCCAATCGTAACTTCTTTGGCAGAGCTCAAATCCTTTACTGTTGCACAAATGGTTGTTTCTGTAGGACCATAAATATTTAAAATTGTCGCTTCACTGATGCATCGGATTTTTTCAACCAAATCAATGGAAAATGCTTCTCCTGCTAACAAAATAGATTTTAAATCTTTTAGAAAACTTGCCCCTTCTGGATCACTCAAAATCACTTCCATTCGCGATGGCGTTGATTCCCATAAATCCACCTTATGTTCTTTGACCAAATAAGCTAATTCTTTTGTTGCGAACTGATCCTCTGTAGCAATAACTACTTTCGAACCTTGTGTTAAAGGCAGACATATTTCTAACAAGGAGATATCAAAAGATACACTAGCAAGAAACAAGAATGACTGATTATCTTTTACTTTTTCTCTCATTACACTTAAAAAATGGACAAGCGATTTCTGTTCCACCATTACTCCTTTTGGATTTCCTGTCGATCCTGATGTGTAAATAACATAAGCCAAATCATTAGGATGACTTTCTCGAACTAAATTACTTTCTTCACCTTGGAAGAAATGCCCCTCATCAAGATACAGCACTTCACCCGCAAATTGTGGCAATTCTACTTCTGTTCGCTTGCTCAGTAAACATTTTGCTTGACTATCTTGTAACATATATTCAATTCGTTCAGTTGGATAGTTAGGATCGATAGGTAAGTAAGCTGCTCCTGCTTTTAAAATCCCCACCATGCCAATGATCATTTCCAATGAACGATCTACCATAACCCCAATAATACTTTCTTTCGAAACACCTTTACTTTGAAGAATAGAAGCCAATTGATTTGCTTTCTTATTCAATTCTCTATATGTCAAAGATTGATTATTACAAACAACAGCAATTTGATCTGGGGTTTTTAACACTTGCTCCTCAAACAAATCTTGAAATGATTGAGACAATTCTATGTCCGCCTGACCTTGATTCAATTCTTCTAGCAATTCTTTCTCTTCTTCTGAAATGATACAAATATCTTTCACAGCCAAATTCGAATTTGTTGACACTTGCTTTAAAACATAAAGATATGAATTTGCAAACTGTTGCAAAGAAGAAAATGAATGAGACTTGAAAGAAATTTGAATTTCAAATTCATTATGTATTTCATTCCATTTTCTTTGTATCCAGATGGCTAAATTATTCTCTGCATATTCTTCTAGCAAATTTTCGTTATGTAATCCTTCCATCCCAATAACAATTTGAAAAGGAGTTAAATTGTGTTTAATTAATAATTCAGAGAGCGGATACTCCTGATTTTCATACCCGAATAAAGTCTTTTGTTCAATCTGATTTACTACTTGTTTAAAGCTGTGATGCGGATGGATTTCATTTCCTAAAGGAATCAATTTATTAAGATTCTCGCTTTGTTCAATATTCTTTTCAATTACAGGAATACCAATAGTAATCCTTTCTTGATCTGTATAGTGTGCCAAACAAATCCTTAACGCGGCCTGTAACCAGCTAAATAATAATAAATCTTGAGACTTAATTATTTTTTGTATACTTTTACTAAACTCTACATTCATTATGACTTGAACGTGCTCGCAAGGATTTTCTTTATTTAGTTGGTAACCGCTATTAAATACAGAAAAATCGAGAACCTCGGAAGATAACTGCTCCTTCCAAAACGCCTCTACCCCTTTATTTTCATGAATCGAACTTCGATCTTTAATGTGCATTTTTATCTTTATCCCCCTAATATTCATTTCATCTATTCGTTAATCTTCAGACCAATTTCAAGCCCATGGAGAAATACTTGATGATTATCCAAACATAAAAACTGCTGAATCTCTTCAAATTTCATATGACCAACTGAACAAACGCCTAAATTCAATGTCTCAGCCACCATATTTAAGGTAGCAGTGATAATACCAGACTCAATACAAGCAAATAAATATCCATCTGAACCGTATTTCGGGATGGAAGCGTTCGCATTATAGACCAAATAAACTGAAAAGGCAGACTGAGTAAATAAATCTTGGTTAATTAACTCATGATCACTTTTGATTACTTGATCAATATTATTTACAATCACAAGACAGTTTTTTGATGGGTTATAATAATAAAACCCAGCTTTCATACCTTCTATACGTTTGGGTTTTATATAAACAAAGATATCAATAGGGTAGAGTCCGCCTGCACTTGCGTAATGATAGTATATATTTTCTTTCCTAACCTGTTTTAGAGTTGATATGAATTGGGAAAATTCTAAAAAACTAATATGTTTTTTCATATCAAATTGGCGACAAGACCTACGTTCCTTGATTATAGTGGGTAGATCATTTGTTGTTTCAAGTTGAATTTCGGTTGACCGCACAGCATGGTGCGTTCGATTCAATTGTTCACTCATATACTTATCTAAATCTTCTTTAGAAAAGCGAATCTGGTTGCTATATGGATTTGGAAAAATCTTTTCTTGTGTGGAAAATACTTCTCTTGGCGGTAATATGTTACTTACTAACACACGATTTTTTATCATAAGCTCTATTGTTTTTTGTGTCTCTTCTACATTTCCTAAAGAAAAGCGTTCTACTAGTTCACTAATTTTCACACCTTTTTGAGTCAAAAAATAAAACTCAGGAAACCACTCAGACAGAACGCCTGTAAATCTCATTTCCCCTATCAAAACTTCATTATGCAACTTCTCCCAATGTTTAATAGGAGACCAATAATAAATTTTCTCGCTCATATAACCCTCCATAAACTTTTAACTTAATTTTTAAATACACTTTTCTAATCTACAAAAATAATTTTTAGATTCTTCCTCTTGTCTCGAAGTGATTATAAATACATGTACTTCAATAAAGCTTGAGAATAATAAAATAACTTTTTCTTCATTAAAATTTTTTATTTCATCATAAAAAATATTTTTTTATTAGACATTTCACATCCTTTCCCATAGTAATCCTATAAGGTATAAACCATTTAGAACATTGGGAATATTCGTGTATTTCCAATGTGAAATTATTGTAATGGATTGGAAAGCAGATGGATATAGTTATTAAACACAATAATATTGAGAAAGTTTTATTTGTTATAGCGATAAAATTTTCTAATGAGATTTATTACATATAGATTAAGAAAAGAATTTAATATTTTTCTTTTGAAGTTAGTGTGAAAATGCAACTTACTTTTACATACAAGTTAATTACTAACATATCGTATTTAAAATAGAGAAAAGACACCTTAAATGGTGTCTTTTCTCTATTTTAATTCCATATACTTTTTCATCTTTGCTATTTTTTAAACGATTTGTAGGAATTAATACAAAGATATCTTCTCCTCCTACTGTTACAATAGAAATAATTTCTTGTCTATTTCCTTTATTAAATTGTAATATAATTACAGTATGTGAAATTATATTAATTTAATTTTAAAAGCGAAGTGAAAATAACCGTCACTTCGCTTTTTGCATGTACAATCCTTATTACATGTACTCAATTCAGTATATACTTCCACATGACTTGCTTTTATTTAATCGGTTTCGCTGTTTTTAAAACGAATGAACTTAATGCAGGAACTTTAATTTTATTATTATGGACAACATAAAGTGTTTTACTATCTGCCTGCTTACCATCTACTAGTACTTTCCAAGGACCTTTCGATGGCAAAGTTATGTCAACGGATTCTCTATTTGCATTGTGAGCCACCATAAAGTTTTCATTTTTATTCCCATTCCCCTTTCCATCTATTGAATAAGCTATAACATTTTTGGGAGCATCTATAAATGATATATGCTTTTTAATTTGCTCAGTAGATGTCATTCGAAAAGCTGAGTACTTTGTGCGTAAATCTATTAAGCCCTTCATATATTCTACCTCATTATTAAATGCTGCACGGCGTAACCAGTCCATCTGGTTAATTGAATCAGGAGATTTGTAACTATTATGATCACCATACTTTGTGCGCATAAACTCTTGTCCTGCATGTAAGAATGGAATACCTTGTGATGTTAGTAAAATCGAAGAAGACAATTTGTGCATTTGTTTTCGCACTTCTTCGCTGTCACCTGGATTAGTCAACTCAAGTTTGTCCCACAATGTATGATTATCATGTGCTTCCACATAAGTTAGCACCTGCTCCGGATCTTTATAAGTAGACGAATTTGTATCGTAGTAAATGCCTGCCGTAATCCCTTTTTTAATGCGGTCTTCCATGTTGTCCTTTCCATTTACAAATCCATTTTCCTTCTCCTCAAATACACTACCTTTCAATCCATCACGTATATTATCGTTAAAATGAGCAATCCCTTTCATTTTCTCCGCATTTTTTTGACTTGCTTTCAACTCAGCTGCAAGAGGTGTATTTAAATCCCAACCTTCTCCATGCAGCATAATAGAAGGATCAATTTGATTAACAGCATTACGTATTTCATTCATTGTTTCATAATCATGGATACCCATTAAATCAAAACGGAATCCGTCTAAATTATATTCTTTTGCCCAGTATGTGACCGAATCCACCATAAATTTTCTCATCATTTTTCGTTCTGAAGCTGTATCATTTCCTACTCCGGTTCCATTTGCAAATGTTCCATCTTCATTGTAACGGTAATAATAACCTGGAACTAACTTATGAAAATTAGATTCAGCAGCATTATACATGTGGTTATATACTACATCCATTACAACACGAAGATTATTATCATGCAGTGTTTGAATCATTTGCTTTAATTCAGTTATTCGAACAGTTGGCTCATATGGATTTGTAGAATAGGATCCTTCTGGAACGTTGAAATTTTTCGGATCATATCCCCAGTTATATTGTGGTTCATTTAAATTCTCTTCATTTACTGATGCATAATCAAATATCGGTAAAAGCTGCACGTGCGTAACACCAAGATCTTTCATATGATCAAGGCCTGTTTTCACACCTTCAGGCCCTTTTGTTCCTTTTTCTGTTACCCCTAAATATTTTCCTTTCTGTTTAATACCGCTTTCGGGCTGAATAGAAAGATCACGTACATGCAATTCATAAATAATAGCATCTTCCGGATTTTTAAATTTTGGTTTTTTGTTTGCTTTCCATTTTTTCGGATTTGTTTCTTCTAAATCAACAACTGCACCTTTATCTCCATTTACTGCAGCAGCACGTGCATACGGATCAACTGCTTCAGTCCACTTATTACCAATTTTCACCTTATACGTATAATAGAGCCCTTTTTGGTTCCCTTTAAGTTCTGCTTTCCAAGTTCCTTTTTCACCTTGTTTCATGTTTATTTCAGTACCTATTTTATCGTTCCATTTTTTATATGTAACTAACTTCGCTTCACTCGCAGTAGGAGCCCATACACGGAACTTAGTGTGTTGCGGTGTATATATATTACCTAAATCGTTACCAGCATAATAAAATGAATGATCAAATTCCTCACTACGAATGACTTTACCGATTTCAGTATTCGTATCAGCTACGTTTTCGATTTTAACTTTGTATGATTGTTTTAAATCAATTTTCTGCTCCGTAATTATTTTAACCTTATTAGTAACATTTCCACTGTTTATATCATAAGGACTAATATCCTTAATTTTGATGCCTTCAATTTCAATATTCCGTTCCTTAATATGAAACGGCACATTAGTCGTTACAGTAATTTCATTGAAACTATCAATAGTTGCTTTTTGAATGGATAGATCCGAAGAAGGCTTAGAGTTATATATTTTTTCATCACCAGAAAGAATCCATACTTCAGCACGACCGTCCTTTATATTTTCAATCCAACGATCGCCACCATCTTTTTCCCACTCATTCGTACGAATGATAAATCCTACACGTTCATAGTCATCATCCATATTAATCTTAGCGTACTTTCCAAATTCATCTTCACCAGTAAATTCATATGATTTACCATTCGCATTTTCTCCCCATAACCAAAGGTTCCAATCCTTTGTATTTCCAGACTGTTCTTTGTAATGAATGATAACTTCAGTTGTTTTCGAATTTGAAACTGCCTTTACACTTTGAAAAGAGAAAACAGAGGATAACATAACGATTATAGTAAGTAATAAAACTGATTTGTTAATTAATTTTTTTAACATTTGCACCACATACACCCTTTCTTTAAATAGTACACACGATTTAATATGTTCGTACTAAATTACACTACTTAAATTAATCTAGAAATCTCTTTTATTTCACCCCCCATATTGGCAATTTTCACATATGGATTTCCATGATCTTTTTAATACGAAAACGTTTGCATTAATGTTCAAAAAAATAGATTTATTTATGTCTGCATATATGTATAAATACTAAAAGATCAGAGAAATCATTTTAAAGCAATCGTTTGTTATCGCTTTCATTCTATAGTACTTCCTATCAAGAGGTCAATATATTATTAATTTTCAGTTTTTATATATTTTAAACCTTTTATATTTGTCGTAACTATTGAAGATATACAGTGTAATTATTGCTTTATAAGTTTATTTTCACTCATACATTGCTGTATAAAAAACAGCTACTATCTTTAAAATGACAGTAGCTGTTTTTTCATAATGTAATAATATATGAATGAAAACTATATTTCTAACTTACTTAATTTTCGCTGCATCAAATGCCTTTTGAACTGCTTGAACTTCAGCAGTATTTGCTCCATATTTATTAGTTGCCACTCGAATACATGCTGATCTCAATTCTTTGAAATTAGAAGTCATGTTTAACTCATCTGTATTTGCATAATAGAAGATATCAAACATTTTATCTTCACCAATTCCTTTAACGGTTACACCGTTATGAGTTCCACCTTTTGCAATGAGATACGCCACTTTATTAATAATACTTGAATTAAAATGAACGCCACCTTGATCCCATCCATTAAAATCGTTAAATTCACTGTAATCATCTGGATAAGGTACTCCAAGTGAAAATGGAACAGAAGCCGGGTTTTCCATATCACGGAAAACAGATCCAGTTTGTTCTCCCATCGTCCAGTTAAAGCTTCCATTATTTACGTATTTCTCAATAGATGTTCCCATAATATCAGAAAGCGCCTCATTAATCGCACCAGATTCACCGTAATATTCAAGATTAGATTCGCTAGAAGTAACTGCATGTGTAAATTCATGGCCAGCTACGTCGTATGCCTTGACGATAGGATCTCCGTATACAAGCATACTTCCATTATTCGCACTTAATGCATTCTGCCAATTTTTCGGATCATTCGTATCTCCAGAATCCCAAGCATGTACAACTGAAACTACCTTTTGTCCCTTATTATCAAAGCTATTACGCTTGTATTTATCTTTATAAAAATCAAATACTTTTGTTGCTAAGTAATGAGCACTTACTGCTTTTGGATCGTTAAATGTTGTTGAAGTACTAGTTGCTAATGTACCAGGATAATAGCTTTCTTCTTTAGTAATGTCTCTATAATTCACATCATATGTTTCAATTCCTTGCCCTCTTGTATAATCAGCAAGAGCATATTTTCCATTACCTTGTTGAGAGATTCCAAATGTACGTGATATACCTAAATCATCTTTTCCTGTTCCAGTTAATGATGTAAGATTGCTTTTTTTACTCTTCTTTAATGCTCCAACTAGTTTTTCACTTGCTTTTAAGTTAGATTCTTGTACCATATTTTTTAACATATCACCATTTTGTGCATTTACTAAATAAGTTCCAGAAACATATTTTGGTGTTGCAGCTTCAAATGTAACCTGGTATGCATTGCTAGCTTGTCCATTATTTTCATCAACAAAAATAACTTCTTTAACTTCTGGCTCAGAAATAAAATTGATATCGTTCCCGTACTTCGTATAAATATATTGTTTTGCTTCATCTTTTGATAGATTAATAGTTTTTTTCAATTCTTCTTGTTTTAAATTTTGCGCACTATCGCCTGAAATACTTTTAATAACACCGTTATTATCTACGTGTGCAGTTAATTGATGGCCATATACTTCTTTTCCTTCGTATGTTTGCTGAATACGTACAAGTGTAGTCCCATCATATGAACCACGTTTTTGAAGAACTTTATAATCTACTCCAGTTTCTCCATTTACTTGCTTTGGAGAAAGAGCTTGTTCTGTTTTCTCCTTAAGAGCATCTTTTACTACATTTTCGGGTGCCTTTTGTGACGGTTGTGTAAGTTCACCCGAACGGAACGATTCTTCCTGAATTTGAACTTGTAGTTGGTCTGTTTCCTCTGCATAACCTACTCCGTATGGTGCTACAGCTGTTAAAGCTAAGCCTGTTGTTAATGCTACCTTAGTTAATGTCTTTTTGTTTTTCATTTTTTTCACCTCGTATAATTTTTGAAATAGAAAGCTTGTACAAAGTATACTGTCTATTTCTGTCGGAAAAAAGAGAAAATACAAAATTCATGTAACATTATGCAAAATTACATATATGTGGTCGATGATATAAATAAAGAACGACACATATATGTATATTAATTTCAATAAAAAAGAGCTCTTTTAGGCGCTCATCCAATTGATTAGTTGTCAATTATCTATATTCATTCTAATCAAAGTACCCTTACATCTAAATAACAACATAAAAACCCACTCTTTACTATTTTAAGAGTAGGTTTAATGCTATTAAAATAACAATTATTATAGGACATCTTATAATTTATATTACTTATTTAAACTTATATTTCGGACATGAAGTTGATTTAGGATAAAGATGGATCAAATGAATACTAATGACCTTGATAAACAAGAAGAAGAAAGTGCGTGTTTTGTTTTATGATATATATAGTATATAAATACTTTAGTGAGGCAGCGCATCTACAATTTAGATTTTTTAATATAATGTTGTTATGTATGTCTATAGCTGCATGGATTGTAACATTATGAGATAGCTGAAGTCTCATATGAGTTTCAGGCTTTTTTATTTTGTCAAAAATATCTTTAATTTGTCTCCCATTAAAATATAGTAAAGGACACATCTATTGCATGTTATTAGCTCAAGGTATGTTCTTTTAAAGCATATTATAAATATGCATAGTAAGAAATAAAACCAAAATTATTCAAATAAAAAATCCCCCGGATTTGTTTAATAATCCAGAGGATTTTTTATCGTTGATTCTTTATATTTCCATACCAATCACAAACTTTTTTTAGGATAATGGTATGTCCAAGTTTAATAGTTTTTTGCACGAAAGCTATCTATTTTATATTTATTTAATTATCCTACTAAGTTTTTTGTAAAATTCTCCTTTTCTTTTTACATGATTAAACTGATTTGGATTAATATTAGCTTTTTGTGAGAGTGCTACAATCTCTTCTTTTGTAATTGAATCTTTAGTATTTATAGATGCTATATTTGTATATTTTCCATCTTCAGTTTTTGGAATTTCTAAAATCCCTTTATTTACAAGATCCACTACAGCCCTATGCTCTGAAGAATGTGTATTCACACCAGTAATTTTCCAATTATGCATAACTTTTGGTGTGTATACACCATTCTTTACCTCTTTTAAATATGTAATAGCAAGGTTACGAATGGTTCCACCAGTTTCTCCGAATGCATTCTCTTGTTTAGATGACCAAGTTTGTTCAAATTTCCGTCCCTCTAAAGCTCCCCCTTTTGCCTGAAGAGCCTCCATTCTATACGCATTCATTCCTAGCGTCATAACATCACTCATTTTGATTGGTTTATTTGTACGAATAGAACGTAAATTTGTAATTCTACTTCCATATGGTTTTGTTAAGTCAATTTCATATTTTACGCCTCCAAAGAAATCATTCGTACTGTATTTAGAAGCACGACGGGTTTTATCAAAACTAACTGTTACATCTCCGGCACGAGATGAGTTAAAGTACCCTGCCGCCCATTCCATATAGTCTTTTAAGTCTTTCCCAGTTACCTTATAGACCGTAATTTCTCCCAAAGCATATTGATAATTATACGCAATATCTTTTTTCTTAATAGGACCTACATCCAAACGAGCATTATCGTTATCAATTTGATGGGCTACTACATCTGCTTTGCTGTAGTAGAGCATGACTTCATGAAAGAAATCTGATAAAGGTGTCTCTTGAATCTGCACACTTGGAATACCCTTTATTTCATTTTCAGGAACAAGGTTTCTACCCTTTAATTGAGCGACAACAACATTTGCATCTCCTCTCGCATACTCGTGAAAAGGTGTCAGTGTGTCTTCAAGTGTGGGATCAGATACTATTGTTGTTCCATCAGTATTTTTTACAGGTATAGCGGTAGCATTTTTATTTTTTAGAACCATCTTTCCATCTTGCTTTGTAAAAGTAAGATCAATACGTGAAATATGTGTTCCATATTTATCTGGTTCTGTAATAATAACGCCATTTACAACTTCTTTTTTAACAAGTTTATGCATATGAGCTGCAAAAATAGCACTTAGTTCCGGACAAGCATTCGCAATATCTTGAACACCAGTACCTGGGATTCCATTCTCATTTTCTAGTCCCATATGCATAACCCCTACCATTACATCTACTTTACCTTCTAATTCTTTAATTGCCTTTTTTGTCTCTTCTACTGGATTTTTCACTACCAATCCATCCAAATGATCTGTCCCTTTTTCGAAATCACTAATCATTGGTGTATTCATACCAATTATCCCGACTTTAATTCCACCTTTTTCAACAATCGTATATGCAGGAAGAAAACGCTCTCCATTTTCCTTATAAATATTTCCTGCTAACGTCTTTCCCTTATATTGCTCACTAACTTTTTTCAATGTATCTAATCCAAAGTTGAATTCATGATTTCCAAATGCCCAGGCGTCATATCCCATTGTATTCATCGCTACCATCATTGGCGATTGTGGCTTATCATTGAATAATTCTACTGAGTTTCCTTGAATTGTATCCCCAGCATCTACTAATATGGTATTTGGATTTTCTTGACGTACCTTCTTTATAACCGTATAAAGCTGTGTTAAACTTCCGCTCGTATTTGCTCCATCAAGTGCATAATCCCAAGGCATAAATCTACCATGAATATCTGCAGTACCTAACAATGTAATATTAACATCAGATTCCTCAGCTTTTGAGATAGATGGCTTGACTATTACTGCTGTTCCAAGAAGTATAAAAATAACAAAATAACATAAATAGGTCTTCCATTTCATTTTTTGCATAATAACAATATTTCTCCCCTTTTTGTACTGCTATAAAGTTGCTTGAACTTTAAAAATGTAACTTATTATTCGGAAAAATTCAACTGCAAAAGATAATTTTGGAGGTGGTTCTGCTGTGAAAATATAGAGAATAAAATACATATCCCCCCTAGCAGAATCGTATTTTCTTCTTCCTCTAACGTGTGAAGAGCGCTAAACCAACGGTAGATGTATATGTACGGTCAAAATTATGGACATATAACTCATTTCCGGAAATCATTATAACTTAAAGATATAGTGTGTAATGCTGGTTACATTTTCGGATTTCATTGCTAATTTATTTCCTTCTAAATAAAAATGCTGAGATCACTTCCAAAAATAATAACCCCGTTCTTCATTTAAGACGGGGTTACACTTATACAGCAATTCGGATTCAGTTTTTTTGAATGTTCGTTTCCTATTCAAGAGAAAGATCTGCTAGTTTCGTATTTTCTTCTGCTTATTGGTTGCTTTCAACTAAATTCATCATAATTTTAATCAAGACTTGTATTTTATCACTCAAACCCTTGATGCTATCCTAAATCGCTCAATAAATAGATAATAATTTTTACTTTTCAACTTCACAAAGCAATTTGACCTCTTTGATTTGTTCTATATGACGCTGTTCATGCAAATAGATTAATTCTATCCACTGATCAAGAAATAATTCTCCAAGAGCTGGATGCATCACTGATTTTTTTACCAATTTAGATTCATCTTCTATTGTACTCAGAAAACGCATCAATTCTTTTCTAGAGTCGTTTAACAAATCAACCATTTGCAGCACTTCAAATGGTTCTATACTTGGTTCAATCATTTCTGGTGCTATAAATTTTATCGATCTATCTAATACAATAGTATGAATTTCTTTACGCTCATTTTGGAAACTATCCATCTTTTTTAATCCTGACGAAATAACCGTTATAACTCTCTCATCTAATAAAACTAAGTGATGACAAATTTGTGCTATACTCCATTTATCCTTATCTGATTTTCTATTAAATTGAGCATCACTTAACAAAGTAATTTCCTCAAATAATTGATTTCTCGTTTCATAAAACTTGTCCTTTACAAATGTATTCATGTGAATTCTCCTTTCATTAGAACCTATATACTTAGATTCCTGCGTTAGAAATATTCTCTATAGAAGAAAGATTTTCCTTCACTACTATTTCATTCAAATCTTTTCTTGCTTTAATAGTTTCTCTAATTCACGACTAAATATATGAGTTTTCTCAATATCCTTGAAGATTTCCTTGAGATTATCATGTGCTACAGCTACACCATAATACTTTCCACGGAATCCTTTCAATACAACTACATAAAACGTTCCTAATTATCAATCTAGCATTACATAAATGTAAAAAATGCCCCTATTCATTCATTTTTCATGCGTATGTATGTACATTTGTTAATTTATTCGATATATTATGTGTATTGAATGATTACGAAAAGCTTATTGGTCGCTAAAAAACACCTTATATTTTTATATCCGAGAAAACTACAAAATGTATAAAATTCCATTTGTCAAATGAATTTAATGCGGAAGGAGGTTTGTGGTTACTTCATCGGGATATAATAATCAGTTTTGAACTGATAAAAATATAGGAGGCGACATAATGTTTCGTACGATTTCAAATTTCATGAGAGTAGCTGAGATAAGAAACAAAATTCTTTTTACACTAGCGATGCTAATTGTTTTTCGAATTGGCACGTTTATTCCAGTTCCTCATACTAACGCAGAGGTATTAAAAGTACAAGATCAAGCTAACGTTTTAGGTATGCTAAACGTATTTGGCGGAGGAGCATTGCAACACTTCTCAATCTTTGCTGTAGGTATTACACCATATATTACAGCTTCCATCATAGTACAATTACTACAAATGGACGTTATACCTAAATTTTCGGAATGGGCAAAGCAAGGAGAAATGGGCCGTAAGAAATCAGCTCAATTCACTCGATACTTTACAATCATTCTCGCATTCATACAAGCCATTGGGATGTCTTATGGTTTTAATAATATAGCAGGTGGACAATTAATTACAGATCAAAGCTGGACTACATACTTATTTATTGCGACAGTTTTAACTGCAGGTACTGCATTTTTACTTTGGTTAGGTGAACAAATTACCGCTAATGGCGTTGGTAATGGTATTTCGATGATTATCTTCGCAGGACTTGTTGCGGCAATTCCAAATGTTGCGAACCAAATTTATTTGCAACAATTTCAAAATGCAGGCGATCAATTATTCATGCACATCATAAAGATGATCTTAATTGGTCTCGTAATTTTAGCGATAGTTGTTGGCGTTATTTACATTCAACAAGCTGTACGTAAAATACCGATTCAATATGCAAAAGCTGTTTCAGGAAACAATCAATACCAAGGAGCAAAAAACACTCATTTACCTCTTAAAGTAAATAGTGCTGGTGTAATTCCAGTTATCTTTGCTTCCGCATTTTTAATGACGCCGCGTACAATCGCGCAGCTCTTCCCTGATTCAAGCGTATCGCAATGGTTAGTTGCAAATCTTGATTTCGCACATCCAATTGGAATGACGCTTTATGTCGGTCTGATCGTTACTTTCACATACTTCTACGCATTTATTCAAGTAAACCCTGAACAAATGGCTGAGAATTTGAAAAAGCAAAATGGCTATGTGCCTGGTATTCGTCCTGGTAAATCAACAGAACAATATGTAACTAAAATTTTATACCGTTTAACATTTATCGGGGCAATTTTCTTAGGGGCGATTTCAATTTTACCGCTCTTATTCACGAAAATTGCTACATTACCACCTTCTGCACAAATCGGTGGTACAAGCTTACTTATCATCGTCGGTGTAGCGCTTGAAACAATGAAGACTTTAGAAAGTCAGCTTGTAAAACGTCATTATAAAGGGTTTATCAATAAAGCGAATTAAGTAAAAAACACAGTTGGTTATTTTTCCAACTGTGTTTTTAATTCTACTACCTCTAATTTTCCCACTAATGTATCTATTACATTTTCCAACTTCACTATTTTTCCTTCTAAAGCTTGAATACGTTTATCGCTATCTTCTATATCATTACTTTTTAAATTATCAGTAGTGACTTTGAGGTGCTTCTCTAATTTGGAAATAATATTATCAATAGTTGATTTTGATTTTTCACCATTATTGCTTGCAATTGTATTTGATTTTAATTCAAATTGAAGCTCATATGTATTTTCAGTTAACTCTTTTGCTATATGCAAAATTAAATCTTTATAAGACTTTTCAACCCACTCTTGTTGGAATTCGTTTTTAAAATAAATAGTCAATGAATTTTCATTTAAACTGGCTGTAGTTTCTTTGATCCATGTTTCATATGAAGGTCTTGAAATTGTTACTTGTACTTTATCTTTTATTTGATTCCAAATTATTTTTGATTCCTCTTGTCCGTAAGTGAGTTGCTTATTTTGCATATGATGAATTTGTGCTATTGAAGCGGCGTTTGATCCTATTTCGAACCAAATTTGATATTCTTCATTAGTAATTTTCTGTACGGTACTTGAAATTATATTTTTATACTCCCCTTCAAGTAAATCACGATGAAACGCATTTTCACAAAAAATTATTAATTTATTATCTTCTATAGTAGCATTTGTATTTCTAATCCATGTCATAAATGTGTTCTCTGCTAATTTTGGCCTTAACGCTTTCTTTACTTCATCCCAGCTATTACGTTTTTCTTTTTGAACATCTTTCCACTTAGATGGTTCGCCATTACTAGGATGGTTTTGAAATTTGCGGTCGAATTTTTTCCTTTACTTCAGTCCAGTTTATTTTCATAATAACTCCCCCTCTTTTTGTGGTTCTCTTTCATATAGCTTAATAATATTACGACTTTCCAATAAATAAAGTCAATCCGTATCATGAATAAAATTCAAGCATCCCTGTTATATACAGGGCTGCTTCTTTATACAACTACATTTCCTTCTCAAATAATTTCCCTTGTTTGAAATAGCTCCGGAGTGTGGATCGATTAGCTAAAAATACACCAACCAAAATAAAACAAGCACCTATTCCCATTGTAGGGTTTAAAGGTTCTCCTAATATGATATATCCTACAATAATAGCAATTAACGGTGATACATATAACCACGTTGACGGGAATACAGGATTCGTTTTTGATAAGAGCCAGTAATATAATCCGTGCCCACCAATTGATCCGATAAAGATGAGATATAAAATAGGCCACTGTACACTCCATGAAGCTAATACAGTTACATTCGGTTGTTCTACTATGACGGATACGATTAGTAATAAAACTCCTCCGTAAAACATTTGAATACCATTAATGAGAAATGGTGATACACTTTGTAAATCCGAAAGTATTTCTTTTGAGCGGATAGAGCCTATTCCGTAAAATAACTCTCCTATTATTAAAACAAAACAAGCGATACTCCATATGAAACTTACTTCTTGTTGCATTCCTGGTAAAGAAACAAAAACAACACCTATTAGTGCAATAATTAATGCTACGAGTTGCTCTTTTTGTAATTTTGCCTTATTTCTCTTTGCCTGTAATAATAAAATCATCATCGGCCCCGTAGCAGAAAGTACAGCAGCTAACCCTGAAGAAATATATTGTTCCGCCCAGTACAAAGTTGCGAATGTCATAAACGTTAAGCAAAAACCAGCATATATAATACGTTTTGAAAATACATGTGGCATAATTTCTTTTCGCTTTAACTTAAATATAATCATCAGAATTACGCCTGCTAACAAGAAACGAATTCCTGCTGAAAATAATGGGGGCGCTCCTGCTTCAATTCCGATTTTTATCGTTAAAAATGTTGTTCCGAAAATAATACATACTAAAATATAATTGAAAATGACCATTTTTCTTCCTCCTTTTTACTCTTAACATGAGTATAGAAGGTATGGTGTATAACAGTGTATCTATGTATATAACAGTTACTTAAAATTGTAGTTGATTCCCTTTATATTTTTCGCTTTAATAAAATAAAAACGAAAAAGGTGAAACCATGAAAATTGTCCTTCGTAAAGAATCCAACATACCGTATTACCAGCAAATATATATGCAAATCGTTGAAAGAGTACAAAGTGGCATGCTTTCACATGGTGACTCACTTCCATCTTTACGCTCTATGGCCGAAGATTTGCAGATTAGCCTATTAACTGTTCGTAAGGCATATAAGCAATTAGAAAAGAAAGAATATATACGCATTGAGCAAGGAAAAGGTGCTTATATACATAAACATGTAAAGAAAGATTTCAAACCAATTCCGTACAAATGGCAACAAACGAAAACGATTAATGTTATGCGATCTCAATATGCAATGAATCAGCACCGAAAATATTACGATTTTTCACAAGCGATTTTGTATCCACGTTTATTGCCAAATCCATTCTTAGCAGACGAAATGCATAAAATACTCAATAAAGACCAGATGATCCTAGCAACTTATGGGCCAGTACAGGGTGATTATGAACTGCGAGTTGAAATAGCAAATTACTTAAGTGAACACCAGAATTTAGTGACCGATCCATCTCAATTATTAATTACAAGCGGCGCACAACAAGGAATTGATTTAATTGCTCAAACATTATTAAAGCCTGGTGATATTGTATTAGTGGAAAGTCCTTGTTATAGTGCTGCGCTTGATATTTTCATCAATAAAGGTGCTCAAATTATACCTATTTCTCTTGATAATCATGGAGTTCGCTCCGACTTAATCGATGATATTTGTCAAAGTAAAAATCCTGTTTTATTGTATACGAATCCAACTTTCCAGAATCCAACAGGTACAGTAATGAGTAAAGAACGGAGAATGGAACTTATAGAACTAGCAGAGTTATATGAGTTTTTTATAATTGAAGATGATTCTTTCGGAGAAATATATTTTGAGGGTGCGACTGTTCCCCCTCCTATCAAAAATTTTGATATAAACGGCCACGTAATATATATAAAAGGATTTAGTAAAACGTTAGCACCAGGATTGCGTATCGCATCTCTTATTGCCGATGGGCCTATTTTTGAATGGTTATATGCTGTAAAAGGTTCAATGGATATCGGTAGTCCTTTATTAACGCAAAAAGCACTCCTTCCTTTTTTACGTGCAGAACGTATGAAAAACCATTTAGAAAAATTACGTACTGCTTTACAAATTAGACGTGATATAACGATTGACTTGTTATCACCACTTAAAGAATTACGATTTGAAATACCAAATGGTGGCTTTAATTTATGGATTACACTTCCGGATTCGATAGATCCCTTTACCTTATTACAAAAAGCAAATGAAGTAGATGTCTCTTTTTTACCAGGAACAGCTTGTCTATTAAATACCGATATAAATAATAACAAATTACGGATTAGCTATTCAATGTTAAATGAAAAAGATATGTTGATTGGTTTAGAGAAATTACATGATACAATACGAAACTGTATATTATAGAGATAACATTACATGTCCAATAATAAATACTATCCCAAAATGAAAATGTGAATTTTGGGATAGTATTTATTTCTAAGTTTTTTTCTGGTTCAAATTCACTTTCTCTACAAGCCACTATCTTCATTATCATCCGACTTTCATTACAATCTTACCTCTAACATGTTGACCTTCACTCAAAATATGAGCTTCTCTAGCCCCCTCTTCATTAAATGGCACAACTTTACTTATAATTGGTTTTATTTTTCCGTGTACAATTAAACCTGATAATTGTTCTAGTTGTTTTCCGTTTGGTTTTAGCCATAGAAATCCTGATTTTATCCCTTTTACTTTTTGAATTGGCTCATGAACAATCGAAACTAAAACACCACCAGATTTTATAATTTGAAAGCTTTTTTCTTGTACTTCGCCACCTATTGTATCTAATACAATATCGAAATCTGATAGTAATTCTTCAAATTTATCTTTTTTATAATCAATAACGAGATCTGCTCCTAAAGACTTTAAAAACTCTTCATTCTTACTACTTGCAGTTGTCGCAACAAAAGCTCCAAATGATTTTGCGATTTGGATTGCCAAACTTCCAACTCCACCAGCTCCAGCATGAATGAGTACTCGGTCATGTTCTTTTATTTTTGCGTAATCTACAAGACTTTGCCACGCTGTAAGTCCTGCCAGAGGAATAGAAGCTGCCTCTTCATAACTTAGACTAGTAGGCATATAGGATACTAAATCCGATTTTACTGTAATGAATTCAGCATAAGAGCCCTTCCCTATATTTTCAGGTTTCGTAAATACTTTATCTCCTACTTTGAAGCACTCTACCTCTTCCCCAACTTCTTCAATAACACCAGCTACATCTAACCCTAAAATAATTGGAAATGAAAATCGTAACTGTTCTTGTAAGTCTCCTTTTCTTATTTTCCAATCAACAGGATTAATAGATGTTGCGAGAATGCGTATTAATACCTCGTTATCTTTAACAACCGGTTTTAAAACTTGTCTTTCTTTTAATTCTTCAACATTACCATATTGATCTATAACAATTGCTTTCATTTCCATTCCTCCTTGCTATTTATTTTAATAACATACAAATATTTCTCAAAATTTTTTGCCTTGAATGGCTATATACTTATTTTTAGGGGTTATTGCACTATTAATTCCAAAACGAAACTTACATACACCTTAGAATCACTCAACATTGTATTTTTAATGAAATTCAAAAGAAATGGGGAGAACTCTATGACTGAAAAGATATTTAAAATAAACGGGATTGATATATGTACAGAAAGCTTTGGGAACCCTAAAAACCCAGCTATTTTATTAATTATGGGTGCTACGTGTTCAATGGTGTATTGGGATGAAGAGTTTTGTGAACAGTTGGCTAACACAGGGAAATTTGTTATTCGTTTTGATAACCGGGATGTGGGACGCTCTGTTACATATGAACCTGGAACTTCCAATTATACAGTTACAAATATGGCTGAAGATGCAATTGGGGTACTAGATGCTTATCAAATTGATAAAGCACATCTATTTGGTATGTCTTTAGGTGGTATGATAGCTCAAATTGCTGCTGTAAAATATCCTGAAAGAATATCGTCGTTAACATTACTAGCTACAAGTGTAATAGGCTCTGACGATAACACGCGCGATTTACCCCCGATGGATGAAAGGATTTTAACACATCACGCAAATGGCACGCATTTAGATTGGACAAATGATAAAGTTGTAGCAGAATATTTAGTTTCCGGATCTCGCCTATTATGTGGATCCAAACGAACATTTGATAAAAAAAGAGTCTATACTCAAGTAAAACAAGAAATAGAACGCGCAAACAATCTATTAAGTATGTTTAATCACGCTTTACTTCAAGGTGATGATGCTTATGAAGGTGTGCTTCACTCCATACAAGCACCTACATTAGTTATTCACGGAACAGACGATACAGCGCTCCCTTTTGAACATGGTCTCGCACTTATTGATGAAATTCCTAACTCAGTCCTACTAACCCTTGATGGCGCAGGACATGAAAATCATCCTGATGACTGGGCAGACATCATTCATGCAGTTACTGAACATACATCTAAAATATAGATAAATAACGAATAGAAGGGGCACACCACAATTTGTGCCCCTTCTATTCGTTACATGTAAAAAAGCCCATCACTGTATCAGTATGTATAGTGATGGGCAATACTTATTTTTTCTATGTTTAAAAAAACGGACAATCTAATTGATCAACAGATTCCCATGATTTTTTTTTTATATTATCGGTGGATTTATTAGCTTCTAGTGGCACGTTTTTAAAGGGATTTACTTCGACCTTTAATAAAGATGATGGCTCCACGTATAATGAGAAAACATGGCTACTAGGTATAGCTTTTGACACATCAATATCTCCTACTTGTTTAAAGAGTTGCTGCGCTGCAAAGAAAAAGAAATTGGTTGGGTTTGATTGTTTATTCAGCCATGCAATCATTTCAGGTGATACTGATTTATGAATATTGATTTTTACTCGATCACCATGTTTATATCGCCTAGATCGCATACTTCCACCAACTAACTTATCGTTAAGTTTGTAAATCCTAACTCTTTTTGCTTATGCTCTCTATATTTTGGCGAACAAGTGTAGACTAATAATCCACGTGCATTTGTAAATAACGGATTATCTACAAAGATTACATTTGTTAGTCGTCCTTTTTGTTTTAAAATCATTTTTAAACTGTTTTTAATAATTACTGCGCCCCCACCATAAATAAATACGTATGGATCGTCTTTCATATCATCAATTTTGTTTATGATATCCGTTGCGACACGCGCTGCTAAACCTAATAATGCTGGCTGTGATTCTTCAACTAGTAACGCATTTCTTGGGTGCTTTTCATTTAAATAAATTTGGTTAAATTCTGTAATACTATCAATCGTCTTTGTTGGATACTTCCGGTTCCATCTTGTAATAATTTGTAGTAACGTTTCTTTCACACCGTATGATAAGCCCTTACTTAGTTGTGGTCTAAAGTTCACACCTAGTGAAACTACTTCTTCTGTCGTCCCTGCACCAATATCAAAAGACAATAAAGTTTTATCAACAAAATCAATTTCTGAAACTTGATTTTGTTCACATTCTATTTTATGTTTCACAACATTTCCTTCTTCATCATATACAATGCCCCACGTCCCAGAAGCGCCCTCAGGTAGGCATTTACAATATTCGATTGAAATATTAATTGTCACATCACGTCCGTTTGGATAATGGAACACAACTTTATGATTGCCCATATAACGTTTCGCATTTTCCGCAGCTATTTCTTGTGTAATAAGTTGCATAGGAAGAGCCACAGATAAATCATAACGAATATTAATATGACTAGAAGTTGGGCTTTGACGCATAGCACTTACCGCTAAACCAGATAGAATTGTAATAACCATTAACTCATCAGTTGACTTATTTGATTTCTTCTCAACCTCAGTACCTTTTAATTGATCTTGAATGACTTTTTCCCCAACGATATACCGCACGTTATTTAACATTAGCGATGGAGAACTAATGGTCACATCAATGTGATTTTCTAATTCAGATAATGAAACATCACTCTCATCTAACAATCCTGTAGGCTCTCCTATATATAAAGAATATATACTCGGAATAAAAATAGGGTCTTGCCCTTTCACCATTAACTTCAAACCGTTATTTCCTGCATCAGCACCAGCTTTTAATAGAATAGACATAACTACCCCCTAAATTAATCTGACATCCCTTCCAAATATATGCGAGCCCATTCTTTTACATTCAAATGTAATGTAATTTTTTATAAATCGTAAAAACAAAATACCATATTATTGCACCATTTATGTAAAAAGTATTTGACATTAAACTTTTCCAATTTTATACTATGGATGTAAAGAGTTTTTTACATCACTGGAGGTGTCATTTCTAAATTGAATCATAAAAAATTTATTTTCATAATTATCGTTTTATCATTAATTGGAGTCCTCATACATGGCGCATATAAATATGTAACGGAAGGTTCGATTTTTGGAGGGACAATATTCGCTTTTTCGTTAATACTTGGTAATTTAATTAATCAAATTACTTGGGGAGATCCAAACGGAGTATCGGAAGAAAGCAAAGATGAAATGGGACAACAAATTAAATATAAAAGCTTTAAAATTGCTTATTTTGCACTTATATGCCTTATGTTTTTTATTGTAATATTATCAGAAGGATTTTCATTCCTATTACTCGATGAAATAAAGAATCTTCCTCTTTTTATCGCACTTTGTTCTTCGTTCTTTATTTATCCTATCGTCGAACTTATAGTCGCAAAACAATATAAATAAAAAGATGAGATTTTGTAAAGTGATAATAATGTTATTTAATTTTGATTAAAAAATATAAGAGCCTCGCTACAAATCATATTGTAGTAAGGCTCTTTAAAGTTGTTTAATTTCTAACCTTTTAAATGAGTTTGTAGACAAATTATTGGGATTCTTCTTCTAGAAAATTAAAATCACCATTAATAAGATTCTGTAAATACTCATCAAAGCTGTTTGCAATCACTTCATATTCATCAGGGTCGTGCAAAAAACGAATGATTTGACCACATACACCTTCATCAGAAGGGTTAAAATCAATATAGAGTCTTGATGTTCCACCATTGTTCATACAGTCTGAAAAATGAATATAAGTGCCAGGGAGAAGTCCTTTTGGATTTATCTTAGAATCAACAGCATCCTCGTCATCTTGGTATTCTAAAAGATAGGATACGTCTTCTTCTTCTTTTGAACTTTCGAGCATCTGCTGTGTAGAAAGCAAATAATATGGATACTCTTCAACATCTGAGCCTAAAATACATACCGCAACTTTGTTTTCTCCATATTTCCGCCAATATGTACCATCAATATTTTCAAGAAAAGAGATTAGTGATTCTGGACAATTTGGATATTCTAGCCTTAATGTATCAATATCCTCTTTTGTAGCACCGCACGCTTTATTTAGTGTTTCGAGATCATCTGTTGATAATGCTGCTCTCAAGCCGTTTAAAAATTTGTTTACCAAATCCATTACTTCGTCCTCCCAATAATAAAATATAAAAATTTTTTATTAATCTATATACCTAACATAAATAAGATTTGACTTTTAACTGTTTTCACATCTAATTTAATTTGTACCATTACACTCTATTCCTTCTCGATTAAAGTATTGTTCTAGTAATTCTTTACCTGTTTTGATTGTAGTATAGTACTCTCCACCATACAGTTTCCCTTCTGATGGATTGTGAAAATCTTCGTATTTCTTGAAGTCTTCATTTTCTTCAAATGATTTCTTTGCAAGTTCCATGTCTGTTGTTTCAATCGCACCAAAAACTCTACCAATATCAAAAACCCCTTCTTCATCAAAACTCTCTTCTAAAAAATAGTGTTTATCCTCTTCCATAGACGTTATCTTACCTTTTGTAACTGAGTATAGGTGCTTCGTTTCTTCTACTTGTACCATGATAAAAATCCAACCAACTCTTATAACTGTACATGGTGCTACCCCCTCTAATGTAAATGCAACTACCTTTTGGTCTTTCACAAATTTCCCCATCTTACCTACCTCTTAATTCGTTTTATTTTATACTATAACCATTGTCTCTTAAACATTTATCTACCCTAAGTAATACGTCTCTAAGAGTTTTCTTTTCTGTAGATGTTAATCTATTGTCAATCGTATTCCAATATACTTTACCGTATTTCTTTACATCCCCTCAACTATCGCTTTTAATTTATTCACAGTCCGCCAATTTCTTACTGTAGCTGGTGTCTGTAACTTCTGAAACTGGTTCATTAATTTAGAATTTCGAATGCTATTTTTGAAAAATAAATACACAAATTTTTCATGAATATAGCAATCTTCAGTCTCATTTTTTTGCATAAGCAGCTGATCTTTTTCTTTTTCAGAAAGTTCATTTGCTAAGAAAGTAACATGTATACTCTCACCTTCTAGCAATGAATCAGCTTCATAGGGGCATCTTTTTATCATATTTATAAATTCATCATGTGTACTTAACATGACAGAAACATCAAAATCAAAAACGTTTTTAATTTCAAATTGTATTCGTTCCTTTAGAAATATTATATCTTCCTCAGATTGGAACACAATATTACCGCTTTGAATATATGTTTTTACTTGTTTTAACCCTATGGATTCAAACATTTCTTTTAAATCTGCCATTTTCATTACCTTATGCCCGCCTACATTGATTCCTCTTAGTAATGCAATATAAATTGTCATATCATTTCTCCTCGTTTAAATGTGTTTCAAAGTTGATGTAAAGATATTTAAATAAAAAGTGCTTTTGTTATAGAGCCATTGACTTTTTAAACAAAGGTATGTACCCTCCACTAGGCCCATAAGCAACTCCAATTTTTTCCCATCCATATTTTTCATAATAGTCTTTAAGATCTGAAGTAAGATAAAGAAATTGGTACCCTCTCTTCGCAGCTTCTAGCAGTCCATGATTCAACAATTTTGCTCCTACAGAATTACCCCTAAATTTTTCGTTTACAAACAAACATGCTAGCCAAGGGCTCAAATCTTGACGACTATTTAAATCATTACGAATTAATGCATACGTTCCGATGATCTCATCATCTACTTTTGCAATGTAAAAACTCGGTATGCCATTTGGATCAGTTAAAGCATTAATCATACAATCTTCATAGAATTCACGCCCACCTTCCTCACCCCATTCTTTCCAAAAAACATCTATGGCCTTATTAAATAAGTCATCCTTCTTTAGCAATTGAATGATTTCCATAAAGCTACGCCTCCCAAAAGTATGAATTAATGATTGTATAACTATAAAGAATAAATGTACTTCAAGTATCTATATTTTTTATGTAACTATCTATAATTTCTTTACTCTTAAATTTAGCCTATTAATATGTATTCTTTGATTGTCTACATAAAAAAACTTACTACTTTGTTATGCAAGAGTAAGTTTTTTTCTCGTTATTTCATGATAGGTAAATGCATAATAATTTGTTGACCAATTGGTCCCATTTTTCTAAAGCCTTTATTTTGGAAGCCGACTTTTTCATATAAATTTTGTGCCGGAATATTTTTTTCATTCACTGCAAGTACAACTTCATTTTTTATCGGAAAATAACGTTTTACAAACTCTTGTAATAAAGCCAATGACTTTTTAGCATATCCTTTTTTTTGTCTATCTTGATTTATAGAAAACGAAGTTAAAAGTAAAGCGTTTTCATTATTTGTGAATTCCTGTACTCTATCTCCCGTTTGCAATGCGAAAAGACCAACAGGTACCCCATTGTAATCTAAAATAACAATGACATTTTTTGTTCGATCACTTTTTGCTTTCTCCAGTAATTCACCTGGGTCTGATGTGAATTGAACTTGTTCACTTGGTAAAGTAAATGTTTGTATAATTTCTTTATATTTCTCTTTATACGGAACTAATTGAATTTCCCCTGTATGTATGTTCATGCGAAACTCTCCCATTTTTCAACATATTAACTTAAACCTTGCTGCGCTTTTGAATGCACTTTTCCATCTAAAAAGGTAATTTCAACTAATGAAGTTGGATCGCTTCCCTTCCAAGAAAAAATTTGTTTAATTTGTGTAGAATCTTCTACACCTTCTTCTATAAGTAAATTACCATCAAAACCAATTACATCTTTCACTTCTGTATAAGTCATTCCTTCATTTATGTTCGAGAAATGATTTAAATTGATAGAATCTTTCTTCTCACTTTCCAACACAGTAGAAGAAGTCGCTGTTTGTTTTTTCATTTCCTTCTTCTGTTCACACGCTGTCATACTGAAACCTAAGCATAAACTACATACTATTAATGCGCTTTTTTTCATCATAACAGTTGTCCCTCCCATCATAATTAAACCATATATTCCCTTAAAAATAAACTGAATATTAAATATTATATTGAAAATCCCCGTACATTTTAGTACGGGGTTCGTTTTATTTATTCAAATGATTATTTGATTGGTCATTCTGTTCTTTTCTTAGTTCTTGTTCTTCATCGTTTGGTAATTGTTTATCATTATCTTTAATTGGATTCGTTTCTCGATTTTCAATCATGTCATTTGGAACTTGTGGCATTACTCGGCCAACAATTGCTGCTAACTCATCAAGTATACCTTCACCTGTTTTTCCTTTTTTAATTTGCTTTCCAATTTGTTTGAGTCGTTCATACGTATCAACATCCGCTACAACGACTGCATTTGCACCATCCGGATCGTTTTTTAAACTTTCTGCTACAGAGTATTTAATGGACTCCACGCGAGTTCGATCGAGTTTCGCTTTTACATCAATACCTACAATAGCATATTTGCCGACTACTACGGCTGTTGCATCATTCACACCTGGCACACTTGCGGCTAAAGATGCTAAATGGTCCGCCGCTTTTTCATTTGGCTTATTTGATTTGTTCGTATAATTAACATTTTTCGTCGAAACATTTTTTTGCTCTGGTTTTTCGTTTGGATTGTCCTTTTTTCCAATACTGCATCCAGTTATAAACAAGCAAAGCATTAACATATATATTAGGATTTTCATTATTCTCACCACTTTACTATTAAAGTTTAATCATAAATTTTTTCAACAGCTTGCATTTTCTTCACTTTTTCCTCTGCTCCACTATTTGCATTAATGAAAATTTGGTACGTATCTTTCCCTAAAGTACCTACAAATTCATAGCAAAGTACTTCATTATGCAAATCATTTACTACGACAGCTTTGCGCTCTTCCATAACTTTAACATCTGGATTGATTTTCTTTCTTGCTTCTGCTGCAGTTAGCTTTGCTGATGGAACTGTTCGTTTTTGGTGTGATGCTAAATATTCTTTTGCGGAAAATCCAACGATGGAACCGTCATCTAAAGCGATTTTCATTTGGATTGCCTCTGGGTAAATTCGTACGCCGTTCTCATTTACTACATACGTAAATATTCCAACGTTATCATATTGTGAGCTATCATAAAGCTCCATATTATTAAACTTATGGTCCTTTAAGAATGTCAAACCTTTATTTCCTGCATCGTTTAAACTAATTTTCTGTTCCTTGATTTCTCGATTATTCATAACCCAAATTGGATATCCGCCTTTTCCGGTAATATCCATATAAAACTCATTATTCGTTGCGGAATCTTTAATTTTCACACTATAGAAAGATTCTTTTGCACCTTTTCCGCTTTTCTCAACATCTACTTTTTCATTTCCTTTTAAATTTAAAAATGATTTTGCAATTTTTGCCGCTTCATCTTTAGAAATTGCTTTTCCTTCTGCTTCAAATCCGCCTTTTTTATTTTTTTGCGCACTTGTAAAGGTCGGTCCGAAGTTTGTAGACGAATACGATGTTACGTTTTTCTCCACTGTTTTTAATCCGTCAATAATTGTATTGTCTGCAGGATCACGATTTGATGCAAGTGCCATCTCAACATCCATCCAGCGTAAATTATTTTTCAAAACAAGATGTTGTACTTTTCGTAGTTCATCTTGAATGTTACCTGCGTTTGAATATAACGTTTGCAATGTTTTATATTCTTGATCATTTAGCGGCTCTTTTTCTAAATCACGAATGGCCGCACGGTAACTAAAATCACCGATATTTGCTAAGAATTCTTCCGTTTTATTAAATGGCATCAACGTTAATGGTAATTGCCCTACATCCGATCGCGCTTCTGATGTTAATCGCCATACATCTGCTAATGCTGGTGATAAAGATGCACGTGAATTCATCGCCAGCGTTGTTCCAATTTTATCGTGCAATAAATCAACTTCGTATGCTAAATCATGAAACGCACGTTGATAACTATTTTCCGCTCGAATTAATACAGCATTCTTCTCTTGGTGCTCTTTATAGCCCCAGTATCCAGTTCCAACTACACCGACTGTTAATAATACGATTATAATACCTCGTAACATAGTTCCACCTCCGCTCTATTTACAGAAAATATGTTTCCCAATCTTTTTAATTTGTGGACGAGTCCAAATCCATTTACTCGTTGCAGTATCTGGATTGAAATAATACAATGCATTTCCTGTTGGATCCCATCCATTAATTGCATCTAATACAGCTTTTTTCGCTGTTTCATTTGGCGTTAAATATATTTGTCCGTCTGCTACCGCTGTAAATGCTCTTGGCTCAAAGATGACACCCGAAACGGTATTTGGGAACGATGCACTTGTAACCCGATTTAAAATAACTGCAGCTACTGCAACTTGCCCTAAGTACGGTTCACCACGAGATTCTCCATATACTGCGTTTGCCATAAGCTGAATGTCATTTTGAGAATAACCGTTTGGAACATTTGTCCCTTTATTTTGAGATGGTTTATTTCCTTGTGCAGTACCACCACTATTTCCTTTATTAGCAGTTGACTTGTCATACTTCGTTGCCTTTACGAGCATTTGCTTCGTTTTAGCTCCCGCTAAACCATCAACAGGTAGTCCGAATTTCTCTTGAAAATTTCGAAGTGCCCAGTATGTACCCCATCCGAAAACACCATCCACTTTTCCCGTATAAAATCCGTTATATTTCAAACGAGATTGTAGTTCAATGACATCTTCACCAGATGCTCCTCTTTGAATGACTTGATTAGAAAAAGCTTCTACATTCTTTAGTTGTATACTACTGACCATCAAAGATAGTCCTATGAACACAAGTAAAACTGCTATTTTAAAAATAGCTTTTTGACGCATAATTTTCCCTCCTTAATTACGGAAATGATTTCTTGGTTATGTTTTGTAAAAGCCTCGCTTTTATGTAAAGAAGACAAAAAAATCCAAACTCATATCGTTGAAAAAATATGTAAACAATATGAAAAAAGATAAAAGGAGTTCATCATGAAGAAATTGTTAAAGCGTATCGTACTCGTCATTCTGTTCATAACAACATGTTCAAATGTATATACTGGCCCATCAATTGTTCATGCGCAGCCACCGTATGCCAAATGGGGGAAACTTGCTGTAGAAAAGACGAAAGAACAATACCCAAAAGCGGAAATTATTGATTACCTTCATATAGGTAGAAAACCGAAAACCGTTCAAATAACAGTTGAAAAATTTAAATTGTGGCTACGTGAAAATGGAAAAGAATATGGTGTTTTTGTTGATGTAGAATTTGAAACGAAGACAGATAAATTTATAAAAATGTCGTTTCAGAAGACGAGTAGATAAAATGAAAACCCCACTGTTAAAATGTTAACAGTGGGGTTTTCATTTCTAAAATTCTTTCCTAAAATCTCGGTTCCCTAAAAATCTTACCAATATACAAATAGCACCAATTACAACTGCTATCCCTATACTGTATATAAGTACTCTACCATATCCACCTATTCTCGGATCTAAAAACGGATATGGATACCAATTTACGATTGGACCACGAATTAAGCTGTACACAACGTAAAAAAACGGGAATAAGAGCCAACTTGCAGCTTGTTTCCAAGTGATTTTCTTACTAGGTGGATTTAAAATCCAATCTAAAAGCATGGCAATTGGCATGATATAATGTAGCACCGTATTCACCCATGGTATTGCGGTTTGAAGTGATTCTTCTAATCCTCTTAATAGCAAAAAATAAATGAGTCCTGTCGTAAGTATATATACAGTTGCGGCACCACGAAGTATACTAAACTGCTCTGATCGACCGAATGTAGCTGTTCCAATGCTACTTAAAAGGAGAATACATGCAACTAAGATGTTACTTTCAATCGTAAAGAAACTAAAAAAGTTAACTGGATTGAACGGTTTCACTTGTGCCCTTATTATAAATTGCGTAATAATGGCGCTACATGCTAGAAGACTTAAACATAGTCTAAATAAAGCTAATGTTTTTACACCTCTCATACATTCTCTCCTCTTCTTATATCAACTTATCATTCTCTTGTACATGCTCAATAAATAATTTCAATGGAACGAGTCCGCGTTTTGGCATATGGCTACTAATAACTGCTACCAGTTCTAACTGTGGAATGATAACGATGTATTGTCCGCCGTATCCCATAGCAAAATACATACAATACGGTATGTGAAATCTTTCGTTATTCAATACCCACCAGTGATATCCATATGCCCCGACATGTTCATACGTTTCAAATAGAGGTGTACTTGATTCTTCTAACCATTTCGAGGATACAATTTCATTACCCTGCCAATATCCATTCTGCAAACATAATATTCCGATTTTTAATAAATCTTTAGATTTCATTTTCATACCAAATCCACCAACATATATGCTTTGAGGATCTTGCCGCCACTCATATTCGGTAATTTCTAACGGATCAAATAAATATCTTTTTGCAAATTGTTCTGTCGACATTCCAGTAGCTTCTTGAATAATATAACTAAGCAAATGCGAAGACCCTGAGTTATAATTCATTTTTGTAACGGGTTCTTCAATTATTGGTTTTTCTAATATGTATTGCACCCAGTTTTCTGATTCTACAAAATCATTTGGGAACACTACTCCATTTCCGAACTCTTTCCAATCTTCACCTGTAGTCATCGTTAATAGATGATAAATTGTTAATTCGTTTTTTTCTTCTGGTATATTTGGAATCCATTTTGTAATCGGTGTATGTATATCATTTATATAGCCTTTATCGATTGCAATACCAATTAATATAGATACAATGCTTTTTGTAATCGAATTTATTTTAAATAGATTATTTTCACACTCTAACGTTTTATAATACTCACTTGTTAACTCACCTTTTTGATAAACGAGAAATGTATTTACTTTTTTCTTTTCAAATTTATTTTCTAGTGGCTTGAAATCCAAAACTTTACCTCCAATTAATTCATTACCTAATTTATTATATCTTGTAACTTTCATTAAAACATAATTGCGTTCAAATAAAAAACAAACCTGCCAGTAATGAACTGACAGGTTTGTTTTTTATAATTTCGTGCGAACATTCCAAAGCTCTGGGAAGAAACATTGATCAAGTACCCTTTTCAAATAAGATACGCCAGAAGATCCACCTGTTCCCATTTTATGACCAATAATTCGTTCTACCGTTTTCATATGACGGAAACGCCATTGTTGTAGCCAGTCTTCAATATCGATTAATTTCTCTGCAAGCTGATATAAATCCCAATATTTCTGCACGTCCGCATATACTTCTATCCAAGCCGCTTCTACAGTTGCATCCTCTTCGTAAGGCTGCGTAATATCACGATTTAACACATCTTTATGAATTGGGAATCCTTCTTTAACAAGCGCTTGTATCGCCACATCATATAAACTTGGTGTATGAAGTGCTTTATGAAGACGAGCATGTAATTCTGGGTCCTTTTCATAAATCTTTAATGCATGTGGTGTTTTATAACCAAGTGCATATTCAATCATTCGATATTGATACGATTGAAAACCTGAAGCCTGACCAAGTGAATCACGAAACTCAATATATTCTGATGGTGTTAATGTCGCAAGAATATCCCAAGATTGAATAATTTGCGACTGAATTTTTGATACACGTGCTAACATTTTAAAAGCTGGTGGTAATTTACCTTGTTTAATAGATTCAATTGCAGCATTCAATTCATGTAAAATTAGTTTCATCCAAAGCTCACTCGCTTGGTGGATAACGATAAATAACATTTCATCATGATGATCTGATAATCTTTGTTGACTAGATAATAAGCTATCTAGCTGTAAATACTCTCCATACGTCATATTCTCCTTAAAATCCGTATGAATCCCTTTTTCCATAATTACCTTTTCATTTTCTTTCATATTAGCCAAACGCCCCTTTGTGTTCATTTCTACTTATATTGGTCTAATAACAGCTCGAACTGGACTTCCATCTGCATCTGTTAAGGCAAGTGGTAATGCTATTAATTCATAATCACCGTCTGCTACATGATCTAGTACGACATTTTCTAAAATGTGTATGCCATGTTTAAACAATTGATGGTGCGCCGCTAATTCTTTATCATCTAATGGATCAACTGATGGTACATCCACGCCAATTAAACGAATTCCCTTTTCAGAAAGAAAGGCTGCAATATCTGCGCGTAAATGCGGGATTACATCTGGGAATTCATTTGCTTTACCATGTGAAGATGTACGTAATAACAATCGTTCTACACCTTCTAAATGAAAGTTTTCTAATTCCTTTTTCCCGATGCTTTCAAGATTAGAAACGTCAATGATTCGCGCTGGGCCAACATAAACTTGAATATCTAAATCCAACACCTTCTTACCGTCATTATCAAAATGAAAAGGTGCATCAATATGAGTACCTGTATGGATACTCATCGTTAACTTTCCGACATTTACTGAACCACTGTTTTCTTTTGACCATGAAACTTCATACGAGAACGGTGTATCCCCTGGCCATGTCGCGATATCATTATTTAGCGGTTGTGAAATATCAATCCACTGCGATGTTTTCATGCTTACGCCACAACCTCTCGCTTATTTTCAAAGTTTTTATATTCTTCATTTTTCATAATTTTCTTTAAAATTTGTACAGAGTTCCATACTTCCTCATACGTATTGTATAAAGCAACAGGCGCAAGTCTAACTCCATTAGGTGCACGGAAATCAGGGATAACTCCATTTGCTTTTAGCGCTTTACATATGCGTGCTGCTTCTGCATGTTCTAAATAAATGTGCCCGCCTCGTTTTTCATCCTCTAATGGATTTCCAATTATAAATCCGAAATCTTTTAATTCATGATCAATTAAATCCAGCATGTATCTTGTAATATGTAGCGATTTTTCACGTAAACGTTCTATACCAGCATCTTTAAATATTTCAAGAGAACCAATTAAAGGTGCAGTACTTAATACGTGCGGTGTACCAATTTGATAAGCACCTGCATGATCAGCAGCTGTTAATATATGTTCCATATCGAACTGCTTATCTTTTCTAGAACTAAACCAACCTGATAATCCTGGAATTCTATTAAAATGCTTTTTATTTATATAAAGACCCCCAACTCCACCTGGTCCTGCATTTAAATATTTATAATTACACCAAATAGCGAAATCAACATCCCATTCTTTGAAATGATGCGGAATAGAACCGATTGAATGACATGAATCGAATCCGATATGAATACCACGCTTATGTGCTTCGGCTGTTAAACGTTTCATATCAAGAATTTGGCCACTTCTATATAGTACAGAAGGTAATAAAATTAACGCGATATCATCTGTCATTTCCCGAATAATATCATCTTCAAAAAGTGTTCTACCATCTCGGCTCTTCACTCGTACTAAATGCTCATCTGGATCTAATCCTTTTAAACGAATTTGACTTTGAAGTGCATATATATCTGACGGGAATGTTAATTCATCCGCAAGAATTTTTGTACGTATTCCTTTCGGCTCATAAAATGTCGCAATCACTTGGTGTATATTAGTCGTTGTAGAACCGGTTACAATAACTTCTTCCGGTAAAGCTCCAATAAGAGGTGCTGTCAATTCACCTAATTTCTCCGAAAGGAAAAACCACGGATGCTCTCCTTCAGTCCAGCCGTCAATTCCATACTCCTTCCATGAATCGAGCAACGTAAGTAACGATTTCTCTGCTCTTTTTGAAAGTAGTCCTAATGAGTTTCCATCTAAATATATTGTTCCTTCTTTTTTATAGAATTCAGTTTGAAAATCTTTCAGTTCATCATGTTTATCACATTCAAGCGCATATTCATAAGTTGATTGAAATGGTTCTTTATGCATGGTGTCACCTTCTTTTAATTTTCTTTTTATTCTAACTAATTGAAATATATCACCATAGTTGATATAACGTCAATGATATTATGTCAGTTGACTTTATATATGAATTTCTTTTACAATACAGTTATATTTTCAGATATTTCAGTATAAAGAGGTGATTCTTTGAAAAACAATACTCTTTCATCAAGAAAACACCGCTCCATAGAGACAAAGAAGAAACTATTACATGCTGGTTACACTATTTTTATACAGAACGGATTTCAAAAAACGACAATTACACAAATTATTAAACATGCAGAAACCGGTTATGGAACGGCATATGTATACTTTAAAAACAAAGATGATCTCCTCATCGTTTTAATGGAAGATGTTATGAATCAATTTTATGATATTGCTGAGCGCTCCTTTTCGCCTCAAACGAAAGAAGAAGCACATAAAATGATTCAAAATCAAGTTAGAGCATTCCTACAACTAGCAGAAAAAGAACGAGCTATATTGCAAGTTGTTCAAGAAGCTATAGGATTATCAAAAGAGATACGTCAAAAATGGGACGAGATACGGGAACGCTTTATAAACAGTATTGCGCAGGATATTACATACTCTCAAGAAGGTGGCTTAGCACAGCCTGAATTAAATAAAGAAATTGTAGCTAGTGCTTGGTTCGCGATGAATGAGATGTTTCTTTGGACAATTGTGAAAAATGATAAAAAATTAGAATTAGAAGTGATAGTACATACATTGACGGAAATGTATACGACTGGGCTATATAAATAGCACACTCATTTATATAAGTGTGCTATTATATGGTCTATATGTGGGTATGGTTATGCTAAAAGTGTTGTTTTAAATAACAGGAATGTTTTAGTAATATTTCCAAGGTAAGAAAAAAGAATGTATTCTCACCTCTTTTGAACTTACTTATTGGATAACAGAAAGATTTTGTATTGTTAAAAAAATGTGCAAAACAGCTACTAGAATTTTAATGAGAAAACTTAAAAAAATAAACTGTTACTCGATATGTTGAGTAACAGTTTATTTTAAATATTTTATTAAAGATACAATGATACAAAATAACGATGTAAGTAAAAGCAACAGTCCCATATTCTTATTCTTTTTTTCATCCTTCTTAACATTTTGTATCCCCATACTAGCAAGCATAAAACCTAATAATAATTGCAAAATAAGCATGCTTTGCTTCGAATCATCATTCCAACTGTAAATAGAATAGCCCATTACAATAAAAGCGAGTATGAATGTGGTAATTCTAATCATAAAAACACCCCTATTTAATTCTATTGTTTTAACCTACTTACGATTCCAACAATAAACTTATATTCAGCTCTACTTTTTCTTGCGTTCTTAAACCCTTCTTTCGTATCAAAGATAAAACACGTTTTCCGAAACCAAATTCGTACATATAAAGACTCAAAATAAATAGGTTTTATAATTCCTTGTTCCTCAAATTCAGTTCCATCTTTATTTTCAGTTTCCGTTCGAACGAACCACCTATTTCCGATGCCAATTTCAATATACTTCACATATTCCACCTTCCGAAAATTATTTTCTAACTATTCTATTATTTCCCCGGCAAGCGCACATTCCGACAGAACATGAGCCCACAAAGAAAAAGTAGATTACAAAAATCTACTTTATAGCTTATATTTTTGCATTCGCTTATAAAATGTACTTCGAGGTACATCTAACAATTTTGCAGCTAATGAAACATTTCCGTTCGTCTTTTCTAGCGCTTCAATCATGCTATCACGCTGTATTTTTTCACGGAAATTTAATGTATGCTCCGTTTTATTTTCTACTTGCAATGCAAGTTGATGTTGATTTCCCATCATGGTTTGTAATAAAAAAGAAATTTGTTTTTCGCATATTTCCTGACCTTGCGACAAAATGTAAATACGTTCTAATACATTTAATAACTCTCGAATATTTCCGGGCCATGTATGCTGAGAAAATTGATTACAAATACTTTTTGGAAATACAACCTTCCAATCTTTTTGTTCACAAAAATGTTGTATGAAGTATGGAATATCCTCTTTTCTTTCCATTAACGATGGAACATATAGCGGATATACATGTAAACGATAATATAAATCTTGACGGAATTTCCCTTCTTCTACTAATCTCAGTAAATCTTTATGTGTCGCAGTAATAATACGAATATTTACTGGTACCTCTTTTGAACTACCAATTGGGGTTACTGTTCGTTCTTGTAAAACACGCAATAATGCGACTTGCATCTCTGGCGGTACTTCACCAATTTCGTCTAAAAATATTGTCCCTCCGTCTGCTTGTTCGAATTTCCCTTTATATCCTTGGCGCCGTGCACCTGTAAACGCTCCTTCAACATAACCGAACAATTCACTTTCCATTAATTCTTTCGGCAATGAACCACAGTTAACAGCTATAAAAGGACCATTTTTTCTTGGACTATTTTCATGAATCGCTCTCGCTACATATTCTTTCCCTACACCTGTTTCACCACAAACATATACACTAGCGTCAGTTGGAGATACAAGCTTAATTTCTTCTAAAGTATGTTGAAATGCATTGCTTGTCCCAATAACTCCAGGGAAAGTAATTCCGTTTATAAATGGAGAAGTTGAAAATACATTTCCTTGTTTATTTTCCTTTACATAAATACATTTCCCGATCATTCTTTCATTACTATATACTGGTACTTCTAATTTAGATTTCAATCCATATTGCATTAAAACTTCAAGTTTCATTCGTGACCAATTAGAAACACGTTCCCGAATCCTCTTACTAGCAGAAACGATAACATCACGATGATTACATATAACAACCTGTTCATCACTGTCAATTACATCTAAAAAACGATGGATTAAGTGTAGTTCGTTTTGATGCACTCGAATACTACATTCACGTTCAATCGCATGTGCAATCGAAGTTACCATCCCTAGCATATATGGATGTGAAAATTCAATTGGACAGGAGAAATCTAGAACTCCAATTAATTTCCCATCATCATTATGAATGGGAGCGGCCGCACAGCTCCAGCTATGAGATGCGATAGAATAATGCTCTGTACCACTTATCATAATAGCCTCTTCAATCTGTAACGCGGTTCCTATCGCATTTGTACCAACAGCTGCTTCCGTCCATTTCACACCTTCAATGAAATTAATATGTTTCGCTCGTTTTAACGTTTGTTGATTTCCACTTAACGATAGAACGTAACCGTTTGGATCAATTAATAATGCCATCATTTGCAGCTCATCAATGGTTTTCCTCATATTTTGTAATTGAGGTATTGCTATATCAAGGAAGATTTCACTCTTTTTCTTTTGATCTTGAAAAACATTAGAAGACAAAATTTTCTGACCTTTATTCATATGAGGATTCACATTTGCTTGTTTACATCGATGCCATGACTCTGAAATTCTTTCGTTCATACGGTTCGAATCAAGGATTCCTTCATCAACAAACTTTTTCCATGTATGTAAGTAAAACGGTGAAGCTAACATTGTATCATCTCCCTATTCATTATTTTGGAGATTTGTAAAAACATACTTTTATTATAAAACTGAATAAAAGCGTTTTCAATAAAACTAGAAAGACGACACAAATATGTTAATAATTTGAATATCTTAATGCACTTCTTTATTCTTTTTTAGTAAAACTATATTTTGTATAATAGACGCAAAGAAAATACATAACCAAAACCACTTTTGTGGAGTATCATTTATAAAGAAAACTATGACCGTTATTGCAAATAAAATGGTAGAAGCTAAACTAAAATATAATTTTGTTTTAATTCTCATAATCTCTCACTCCTCTATCACTTTACAGTACATACTAACTCTTCATTTTTTAACTCTAATATGTACTTCTGAAAAACATATTCTCTTCCGCCATGTTTTTCATACCAATCATGTATTCTTTTAATATGCATCTCGTCGCTTCTAATTTTCGATTCAATTTCTTTATACTGTTTATAACTATCATATTCCCATATGGCGAATATTTCAGTTGTACCATCATTATTATCTTTCATCCAGCGTCCTATTAGCCTGGAACCATGCTTTAACTGGTTAGGTAAGTTTGTGTTAGTAAAATGCTCATTAAATATTTCTACAAATTCATTTTTTACTATATAGTACTTTCTTCTGTAAAACATCCCACTACACCTCTTTTATGAATCTTCCCATTACAACCGTATTATAATACTTCCCATCCGACAGCTTTTTGTCATTTTTCAAAATACCTTCTACTTCAAAACCTAATTTTTTATAAAGTTGAATAGCTTTTTCATTTGTCTCTAGCACTTGTAATGATATCTTTTTCACTTCATTTTCATCAGCCCACTGAATAGATTGTTGCAAGAGACTTTTACCAATTCTATATCCCCAAAACTCTCTTAAAATACAAACACCAAATTCTACTTTATGAGTTAATCTCTTCAAATTTGATCCTTCACATCTTGAAAATCCCACGATTCGCTTGTCCACTTCTGCAACTAAAAAGAGATTTTTCGTCTCTTCACTATCTGTTTTTATTATTTTTTGAAAACCTATCTTATCTATAAATCCCTCTCCAGCTTCTCTATCCATATTTTCAGTTTCGCCATCGATCTGAGCTCTAATTTCCGATAACTGCTCAGCATCCGTTTCAGCTGTAGAACGAATTGTAAAAGTTAATCCATTTATATGAAACTCTTGTCCTTTTATAATCATTTCAAACTCCTTTTAAATGGGGGTTATTGACGCTATTATAATTTCTTTACCTTGTTTCTCAAATTGTTGAATCGTTTCTTTACTAGCCTCTTCATCTGTTATTATAAGGTCAATTTCTATTAGTGACTCTCCTTTAATAAAGCAGTCTATTCCGAGTTTATTATGAGGAGCTAAACAAATGTTTCTTCTAGCAATTTTACTTACTGTTTTTCCAAAATAAGCAACTTCCGGCGTTGCAGTACTTATACCATTCAATGAAATGCCCCCACCTGTAGAGAAATAAAGATCAATAGATAATCTACTTATCATTTCAGAGGCAATTGTATCTGTCATATTCCCTGATGGTTTCACCTTTCCACCAATTAAGTATGTATCAATGTTCTTATATTCCCGTAAGGTACTAGCAATTTCTAAAGAATTCGTAATCACTGTAAATGACATTTCAGGTAAGTATTTTAACATAGCATAATGAGTAGAAGCCCCGCCAATAAAAACGGAATCGCCTTCTTGTATGTAGGATACAGCAACTTTCGCAATCGCATCTTCCTCTATTGAACTATCACGATAACGTTTCGTTGGTTCGGCAGCTAAGTTTCTCACTCGCGTAAGTTCGATTGCACCTCCATGTGTTCTTTTTAACAAGCCATCCTTCTCCATAATAGACAAATCTCTTCTTATAGAATCAATAGACATATCGAAACTTTCCGCAAGATCTTTAGCAATTACCCTTCCACCTTTCTTAAGTAACTCCAAAATTTTCTCTCTACGCTCTTCAGTAAACATATACCCACCGCCGTTATTGAAGATTCTGAAATCTCATCCTTATTTTAATTATATGCATGTCTCTTCCGTTTTACAATATTTTCAATTCTTATTCACTCCGTTTTATTCAGCTTTTTCCCTCTTTCTATACCATTAACTTTATAACGAAATAAATGTATATTTGTATATTTCACAAACATACTTCCATTTAACTTCCTATTGATGTAAAATTATTCCTATGTTTTACTTTTTAACACAGAAAGGAATTATTATGAAATCTATAATTAAAGTAACTTGTACAGCATTATTATTTACAGGAATAATGGTAGGATGTAATGGTAGTACTACACCAAAACAAGAAAAGAGCGCTCTTGAAAAGGATGCAATGCATTATGGGGAAATATATAAAAATGAATACTATAGAGCAACTGTTGAAAATGCTAAATTCGAAAAAATAGACAAAGAGTGGCGTCTCACAGCTCGTGTTACTATGAATAATGCTCGTGCTGACGGACAAACGATAGATCTTTCAGAAATAAAATATTTCATAAAAGATGAAAAAACAGGTGAAAAACACGAAGGTGAAGTTATACAAAATGAAAATGCTAAAAAGGTTCCTTCTGAGTTTTCTTTAACTACCGACATTGTATTTAATATGAAAGCTTCTCCAAAAGATTTAAATAATATGTATTTATACATAGATAGCAAAGCTGCGCCGTTAACAGATACTTATTGGAAACTTGATAATTTAGCATCTAAATAAAAAACAGTCTTATAAGACTGTTTTTTTGTTTGTAAAGTTATAAAGTTTACTAGTTACCTATCTCAAGCAATACGTCTTTTGCACAAATTGTCACTTCTTCAAATGGGCAATCAAATAAAACACCCAATTCGAACCCTTCATTAGTAAGATCTATTTCATGACATAACCACCAAGCACCTTCAAAATCTTCCGGAATAGAACATTTCGTTACCCCTATAAAAGTTACTTGCAGTTTATCAAATTCACTGAAAGTACCACTGCAATCTAAAGTTATTATTAGCTTATCTTCTGACCTTCTTTCTACTGATTTGACTACACTGTCATGTAGTGAGTATTCATGTAGTTGAACGACATTCTGCGCAAGCTTTTCTTTTATAGTATTATAATTATCTAAATACGCTTGTTCTAAATCACTCATTCTTTTCTCATAATCTACTGTCCACTCAAGCGTAAGTTTCTTTAATTTTTCCGATGGGTATTCTGAATTAATTGTATTTTCATGAATGTATGGATGTAATGACTTAGGTAGACACTTTAATAGATCTTCTTTCTTTTCTTCCACGTCTTCTCTTAAACCTTGCTTGTAATCCATTCCTATCTTTTTGCTCTCTCGCAACAACTCTTCCCATTCTTCTACTGTTTCTGGGAAAATTAAAAATCCAGATACTTGCATTTCTTTATACCAATCTTTATTGAAATACTTCAATCGCTTCCCTCCTAAAACATTTTAACATCCAACAAAAGCAATACATCTATTTATTATATCATTCCAATAACTATTTTTTCTAAAGAAAAAATGCAAAACTGTAAATATTCCGCCTTTTATTTCTAAAACTTCAGAATATTTACAATAGTTAATAATTAGAATACATTTTACTAGTACAAAGTTTCACCTGTACAAAATCTAAACAAAAAGGGATGGTTATATGTTGAAGAAATTAGTAGCAGGTACACTAGTAGCGGGATTTGCATTCACTGGAGGACTAGGAGTAGCAAGTGCTGAAGAAAAAAGTAATGTAATTAAATCATTTGATTATTTAAAAGTTGATGAACAAAATGTTACTTCTTTTGCAAAATTAAGCGAGCAGGAGAAAAAAGACATCCAAATTACTATGGTCCTACCTGAGCAAAATGAAAATGGAGATTGGTTAGCTTACGGGTTTACTAGTAGAGAAACATTGGATGCTTATGTTGAAAAGGATAAAAAAGCGCTTAAAAATAAAATTAATCCTTTAGGTAGCGGTGCTGGTAGTACTGATTTTTATGAACATAAAGATAAAGGTGGCCAATATATTTACTGGAGCAGCGGTTTTAAAAACTTGCCTTCTAGCTGGAATGACAGAATTTCTTCTGTAAGTACAGCATCGCCTTCAGCAAGTTATTCAACGACACTTTGGGAGCATACTTCAACACAAGGATATGGAAAAGGTGTTGTATTCAAACATGCTGATTGGTACGGTAAAACTGCTAATTTAGCTGCTGATTGGAACGATATTACTTCAGCGATTGACGTTAAAAAGTAAAAAGTTATTTAATTTCTTCTATAAAAATCCAAACCACTATTCTCTCATTCATTTAGAGAATAGTGGTTTATTATATTTTCATTTAAGCATGTACAGCATGTCCTATAGCTTGTAATAACGCTTCATGAATCGCTTCAGATAAAGTTGGATGTGCTGCAATATAATCTCTCATAATATCAGCGGTAACTTCTGTATGAATCATTACAGTTCCTTGTCCGATTAGTTCCGTTGCACGAGGACCGATAATAGAAATCCCAACAATTTCTTGATATTTAGGTTCCACAATAACTTTTACTTTACCCGTTTGTTCTCCAATAATAAGCGCTTTTCCGTTCGCTGTAAAAGGAAATTCTCCGATAAGAATATCACCATATTGTTCTCTTGCATCTTTTTCGCTTAAACCAACACTTGCGATTTCTGGGGATGTGTATATACATCGAGGTACTGCATGATAGTTAACTTTTACATCTTCTCCGCTCGCATGTAATGCTGCTGTCATCCCTTCATGGAAGGCAACGTGAGCAAGTTGTATTCCACCAATCACATCACCTGCTGCGTAAATATGTGATCTGTTTGTTTGCATATGTTCATTCACATAAATTCCTTTATTTAAAAATTGAATACCTGCTTTTTCTAAACCTAATTCTTGTACACGTGGTTTTCGGCCGACAGAAACGATAACATATTCCGGATTGGCTTCTTGGATACTTCCTTCATATTCAAATGAAGCTTGCTTCTTATAATTATTTAATCCTTTTAAAGCAGCTCCTGTAAATATTTCTGCGCCATCATTTTCTAGTTTATCTCTTAAAATATGTGCGATATCTTCATCTTCACCAGGTAATAATTGCGATGCCCTTTCAACAATCGTAACTTTTGTTCCAAGACGACTATAAATACTTGCAAACTCGCAACCTATTACACCACCGCCAACGATTAGTAATGATTTTGGTATACTTTCTAGGGACATTGCATGGCTACTATTTAAAATCCACTTCCCATCAAATGGAGCAAAAGGTAATTCAGTCGGTTCTGATCCTGCCGCTATAATGAACTGTTCTCCATCTACTACATCCTCTTTATTATCGTTTGTAACTCGTACTCGGTGATCCGTTTCAAAATTCGCTTTACCTTGTATAACTTTTATTTTATTTTTCTTCATTAAATATTGAATTCCTTGGACGAGCTGCGTTACGATTTGTGATTTCCTCGCCTGTATTTGCTTCCAATCAATTGATATACTTCCATTGTTAAGTGCAATTCCATAATGATTCGCTTTTCTCACAATGTCATGCACTTCTGCACTTTCTAACAATGATTTCGTAGGCATACAACCAACATTTAAACAAGTCCCGCCAAGATCCGCTTCATCAATAAGAGTGACATCTTTCCCATTTTGAGCCGCGGTAATTGCTGCTACATAGCCAGCAGGTCCGCCTCCAATAACGACTAATTTACTCATTCTCTCACCTTCTCTTTATAAAAGAATTGTTACAGATTCTTCTAAATAACGTTTAATTGTGCGTAAAAATGCAGCTGCTGGTGCACCGTCTAGTACACGATGATCGAATGTTAAACTTAAAGGTAACATACTTCCTTTTCTTAATTTTTTCCCTTTATATACAGGGACATGTTCAATTGCACCAACACCTAAAATACCAGTCTCAGGTGTATTTAATACCGGCGTAAAATATTCAATACCGAAGCTACCTAAATTACTAATTGTAAAGGTTGTTCCTTGCATATCATCACTATTTAAACTGCCTGCTCGTGCCTTTTGTGCCACATTTTTAATTTCTTTAGATAACTCTACTAAAGATAAATGATTAGCAAAGCGAATAGCCGGAACGACTAATCCTTTTTCTAACGCGACTGCCATGCCTAAATGAACATGTTCAAATTGATGAATTGCATCATCTATATAAGCGCTGTTCATTTCTTTATGCTCCGCAAGTGCTAATACAACAGCGCGAGAAACGAAATCCGTAATGGTTAGTTTGTTATCGTATCGTTTTTGTACAACTTCCGCTATGTCTTTATGTAAAGCAACTAAATCTGTCACATCTACTTTCATCGTTAATGTTAATTGCGCACTATTTTGTAAGCTTGTATGCATACGGTTTGCGATTGCTTTCCGCATACCAGTAACAGGAATGACTTTACTTCCCTCTTGTTCAAGTATTTCTGGAATTGTAACTCTTTCCTCAAGTGCCTTTAAAACATCTACCTTTGTAATTCTTCCGCCAGGACCTGTACCAATTAATGATCTAATATCAAGATTTTCAGTTTTTGCAATTTTCTTCGCAACAGGAGATATTTTGACTCTTTGCTTCGTCACATCTATCGCATATTGTTCTGCATGTTGTAAAATTTTAGGTTCTGGATTCGGTGTTTTCTCTTCTTCAACATTTGTACTTTCATAGACATCTACTTTTTCGCTCGGTTTACCGATATAGCAAATTACAGTGCCAGGTGGAACTCCCTCATCTTCACTTACAGCTATGTCAAGAACAGTTCCATCAGCTGGTGCTTCTATTTCCGTTTCGATTTTTTCTGAGTTAATACTAGCAATTAGTTCACCTTTTTCTACATTATCACCTGCTTTAATATTCCAGCTCGTAATAATACCTTCTTTCATCGCCATACCTAACTTTGGCATTACAACTTCTACAGCCATAGTTCTCTCTCCCTTCTAATCGTTTCATTACACATGTAATAAAGATTGGTCTCCGATCATTTCTGATACAGTTTCAATTACTTTCTCCGGCGTTGGTAAATATAACTTTTCAAGTGGTGGTGAGAACGGAACTGGTGTATGTGGTGCTGTAATTCGTTTAATTGGTGCATCTAACAAATCGAATCCTTTATCCGCTACAATTGCTGCAATATCTGTTGCGATACTACATCTTGGATTTGCTTCGTCAATAACAATCAGGCGATTCGTTTTTTCAACAGATGCTAAAATCGTATCTTCATCCAGCGGTGATAAAGAACGTGGATCGATTACTTCTACTTCGAGTCCCTTTTTCGATAATTGCTTTGCAGCTGCAAGTGCTGTATGAACTTGTTTTCCAATTGCGACGATTGTTACATCAGAACCTTCACGTTTAATATCTGCTTTTCCTAAAGGAATTGTATAGTACCCTTCTGGCACTTCACCTTTCATATTGTAAAGTGTTTTATCTTCAAAGAAGATTACTGGATCATCATCTTCAATTGCCGCCAATAATAAGCCTTTTGCGTCATACGGAGTAGAAGGAACGACGACTTTTATACCTGGAATGCTCGTAAATAAAGCATATAAACTTTGTGAATGCTGCGCTGCTGCACTAAAACCAGCACCATGCATCGTACGTACTGTAACTGGTACTTTCGCTTTACCACCGAACATATAACGGAATTTTGCACCTTGGTTTAATATTTGATCAAGACAACTACCGATAAAGTCATTAAACATTAATTCAGCAATCGGACGTAATCCTGTTGCCGCAGCTGCCATCGCTGCTCCCATATAACCAGCTTCAGAAATTGGAGTATCTAAAATACGATTTCGGCCAAATTCTTGTACAAGTCCTTTCGTAACACCAAGAACACCGCCCCATGCTTCATCATCTTGCAAGTGATCAACTTGTGCACCTCCTGCAACGTCTTCTCCTATCAAAATTACATTTTCATCACGACGCATTGAAATTTTCATCGCTTCATTAATTGCAGTTGACATACTTACTGTTCTAGTCATTATTTTTCACCCTCCTCTTATTTGTAAGAAACGTATACATCTTTTAATAATTCTTCATCCTCTGGATATGGACTATTTTCACTAAATTCAATCGATCTTTGCACTGCTTCATCTACTGCCTTTTCCATATCCACAAGTTCGGATTCCGTTAATAAAGCTTCATGAATTAAATGCTTGCGGAAATGCACAATCGCATCTTTTTCATTTAAATGTTCTTCTTTTTCTTCCGCTGTTTTATACGTTTGTGCTTCTCCTTCAAAATGACCGTAATTACGATATGTCATGCATTCAATTAAAGTTGGGCCACCGCCATTACGTGCACGCTCAACAGCCTCTTCCGCCGCTTTATATACTGCTAATAGATCTTTTCCATCTACTTGAACACCCGGAATGTTATATGCTTTTGCACGATCAGCAATAGAGTTACAACTAGAAGCATATTCAAATGTCGTTGCTTCACCGTAACCGTTATTTTCTGCGATAAAAATAACTGGTAACTTCCAAATCGCTGCTAAATTAACCCCTTCATGGAATGTTCCTTCATTATTTGCTCCGTCACCGAAGAAGCAAACACTTACATCTTTCGTTCCTTTATATTTAGCTGTTAATGCTGAGCCGCAAGCAAGTGGAAAACCTCCGCCTACAATCCCATTTGCACCAAGCATTCCTTTATTTAAATCGGCAATATGCATGGAACCGCCTTTACCTTTACATAACCCTGTCACTTTCCCGAAAAGTTCAGCCATCATCCCGTTTAAATCACAGCCTTTTGCGATACAATGTCCATGTCCTCTATGCGTACTTGTAATACTGTCACTATCTGTTAAGTGGGCACATACACCAACTGCTACTGCTTCTTCACCAGCGTATAAATGAACGAAACCTGGCAGAACGCCTTGCGCGAACAATTCATGCACCTTGTCTTCAAACTTACGAATCTCTAACATTTTTTCATACATCCAACGAGCTTGTTCTTTCGTAATTTCATTCCCTTTACTTTCAGTTGTTTTTAACATGTCCAGCCCTCCTATTTTCTTGTTCATCTTTTATATTGCAAGTACTGTGCCAAATTCTAATCCTTGATTTCATGGGTTTTCTCATTTCTTTCATAATAAAAAAGTGGACAAAATGAGACATATGTCTCGTTTTGTCCACTTTTGTTCACCTAATTTGAGAATTATTATCTTATTCATTCTCAAAACTCTTCTGTAACTTCCGGATGTAAATAATTTGACCAATATGATAAGCATTATGAGTTGTTACATTCGCCAATATTTCCCACCACTTTGCGGAAACAGAAAATCCAACTACATCACTTTCCACCTTCTCTTCATTTATAAGCTTTTGCCATTGTAACAGTTTCTCTAGTAGTTTTTCTCTCAACTCATCGAAGGTTTGATTATTTGAAAGCATAAAACTTTTGTTATTATCACCAATAGCGGGCACGGCATCCACATTCGATTCTTTGTACCTAGTTTGCCACGTTGAATTCCAATACAGTAAATGTTGTACAATTTCAGCTATACTATTACTCTCTTCATTCGGTTTCCAGAAAGCTTCTCTCTCAGGTAGATCTTTCACTGCATCTGAAAATGGAATATACCAACTAGGATCGTTTGCATTCGCTAATAATTGATCTGCTAATACATCTTTCACATGTACCACTTTACGTCCTCCCTTTAAAAAGATTCATTTCATGACAATACTCACTTCTCTAAATACGCTGAGTTTGTAAGATTTCCTCTTTTTAAACGCAATCCCATACATATACATATAAAGAAACCGAACGCACCTAATCCATAAGCAGCTGTATAACCACTTGTTTCAATAATCCAGCCTGCAAGTCCTGGTCCAATCATTTGACCAACTGCATAAAAAACAGATATAAAACTAATTGCCATCGATACATACTTTTGGGATACTTGCTTTGATGCTGCAACTTGTATTAATAAAAGGATACCACCGAGGCTAGAACCCCAAATTATTGCCGATACGATAAAACCCATTATGTTTTCAAAAAGGATTGGCACCACATCACCTATTACAGCTAATATAAGTGCAATACATAACGTTTTCTTTATGCCAATCCGATCTGAAATCAATCCCCAGATAGGAGCTCCTACTATTGAAAACATACCGGCAATTGCATAAATAGTTCCTGACATCGCTGCCGAAATACCACTATCAATCATAAAACTAGTTTGATATAAATTCGGAATTAAGTAAACAATGCCCACAATAAAATACATCCATGCAATAACATATAGTTCTTTTGTTTTCCATAAAAACGATTTATAATTCCCTTTTTCCTCATCTTCGGTTACATCAGGATTTTTCAAAATAATTGAAGCGATACATACTACGATACATGTAATAACCCCAAACAAAAACCATACACCACGCCAACTGTACGCAGGAAATGTACGTACTACATAAGGAACAATTATTCCACTAAATAACATACCTATGCCAGCACCGCTTAATAACAGCCCCATTACAGTTCCTCTTTTGTCCGGAAACCATCCTACCGTTATTGACATGAGTGGTGTATATACTAAAGCACTACCAGCTCCAGCACATAGCATACAAATAGCGACTAGCCAAAATGAATAAACAAAGGCTAATCCCAATAAGCTTACAACAACAAGCCAACTCCCTATTAATAAAACGGATTTTGCGCCGAAACGGATAGTAAATATTCCAGATGTTCCTACAGTTAATAAATATCCTAAAAAAAGTATTGTTCCTAACATACCTGATTGAGCTGTAGATAAATGAAGTCCCTCTTGCATAAATGGCAATATAATTCCATATGCCATACGTGCAAAACCGGTTGTTGTTATAATAAGAAACATCCCAGTTAATACAAATAGCCAAAAATGACTTTCATTCCGCTCTTTCATTTAAATTCCTCCATAAAAAATTATTTCCAATTGGATGTTGTTTGTAATTATAATGACCATTACAAAAAGCAACTACCAAATAACGGAAGAATTTACGGTATAGCGGATTATTCCTGTTTTACGTTAATAAATACGTAAAAGTTTTGATGGATTCATTCCATACTTTTTACGAAATAACTCTGAAAAATGACTGACATTATTGTACCCAACTGCAAATGCCGTTTCGGTCACATTACTATTTCCCGAACGTAGTAAATCTATCGCATGTTCCATACGTTTTTCTCGTAAATATGCAAATGTGGACATCCCAAATAATTCTTTAAATCCAATTTTTAATTTATAATCATTTAATCCTACTATTTTAGCCAATTCTAATAATGATGGGGGTGATTCCATTCGTTGAAGTAAAATTTCTTCAGCCTGTTTTATTTTATTCAAATCCTTTTTTGATAATTGACTCCTTTTATTTGCGTCACAATCATTAAGCAACACTCTCCCAAAATGTATAGAAAGCAATTCGAGCGCTTTACTTTCTAATTCTAGTTGACTAATACGATCCTTTTGGGGAGGCTCTATCATTTTCTTAATAAGATTAGATGTTATAGAATCAATTGGATTTTGAAACTTTTTAAAAGATTGATTTCCTAATATAGAATGAAAATCAAGACTTTTTTCAATAGCATTATTCATCATGAAATGATTAAATAATTGTACAGGAATCCCAATTGCTAATGAATATAGAGGCCTTTCTTTTTCATATTCAAATAACACATCAAAATCATTCATAAAATATAAATAACTATTTCCAGTCATTAATTCATACGCGGAATGACCAACTTGCACTTCTCCGAACCCTTGTAAACAAAAATTAAGCTCAACCATTGCTGCATCAGATGCAAACTGGATGCGATAATTTTTATGAAATTGATAATTTGATAACACAATTTCCATTCCTGAAAATGAAGTCCATCTTCGTATTTCACCCTTACCTATTGTTTTGGGCATATTCATATGCCTTTCCTCTACAACTTGTAAACCATGAAAGTATTTATGAAAAATATCATGAAAACCGTTAGTCTCCATGAAATCCACACTCCTTTTATGTGAAAACTAAATTTAATTGATAACCATTTTCAATTATAACAAATATCTTTATACAATAAATAGATTTTATCCCCATAACTCGTTATGATAAAAGAAAAAGAAAGCTGGCGGAAAATGGATAAAAAAATCGCAGTTATAACTGGGGCTTCAAGTGGTTTCGGTCTTTTAACAACACTTGAGCTTGCGAAAAAAGACTATTTAGTCATAGCTACAATGCGAAACCTTAATAAACGAGAAGTTTTAATATCTCAAGCTACTCAACTCAACTTACAACAAAACATAACAGTTCAACAATTAGATGTAACCAATCAAAATTCTATACATAACTTTCAATTATATTTAAAAGAAATAAACAGAGTAGACCTACTGATTAATAATGCAGGATATGCAAATGGGGGCTTTGTAGAAGAAATTCCAGTAGAGGAATACCGTAAACAATTTGAAACGAACCTTTTTGGAGCTGTATCAATTACTCAACTTGTATTACCTTATATGAGAGTACAAAAAAGTGGGAAAATCATTAATATAAGCAGCATTAGTGGTCAAGTTGGATTCCCTGGTCTATCCCCTTACGTTTCTTCAAAATATGCGTTAGAAGGCTGGAGTGAATCACTTCGTTTAGAAGTAAAACCGTTCGGAATAGATGTTGCTTTAATTGAACCTGGTTCTTATAACACAAATATTTGGGAAGTTGGTAAACAACTAGCTACAAACCAATCTGATAGACCTTCTCCTTACAAAGAATATATGGTTAAAATACAAAAACATATTAATAGCGGCAGTGATACATTTGGTAATCCGATAGATGTTGCTAATAAAATTGTAGAGATTGCTGAATCTAAGCGTACGAAATTACGATATCCGATTGGAAAAGGTGTAAAATTTATGATCTTTGCGAAGAAGATTCTTCCTTGGAGATTGTGGGAATACCTTGTTTTGAGAAGCTTTAAGAAAATGTAGTTTACTTTTTTGATAACATTTTGAAAGAGGTGCTAATCAAATGTTAGGTTTACCGTTTGGAAAAATGTTTTTAGTTCCATGGACTGAAGAATGGCAAATTGAGTTTATGAAAGAAAAACAACTCATTGAAGAACAAATTGGCAAACATATTTTAGCGATACACCATATTGGTAGTACCTCTATTCCACATTTAAGTGCAAAGCCAATTATTGATATTGCAATCGAACTAGAAAATTATACGGACGGTTTAACATGTATAAAAAAGTTAGAACTACTAAACTATAAATACAGAAAAGATGTACTGCCTGAACGATATTATTTTAATAAAGGAGAACCACGAACTCATCAAATTCATATGTATGAACAAGGCAATACATATTTAATAGAACAATTACAATTCAGAGCTTACTTAATTGACAATAAAACTTCTCGTATACAGTATGAACAGTTAAAGGTTCAACTTTCACAAGCTAATCCTAATGAAAAACATCAATATGCAGAGGATAAAACAAATTTCGTTACATCCATTTTAGCTAAAATAAATGGTAAATTTAAACAAGAAACCATTTACTACTAAATGGTTTCTTATTTATTAGTTAACTCTTGATTTGTACCATTAATAATCACCTTATTATGCAGCAGGTGGAACGAAATAAACTAGTATTGAGAGCATCAATATAAATGCAACCATTCCCGTTATCGAAAGTATATATTCTTTTGATTCTCTATCATACTTCCATTCCATCCATGCTCTTAAAGCCAATGATATCCCTAAATAAGTGAACATAACATAAGCCATTTTAGAGTTTTCAAATTTAAACATATAATAACAACTACCTATTATATAAATAATCATAAGCCCTATTTCCAATTTTACATGTAAACTATTCACATGCTTATATCCAAATAATCCTCTTTTTTCCGCATTCAACTTTCTTCTTAAAAACTGTTCTAAAAAGTAACCACCTATAGGCAGTCCAATAATAATAATAATAATAATCAAGATTGTAGAGGTACTCATTGTTGTTCCCCTCCTATTACTTTATTTATTTTTAGAAATAAAGTGGACTATATTTCGGTTATTCTCTTCTAAATAACTTACAATCCCTTCAGGATATGTGGGCTTCTCCTTTAATTCATTTATACTTTTCCAAGTTAATATAATATCCTCATATTCTTTATGTCTTATTTCATTTGTTATTCTCTCTTTAACAGATCCCCAATGCATCAATGTGCAATGATGTCCTTTTTCGTTATTCCACTTGAAAATATCCTCATTTACAACGGCTAACTCTTGAACATCAATCTTCAAATCGTATTCTTCTATTAATTCTCGTATTATTGCTTCTTTTGATGTTTCACCAAATTCAATAGAACCGCCTGGAAAACGATAAAATGTTCCCCTTAAATCACATTGAACAAGCACTTTAGAATGGTCTTCATTTAAAATCATTACTTCAGCACATAATTTAGGATTTTTCATTTGTCTCCCCATTCATTCCACATATGATTAAATCCAATAGTTATAAAAGAATAGATTAATCATAATTCCTGTTATTATTAATAATGGAACTGTTCCTAAAGAAATGACATATTCCCTCGACTCTTTATCATATTTCCACTCCATATATGATTGAAAGCAGTATAAAGTTATTAAAAATAATATGGGTAAATTACTAATATAAATAGGATTTAAAGTGGCACATATCATCGTTACTATTATATAAGAAATGATAAGAGCCCTAATGCCCCATTTATGAGCGTTGTTTACATATTTACTATTCCAGTCAGTTTGTTTCGGTATATTTAATTTTTTTCTCACTACTTTTTCCAAAATAACTAATAATATGATCCATAATACTAATAAAATCCCTTTAACTAAAAGCAGTGATGTCTCCTCCTTTACCTTTTATCCGGTTGATCACTCGGATAAGTAGCATTCTCTTTGTTTTCAACGTCCCAACTAATAATTGTCGCACTATCTCGTCCGAATTGATGATGAACTTGCTCTAATACATGATGAACACTTTCTTCAAGTTCTATATTATTTCTATTCATATCATTATACAGATTCAATGGTGTTTCATAATGACGTTCCCCACATTCTAATACCCCATCTGTAACCATTACAATTCGATTCTTTCCAGCACGTAATTCACGAATTCCTGTTGAATAGCAAGGGACTGGTAAATGAAATGTATTTACATTTCCAATCCATTCGTAAAAATGGCGTTGATTTAATGCATATTGTCCTAACTTATGTAACTCTTCATGAAATACATAAACTAAACAATCACCAATAGATAACCACCATATGTAGTTTTCTTTTCTTACACATATTAAGCACGCTGTTTCACCTTTTAATTTTTTGCACTTTTCTTTAAATGAGGGGGATTTAAAGATTGTAAGTAGATGATTTTCAACCGATCGAAATACTGTATCAATCGATTCATTCAACATTGCTTTTATATGTTCATATTCTTTTTGGATTGTATTTACTACTAAATCAACACTTTCCGCACTATTATGTCCATCTAAAATAGCTGCAAATTCCCAATCACCATTCGACCAAACTAACGCACCATCTTCATTCTTTTTTGCTCCAGCACTTATATTCCCGCCATATGCACCGAGTACGATATCACCATATTGTTTTACTGAAACTTCGTCTAAACACATCTTCTTATTTCCAACCCATGAACATTGTCTATTATTTGTTGTATGCATATTCACTCACCATATACTTTCGTATTCTTTCGCATAGTTTTTTGATTTTTTCTGCGTCACCATATGGTGCACCAGTCCATTTCGCTACTTCAGTCGGTGACCAAAACTCTTTGGGTGTATTTAGATAACGCGGTATAATGTGCATATGCGTATGTGGTACACCATTCCCTGAAACAAAAGTGTAAATATGTTCTGCACCTTCACTTTCTTTTAGCGCTTTACTTACTCTACTTGTTATAAGTCCGAACACTTTCGCTTCTTCATCTGTTAGTTCAGCAAGACCAGGTACATGTCTTTTTATATCTATCATTACATAACCAAGGTATGTTTCTTCACTATCCCAGTGGACATGTCCTACGTAAACGAGTTCATCTTCGTAAATAGCTCCACCTAGAACTATTATGTTTCCTCTATGTTTTTCGCAAATAAAGCAGTTTTGTTCTACTTGATTGTTTGTTGACATATCCATCACCATCCTTTTTATTTATAATATCATAAAAAAGGAAAAACAGGATTTATATTCCAAAAATCCATTTAACGGGGTAATTTTTGAAATGACTTTAATACTCACTTTTTCTTCAAAAATGCAACTCCAATTACGATTCCTATCACAATTCCGATTACCAAATTATTAGTAAAAAACCCTTGAAACACACCGATTACAACCCCTATACCGATACCTATTGCCAAGGCTTCATTTCTTTTATTATTTTTAGCCAAAATTGCATCTCCTCCCATCATTTCTCCCTAAATAACATACATTTACTTGAATGTATTAATATATTCACTACCTCACTTGAATATTTCCAAAAAATGCACCTTAACTTCACATAATAATATTTTCCATTTTCTGTACATACTCCTTTTATCATAATAAAATTTCAAGTAACCATTAATTATACATAGGCATTTACTATAAAAAAGCTTCGTAATTTATTGAAGGAGGAAAGGTTTAAATGCATCCTCACTGGAATCCAAATATAAATCAACAATATGTGTATTCCCCACATCCCGTAAGAAATACACTGCATCATGATTCACAATATATGATGCAGCATATCGCAAGTCTTGAAAGTCAATTAGCGAAATTAATCTCATTAATCGAAGAGAATAATCATTTAATTAAATCAATGGAACAACAACAAAACCATGTTTGTGCACCAGCTGGTAGTTCTGTTATCGTTCGTATGTAATTTTTCCGAACAAAAAACACACTTTGTTATAATAAAGTGTGTTTTCCTTTTATCTTCTTTTTTGATGAAACCCTTGTGTAATACGGTCTAGTATAATTGCAATGACAACAATAGCTAGTCCGGCTTCAAATCCCATTCCGATATTAACTTGTGTTACAGAGCGGTATACATCAACTCCAAGACCTGGCGCTCCTACAAGAGATGCTGTTACTACCATCGATAAAGAAAGCATAATACTTTGGTTCACACCAGCCATGATTGTTCCAGTTGCGAGTGGTAATTGTACTTTAAATAATTTTTGTGATGCAGTAGAGCCAAACGCATTCGCTGCTTCAATTAAATCTTCTGGAACTTGTCTAATTCCTAAGTCAGTAAAACGAATTGTCGGTGGCATTGCAAAGATTACGGATGCGATAATCCCAGGCACTACACCTACTCCGAAAAATGTAATTGCAGGAATAAGATATACGAAAGCCGGCATTGTTTGCATAAAGTCTAATGTCGGTTTTAAAAATTTTGAGAAGCGTTCATTTTGAGAAGCTAAAATTCCGATTGGGATTCCTAAAATAATTGAAATAATAACAGACGTAAGTACAAGTGCTAATGTTTGCATCGTCTGTGCCCAGTAGTTAATATTTAAAATAAATAATAAACCGATGAGTGTAAAAATAATTAAAGATACCTTTCTCGTTGTGTACCAAATGAGGAAACAAAGGATAATAATCATCAATATGGCCGGTATTATTGTTAAAAAATTAGTGAGTAAATCAACGAATCCACCGATAATATAAGAGAATCCTCGGAATAAGCCTTCAAGATTCTCATATAAACTTGCAACAAATGAATCGACCCATTCCCCTAATGGAATACGTGGTATACTACTCATCGTCTTTCACCTCTTCCTCAATATTACCTGCAAGAGCTTGAATGACACTTTCGCGTTTAATAATTCCTCTTAGCCTTTTCTTCTCATCAATTACGGGTAACGGATATTTCATCTCCGCCATTTTTGCATATGTTTCTTCCAGTAAAGTATCTAAATACACGTGCGGAATATCGTTTAGTAATAAATCAGCAATTGGCCATTGTTTTTGAACGGCTTTACTCGCATCATCCGCAGTTAATATACCTAAAAACTCATACTTTTTGTTAACAACATATACAGTTGAAACACCTGCATTTCTCATAATCTGTAGTGCTACACGTGGTCCACGATCAATTAATAAAGTCTCTGGTCGTTTTAATATAGATTCCGCCGTAATTACTTTTCCTAAATTTACGTCCGCAACAAACTTCTCAACAAATTCATTCGCTGGACTCATCATAATTTCTTCCGGCGTTCCAATTTGAACAATCTCTCCATCTTTCATTAACGCAATCCGATCGCCAATTCGAAGCGCTTCATCTAAATCATGCGTAATAAATATAATTGTTTTCTCCATTTTATCTTGTAGCTCTAACAATTCATCTTGCATTTCTTTGCGAATCAGTGGATCTAATGCACTAAATGACTCATCCATTAACAATACATCTGGATTATTTGTTAATGCCCTTGCGATTCCAACACGCTGCTGCATACCGCCACTAAGTTGACTCGGATAATTATCTTTATGATGATCGAGTCCTACTAACTGTAGCGATTCTAATGCTTTATTTTCTCGTTCCTCTACTGGAACTCCTTGAATTTCTAACCCGTACGCAACATTTTGTATCACTGTACGGTGAGGGAATAAAGCGAATTTTTGAAACACCATGCTCATCTTCGTTCTTCTCACTCTTCGCAACTCTTCTTTTCCCATCGTTGCGATATCTTCACCATCTATGTATATATGCCCCGCCGTTGGTCTAATTAATTGGTTTAACATACGGACCAACGTAGATTTTCCGCTACCAGACAAACCCATAATTACAAAAATTTCTCCCGTGTATACTTCAAACGTTGCCTTTTTCACACCAACGTTCATTCCTGTCTCTTTTAAAATTTCCGATTTGCTTTTTCCTTCTTTTAATAAAGACAGCGCTCTTTGCGGGTGTTTCCCAAATACTTTTGTTACGTTTTCAACACGCACCTTTGTATTATCCATGTCACTACTCCTTTTCTACCCATCTATTCATATAGTGTTGCGATTTTACAAAGAAATATTACATAAAAATGACATTCATAAGATTTCTTTAAAATTCGCGTTTCCGTTCATAATAAGAATGCTTACTTATACATTTATTTAAAAAGGCAAACGTTTCTTAGGAGGGTTTCGATGAAAAAGAAAATATGGCTTATATGCCTTGCATTATTTATTACTATGATTTTCTCTTCATGTAATGCAACAAATGCAAATTCGAAAGGAAAAATTAAACTTGGTGTAACAAGTTGGAAAGAAAACATTGCAACTGCAAACATGTGGAAAGTTCTATTAGAACAAAAAGGCTATAAAGTTGAACTCATGTATTTAGAAAAAGCTGCGATTTGGACTGGCGTTGCTCGTGGTGATGTGGATGCGAATTTAGAAGTATGGCTACCCGTTACGGATAAACCGCTAAATGCTCGTTATAAAGATGATATTGTCTTAAAATCCAAATGGTATGAGGGTACTGGGCTAGGCTTAGTCGTCCCTTCTTATGTGAAAAACATAAACAGTATCGAAGATTTAAATGCTCATAAAGATGAGCTAGATAACAAAATTGTCGGTATCGAACCCGGTAGTAGTCTTATGAATTTAACAAATAAAGCAATGAAGGAATATGATATAAAACTAAAGCTTGTCCAATCTTCTGAAGCTGCGATGATGAGTGAACTAAAGAAAGCATATAAGAAAAAGAAACCAATCGCTGTTACGCTTTGGAATCCGCATTGGGGCTTTTCAGAATTTGACTTAAAATATTTAAAAGACCCTAAAAAAGTATATGGTGAAAAAGATGACATTTATTACTCTGTTCGTAAAGGTTTCGAAAAAGATCATCCGGATATCGTGAAATACTTTGACAAATGGAAAATGAATGATGAGCAGCTTGGCACATTAATGGTCACGTTAAATAAAACGAAAGATCCCGAAGAAGCTGCACGAAAATGGATTGAAAAAAATCAAGCACTAGTTGATGAATGGGTAAAAGATTAATAAAACAGGCTAGAGGATTAGCATATCCTCTAGCCTGTTTTTATCTTATTTTTTTGTAACAACATCATCTACAATCCCATACTCCTTTGCCTCTTCAGCAGTCATAAAATAATCTCTTTCTGTATCATGTGCTACTCTTTCAATCGATTGCCCCGTTTTTTCTGCAATCATTTTATTAATATCACGCTTTAACTTTAGTATTCTTTTCGCTGTTATTTCAATTTCTGTTGCCTGTCCTTGCGCACCACCAAGTGGCTGATGAATCATAATTTCACTGTTAGGGAGTGCAAATCGTTTTCCTTTTGCACCTGATAATAATAACAATGCACCAAATGATGCTGCAAATCCCATACAAAGTGTTTGCACATCTGGTTTGATTAGATTCATCGTATCTAATATGGCAAAACCTGCTGTCGTTGAACCACCTGGGCTGTTGATGTATAAATAAATATCTTTCTCTGCATCTTCCGCTTCTAAAAATAATAATTGAGCTACGACACTACTCGCTACTTGATCATTAATTTCTGAACCGATAATAATAATGCGGTCTTTTAATAACCTTGAATATATATCATAGGAACGTTCTCCTAATTTCGTTTGTTCTACCACATATGGAATTGCATTCATTTTAAATCCCTCCAATAATTGTTATGCCGCTAAAAGCATACAACTGTAAGAAGAAGGTTTTTTCGCATTAAATAATAAGACTGGCTGTTTAGATGGTAACTTAGTAAAATCTATTGTCGGAAGAAGCTTAGTTAACAATTCCGGCCTTTCTTCCCGAATAGACGTTACTACAACTTCAATATCATCTGTGAATTCGACTATCTCAATCCCTTCTTCACTTACAGTTTTCAGCCTATTTCTACTCCGAAATAAAGAAGCTTTCACTGCACCTTCTGATACGGAACATACTTTAGCAATATCAGCTATACTATATTGAAACACATCTTTTAATAGTAAAATTGCGGATTGCTGTACATTTAATGACGATAATACTTTCCCTACCATTTCATGCAAATCTGCAATGTTCTCTTGTGGGGCATCAAAAATAATTTGTTTCTTTATTTTTTCATGAACTGATTTTGATTTCATCTGGTCTATCCAGCGATTTCTAGCTATTTTATATACAAGCGTCATACAAATATCTTTCTTACTATATTTTTGAAGAACTTTACAAACCGTTTCTTGGGCAAGATCTTCGCCGTCCCATTTATTTTTCGTTAAAAATGTACAATACCTTTTCAACTCTCCGTATTGCTCAATTAAAAAGTTTATATCTGAATGATTTATATCGATATGATTCTTTAAAATATGAGTTACTTTTGTGCACAAAATAACCACTCCTTTTCAGCGCTTACTTAATTAACGATTCAACAAATAAAAAAGTTACGGGGCATATAAAAAAATTATGTTTATGTTCAATAATTCGCGGTCATAAATATGTTATGTACAATTTTACTTGAGGAGGAATAAATTTGCCAAAATTAACAATTGAAGGTGCGGGAACTTTCGATGTGAAAGAAGGCACAAAGTTAGTATTAGCGATCGAAGATAACGGTGTACACATTCTCCATCGCTGCGGCGGGAAAGCCCGCTGTACAACTTGTAGAGTAGAAATTATAGCAGGTGAGTTTTGTGAAGCCAGTTCTAATGAAAAAAATGCGATTACAGAAAAAGGAATTGAAGATCACTTACGTTTATCATGCCAAATGCACGTACATAAAGATATAGTCGTTCGTCCTATACTTACAGTAGAAAATTCAGGTCTTGATGCAGGCCCACGTCCAGCAGAATGATATGCTAAATTTCAAACAGCTCGCTGGTGAATATGCTGCTAACTTTGTAAAAGATGGGATGAAAGTTGGACTTGGTACAGGTTCTACTGTATATTGGACGATACAAAAATTAGGTGAGCGTGTAAAAGAAGGATTATCATTTCAAGCTGTACCAACGTCAAAAGAAACGGAATTATTAGCTAAACAACTAAATATCTCTCTAATTTCGTTAAACGACGTACAAAGTCTTGATCTTACAATTGATGGAGCGGATGAAATTGATGCTAATTTACAGCTTATAAAAGGTGGTGGTGGCGCATTACTTCGCGAGAAAATTGTTGCCACTTCCTCCAAAGAACTAATTATTATTGCTGATGAATCGAAACTTGTAACACATTTAGGTACTTTCCCATTACCTGTTGAAATTATACCTTTTTCATGGAAACAAACCGAAAGGAAAATTCAATCTTTAGGTTGTCAAACAACGTTACGTTTAAAAAATAATGAAACGTTTTTTACCGATAACAATAACATGATTATTGATTGTATATTCCCTCATAACATAACTAATCCTGCCAATTTACACACTCAATTAAAAATGATTACAGGTGTAGTTGAAACAGGGTTGTTTGTTAATATGACTAGTAAGGCGATTATTGGAACAAAAAATGGGATAAAGGAATTATAATGAAAGCTGACTCTTACAGTCAGCTTTTTATATTTTCTCTTTATTGTGTATCATTATGATATACTATGAAAACAAAAGCACATCACACTAGAAAGGGCTGAACAATTTGCACTCCAAACTCATAACAGAACTTACAGATTTAGAAACTGCCTTTCATATTCGAAAAGAAGTATTTGTAAAGGAACAAAATGTACCTCTTGAAGATGAATTCGATACATTCGATGAAATCGGTGAGGAATGTAAACATATTTTAGTTTATTATAACGAGCTTCCTGTAGGTACAGGTCGTATACGATTTGTTGAGGGCGCAGGAAAATTAGAACGTATTTGTATTTTAAAAGACTATCGTAAATACGGATTAGGTAAAGTCATCATTCAAATGTTAGAAGAAATTGCTCGTAATGAACAAGCTACAAAAGTGAAATTACACGGGCAAACACAAGCTGAAGGATTTTATAGGAAATTAGGCTACGAAACTTCTTCTGATATATTTATGGAAGATGGTATTCCACATATACTTATGATGAAAGTGTTATCATAATAGAAAGATGGCTATATTGTTTATTCATATAGTCACCTTTCTGTATCTTATTCACTTGAAAGCAAAGAACCTAGCATACATAGTCTTAAAAGAACCTTAATGAATTGGCGTTCTCTAGTTTTCTATTCGCACTATATTCTGTTTGCTTTCACTTTAAAAAGATTATTTTATTAAACTCACTATGAATTGTTATCTACTATCTCTTGTCTTTCTTCTCTTATTTGACCGATTAATGAAACTACAGAACCAACTGCTTGAATCCAGCTCCCCGTAATTACTATAATCTGTCCATCCTCCTCATTGCCTTCCGAAATCCCCTCCACTTTATCCCGACTAGCTTTCAATTCATCAATTCCACCTATTGCCTGTAATGAATTTCCGGTCGCTTGTAACACATTCCCGGCAATGTTATACGATTCATCTATATCGGAACTATCCTCTAATTCTCCACCTATTGCTGTAATACCACCTAATGCTTGTATCCAATTCCCTGCAATCACTACTTTTTTTTGTGTATTATCTTCAAATTCTATAATGAGTCCTGTTAAAACCGTTACATTACCAATTGATTGGATTTCATTACCGATTTTTTCAAGAGATATTTCCCCTTGTCCATCAGCTTCCAGACCGTTCCCTGTTGCCTGTAATACATTCCCCCATATGTTTAAATCTCTTCTTAATTCGTCGTTCAATTTTTTAAAAGGTGTACTACCAACCGCAGCAATAATTGTCCCTACTGCAACAAACCAAGCACCAACTATCTCCTTAATCGGATCATCCATTTTCAATCTATCCCGTCATTAATTTACTACTTACAGGATATGAATTTATGCATCTCCATGTTAATAGCCTACTTCTCTCCATTTGAATAAAACTCGATATTTCGTTAATACTATAAATACATCAAGTGTGACATCCCTGTTTGGAGCAGTTAGCTTTTGCTAATCGCTCTTTTATTTCGTTCTTGCTTCTCGAAGAATTCTTTAAATACGTTTCCCAATACGTACACATTCTGTATTCCCCCTCGAATACAATACATAACTCAATATAATATCTATGTATCTAGATTACTACCCCTGTATTGATTAGTTAAAGTTGGCTAACCGCTTCATTATTTGCAATGAAATTAAATTTCTGATTTTTTTAAAAATCCATCTCGATATTCATAATTCCAAACATCTAAAATCAAAAAATATAATTGTATCATCACAGGAAAATTTTCCGAATAACTTTTTTGTTAAAAAGTTTTCACCTTAAAATTAGACAAGCATATGTTATTGAATGGAGATTCTCCATTCATAAGATTCTTACCTTTCTTATCTAGAGCACACTTTAATGTGTGCTTATTTTTAGTTAGAAACTACAACATCCTCAAATATATTTCTTTTTTTACAAAAGCGGATATTATTCTTTTGTACAAGCACTCTTTCCTTTTAATTAATAATATATATTGATATTACAAAGAAAGGAGAGCAAAATATTTATGGCTAATTATTTTTATAAAGATGGTAAAAAATATTATAAAAATCAATCGCATTCGAACGATCAAAAAAATAACTGTTTTATTGAAACTCATACGATAACTGGTTCTGCAGAAAATGCAAATGGAAATATACCTTTATCTGTTTTCCTTGAAACCACCGCGCCACAAACTGTATTTGAGGATTTCACAAACAATCATAATAAAACATTAATTCAGTTATTCGTTGTCGGGATGAGTGCACCCGTTCAAGTAACTATTCTAACAAGAAAATCTAGCCGCCCAATTACTGCAACATTACAACCTGTTCAAACAAAAATATTTCAAGTTGAAGATTTTCAAAGTCTTACTTTTACCAAACAGGAGGGTCCTACTAGTATAGTTAGTTTATTTGTGCAAAAAACATTTTGTATTTGCTGTAACGATAATAAGGATTCGTGTGATGAATATTATCAAGATTGTAATTAATAGATTAACGCAGCAAAAGAAACCGTTTTATACAGGGTTCTTTTTATTTCGCTCCATACATTTTCAAAAACATTTTAGAATCATACACTATGATTTTTCTTTAAATCTCTCCTTCCCCGTTATTTTATAAAAATAACACTTTAGTTTAATTACGGGACTTATCATCATTTAATGAAGGAAAGTAAAATTTAGAAAAAAAGACGACGTATTCAACGTCGTCTTTTTTATAAACAGAAAAGTGAATTCTCAAGATTTCCTTTTACGTCAAAGCCCATCATCTCTTAGTTCATACCTAGGTAAAGCTTACACTGTTTTCCATAATGATAAGGCATAAATCCAGTTTGGATCCCCATTTCCTTGATAGCTCTGGACTGCTTCATATACTTTTCCTTCGTGTAGAACTCTATCTCCCTTTTCATATGCTTTCTTTGCATCCCAACCTTCATATGAAGCGCTTTCAGTTTTTGTAGTAATTGTGAATATATCACTCTGTACAGATTCATTTCCAGCTACATCAACAGCTTTCACTACATATTTATAAGTAGTATTAGAGAGTAAATTTTTATCCATATAAGAAGTCGTATTAGATGTTGCAATCTTTTTCATTGATCCTTCTGTTTCTCTATAAATATCGTAATGGTCTACACTAATATTATCGTCAGATGGACTCCACATTAAATCAACACTTGATGCTGTCGTTCCCATACTATGTAATCCTTTTGGCTGTGTTGGTGCTTCTGTATCAGGAGCCTCAACTGTTGTTTTTACTGTAAGCGCTGCACCTTCTTTCGAGACATTTCCAGCTACGTCAATTGCTTTTACAGTATAAGAGTATTCTGTACTTGGTTGTAATTTTTTATCAATAAAATGAGTTCCTGGTACTGTATCAATCATCTCTCCGTTACGGAAGATTTGATACCCTTTTACCCCTACATTATCCGTAGAAGCGTTCCATGCTAGTTCTATACTATTCGCTGTTACTTTTTGTGCCTGAATTCCATTTGGAATACTTGGAGCTTCTGTATCTAGTTTTACGTCATTGATAAGATTAACATCGATTACATTATAGAATGCATTTGCTGTATCAGCTACATCCCATACTGCTAAAATCACATGATATCCACTACGATCAGTAGGTACATTGATTTTGTGAGTTAAATGATTTGAGGCTGCAGAACCATCATGTTGTACAGTTCCAATTGGTTCAAAATCTGCTCTTGTGAGCGCTTTATTTGGATTCCATCCTTTTTTTGTAATATAGTAATGCCATTTGCTCGTTAAGTGAGGCGCTGTATACTTCCAAGTAAATGTATTTTCTCCACCAGTGATTGTATTTTTAAACCAACGATTTGCTGTTTGTTGATCTAAAATACCACCAAATTTACCACCTGCAGAAGCGATTTGTCCATCAAGTGGGCCACCTTGCGGGAATCCTTTTGGTGCTTCTAAGCTTTGCGGTTCATACATAACACTTCCGCAGTTTACATTTAGTGCACCATAAGTTGGACTACATAAAGCAGATCGACTGCCAGGCTTTTCAACAAAACCGTGCGCGTATGCGTTTTGAGGAATAAGTGTCGTGCCAATAATTCCGGCTGTTAATGCAACAGCTCCTAGACTTTTTTTGTTCATTTTCATGTTTTGTAGTTGTTTTAAAAATCGATTATTCATGTTTCTGTCCCCTTCTTGTTATACTTCGTAGTGTAATGTGGGCTTTGATGTAAAAGAATAACAAGAGACAATCTTGTATCGATGTATGTGTTAGTAATTCATACACCATAGCGAGAATATATTTCGTTTCTTGTGAAATATTTCACTTAATGAATATATCATGACATAGAAATTACCAAAACATGTGCAAAAGTTGTGCAGAAACTGTGAAATCATTAGTAACACGTAAAACTATCACCTAAATTTATAATGCAGGATATTCAACCTTTCAAAACAATCGATTCTTCGCTCCATATAACAGAAGAGTGCCTATATCCTTTCATATAGACACTCTTCTCATGTTTAATTTTCTATTTATTACTGACCAGCAAATGTAGTAATTTCATCAACAGCTTGCTTATATCCACCAGACTTCCGGAAAGACTCCTTCAAATTCAAAGCAGATTCTTTATATGAAGGATTATTTAATACAAGTTCTACACTTTCACGTAGTTGTTCCTCAGTCAATTCTTTCATGTGCAACTTAACCCCAGCTCGGAGATTCTCCACTTGCTTCGCGATAACTGGCTGATCTGCACTTTGCGGAATTACAATAAGCGGAATCCCGTTATATAATCCTTCATGTGTACTGTTCATTCCGCCATGTGTAATAAATAACTTTGTATATGTAAGTAGTTTCGTTTGTGGTACATAGTTTTTTACAATGAAGTTTTTAGGAATTTCACCTAAATCACTTATTCTCGTTTTATTACCAATAGACATCACAATTGTATGATTACTATTCTCGAACGCTTTAAAACAAAGTTTATAAAAATCAAGTGCTTCATTAAAAACAGTACCTAGTGAAATGTAAATCGGGCTTTTCCCTTCAATTGTAGTAAAATCAAACTCTTCATTTTTTACTTGTGTAGAGATAGATGGACCTACAAATGTAAATGTTTCATCAAACATGTCTCCAAAAGGTTGGAACTCCTTTATTGTATACACAATAGTAAGTGGCGCTGGATTACAAAAAACTTCATACGGTGAGTTTATTTCAACACCATATTTTTCCGTGATTCCCTTTGTTAATCTTTCAAAATCATTATGTATCCTATTATGAACTTCCACTGGGATATTTTTAGACAAGTGGTCTAACATTTGTTCAAATGATTTTTCATCCTGTGCAAACGATGTGCAGGAATTTATTGCTGGAAGCTTTAAAATTTGAGCAATTATATGTCCACAACCAAACATTGAATCATGAATGATGTAATCAAAATGTTCCCCTTCAATTTGTTCAAGAACATTTGGTATAATAACATCTGCCGTATGTAAAAGACCATTTATTCTCTCTGATAAATAATTTCGACCACCAGAAAGAAAAGCTTTTAAAAACTTTTGCTCGTCAATTGTTCGTACAGTAGCACCCGTTCTCTCAATACGATCTCTAAAAGATTCAATTGAAAAATAAACTACCTCTTCCCCGCGTGAAACCAATTCTTCTACAACTTGCAACGTTGGATTTATATGTCCTTCTGATCCAGTATTAATGAATAAAACACGTGCCACTTTAAACACTCCTTAATTTAAATCTTGTCTATGTTGCCATTAGTATTATAGGTATTTTGTCTTATTCTTCTAAATGGACCTAGCAAGCCTAAACCCAAGGTCATCTATATGAAATGTAGGATGACTACGGCGACGACAAGTCGCACCGCAACCTCTAGCTGCTTCAGCCCAGCTACCGCCGCGGAAAATTCGGTATGATCCGTACACTTGTTCATCATATAAATCATAGCACCATTCCCAAACGTTTCCTAACATATCGTAAAGTCCCCATGCATTCGGTTCTTTTTTTCCGACCTCATGAATATATCCACTTGAATTTTCATTGTACCAAGCAATCTCTTTCAGTTCTCCATATATGTATCCCGTAGTTCCTGCCTTACACGCATATTGCCACTCTGCTTCAAAAGGTAATCGGTAGCCATTTGAATCTAAATTACAACTAACAATTAGACCATCTTCACTAATAGAATAATATTCTTTTAATCCCGCTTTTTTGGAAAGTAAATTACAAAATATAACGGCATCATTCCATGAAATATTTACAACTGGTTTATTTTTATCTTTCAATAAACTTGGTTTGTTATTCGCAATCGCATCATATAATTCCATCGTTACAACATATTTTGCAAGAAGAAATGGTTTTATTTGTACTTGCCATTGTTTTTTTATTCGATCATCTCTTAATTCTACTTTTCCTGCTGGAATTTTCACCATATTAGAATCAACGGAGCCAATGAATCTATTCAATGCTATTCCCCCATTTGACTTCTTTTTATAATCTAACAATTTAAGTGATCGTACTTCTCTAAAAATAGTCTTACTTCATTTGAAGATTTTAAAATAATAACATCTTTATCTTTACTCAATTGATTTAACCTCTTTAAAATTGAAGGTCGTTTCGTTTTAGGATATTCCCATATCCATTTAAAAAATTGCAAATCAAACCTTTCTTCACATCCAGCGCCCATATCCGGTCTTGTTTTATTCCGATATTGTACAACCCTTTTAAAAGCACGATAAGCACATATTGTTCTATGAATATCAAGAAAGATGATTGTATCAGCTGCGTTAATTCTTATGTCCATTGTCCCGCCATAATTCCCATCAATAATCCACTCATCTTCTTTAACTAATTCATTTTGAACCGTTCTTTGCTCCTCTTTGGAAACCCCCTCCCAATTTGGTTTCCAAAATAGTGCATCAAGATGATGCACCTTAATATTTAGTTTGTTTCCTAATTGTCTTGCTAATGTAGATTTTCCTGAACCACCAGAACCTATTAATATTATTTTTTCATAAATACCCCTTCTTACATCTTTTATTTCTTCCGTAACATAAACTCACAAAACATTCCAATCCCAACACCAATTGTATAAGCAACTAAATCACTCCACAAAAATCCGTAACCTAATACGAGTCCACCTAAAGTCATTGCACGAATGCTATCTATCCATCCGGCATGATACAATTGGCTCACTTCAATCCCATAACAAAACAGCAAACTTATAAAAGCCAATTTCATCGTGTTTATTTTAGGAAATAAAAATCCGCATCCAGTAAAAATCATACATGCCCATAAAGCATCACCTAAGTACTCGTTTAATAGATGAGGTAACGCAAAAGCTAACTTTCTTGAGCTAAGACCTAAAATAATTATAACGATAGTAAATAGCGCATATAATAATCTACTTCGTTTCTTATTCATCTCAAAATCTCCTAATATGTAATTTAAAACTGTAAATAGCTAGTAAAATATAATTATTTTACTAGCTATTTTTTAATCGCTTTCATAATAAGAAAATGTGGATTTGTATTTAGATAATGATATGATTTTTCGTTTACTTCTCTCATTTTTTCAACTGGCCTCGGTTCCTCTATTTTATCTAACACAAAATAATTTGTTGTTTCATTAATTATATCTTGGAGTGATCTTCTAAAAAAGCTAACTTCTATTGTAATATTTGGTTTAACCCAAGTATCTACTAATAATTGTTTTTCGAAATAATTTTCACAAGGAAACTTTGTAAAGTCCATAAAAGGATGATGAATGGAGTATATAAATTCGCCATCTGGCTTCAATACGCGATGAAACTCCTGAAATACTTTATTCCAATTTTCTAAGTAATGAAGCGTTAACGAACTTACAATAACATCAAAAGTATTATCTTCAAATGGTAATACTTCTTGCAAATCATGACAAAGAAACGTTGCTTTATTACCCGTACTTTCCTTTGCAGCTTTTACCATTTCAGAACTTACGTCAATTGCAGTAACATTTGCTCCTCTTTCTAAAAATTGAGAAGTATACCATCCAGCTGCACATCCAGCATCTAGTATACTCTTCCCTTCTAAATTCTTTGGAATCATCTCCATCATCGCTGGTCTTTCGTAATAGCTATTATATGGATTTGCCACATCTAGGTTTTCTTTATATGTACTCGCTAATTTATCATATGTACCTTTAATCGTGTCTTTCAATACTGCCACCCCTTATACATATTAATTTAATAACTCTTGCTGCTTTTTCTTTGAAAATGATTGTAGAACTAAATCATATGACCAATCAATCATCTTATTAATTTGCTCTTGCTCTACATCTTTATGTATATACACTGTATTCCAATGCTTTTTATTCATATGATACCCCGGAATGATTGCTTCTGGATACTCTTCTCTTAATCTTAATGCAAGTTCTGGATCACATTTTAAAGTAATCGCAGCTTTTTCTCCTTCTTCATGGTTTACTATCGCAAATATTTTATTATTAAGCCTCATACATGTTGCATTCCAACCATCAGGAGAATCTTCTGTTGCTTTTCTTTTTGATAAACAATATGTTCTTGTTGTATTCATTCTCATTGGCACCTCTTATTCTTTCACTATTTGATTACGATGCATCACAATTTGCTTTGTCGCTTGAAATTTCTGTTCACCATAAAACTTTATTAATTTCTCTCCACAAAATAGACTAACAATATGAACATGAGATATTTCTTGAAGTAATATTGTAAGCATCTTCTCTCCAATACCTTTATTTCTTACATTCTCATGTACGACAACATCTTCTATGTACGCTCGAAAAACGCCATCAGAAACAACTCTAGCAAATCCAATTAATTCATTTTCTTCCCATACCCCAATTGCTATACTATGCTTTAACATTTTTTGAATATCGATTTCTTTTCTTTCTAGCCACCAACCGACAGAGTCATAAAGTTTTTTTATTTTTTCTACGCAAATTGGTTGTTCATTTTGCAATTTATATGTGTACATTTTCCTTCTCCCATCAAATTGCTCATTATATATAATTTGTCTTACTTTACTTCTTTCCATATAAAACTATAGAATCCAACCTGTTACAAAAAACCTTCATAAAATAAATTTATTATATCGATTTTACAATTGCAATCGTTACTCTCATCCTTTCATATTAATTATACCAAATATACAAAATAAGAGAAAATCAATGAATATAACACCAAAAGTATTTCTATTATAATATTTACCTATTAAAACTTGAATTTATTGAAAAAAATGGTAAAGTTAATTAGGTAAAAAATACATAAAGTGAGGCGATCTTTTGAAAAAGTTTAGTTTATTATTAACAGCATTTGTCATAATCTTATCATTATTCATCCCTAATTTTACAAGTGCTAAATCTTTCCCTGATGTCCAATCTAATCATTGGGCAATTAAAGAAATTAACTATTTATCGGATAAAGGTATCATTAAAGGTACGCCAGAAGGAACTTTTAAACCGAGTGATGATGTAACTCGTGGACAAATGGCCTTAATGCTAGATTTATCATTAAAATTAGAAAAACCATCTAGCTATAATCATATTTTTTCCGATGTAGCCAAAGGTATCTATTACTATGATTCTGTACATAAGTTAGCACATAATAACATTGTACAACGTGAAACAAACTATTTCCCTGACCGCTCATTAACTCGTGCAGAAATGGCAGTAGTTTTAGTTAAAACTTTTAATTTGAAGCCTACAGGTGCAGACGTCAATTTCCCTGATGTTCCATCTAATCACTGGGGTTACAATTATGTCAAAATTTTAGCACAAAATAATATTACTACTGGATTGCCTGATGGTACATTTGGTCCAGGTGTAAAAGTAACTCGTGAGCAATTCGCTGCATTTTTGGCTCGTGTATTAGAACCAAATTTCCGTCCAGCTCTTCCTAAGCCAAAAGGTAACTTAGAGGTACATTATATTGATGTCGGACAAGGTGATGCTACTTTTATTAAATCTCCAAGTGGAGAAACGATCCTTATTGACGCTGGTAACAACGGCAAAGGTAAAGTAGTAGCAAATTATTTAAAAGGATTAGGATTCCAAACTATTGATTATATGATTGCCACTCATCCTGATGCTGATCATGTAGGCGGATTAGATGAAGTGCTTTATGCTATGAATGTAAAAAACGTTTATGCCCCTAAAGTAAGTCATACGACACAAACGTTCAAAGACTTCCTAACTGCAGTAGCTAACAAAGGATTAACAATTAAAGAAGCGAAATCTGGAGTAACTTTACCAATCAACGGTTTAAACTCACAATTTTTAGCTCCCGTGAAAGAATACGGTAACGATCTAAATGAGTGGAGTGCGGTATTAAAAGTAACACACGGTAGCAAATCTTTCTTATTTACTGGTGATGCTGAATCTAAAAGCGAAAAAGATATGGTTCTAGCACATGGTTCTAACCTAAAATCTGATGTATTAAAACCTGGTCATCATGGAAGTAAGACATCTTCTTCTCAGCCATTTTTAGATGCAGTGAAACCAAGTATCGCTGTGATCAGTGCCGGTGCAGGTAACCGCTATGGCCATCCTACACAGGAAACTTTGGCAAAGTTAAATGCAATGTCTGTTAATGTATATAGAACAGATTTAAATGGAACTGTAGTTATTAATAGTGATGGTTCAAAAATTTCTGTAAGAACGGAGAGATAATTATGAAAAGAGGTATTATTGACCGTTTTGAAGGCGAACTAGCAGTTATTGAAGTAAATAACGTAACAATTGATGTACCTAAATCAAAACTCCCTTCTACTGCAAAAGAAGGTGATATTCTTATAATCGAGGATGATACGTATACAATTGATAAGAACGAAACAGATAAAAGAAGACGTGAAATCCAGAATTTAATGGATAAATTATTTGAATAGCAAGATTCAATAATAATTTGAGAAGAGCCGTCCTGTTGGATGGCTCTTCTTTTTTCACATATAGGAGCTATTTAACTTCATACCACCAACCTTTTTGATCAAGCCAGCCTTTCATAGCATTTAATTGCGTATCACTGGTAGGTTCAGTAACAAAATACGTTAAACCATCCGATTGTAAAATGAAGGTAGCAGTCATTTTTAAAGAAGTTAATGCTCCCATAACATCTGGAGTTTCATAAGGTGAAAAGGCTCCAGATTGGATAATATTTTGTTTAGAAACTTGTGCCTGTATATTTTCTTGTTTTGGTACTGATTCAGTAAACCAGAAAAGTGGCTTATTTCCTATTAATTGATTTAAATCACATTTGCCAATACCTGGTACATCACCTGTCTCGGTGTATTGCCAAATATCACAAGGATATGCTGGTTTATTACCTCCATATCTAGGAATCCATACAAAATCACTTTTTACGTTCGCCATACCGAATGGTTCATATACATGATGACCAACATATAAGCCAACTTTCTTAGCTCCTAGTCGGCGTAATTCATCGATAAAAGCTTGTGTACCGGCTCTCATATCATCCATTGTTTTTACTTCTACATCAGCCGCCCAAACAGTAGCGCTCTTATCACCGCGATTCCAAAAATCTTGCGCTTCCTTCTTCGCATCAGAAATTGAAATAAATCGGCAAAATGCATAATTACCGAAAGGAATATTTCTTATTTTCATTGCTTGAGCGTAATTTTTATATAAAGGGTCTACGTAATTCGAACCATCTTGTACCCTAGCGATTACGAAATCTAGTTGTGGAGCTGCTACATCCCAGTTAATGTTACCGTTCCATTTCGAAATATCTACAATATAACCCATTGCTTAACACCTCCTTTATCATTATTATATTCAGAGCTCGTCTTATTGCTCTTCCTCTCCTAAAAATTCAATAGTATTTATTAGTACATATAGTAAATACGACAAGTGTCTTTTACAAAGACAGTAACTCATTTACAGTAAAAAAGAAAATCATAGCTATACGAATCGTACTATTTGTCCCCATAATTACATCAGCTTGAGTAGTTGCTATAAATTAAAAATAGCATCACCTTGTTTGGTGATGCTTTTAAAATCCACTTTCCTTCTAGAACACGAATACTATTACTATAACCGCTTCTCTAAAAAGTGTTGACTATGTCCTTTAGGATGATCTTCAACTACACCATATTCTCGGTATCCGTGCTTTTTATAAAATTCTGGTGCTTGAAAACTAAATGAATCTAATAATATTAATCTACAACGTTTTTCCTTCGCAATGTCTTCAATTTTATGTAACAGTTGACTACCATAACCATCATGACGAACTGATTCATCAACCCACAAAAAATCTATATGAAGGTGATAAAAATACATCGTTCCTGTTACCCCGCCAAAGATTTTTCCACCCTCATCTTTCACTACGAAACTTACTTGTTCCATCGGCTGTTTTGCTTCATCTGTTAAAATAGATATGTTATATTGAATTACTTTATTTTTTATGTATTCTCCTTCAGCGCGAGTCCCATTCTCTAAGTGTTTCATATATTTCTTCCTTTCAATTTAGTTAGCTACCTTTAATTTTTCCTTTTCCTTTTTAAAATACTAATAAACACGAATCCACCATAAGTAACAAAACATGAAAAACCAATTATCCCTGGCACAGAGACATAGCCTATTCTTATATAACTTATAACGGCAAAACAAGCGATAGATAATAAAATAGATGGCCAAGCTGTTTTTCTTCGTCTCTGTTTCGATGTACTTTCTTTCTCTTCAGAAACACGTGTGCCAAAAAGCAATACAATACAAATGAGGATTGCTGCAAAGTAAATTGTATCTAATGACAGATTATGATCGTAAATCGCGATTCCAACTTCCATAGCGATAATCGTTAAAATTAATATGATGATTGTTGAAGTTTTTAAGTTTCTTTTCAATCACTCACCCCTAGTATGCCTTTGCTATACTTTTTGTAAATGCATATCCATACCTCTTTTTATATTGTTTTATCATCTTCTCACAATTCGATATAGAATATAAAAAACTTTTTTTATTACATGTTATTTATCCATACAATAAAAAAGATAGCATGAAATTTCCCCATACTATCTTTCTAAAATACATAATTCGCATAACGCAAACATTTACTCTTCCGTAGGCTTTTTAGGACCATTAAGCTCCAATTGATAAAAAGCTAAATCTAACCACCTGTTAAACTTATAACCAGCCTTCTTAATTGTCCCCGCATGAACAAATCCATAGTTTTCATGTAAGGCAATGCTTTTCTCATTTTCTGCATCAATTCCAGCAATTAAGGTCATATATTCCCTTTCTTTTGCAACTGTAATCAATGCTTTCATTAAAGAAGTTCCTATCCCATTTTTTCTATATTCCTTATGAACGTACACAGAATGCTCAATTGAATATTTATAGGCAGGCCAAGCTCTAAACGGGCCAAATGTCGCAAATCCTACGATTTTATTATCTAATTCACATACTAAAATCGGATAGCCGTTAGCCTTTTTTTGTTCATACCAATCTATTCTATTTTCAAGGGTTACAGGTTTATACGTATAGACGGCTGTTGTATTCAATATAGCATCATTATAAATATCTAACATGTATGTTACATCTTGTTTCCTTGCTTCCCTTATCATTGCTTTCTTCCTTTCATAAAGTATATCTTCTTTCCTTTCACTACTACATACGAATACGAGCTTTTCGGAAACCATCAAATATATTTAATACCGCAGATAAAATATAAATGATAATACCTCCACCAATTAACCACTTTTTAAATTCCTCTGGAGAAGTAGTAAACACATTTGCCACATACGTAATAAATCCTTCGTTAAATAAATACGGATTTACTACAATTACAATGAATACTATTGTTCCAGCTATTTGAAGTATAGCATTCCCGATTGCTAATCTTCGCGTCCATTGTCCCTGTACTAACTTATAAAGAGATATACCTATTTCAAATACAATCATAATAGCAACGATTGGCCAATACTGAATTAATACATCTTGATTAAACGTCGGCGCAATAAACTTCAATCCATTTTCCGTACCGTGGTATACGCCAACGAGATGATTCGCATAAAAGTAAAGTGTCGCCCATATTGCCGTCCACATTAGACCTCCAAACACTTCGAACTTTGAGATCGACTTTTTCTTTGGAACATACGAAGTATTTTTCAAATCATCAGGCGTCCATTTTTTTAAACTTGTCGTCAACGGTTGAGTACCTTTGTCTTTATCTGTTCTTTCTAAAATTGCAAATACAAGTGTCAACCAGAAAAATACATGGAGGCCTACTTCGACAATTTCCCCAATTCCTTTACCTATCAAATTTAAAATAACATTTAATACCGCTTGCTCACCATTATATCCTACAAAATTTTCTGCAACCATTGCAATAAGTGCGATTACAGCTGCTATTGGTATGATCATTTTTAACAATGTCGTATATACATCAAAATAACGTGGTCCAATTAAATACATCGGTCTATCCAGATAGCCATTAGCCAATGAAACTGGGCTTCCCAATTTTTCAAGGACACTCTTTACATCTTCCTCATTATACTCATCAGGTAACATATCCTCGATAGTTGACCGTAGTTCAAGAATAATATCTTCACGATTTTTTTCAGGTAATCTCTTCGCTACTTCTTCGACATAAATATCAATCAAATTCATTCTTGTCCTCCTCCTTTAATAAGTTATAAAGTTCTTTCGAATCCTTTATCCATTCCTTTTTTAACTGCAAAAATATCTCTAATCCGTATTCACTTAAAACGTAATACTTACGAGGCCTACTCTCCGTTTTATCCCAACTACTCGTCACTAGCTCTTGCTTTTCTAATCGGCGAAGTAGTGGATATAAAGTACTTTGATCGATTGTGATCCCTGATTGCTCCAATAATTGGACAAGTGAATACCCATACTGCGGTGTTCTTAACTGGCTTAAAACCGCTAATGTTAATGTCCCTCTTCTTAGTTCAGTAATTAACGAATTTAATAAAGCATCCATTCACTCACCTCATTTCCATTACTATATGTCATACAGTATATGTTTTATACTATGTATCGTACAGTATTAGTGTGATAAAAACAATGCGTATTTACAAAAAATAGATAATAAAAAAGCACAAACTATATAATTTGTGCTTTTCTTGTTAATTTAAACAGCTATTACAACCTTAATTTTGTACCTCTTGTAATATAAACTCTCCTTTTTCTTTAGTAAATGGGGTAACACCTACAATTGCCTCAATATTAATTACTCCATATACATGCGGATATTCTTGACCGTTAGAAGCAAGTTCATATTTTATTTCTGCTTTTATTAAGGATGGATCGATTGTCAGTAATAAAACATTTTCTTCATGACTAAAATATTTTTCAACAACTTTTAAAGCTTGCTGTAAAAATGAACAATGAATAAATCCCTCTTCTTTAAGTGAAGCTTCATTAACTTCTCCATCTACCTTTGCGATTTCCCAATTTCTTTTTGTTATTACTTTTGTTATCATAGTTATCCTCTCTCCATGTCTTTATATAGAAAAACAAGAGGTTCTTCTTTTTGTTACTAGAAAATCCTCTTGTATGTAATATTTATTTTAATCCATTAATTAAAGGCGATATTTCTCCGCTATGGAAAATCCATAAATCATGAAGTGACCTTGTACATCCGACATATAGTAACTTTGCATCATGTTTCGTATTTTTATAATGTTCTTCATCAACATCGATTAATAGAACAGCATCAAATTCTAGCCCTTTTGCCAAGTATACAGGTACTACTGAAATACCACCTTCATATTTACTTTGATCTGCTTCAATGACGTTTACGGCCAATCCTGCTTTTGTTAATTTTCCATATATATCGCGGCATTCATCGTCTGTTCTTCCTATTACCGCAATGGTTTTCACATCTTCGTTTTGTAGATGTTTTAACGTCTTCATAATTTCATTAAATTGATCTTCTGCATGGATTACCTTAACATCTTCACCACTGCGAAAAACTGGTGTTGCGAGCCCAACTGGAATCTCTGCATTTTTAATTATTTCGTTCGCAAATTCTATAATTTCTTTTGTAGAACGATAACTTCTCGTCAGTTCATAATAACCTGTTTCTTGGAATACTTCTTTAAAAGCACTCCAATCTTCAATCCCTTGATAATCATAAATTGCTTGAGATAAATCACCTAATATAGTAAAAGAATTACCTAGTGTAATTTCTTTTACTACATAAACTTGGAATGGCGAGAAATCTTGCGCTTCATCAATAACGACGTGATGGAATTTCTGTCCGATTTCAATACCTGTTATGCGGTGATGTATGTAAATTAAAGCTGGTAAATCTTCTACATACACTTCTTTTTTACGACAACTCTTTTCAGTTTCTTTCACAAGTTCTTCAGGCAATACTTCGAGTATTTCTTTACTTTTCAATATTGAACTATATAGTGAAAGTGCACTCATTTTCGGCCAAAACTTCATATATGTGTTCAATCTCTTTGTCGCTTCTTTTTTTAGTAATTTCTTCTCGTTTGTTTCTCCATACTTTTTCAGTTCAATTTCAATCCAGCGCTTCATTCTGCCGACTAATCTTTCTCTTCTTTTCTTTAATGGATAATGTTTATATTCAACTTGCATCCATTTTTTTATGTCTTCTACCGGAATAATAGCTTTGTCCCATGCCTCAAAATCACTTGTTGGTACTAATTCATTTTCAAATTGAATCATTCTCTCTTCAATAAAGGACTTAAATTCTAGTGTACCTTTCAATTTACCGAGCATAACCTTTTCTTCATCACGATTAATAGAAAATGCTTCTTTCAATTTTCCTTCTGTCTGCTTCAGTTTCACCGAATCATCTAACGTACGTAATGCCCAATCTGGAAATGTTGTTTGACTAATATTCCCTACACCTAATTCAGGAAGCACACTCGAAATATAGTCTAAAAACAGACTATTCGGAGCGAATACAATCATTCTCTCAGCTTCTAATTGTTCACGATATTCATAAATTAAAAAAGCAAGGCGATGTAAAGCGATCGTTGTTTTTCCGCTTCCTGCAACCCCTTGAATTAATAATGGTAAGTTTCTTTCCGCACGAATAATATCGTTTTGCTCCGATTGTATCGTTGAAACAATATCCTTTAGTTTATTATCTTTATTCTCACCTAATCGATATAGAAGAAAATCATCGGCATGAGATACATCTTCATTTCCTTTTACATATGTATCAACAACACGTTCTAGTTCTCTTTTTCGGATTGAGATGTTTCGCTTTAAATAAACATCACCTTCTACTAATCCATCTGGCGATTGATAAAACGCTAATTCATCACCGCCGGTAAATGAATAAAACATACTTGCGACAGGTGCCCGCCAATCAATTACAATCGGTTTCATTGTGTCTTTATGTGAAACACCTACTTTACCGATGTAGATCGGCATAACTTCTTCCTTGCCGTCCTCTTGAAAATCTAATCTTCCAAAGTATGGTTCTTGCACTCCAATACGTAAGTTTTGTCTATTAGATTCTCTCATACTTTCTAGAATTTGTTCTTTAAAATCATCTCCATAATAAACCGGAATGCTTTCGAGCTGTTCTAATTGATCATCCATCGTACTTAATGTAGCTTTCATCCTTTGTAACTCTTCTTCAAAAATGTTGTTCATTTGATGATTCCCTCCTGTCCGTTCAATTTTTTAGTCGAAATACAATTGTATTAAAAATCCATTTATAAAGTCAATAGTTTTAGTAAGAATTTTCTAAATCAAAAAAGAGTAGAGATTAATCTCTACTCTTCTTTATTTTAATCCGGTACGCCAAGCATTCATTTAAAGTTGCTAATTCTTTATATTTTCGTTTTTCAAAATCATATGCTCCTCCTGGGAAGAATCCTACAATACTTAAACCAGCTTCAGCACATAGATTGCTAATCTCATCTACCGTATAACAACGTAAAGACTGTGTAACTATATCATTTGGATTATTAGGATGCCACCAATGATCTAACATTCTCTCATTTATAAGATCATATTCGTATTTTCGCATAGCTGCACTTAAGGTCATTTCTTGTCCACTTGCTTTTTTCCAATACAATGGTTGATACATATCAATAAGTGCACATCCATCATCCTTCATCCAGTTTTTAATACGTTTTAATAGAATCAATTGTTCATCATCTGTTCCTACACCAAATCCATCTAAATAACTAACAACATCAAACTTTTCTTCAAAATTAATTTTATAAAAATCAGCGCAATGAATATCTATATCATTAGTAGAATGCTCTTTTGCAAACATAACTAACTCTGGTATAAGCTCAACTGTAGTCATTTTCACTTGTAACTTAGACATCGCCCTTGCGAATCCACCATTTCCTGCTCCTAGTTCCAACATCGAATGGAATGGATATCCAACTTGTTCTTTAACTTCTTTCGCAACTTGCTCTAACCAGCTTTCTGTATTGATATCGTAATTGGATAGTTTAAATTGTTTTTCGTAAAATTCTCTCACATTTAATTCGTTCATTATTATTCTCCTCCTGCAATAGATTTTTCTTCTACAGGTGAAAAACTAAATCTCTAACACCCATGAAAAAAACCATTCAAATTTCCCTATATTTACAATTTATCAAAATAATAAGAATTTTGAAAGTACCAATATAAAAAGCAGATAATGGATGATACCACTATCCGCTCTATGACTGCTATTATTTTTCTTGTTGATACTCTACCCAATCACCAGAAATGATAACTTTCTTTAACATCCCTATATCTTGAGCAACATACACAAATGCACGTATTTCTCTATCACCTAAATAAACCGTTTCGGTGATTCGGTCATATAAATCACTTTCTGCATTACCTGTATATTCTTCAAGTTCATCTAATTTTTGCAGAACAACCTCATTTACTTCATAAACTTCTCCGTATACTTTGTCCTCATTTGAACAAATCATTGCCGGATACCCTTCGTTTGTATCAAATAATTTACCATACGTCCATGCTCCGTCTGCGATGCATATTGCCCCTTGCATAAAATGAGCATTCGTTTGCTCTTTTCTTAATGTGCCATACACGAAAACGTGATGCATATATCCCTATCCCCTTTTTATATATCTACTTTCTAAATTGTAAATATGCACGAATCATAAAGTAACTCACTTCATTTGGAAGTTGTTCCTTAATTGATTTCAGACCACCCTCTGCATTTTGCACGGCAGTTTCAATCAGTGATTCATATTCTGCAGGAACAAAACTGTTCCAGTCTATTTCCATTCCATCCTCAAAAGAGCGAATTAAATGATTTTCAATTGTTTGTCTTGATAAGCCACGTTCTTTCGCAATTTCATCTAGATCAATGCCTTGTTTATACATTTCATACGTTTCTAAATGAGAATTTGCTGAAGCTTTCCCTGACTTTTTCCGCTCTGTCACCACTTCTGTTTTAACTGTTTCAGCATAGTTTGGATTGTCCTTAATAAAGTGCTGAACTGCTTGTAAGAAATGAGAACCATACTTCACAAGTTTATGTTCGCCGATCCCTTTCACAGTTAAAAGTTCAGAGTCACTATGCGGCATTTTTGCACACATATCTTTCAACGTTTGATCAGAGAAAATAACGAATGGAGGTACACCTTCTCCTTGCGCAATTTCTTTACGTACTTCGCGAAGCACTTCAAATAAAGGATGATCTTGAACAATTTGTCTTGTCTCTACTCGTTCTTTACGTAAAACATTCTCTTTACCTAATAATACTTCTTTCCCTTTTTCTGTTACTTTTAATGTTGGATACGTACCATGTTCAACTGCAATTAACTCATCTGAAATTAGAAACTCAATAAATTCACTGACTTCTTTGACGCTTCGATTTGATAGTAATCCGTATGTTGGTAAAGTATGAAAATTAAATTCAATAACTTTCTTATTTTTAGATCCAGTTAGTACTTGTGCAATCATTTGTTTTCCAAATCGCTGGTTCGTCCTAATCATGCAAGATAGAACCATTTGTGATTCTCTCGTCACATCGATACTTTCGCGGTCGTCCGTACAATTACCGCAGCGGCCGCAATCTTCTTTCGGTTCTTCTCCAAAGTATTGCAAAATAAATGATTGTAAACATTGTTCTGTATGACAGTAATCAGTCATATTTTGCAGTTTTTCAAGTTCATTTGAAAAACGAGATTCTCCTGTCGATTGGTCAATTAAAAAGCGCTGTACTTGCACATCTTGAGAAGAATATAACAATATACATGCACTATCTAATCCATCACGGCCAGCACGTCCTGCTTCTTGATAATAACTTTCCATGTTTTTTGGCAGTTGATAATGGATAACGTAACGAATATTCGATTTATCAATTCCCATCCCAAATGCAGATGTCGCTACCATTACACTCACTTCATCACGTAAAAAGAGTTCTTGCTGCTCATTTCGATCTGTATCACTCATACCAGCATGGTATTTTGATACAGAAACTCCTGCTTTCATTAAATCTTCATACAACTGATCAACTACTTTTCTAGTAGCTGCATATATAATCCCAGATTCTTTTTGATTTTGACGAATATAATCCGCTAAATATGCATTACGATCTTGTCCTTTAATAACAGAAAATGATAAGTTCTCGCGCTCAAACGTTGTCATAATCGTATTTTCTTGATTAATTCCAAGCGTGTTGCAAATATCTTCACGAACTTGTGGTGTTGCCGTCGCAGTTAATGCTAGGACAAGCGGTTTTTCTGGAAGATAATCTAATATGCGATGTATATGTAAATAACTCGGACGGAAATCATGTCCCCACTGCGAAATACAGTGCGCCTCATCAATTGCAATCATCGGGATTTTCATATCGATAAGTTGGTCAACAAATTCCATTGAATCAAGACGCTCCGGCGCCACATAAAGTAACTTATAATGTCCTTGTTTTGCTAATTGAATTCGTTGATTCGCTTCCGCAATCGAAATAGAACTATTAATATAAGTAGCTGAAATACCGTTTTGTACTAATGTATCTACTTGGTCTTTCATAAGTGAAATCAAAGGTGAAATAACTAATGTCGTTCCTTCGAATACTAATGCGGGAATTTGATAACAAATTGACTTACCACCGCCCGTAGGCATGATACAGACTGTATCTTTCCCATCTAATACATTTTTAATTGTTTCATCTTGCCCTCTTCGGAATGACGAATAACCGAAATAAGACGCTAAAAGTTCTTGTGCTTTTGTAAACAAAAAAGAGTCACCTGCTTTTCTTTATCTTTCATCTATTACTATTATATCATCACTTATGTGTCATGAAAGTGATGAATACAAGACTAACAGCTTGCTTTTTCATTATTTTATGCTTCTCTACGTTTTAGAGGTTGTTTAGCAACGGTGTTTTAATGGCTATTTATAAATTTTAAAACATAAATAAAGCACATATAAAATGAATTACAAAATAAATATACATTTTATTAATCTTCCTTGAATACTACTAATCTTATACATATGAATTCAGGAGGTTACTATATGAAACAGCAGAATATTAGTTCCACCAAGCAGAAAACAGTACCGAATCAACTCCAATTCTCGAATCATGATGCGTGGAAATATGAATCATATTATAAATACCAGCCATTATTTTCTTATAAAAAGCTTTTTCATTTTCTTTCTCAACTTTTTAAACGTTAATACGTGTGCGAAATATATCCATTCACAAAACTTTTCTCAATATAAACCTTATAGACTTAATACAATACAGTTGATATCATATGACATATTCTGTTGGATAAAACTCCTTAATTTGACCTGCTTATATAAGCAGGTCTTTTTTGACTATTATATATTTCATTACGCTTTTAGATGCTTGCAAGTCTTTTCTCCATTTTATAACCATACTTCACTTACAACAAATGATTATATTAACCAGAAGTAAAATATAAGTTCTTAACATTTAATGAAGTAATTCTTTTTTTCTCAATACACAAAACGATTTTTACTTGTTACTATAAAAGTACTCTAGATGAGTTTTTGCTCATCTACATTATCTAGTTAAAGGGATCTGCTGCGGGAAGCGGATCCCTTTGACTTTATTAAAGATTCACTTTTATTTGGACACATTTACCAGGTTTTTTTAATAGAATTTTATGATAACATTACTTAGTCGAGTCCGACATCTCGGCAATACCCTTTTGAGGCTCTGCAACTTCCCTTGCAGAGCCTTGTTTATTTTTATATTCATTTTATTTATATATACCACAATAAAATCCTTCATCTTTTTCCACATCAATTTCTGAAATTAATCTAGGACACGTAACTAAAAATAAATTCCCATCATACTTTGAGTTATACATGTTCAAAGGAGTGTTACCGTTTATGTATTCTTATTGGCAATCGTATTACTCCCCCTATCATAACCCTTATGTACACTTTGATACATCTGTACGTAATTACCGAATTAGTAAAAATGAAAACTTTTTAAAAGGTTATATGCGTTCTTTATGGGAACAACATGTCGCTTGGACGAGATTAGCTATTATAAGTATTGTCTTTAATTTACCAGACGTTAACGTTACAGTTGGACGTCTTCTTCAAAATGCAACACATATGGGATTATCACTTGAACCATTCTATGGTGAGGATGCTGTAAAAAAATATAGTGCATTAATTAAAGACCACTTAGTCATTGCTGCGGATCTAGTTAAAGCCGCAAAAGCTGGTGATCAAAATGCAGCTGCCGCTATAGAGAAAAAATGGTACGCTAATGGTGATGAAATTGTGGCGTTTCTTGCTAGCATCAACCCTTATATAGAAAAAGAAGAATTCAGAAAAATGTTTTATGAACATTTAGCACTTACGAAAGCAGAAGTGCTTGCCTTCCTAAATAAAGATTTTGAAGCAAGCGTAAAACTATATGATAAAATTGAAAAAGAAGCATTAGAAATGGCTGATATGATAACAAACGCAATCGTAAAACAATTCCCGCAAGTGTTTCAATAATAATAAGCCGATTTGAAAACACAAATCGGCTTATTAAACTTTCTATCAATGAAATTTCACCTCTCCTCTTTACATTTAACGTATATCGATATATTTTATTAATATCCGTTTTTTATAGGAGGAAATAGTTTGATTAACGCCATTGGTCTCGTATTTATCCTCACAAATAAACACGAGAAAAAGAAGAAAGTTTATCTAAATGAAAAATTCGCATTAATAGACATTATTGATTCTAAAGAAGTAATTGATGAAGAAGGGAACTCACTAGTAGAACTAACATGTAAATACAGTATTTATCTAGATGAAAAATATTACTGTAAATCTCTCGATGATTATACTGGACAAGTATTTCCGTTCTTGAGCGCTAAAATAGGAAAAGGTCTTCTTAGAAACTTAAATTACTATTTCTCTTACGTTGATGCCTATGATAAAAAACCACCCGTTAAAGAAATTAGACCACTTATGAAACAAGTAACGAACAGATAGCGAAATATACGCAAAAAAGAAAGCATCTAACTTCGGATGCTTTCTTTTTTGAATCAAGCACTCGTTAACTTCTATCTTTCTTCTAAAAATATGTATCTAGGCATACTTTAAATTAAAAACATTGGAGGATTAAACTGGATGAAATACTCAGAAACAATTGTTAGTAAACGGCTTCGAACACTTAAAATATTTACTATGTTTATCATGCTAGTTTTAATCGCATGGCTTGGATATACAAAATTAATTTTTGAAAACGGATTTCTTCAAGAAAAGAAACTTTCAGTTGAAGTAATGAATACTAGTATTACAGGTGAAATCGAACAAAGTTTCCATGTGAATTTACAAGGTTACCGTAAAATAGACGTTGATACTATTATAGATGCAAGTAAAACCGATCCGAGCGAACTATCATTAATCGAGCTAATTAATACATCTTGTTCGCGAGATTGCATAAGTGAACCATTGACATATGTGGACGAAAACAATGGATATATCTTTTATAAGGAATCTACCGGAACTAATGTAGCTATCAAGATTAAAAAACAAGACACGTGGGAAATTGTAAAAAAATCTGTTCAAGATGGAATATAACCTTAAAAAATTAAAGAGTACTTAGCGTACTCTTTTTTATTATTAATACCCTTCATGTTTACAATGACATTTCGGTTTCTCTTTACAATTGCATTTTTCACAATCACACTTCGATTTCTCCTTGCAGCGACACTCGTCACAATCACATTTCGGTTTCTCTTTGCAACGACATTCGTGACAATCCCTGCATTTACATCCACATCTTCCGAACATTAAATCATCCCAAAATGAACGCCTGCAATTACAATGATTCCCCATAAATATTCCTCCTCCTAAATAGAATTCATCATATTCTATGATGAAAAGTAGAAAGAGGTTTGTTTACTAGTCTACATTCTAGATTTATAAGTATAGTTATAAATGTTATACTTTTCTATTAGTTGTACCTAATATATTTAAAGAGATTACTACAAAGAAAAAAGCCCAATATTTGGGCTTTAAATTAATATGTATTTTCTATTTTTTTGCTCACAATATATATAACTAAAAAGCTCTTACAACAAGTTGGCTATAGTTCCTTTCCTTCCCCCACAGCCCCTTTCAACCTCTGTAACATATATCCAATTCCTTTACATCCTGCTAACGGATACGTAATGTTTTCTTCTGGATATAATTGTGTCACTACTTTCTTATGCTTCTTGCCTGCAAGTAAAACAATTTCATCAAACTGAAGCAAGTCTTTTTCAATCATCTGTTGTTTTAATTGTTCCACGCTAATAATCTCATCGCTTTTTGAATCAAATGCAAGGTCATAGTTTTCTAGAACAATATCATTTGGTCTTAAAAATCCATGCTTCGCCGATAAGATAACCCAATTCTCGAAAAACAGAGTTGCATACGCCTGACATGCTTTTCCGAACGGGCTAATATATACATCTTTTGCCTCCATCGGTCCGAAATCTGGATACTTATCCCAAATCTTCTTTTTTCCGCATGGAATTATGCATAACCTTTTCATCTTTATTTCTTACCTCACTTCTAACTTTTTAAATATAAAAATATAGAATTCTCTTCTTCTTCATACTCAGCTTCTATATCACCAACACCCACTACGTTCCAACCATTATTTGTTACTATCGGCTTTTCATTCATTATAATATGAACTTGTGTCATATTTTTAAAATTTTCTTCAAAAGATGCTAAAACAGGTTGATTTATCATATATGTTTTATTATGTATACATACACTTAAAAAGGTTTTATGTAACGCTTTATTTTTGTTTAATTTTACATTCATTGGATTAAACGAATTTAATTTTATATTCCCTACAATATACAGATGATACCCTTCTTCTTTATAAAATTGCATAAAATCCTTATCCCTTTCGTTTTGTACAAAATGAAGGATTTGCTTCGTTTCTTTACTTATTGCAAATTCATTATTTAAACTTAAAACAACATTAATGTTTTGTTTTAAAAAAGCATATAATGATTTATCACTATTAAAGAAGCTCGTTCTCCATTCAGAATGCATCTCATCTAATAATAAACATAAAAGCATTCCTGAGCTATAGCAACTCTTCCTAATGTTACAATTAGCATCATATATATCTAAAATAAGTCCGCTATATTTTCGTAATGTTTCACTTTCATCATTTTTACATACTGCAATGTGGGCGTTCATTTCAACATACCAAGCAGGCCCCTCTATACTTTCAACCATACACTCATAAGTGATAAACTCTTCTTTCATAAAACTAGTTCTTTGCTCTCTTAGTTCAATAAATTGCTTAATATAATTATATTTCTCAGCTTGTGACTTACAATGCACAGCATCATATAAACACATTCGTTCTTTATTTCGCAATTCTATATTTCCCTCTATTATAGGATATTGAAATCCTAAAGTTTCATTTGGAAATCTACTTTCTTTATTCAAATATTGATAGCAATGAAAAAGTTCGTGCACCACAACTGCAAGTAAACTTTCATAATCTCTATGCCTATTCATATTCACGATGGCAGTCGGATAATCTTTTAATAGGATAAATGTATCAGCCTTAAATTGTTCATCCCGCTTTAAAATGGCATACTCACCATCATCTTTCAAAAATAATGGATGATGAAATACATACACATGCTCATCATTATATAGTGCAAATGCAGCCCTATTAAAACCAGGCCATAGTGTATTCAATAATTCTATACTTACATCTTTCTTTATTCGATTTAATATATTGTTCATTATATGTAACACCCCTATATCATTCTACATACACCTATTCTATTCCACTTAATAACAACCCTTTTATTTACATAAATGTTAGAAAAACATATATCTTTTCTCAAACTATAATGTATTATACAAATATACATGTGATAATTTTATGAAAAGGAGGTGAACAAATGAAAAATATAATCCCTGCACTAGTACTCTATATTATTGTTTGCATAATCGCTATGATTGCTCCAGCATCTGAAGGTTATAATCATATTGGCTGGAAGTTGTTTGTTGGGCAAGCGTATGCCATACCTATTTTCATCATTGCGGCTATTATTACATTTTATATAAACAAGAAAAAATCTACGAACAAACAGTTATAAGGATAGCAAATGCTATCCTTATTTTAATTCATTAATTAGATCAAAAATTACACTTGCAGTACTTTCTATCCTTTCTTCCGAAAAGTCAAACGTGATACCTGTTTTTTCATATATTTCTTGCATGGATAAATTCCAATCTGCACTCGCACCTTCTTTAAAGAAAGCAATCGCTTTTTCTGGGTCTTCTCGATAAATTTGAAACAATTGCATTGCTCCTATTTGTGCAATTGCATATTCAATTTTATAAAAAGGAAACTGAATAAAATGAAATGATTCTAACCAACTTGAACTAATTTCATCTTCTAATCCAGCAATATCGACTGATGAATATTGATACCTTTCGCATAGTTCCATATATTTCTTATCACGTTCTCCTGGAGTATGGTTTGGATTTGAATACAGCCAGTGCTGAAATACATCTCCTGCAATTGACGACATTAACAGTGAGAAAGCACGATATAATTGTACGCGCTGTACTTCTTTATATTCATCCTCTTGCTTATAAAAGATATCCAGCTTATCCATTACTAGCAACTCAAGACTGAGAGAATAAAGCTCAGCCACTTCTTCGCGAAGATATTTTTCTTGCATACTACTATCATTGTTAAATTGTTTATAAAAATGAAAGGCATGCCCTACTTCATGTATAAGTGCATTAATTGCATAAAATGATGGACTAAAATTAGAATACACAAAAACCTCTTTACTATGAGGCAAGGTAAAACAAGCGGCTCCTGGCGCTTTATTTTCACGTTCTTCTACGTCAATGAATCCAGCTTTCCTTATATGAATAAATTTCTCATAAAAATATAAATCAGTCTTCCGAAACACTTCTTCCACCCCATACAATAAATCAACGGTATTTTGAAATGGGACTTTTAGTAAATTACAAGGCGTTAGATCCCACGGGCGATACGTTTTTACACCGAGATTCTTTTTAGAAAGACTTCCCAACTGTTTCCAAATTGGTACAACATACTTTTCTATAGATTCATGAAGTTTATAACACTCTTCAATACTATAATCTCTATTTTTTTGTTTAAAAGCATATTCACTATAATTATTAAATCCTGCATGTAAAGCTGTCTCATTCCGCAATTGTACGAGTTCATTCATAATACAATCTATTTCTATTTTCACTACACTTCTTGCTTCACATAAAGCGTACCAAGCTTTTTCACGAATAGCTCTATTAGGGTTATCTAGCTTTGCTTTTACATATGCATACGTCTTTTGCTCGCCTTCCCAATTAATAGATATGTTAGACATTATTTCTCTATATTTCGTAATAAGCTCTTGCTCTTTAATGGTAAGAGCAATGTTCTTGTCATTAAACATTTTACTTTTTATCAATCTTGCTTTTGTCATAAAACCGTATTTCTGCTCATCTAATAAGTCGGAAAACGGAGACTCTATAAATTTCTGGTCAAATTTTGCATTATATCTTTTTAAAAGTGGTTGAATTGTATTTTGATTATACATATGTAAATTACGTTTATTTCTGTCATTTGTATCTCTATACGTGGCGATTAAACTACTTGTTATCTCCTCTTCTATTTCAGCGGTTACACTCTGTTCATCCAAAAGCCAATTCTCTAATTCTGAAACAGAAGTAATATTTCGCTCTAAAAGTGACTGTAATTTACTCTCCAAATCATTAAGCATACACAATCCTCCTGTTTTAAAATTTTAATTTTCTGTTTTTTAGAGATAGAAAAGGACAAATAGCCAATCCGACTACTTGTCCTTGCTGTTTATCTGTACTTAATAAAATTAAGCTTGGAATGCTTCTGTTAATACTGGTACGATTTGTTTTTTACGAGATACAACACCTTTTAATGTAGCAGTGTTGTTTTCTAGAGATACGTTGTATGCTTTCTCAACAACGTTTGCTGCTTTACCGATCGCAAGACCGACAGAATCGTTAGTTAAGATATCAGTTACAACGAATAAGAATAGGTCTAAACCTTTTTCTTCTACTACTGCAGAGATAACTTTTTCAAGTTCCGCTTGGTGTACAAGAACGTCGTTTGTATCAACAGCGTTTACTTGTGCGATTTCAACTTTCGCATTACCCATTTGGAATTCTTTAGCGTCAAGAGAGATTAATTGCTCCATTGTTTTTCCGCTTAAGTCAGCACCAGCTTTTAACATTTCTAAGCCGTAGCTATCAGCATCTACACCAGCGATTTCCGCTAATTCACGAGCTGCTGCTACGTCTTGCTCTGTGCAAGTTGGAGATTTGAATAGTAAAGAATCTGAAATGATTGCAGATAACATTAAGCCTGCAACTTCTTTACGAATTGTAACGCCATTTTCTTTGTACATTTTGTTTAAGATTGTAGCTGTACAACCAACTGGCTCACAACGGTAGTAAATAGGATCGCTTGTTTCAAAGTTAGCAATACGGTGATGGTCAATAACTTCTAACACACGAACAGATTCGATATCGTTAGCACTTTGTTGACGCTCGTTATGATCAACTAAAATAACGTTGTCCACTTCGCTTGCAACTGTCTCAACAAAACGCGGTCCTTCTACTTTAAAATGATCTAACGCAAATTGAGTTTCACCGCTGATTTCACCTAAACGTACAGGCTCAGCATTCATTCCTAATTCTTTTTTCAATTCTGCATAAGCAATTGCAGAACAAATTGCATCTGTATCTGGGTTTTTATGCCCGAAAACTAGTACTTTTTCCATGTTTTCCACCTCTTCATGAAAAGGATATCTTAAAGAAGCAAATATGACAATATTTAAAGCCCATTTTTTTATAAATAATTGCACTTTCTTCTATATTTTTCATCGTTTTTCGGAAAAAAGATCATCTAAAATGAATTAGATGATCGAAATGTATATTTTATTTAAAATAAGGTAGGAGCCTGCACTACATGATTTAGCGCGAAATTTGATGCTAAACCGTTATTTACAAGGTTAACATCTATAACTTGATAAAATGCATTCCCAGTATCTGCAATTTCCCAAACAGCTAAAATAAGGTGATATCCATTTCTATCAGTAGGTACATTTGCTTCATGTGTTACTGAAGTTCCTGGTCTAGTTCCTCCATCATTTTTCACATAGAATGGCACTAAATCTAAATCAGACCTTGTTAACGGCTTATTTGGATTCCAATCTTTTTTCGTAATATAGTATTTCCATTCTTTCGTACTATGAGGTGCCGTTAGTTTCCACTTGAATGTATTCGTCCCGCCGTTTAACGTAACTTTCTTCCACCTATCAACTGTTTGAACGTCTAAAGCAGGAAAATGGCCAGCTCCGGCAATTTGTCCATCAGAAGGTCCTAATTGCGGGAATCCACCTATTCCTTCTACACTTTGTGGCTCATATTGAATCGGTCCGCAATTCACATTTACCCCTTGCTTACATAAATAAGAACGGCTTGCTGGTGATTCAACATATCCATGAGCTGAAGCTTTCTCTGAAAAACCGAAAGTTAACAATCCCGTAAGTAATATGCTACCACTTAACATAACTTTCTTCACCTTCTGTAAACCTTTCGTTTTCATCCCGACATCCCCTTTCGCATAATAAAGCGAAAACAACTATAGTTGCCTAGTCATCTCCTCTACATTCATTATAAGATGAGAGACTATACAAACATAACCCTCTAAAAACTTTCTCAAATTCAATTAGTACATTAAATTAATTTTATTGATACATTCAAATAACACCGCTAGAGAAATATAGGCGGTGTTAAAAATCGGAGTTTATTATTTTTAGCATAATAGCTTTTTAATCATAACTTATAAAACTTTATAATAAATAACTGTAGCATCTAAATCACCACTCGGAGAAATTGCGTATTCTGGTATTTTTCCAACTTCTTTATAGTCTAATGATTTATACAATCTATTAGAAGGGTCTCCTTCTCTCGTATCTAGTACAATAAGAGACCTTTTTTCTTGCTTTGCTCGCTCCTCTGCTTTTTGCATAAGTAAACGCCCAATGCCATTACGTCTAAAGTTTGGATGAGTCATTAACTTACAAATTTCAGCTCTATGAATCCCATTAAGTTTTGTAACTAAATGTAATTGAATACTCCCGGCCACTTCATTATTTATTTTAGCGACATATAAGATTACTTCTGGTGCTAATACAGTTTCCCAATACTTCGCTGATTCTTTCCGTTCCAGTGGAGGTAAAAAACCAATTGACGCCCCATCATTTACAACCGTTTTCAAAAGTTTAGAAAGCTCTTCCACATCATCTTTTATTTGCTTAATTTCTTCAATTACTACATTTTGCATTACTAATCCCCCTTTTATGTCATTGTACCAAGTTTTAAGGAAGGAAAAATGAATTACTAAGATGAAATTATTTAAAGTACAATTTTTTAGAGAAAGGATACCTATATGAAGTATATATTAGATAGGACATATGCAAGAGAATTACTCGAGTGGGCATATAAACAAAGCCCAGGTCCGTGGTTCGAACATTCATGTAATGTTGCCCTTGCAACTGAAAAGATAGTTGTAGAACTTATTAATAATGGGTATGACCTAAATGCTGACATAGCATATAATGCTGCTCTGCTACATGATATAGGAAGGTATAAAGGTTTTACTAAATCTGTTATTCATTCCTATGATGGTTATATGTATATGAATGATTTAGGGTATACAGGAAACGCAATTATTTGCGTGACACACTCTTTCCCGTGCAAAAATGAGCATTTAAATATCGCAGCGGAGTGGAGCCTTGTTCCTGATTATATGAAAAGCCAATTAATTGAAATATTAAATGAAAATAGTGACTACGACTTATACAGTAAGGTCATTACCCTTTGTGACGCACTTGCTGATGCGGAAGGCTTTACTACTCTTGAAAAAAGATTGATTTCAGTTGGTTTACGACATGGAACAACCCCTCATTCCTCTTTACATTGGAAAGGTTTCTACACAATTAAAAACGAATTAGAATCTTTAATCAGTAAGAGTATATACAGAGTTCTTCCTGACGTAGAGAAATCGATTTATAAAAATATGGAATATTAAATTACATACAACTTAATAACGATAGAATTTGTATGTAAACAAAAGAACAAAACAAAAGCTATTGATTATATGAAACAATTAAAACTTTTTAGAAAATCTTAAAACTAAATAAATAATTGTGCTTTCACATTCCCACAAATTTAAAAACCTTACTTTATTACATCACATACCAGATAATTTTTATACTCAAATTTAATCTCACGTAAAAGAACGTTTTAAACATAAAGTTTAAAACGTTCTTTTACGTGAGATTAAATTTGATTTTTCAGTTCACTTAAACACTCTTGTACTAATGTTACTGCTTGACTCATTGCAGCTCCGCCAGCAAATGCTGCTGAAACACCGCATGCTTCCAGAATTTCTTTATCTGAACACCCTTGATCAAGACAACCTTTTGTATGATAAATGGTACAGTACTCATCTTGCGTTGCTAGACTAATTCCTAATGCAATAAGTTGTTTTTCTCTTTTTGTTAAAGAACCCTCTTGAAAACAAGCTTGCGTGAATGCATTATATGTTTCAGCAATTTCAGGGATTTGGTTAGTAAAACTACCGATACCTTCTTTATAATGATGTAGAACATCATTTACTGAACTATGTTGTTCGTGTTCCATCTTATTATTACCCCCATTCAAATTATGTGTACCTATTGTAGTATGTGATGAAAAGAAGGCAATATACCTCATTTAAAAGAATGAATATTCAGTTTATTAAGGTTACAATTTCAGACTATCATCCACTACAGATTGTTCCTTATAGTTTTTCCTTTCAATCTCTTTACTTCTCTCTTCCCAAAAAACTAATCCTTCAATCCCAACATTTTTAGGATTAAATACTGGATCTTTCCCTTCTTTTTTCTGTGCTTCATAATCTTTTAACACTTTTAATGCGATTTAACTTAATAGTAGAATCGCAATTAAGTTTAACCATGCCATACTACCGATTCCTAAATCTCCAAGATTCCATAAAAGCGACGCTGATTCAACGCTACCGATGTAAACCATAATTAAAAATCCAATTTTTAAAACTGGTTTTAACCAGCTATGTTTAAGATCACGATCTAAATAAGTAAGCGTCGTTTCAGCAATATAGTAGTATGCGAGTAATGTTGTAAATGCGAAGAAGAAAATTGCGATTGAAATAAATAATGGACCAAACCCTGTCATAACAGTTTCAACTGCTTGTTGTGTATAGATCGGACCTGCATCAACATTCCCTATGTTCTTTACAATAGCGCTTTTCCCTTCCGGTATAACATTATACATACCTGTTATTAAAATCATAAGAGCTGTCGCTGTACATACAACAATAGTATCGATATATACAGAAAATGCTTGAACTAATCCTTGTTTTGCAGGATGGGATACTTCAGCAGCAGCGGAGCTATACGTTGCTTCTCCAACACCTGCAACATTTGAAAATACAGCGCGCTTTACGCCCCATGCAATTGCTGCACCGACGATTCCGCCAAACATTTCATTTACACCAAAAGCACTAGAGAAAATTAAAGCGAACATACTTGGAATTTCTGTTACATTCGCAATTAATACGATACATGTAACAATTACATAACCAATTGCCATAAATGGAACAAGCATTTGCGAAACGCCCGCAATTCTCCTTACGCCACCAAAAATGATTGATGCTAATAAAATAACTAATAATATTCCAGTTATATATTTGCTAATGCCATTAGAGTTTTCAAATCCAACTGCGATACTACTAGACTGAATACCTGGTAATAAAACGCCATATGAAAGTGTTACAACAACCGCTACAATGACTGCAAACCATTTCATTTTCAGGCCTTTTTCAATGAAATATGGTGTACCACCGCGGTATTCATTTCCGACTTTACTTTTATATACTTGAGATAATGTTGATTCAACAAATGCACTCGCTGCTCCTAAAAGAGCCATTACCCACATCCAAAACACGGCTCCCGGTCCGCCAAAAGCGATAGCTGTCGCGACCCCTGCGATATTACCTATTCCAACCCTACCTGATAAGGCTAAACAAAATGCTTGAAAGGATGAAATTCCCGTCTCCGAGCTCTTCCCTTCAAATAATAGTTTAATCATCTCTTTAAAATAACGAATTTGCAGAAAACGAGTGGCAATTGTAAAATACACACCTGCCCCTAATGCAAAAACAACTAACCCAATACTCCATACTTGCCCTACTAACCACTCTACTAATTGCTCCATCCAAATCCCCCTTAACATTCTTTTGAAAACTATTTTATATATAAGAAAACGGACAACTATTATTAAACCTTCCAGTTGTCCGCAGCTCTTATTATTGCACCCCTCTATTTATTAACAGTTAGATTCTCTATTACTTTATATTTACCCAAACGCTTTTCACTTCTGTATAGTTATCAAGCGCATATGAACCTAACTCACGACCGATACCAGATTGTTTAAAGCCACCAAATGGTGCAGCTGCATTTTCTAAATTATAATCATTAATCCATACTGTTCCTGCTTTTAATTTATTAGCAACTTGATGTCCTGTTTTAATATTTTGTGTCCATACGCCCGCAGCGAGTCCGTATGAAGAGCGATTTGCTCTTTCGATTACCTCTTCTGTTGAATCAAATGGAAGTACAACGACAACTGGTCCAAAAATTTCTTCTTTCACAATTGTCATATCATCAGTAACATTTGTGAATACTGTCGGCTGTACAAAATATCCTTTTTCAAATGCCCGTTCACCACCAGCAGCAACAGTAGCACCTTCTGCCTTTCCTTGTTCAATGTAATGTAGCACACGCTCTTGTTGCTTTTTAGATACAAGTGGACCCATTTCCGTTTCCTTCTCCATACCTGCTCCAAGCTTCACGTTATTCGCCATTTTCACTAGTTCATTTACGACTGTTTCGTAATGTTTTCGGTGAACGAATACGCGAGATCCGGCACTACAATTTTGGCCGTGATTATACATAATGCCGTGGAATGCACCGTTAATCGCTTCTTCTAAATCAGCATCTTCTAAAATGATATTTGGTGATTTACCACCAAGTTCTAACGTTACATGTTTAATTGTTTCTGCAGATTGACGCATAATATATTTTCCTGTAACTGTTGAACCTGTGAAGGCTACTTTATCAATATCATGATGGTTTACGATTGCAGCTCCTGCTTCTGGGCCAAAACCTGGAACAAAGTTTACAACACCGTTTGGAAAACCTGCTTCTTTAAAGAGCTTCGCTGTATATAATAACGATAAAGGCGTTTGCTCTGCTGGTTTTAATACGATTGTACAACCTGTTGCTAGTGCAGCTCCCATTTTCCAAGAAGACATAACGAGTGGAAAATTCCAAGGAATAATTTGACCTACAACGCCAACAGGTTCATGGCGTGTGTAATTTAAGTAATCTTTTGAAATCGGAATCGTTTGCCCGATAATTTTTGTAGCCCATCCTGCATAATAGCGATAATTTTCTACAGTCGCTGCAATATCATCATCCAGTGCTACTTGATATGGTTTCCCATTATCTAAAGCTTCTAACTGCGCTAATTCTTCTCCATGCTCTTCAATTAAGTCTGCTAATTTATAAATAAGGTGTGCTCTTTCAGCGGTAGTCATTTCTGCCCAAGGTCCTGATTCAAATGCAGATCTTGCCGCTTTTACAGCGACATCAATATCATCTTCTTGCGCTTCACATACGACAGCCAGAACATCTTCTGTTGCTGGATTGTATGTCTCAAATGTCTTCCGACTAATGGAAGGAACAAATTCACCATTAATAAACATTTTAATTTCTTCATTTAAAAACGCTTTCACTTTTGGTCTCAGCTCAATGTTTGTCGCTAACATATATGATCTCCTCCTTATTTAAACAGCTGCATGAGCTGCAATTTTTGAAATAATCGTTTGAAGTTTTTGATCTTCTTCTTCAGTTAATCCGAGTCTCGGATAACGAGAAGGCCCCCCCGCTTGTCCGTGTAATTCCATTGAGCGTTTAACGATTTGTACATATTTTCCTGATCCTTCAAGAAACTCGCAAAGAGGTAAAATAGCATCGTTTATTTCCCAGGCTTTTTCTAATTCACCATTTTGGAAATGCTCATGCATTTTCGTAACAAGTCCCGGTACAATATTTCCTGCTACTGAAACCCATCCCGTTGCACCTACTAAATAAGATTCCATAACTAAATCTTCAGATCCACAGAATACTTGAAAAGCACCTTCGCCTTGTCTTACTAAATCTCTTGCTTTACGAATATCTCCGCTAGATTCTTTAATATGTGTAACATTTTCACATTCTTTTCCAATACGTAGCATGAGCTCTGTACTCATATTGATACCAGATGTAAACGGATTATTGTATAACATAATTGGTATATTTACAGCGTTTGAGATTTCTTTAAAATGAAAATAAATTTCCTCTTCTTTCGGCTTACAATAGTACGAGTTAATAATTAATGCGCAATCCGCTCCGTGTGCTTCTGCATGTTTCGTATATTCAATCGTTTCTTTCGTCGTTTCTGCTGCAGTTCCTACAATAACTGGAATACGGCCATCAACTTCTTTTAATACTGTTTCTACCATTTTAAATCGTTCTTCTTTTGATAAACTAACAAACTCACCTGTGCTTCCATTAATAATAATGCCAGCTACCTTTTGATCGATAAAATAGTTTACGTTTTGTTTTACACCGTTCCAATTAATTTCTTGAAACTCATCCATCGGTGTGATCAATACTGGAAATGCCCCTTTAATTTTTTTCATATTTATCTCTCCCTTTACTATTTTATTTTAATAAAAATCCTGTCGGAAATGGATCTGTAGGGTCTAATAGAAACGTCTGCATCCCTGTAATAAATCCTCTACTTTCAAAACTGAAAATGTAACCCGTTTCTTCCTTCTTCACTTTTTCAACTGTTATAAAGCTATTAAATATACTTTCATTTATAAAAGGTTTATCCGCCAAATAATCATTTTTAAATAACGCATCAACATAAGATACAATAGTAGAAACAAAACCTGGCGAACGTACGATAAAGTTATCTTCATGAAATGTAATCGATTTTATATAGTTCTTATCTTTCTGCGAAGAATCTACTAAAATAAGCCTTTTTATTAACGACTGTTTTTGTATAGCTTGTAGTGTAGCTTCTCCCCATTTTTTCAATTCAGAAATGTTTTCAATACGAATGTCTGGTGAATACGTATCTTTTTCTACAACTGCATATACTTTATCTGCTTGAATGAGAGAGTAACTTATATTACCCACTTGTAAATTTTTCTCAATCCTATAACATAGTTTACTTTCAAACGAAACTGATACAACTTCATCATTCTCTACATACGCATGGATTGAAAATATACCAGATAGCGTTTCGATTTTGTATTGGTTCGTCTCTCTCTTTTTTAAATACCCGCTTTCTAGTAACATCGTTATTACTGCGACAATGCCTCCATAATGAAGCGGAATGGATCCTTCATGATTAAAAAATAATACAGCGGCATCGACTTCCATATGAATAGAAGGAACGACAATACATCCATTTAATCCGATAAAACCACGTGGCTCATTTAATAAAAGCTTCATTCCTTCTGCTAATTCACCTGAAAATTGTTCGTTTAATTGCTCTAAACTGTAGTAGTATTTGCATGGTACATCTTTCATTACACGAAATGCTTCACCATTTACATGTACGTCTACTGTTGTATACATTTTTTGAATGTTCATTTTACATCCTCCGTTTCATGTTCCATCGGCGGAATTAGCAAAAAGCCTTCTTTCAGTGGGTCCTTTTCATTATAAAAAAATCTATGCATCCCCATAAGCCAAGCTGAACCTGTAATTTTCGTTACGACAGCTTCAATATTTTCTACAGATGTTGTATTTATGACGCACCCTTTAAATAAAGAGCCAACGATACTCTCATGAATAAACTCTTCATCCACTTCAATTTTTTGATTTGCGTATAATACAGCTAACTTCGCTGATGTTCCTGTACCACATGGAGAACGATCAATTCCTCCTGGCGGAACGACAACTGTATTTTTCACATGAGCACTTTCATGAGTAGGATCTGTATAAAATTCAATATGGGTTAACCCTCTAATAAACGAGTACTGCGGATGAATGATTTCAAATTCCTCATTAATGATATTTCTAATATGAATTGCCTTATCGATAATTGTAGATGCATTTTCCGGTACTAACTCTAAACCTACTGACTTCGCATCGATAATGGCATAAAAATTCCCTCCATACGCAATATCTGCTTCTACAGTTCCGATTCCTTCAACTTGTACAGTAATATGTTTCAGTAAAAAAGCTGGTATGTTACAGAAAGAGACTTCTTTCGCTTTTCCATCTTGAACAAAGATATCAACTTCAACTAAGCCCGCTGGCGTGTCTAACTTTAACGAAGTAATCGGTTCAACTACCGGAATTAAACCTGATTCAATTAAAGCTGTACATACACCAATTGTATCGTGACCACACATTGGTAAATATCCACCTGTCTCTATGTATATAACACCAATATCTGCTTCAGGATGACATGGACCTGTTAATAATGCTCCTGACATTACATCATGACCACGCGGTTCATTCATTAACAATTTGCGAATCCAGTCATACTCCTTTTTCATATGTAACATCTTCTCTGCCATCGTCTCTCCAATTAACTTTGGAAGTCCGCTTATCAATGTCCTCGTCGGATTCCCGCCCGTATGTGTATCAATCGTCGTAAAGACTCTTTGTGACCTCATCCGTTTAACACCCTTTCTGTAAAACGACTCAAACGAAGTGGTTCAATAGGAATGATTGTTTCTTTTTCATTTAACAACTCTTCAATCACTTTCCCTGTAACTGCTGCCAGGCTAATGCCATCCCCTTCATGCCCCGCGGCGATAAAGTAGTTCGGGATATGTTCCACGCGTGAAATGATTGGCAAATGATCTTCTGTCCACGGGCGTAATCCAGCATATGAACGAATCACCATCATATCCGCCATTTTCGGATAAAAACGAATTGCTCTGTTTGCAATACATTTAATAACCTCGTTGTTTATCTTCGTATGAAAGCCTACAAACTCTCTACTACTACCAATTAAAAAATTTTGGCTTTCTGTCGGCTCAAACACAAGAGCTATCCCATATTTCTCAGTTAAAGCATCCACTTTTCGTTTTCCGCCAAATTTAGAAATTAAATAACCAAATTCCATTACTTTACGGCAACCAACGTGTTGTTGCCTTGAAGCTACAATAATATGTCCTTTTCTCGGTTCAATTGGGATATTTACATCCAACATTTCTCCGATTTTTGGAGCCCACACACCAGCTGCGTTCACCACTTGCTTCGCGGTAAACGTCCCGTTAGTCGTTTCTACAATAAAGGAACCGTCTATATCTCTTTTCATTTCTTTTACTTCCGTATGATTAAAAGCTTTCGCACCCATTTTTTTCGACTCTGCTAAAAGTGAAAATGCAAGGAGATATGGATTTACAGTAGAATCCGTTGCGCATTCTAAACCACCCAATAAATCGTCCGCAAAAAATGGCGATTCCGCTCTTATATCTTGCCTATCAAGCATTCGGAACGGTAACCCAACTTCTTTTTGACGATTCACCCATTGCTGTGCTGCTGCCATTTCTTCATCTGATTCACATACGAGAATACTTCCTGGCGCCCTATATTCAAATGAGTGCTCTAACTCTTCACTTAAATCATTTACTAATTTTTGACTTACTAACGACATTTGACTATCAAATCCTGGGTCTTTATCAATAGCCAAAATATTCCCGTCACACCGTGAAGACGTCCCACTGACAAATTCTCCTTTTTCAATGATTGTTACGTCTCTTCCATATTTTGATGTGTAATAAGCGATAGAACAGCCTATAATTCCACCACCTATTATTAAAACGTCACAGTGCCTCACGTAGCACCCCTCCCTTCTTTTTAATCCCTCACTTTCTTTCATGCAATTGACGTGCCAACTATACATATATAAACTTTTTATAAAAAATATTTTTATTTGTAAAAATATTTTAAATTTATCGTAAATAGGTGTATTATTTTTTTATCACTGTCAAAATTTTTATACATAACAGGAGGACAATATGGCATTCTCATTTCCCACAATAAAAGAATTTCTAAAAATTTTATCCATCGATCATACATACAGCATGCAACCTACCCAGCAAGTTAACGAAAAATTTTATTACCGCCCTTCTACTACAGAAGAATATAACTGCGCAGTTATATATGAAGATGACTCATTCACTGCTTTAATTGACGCGTTTTCTAATGAAATGGCCGTTATCGTAATGAACAAAAATAAAGAGCCTATATGCTGTATAACGTCTCAGCAAATCATTCCGTTTCTTATTAAGTCATACAATGAACTACAATCTTTTTATAACACCGTAATACAAACAACGGATTCTTCTGTTACAGTTATCGATGATAAAGAATGTGTTCGCACTTGGACAGATGGCGCCGAAAAGATTTTTTCAGTCAACTATACTGAAATTATTGGACAACCTATCACTCGTTTTTTTGACTATAAAGATTTGGAAATCTTGCAATCATTACATGACGGAAAAAGCATAATTGCTCAGTTCCATCAGCCTCGTCCAGATTTGTTCGTATTAATTAATTCAAATCCAGTGTATTGTAACGATGAAATTATCGGAGCTGTCGTTTCAGAAACTGATGTAACAAATCAAGTCGCTTTAAATGAAAAACTATTTAATATGTCACATGAAATGCACCGTTTAGAACAAGAGGTTGCAAAGTACAAAGATGAATCCGACCCTTTCCTTGCGATGAATGGAAAAAGCCCTGTTATACAAAGAACGATACAATTAGCTAGAAAAGTTTGTTCGGTGAAATCAACTGTTTTAATACTCGGCGAAAGTGGTGTTGGAAAAGAAGTATTTGCAAAAGCGATTCATGAAGCAAGTGAATCAGCTAAGGCACCTTTCATTTCAATTAACTGTGGCGCCATTCCAGAAGCGTTATTTGAAAGTGAATTATTTGGGTATGAACGCGGGGCGTTTTCTGGTGCAAGTAGTAAAGGCAAAAAGGGTAAAATAGAGCTCGCGCAAGGCGGTACTTTATTTCTAGATGAAATAGGAGAAATGCCGCTCGATATGCAAGTAAAACTATTGCGTGTACTACAAGAACGAAAATATTACCGAGTTGGTGGAGAAAAAGAGATTCATATTAATTTCCGCATTATCGCGGCTACAAATCGTGATTTACAAGAAGAAATGAGAAAAGGTACGTTCCGAGAAGATTTATACTATCGCCTAAATGTAGTTAGCTTGCATATTCCACCGCTGCGAGAAAGACGCGAGGATATTATTGAATTAACTTATTCTTTCTTAAACGATTTTTCAATCAACTACAACAGACCAATTCGTGACTTACCTTCTAGCATTATGCATGAACTGCTTCATTACAATTGGCCAGGTAATATTCGCGAGCTTCGTAACGTCGTTGAAAGACTTGTCGTATTTGCGACTGACGGGATTATAAAACAAGAATATTTACCATTTCATACAACTGAAACGTTAGACAATCATACGGCTCATTCCGTATTACTCAGCAACAATCATACAATCCTCTCCTTACAAGAAGAGATGGATGAACATGAGAAAAAAGTCATCGAGAGGGCTTTACGCATTTTAAATGGGAATAAATTAGAATGCGCGAAACAGCTCGGTGTTACGAGGGCCACTTTATATAACCGCCTAAAAAAACTCGGGTTACAATAAACCTTCCTTCTCTATTTTGGCATAGTTTTTGCATAATAATTTGTGAAAACCGAACTAGAGGAGGAATACATATGACGAATAAAGATCACTTAATTGTTTGTCGATGTGAAGAAGTTACATACGGACAACTTCAATCGACAATTGCTGCATATAAATGCTCGGCAAGAGAATTAAAACTAAGAACACGTGCTGGCATGGGATTTTGCGGTGGCCGCACATGTAGAATGATGATAGATCGAATGATTGAAAGTGCAAATCCCGACGTAAACACTAATGAAATTCCATTAAAATATCAACCACCAGTTCGCGCAGTTACCTTTGGAGCGGTAGGTGAAAATCAATGAATAGAATTACACATCACCCTATTTTAGGAAGTTTAAATAGTAGGAAGCGCATCACTTTCCAATTTAACGGGCAACAGTATGAAGCCTATGAACATGAAACGATTGGGGCGGCTTTACTTGCAAACGGAATAAGAACTTTAAGAGTGCATGAAGATAGCGGAACACCGCGAGGTATTTACTGTAATATCGGGCATTGTTCTGAATGCCGCGTGACAGTAAACAATCAAACGAACGTACGAGCATGCTTAACTGTTGTTGAAAAAGATATGGTAGTTGATAGCGGCAAACAGCATCCAAATATCGTGAGAGAGATGGTGAAAAAGCGATGAACGATGTCATTATTATCGGAGCTGGACCAGCAGGTTTGTCAGCCTCCATCTCTTGTGCTCATTTTGGACTAAATGTACTTGTTATTGATGAATTTATGAAGCCTGGCGGAAGGTTGCTCGGACAATTACATCAAGAACCTACTGGAGAATGGTGGAACGGAATAGAAGAATCAAAACGCCTTCACGAAGAAGCAAAATCACTTTCAGTTGATATTCGATGCGGCATTTCCGTCTATAATTTAGATAATGATGAAAGTTCTTGGTTCGTACATACGAATATCGGTACGTTAGAAGCACCGTTCGTTTTACTTGCTACTGGCGCTGCTGAATACTCCATTCCCCTTCCTGGTTGGACACTTCCAGGAGTCATGTCAATCGGGGCAGCCCAAGTAATGACAAATGTACATCGCGTTCAAGTTGGGCGAAAAGGAGTAATCATTGGTGCTAACATTTTGTCCTTCGCTATTTTAAATGAATTACAATTAGCAGGTATTAAAGTGGAACATATCGTACTTCCTGAAAAAAGTGAATTAAGTCAAAAGGCTGGTGAACCAGAAGAAGTTTTAAACTCTCTATTACATGCTGCACACCTTGCCCCTTCGCCTTTATTACGTATAGGTAGTCGATTGATGAAATATAATTGGGCGAAACAAGCTGGATTAAACTTCTATCCAAATAACGGTATGAAAATAAATGGCACACCGCTTCACCTTCGAAAAGCAGCTCTTGAAATTATCGGTACAGATCAAGTTAAAGGTGTACGCGTTGCTACTATTGATACGAAAGGAAACATCATAACTGGATCGGAACAAATATATGAGGCAGACTTCGTTTGTATTGCCGGTGGCTTATACCCTCTTGCTGAGCTAGCCGCTGTAGCTGGTTGTCCTTTCCGTTACATTCCGGAATTAGGCGGGCACGTTCCTCTCCATTCCGAAACGATGGAAACCCCTCTTACCGGTTTATTTGTAGCCGGCAATATAGCTGGCATTGAAAGCGGAAAAATCGCTATGGCACAAGGAACTGTTGCTGGATATTCAATCGTAAAACAAGCAAATACAAAATCCCATTCGGTTGAACTACACTTGCAACAGGCGATCCAACATGTACATACCGTACGACAACAAGCTGCCATTCAATTTAACCCGATGATTGATGTCGGTAGACGGAAAATGAATGAAATTTGGCGTGATTATTCCCTAGCATATGCACATACTAAAAAGAGCTGCTGAGATTACTCTCAACAGCTCTTTTTTCTACTCATTTGAGTTATTAAAACTTTGCTAATGCGTAAATGCCTTCTTCATCGTCTAATTCAAGTTGTAACCTTGCTGCAAATGAATTGACATTATATTCTCTATCAAGCAATAAGCGTAGTGCTTCGATTAAGTTCGCTTGAATTAAAATTTGTTTGCGACCATTTACCTCTACTTCAGCAGAGAAACCATAGTCATCGTCATACATTAATTCAACTAAAACTTCTTCTGGACCGACTTGTCTTTTTTCAGCGATATATACGCAAAGTGCATTTATTAATTCTTGTTCAGAAATTTTTATTGTTTCCATGCTACTTCATCTGCCTTTTTCTTACGTTGATCTTTGAAGTATTTAAATGCACGAACTGCTAACATTACGATACCAGCCATTACTAACATATTTACCATAAACGCTAATACAGAACCAAGAGCTCCCATATTTGCAAATAAGCTACCCATTAGTAAACCACCAAGACCACCTAGTAATAAACCTTTCATAAAGCTTCCTTTATTACTTTTTGGTGCTGTGTTTGTTGCTTTGTTTTTTGAATCTGTTGTTGTTTTTTGTGAATTCACGTTAGTATCTTTTTTGTTCAAATCAACTTTTGACTTTTGACCAGAACTTGGTGTGTATGATTTTTTACCAGATTTGTAACTCTTCGCTGCTGCGTGATCTACAAACATGAAGCTACTAGCTCCAAAGATAACCATGAATGCTGTCATGACTGCTACAAGTTTTTTCAACATATTATATCCATTCTCCTTTTATATAGATATATGTGAAATCTACCTTTCTAGTAAATTCAGAATGATAGATTTGTTTTTAAAAACATTTTAAAGGTTCTTATGAACTTATTATATGAACTTTTGTCGAAATATGCAAGCTTTATTTACTTACAACAGTTTGGTGACAAAGGAAAAATTAAGCAAAACAGAATTGACTTTAAATGAAACAAAACATATTATAGGTTCATAAGAACTTTTTAATATTTTTGGAGGTGAAAAGATGGAAACATTTCATCTCACACGAAACGAAATGGCTACCCTTCTTCTATCTTTAAGAGGATGGAATACGAAAAAGCCTCTCGGTATTTTACAAGAAGCGTGGGCAAAGTCACATAAAAAAGATATTGAAAGCGGACAAAGCGTAACTGCTTTTATTACTACCGCACTTTCACCTATTTTTGAAAAACTGATTAAAATTGATGATACAGACGTCGGTTTTTCATTAAATGAAATAGTTGCGCTTGGAAATCAGATTGAAAATACAAGTTTCTCAGTAACGGCCATGCAAAACTGGGTAAAACGAGATATTAAAGAAATGATTGGCTCCCCTCAAAAAGGGAAAAAATATTCAATTGAACAAGCAGCCTTACTATTCATTGTCGAAGATTTAAAAACAGCACTTGATTTTGAATCCATTCGTAAGCTATTACGCCTTATCGTAAATGACCCAGCCGATCGAAGTGATGACTTAATCAATCCTGTTCATTTATATGGAGCATACTCTTCCCTATTTGAAGAACTCAATCAAGGGAATTGCTTACAACTAAATGCAACAGATACAGTTCATACAATTGAAAACATCGTAAAAGAAAAAGCTGATAAAATCGCAAGCAAGTTCGATCAGGTTAACAACGAACAACGTGAAGCAATTCGTAACGCTATTATTATTGCGACACTTTCTGTACATACCGCTTATGTACAAATGTTAGCGAAACGTTACGTAACAGCAACTTTATTTTTACAAAATTTAGAAGTGAAACCGTAAAAAAATAGGAGCAGCAATGCTTCTATTTTTTATGAGAAATTTTTAATAATTTTTTCATTATCTCTTCATGAAAACTGGGCTTATATCCTTCACTATAATACTTATGAGAGACATAAAAGAATTGAAATAGCAATCCCCTATATAAATAAGGTATAATCTACATATAGTGAACCTTTTACATTGTTAAATAAAGGGACATTTATTCAAAAATACATAAACTAGAAGGTGCAACAATGGTAAGTAGTTTTATTCATTCAGTATTAACATTTTTTGAAGGATTAGGTTATTGGGGCATTATGCTTGGTCTAATGATTGAGATTATTCCAAGTGAAATCGTCCTTGCTTATGCGGGATTCTTAGTATTCAATGGTAGTATCTCATTTGTAGGCGCCGTTGTATTCGGTACAATTGGCGGCGTTATTGCTCAAATCTTTATTTATTGGCTTGGACGATACGGTGGACGACCTATATTAGAACGATACGGAAAATATATTTTCATTCATAAAAAACATATAGATGCAGCTGAAGATTGGTTTAACCGTTACGGGACTGGTGTAATTTTCACTGCACGCTTTATTCCAGTAGTACGTCATGCGATTTCAATTCCTGCTGGTATTACAAAAATGCCATTATTACGTTTCACTACATTAACAGCACTTGCAATCATCCCTTGGTCTATCATTTTCATTTATTTAGGTGAAAAACTAGGTCAAAATTGGGAGAATATTAATGATATTGCTGGGCCATATGTGAAATCATTCGCAATTGGCGGTGTCATACTCGTTCTTTTATACTTCATCATTAAAAAATGGACAAAAAAACGTAAAAATCTTGCTTAAGATAATAAATAAAAACCGCTATATATTCATTACGAACTATAGCGGTTTTTTATGTTTAAATTGACTAATCTTGAGAAATCACAAGAAAACCCCTCAGTTTAACATTTACATGGATAAGCAACAATTCACTCGTCCATTTCGTATATTATCTCAAAAAGGAGTGATTTCCCTATGCATTGGCAACAAAAAATACAATACTTAATCGGACGCCCTATCGGTATTTCTTTCATAAATGGGCAAGGAACTTCTGGTGTATTATGTTCAGCACATGATGGTCAATTATATGTGTATGAATACCTTTATCAAGCTCAATTCGCAATGAAGCATTATGATTTTAGACAAATTCAAGATATACATGCCTTTCCGAATTGCCCACATCAAAATCCTCTGTACTAAAAAAAGGAACAGCTTATAGCCGTTCCTTTTTCTCCACACTTATTTTTCAGTATAAAAGTTATGCACTGCTTCATCAAAGTAAATCCAGCCTTTCCAACCTAAATGAATTGTATCTTTTAAGAAATACTTATCATATTCATGGCCAGAAAAATCAACTACTGGGTATCCTGCTTTCTCAACTTGTTCCCGAACTTTTTTATAATACACTTCGCGGCGTTCTTTAGGGAAACCAGCGTAATCATACCACGGTCCATTTACAGGTACAGAAATGAATAGTGGCTTAACATTTTTCTCTTTAAATATATTTAAAACAATTTGTAAGTCATCATATTCTGGTGATTCTTCATATGATTCATTTGCTCTAAAGTTTTTTAAACCTTTTAATTTTTTCTTCAAATTATGTTTATAGTAATACGGATTTTCAATTCCGAATGTGTTTGTAGTAGATTCCAATTTCCCTTCTTCCTCCGCATGTTTACGTGCATCTACCCAAGAAATTGAACGTAGTCCTATATTTGTTTTTTCTTTCATCGGTTCAATCTTAAATAAAGAGTTAAATACATCTCTATGATCTAAAATATTTCGATGCATATAAGCAAGCGGTTTGACTAAACCTGCTTTTATGTTATGTTTCGTATCATTATATACAATACCTTCTAATGAATTTTTTAATATATCATCTTTTTGAACAACTTTATAGTCTAATAGTCGTTTCGCAATTTGCTTCTTCATTTCAGTATTTATTTCATCATTAAAAATAAAATGATATGCTTGTTGTTTAGAGAAATTGTTAGTGAAATCCCCCTGTGATACCCCTGTCTTTGTAAACCATTGTGGCGATAAAACAAAGACTACTTTTTTACCTTCTAATCCATCCATCGTAGACGTCATATTCAATATATGAGCTAAACTTTGCGTACCGCCAATTCCCATTAAATATGGTGTAAAACCTGCGGGATTTACTTTAAAGTAATTAGACGGATGATATGCATCCATTCGTAAAAATTCAGATGAACCATACATCGGTAAATACTGCGAATTCTCTAACATTTTTTGCTGCAAGAAAACACTTTGCAATTTTTCTTTTTGTAAGGAAGTTGCCGCATCTTCTACCTTTTTATCACTAATAAGTGATACTAAACTTCTCGATGGAATGAGTATGATAATGAAAAAAAGCACACACGCTAAAATTATGGGACCAAAAGCATGCTTCATTTTCATCGTCTCTTCCTCTTTCTATCGCTATTAAATTGTAACCCTTGTTTTTGACACGCCATCATTTCTCTCCTTTTTCTCTTTACATGTTCCATTCTATTTATCTATTATATACATGTATGTATTTCTTTCCTTGTTCTATTAAGTCCTATATAAATAGCACAAGAAAATGTTTCCATAGAAACACGTTAATTATACAAGATTCTACATGAATTTCACACTGAAATTTTACTAATAATTTTATTTTTAAGACATGAAAAAATATATAAAATGTCTATACATTTGAAACTGTACAAAAAAACAGACAATCACATACGTGAAGTCTGTTTCTCCATAATTTTATTTCTGCACATCTGCCCATTTTAAACTTGTAGCTGGACCGAATTGATGTACATATAAATCTTTCACATGCGGCTTTTGTAAGTATGATAATCCGCGCTGGAATACCGGTGCAATTACTGCATCATCGAGTAATATTTTCTCAGCATCTTGCATTGCTTTCCAACGAGCTTTTTCATCATTACCTAATTCTGTTTTAATCTTCTTAATTAACGCATCGTAATCTGGGTTTGCATATTCTGTATTGTTCACACTGCTTCCAGAAAGGAATACTTCTAAATAAGTCATTGGATCTGGATAATCTGGTAACCAGCGTGATAATGACATTTCATATTCCTTCTTCTTCTCTAACGCCAGTTTTTGCGTATGTGGTTGTAATTTTACATTTACCTTTAAGCCTGGTAAGTTTTTCTCTAGCTCTTCTTTAATGTATTCTCCTACTTTTTTGAAGTTTTCTAAGTCATAGTTTAATAACTCAAGCGTCACTTCATTTGTACCAGTCTCTTGCTTCGCCTTTTCCCAATATTCTTTCGCCTGTTTTACATCAGTTTTATTAAACTCACCTGCTGTACTTCTAAAATCTTTTTTATCTGGACCTTTTAAAAATCCTTTTGGTACGTAATAGTTAGCAGCAACCGAACCATCATTTAAAAATGAATTCGCAAGTCCTTTCTTATCAAACACTGTACTTAGCGCAAGCCTTGCGTTTTTATTTTTAAGAATAGGTACATTTTCATTGAATCGGAAGAAGTACATAACCGGATCTGTATATTGTTTTAGCTCTTTATTATTTTTATATTTATCGACGAATTCTTTAGAAATGACAGCTCTATCCACTTTATCTGTTTCATATAAATTTACCGCAGTTGAAATTTCCTTTACAATTTGATAGTTTATTTCATCTAGCTTCACTTCTTTTTTATCCCAATACTTATCGTTTTTCTTCATTGTAAAACTCGCTTCATGCTTCCACTCCGATAATGTAAATGGCCCGTTATATACCGCTTTATTTGCTTCTAATCCGTATTTATCACCTTGTTCTTTCGCATATTTTTCGTTAATTGGATAGAAGGACGGTAAAATAAGTAGTTTTGTAAAATACGGTACAGGATGTTCTAACTCTACAACGAACGTTTTATCATCCTTTGCTTTTACTCCTAATTCCTCTAACCCTAGTTGTTTTTTATTTATTTTCTCCGCATTTTTCACATCGTACGCAATGTATGCATATTGAGAAGCTGTATCTGGATTAATAAGCTGCTTCCAAGCGTATACGTAATCTTGTGCTGTTACTGGATCTCCGTTAGACCATTTCGCATCACGTAAGTGGAATGTATATGTTTTCCCATCTTGACTCACTTCATATTTTTGTGCTCCAGCTTCAATCACTTCATCATTTTTCGATAAACGGAATAATCCTTCCATTACGTTATTTAAAACGTTAAACGATACCGCATCTGTTACTTTCCCTGAATGTAAAGACAGAATTTCACCTGTTTCTAATAACTGTAATACTTTTTTCTCATCTTTCGGCTTTGTCGTTGTTTTTTCTTTTGCGCAGCCAACTAAAAATGAAGAGGCTAATAAAGTACTAACTAATGAGTAACGAACAACTTTTTTCATTTGAAAACCCCCTCTACTTTTTATGGTAAGTAACGACGAGCACCAGCGTATTCTTCTATATATCCTGGTGTATTAAGCGGTATAATCTCTACTGATCTTTCAGCTCTCGGCGAGTGAATCATATTTCCGTCACCAATATACATCCCCACATGATGAACACTGCCTTTTCCTTGATCATGTGCAAAGAAGATTAAATCTCCTTTTTGTAAATGTTCTTTATCAACTGCAACTCCATTTCTCGATTGCGGACCTGAATCTCGCGGAATTGTAATACCGTGCGATTTATAAATCGTATGTGTAAATCCAGAGCAATCAAATCCGAAACCACTTGTACCAGCCCATATATACGGTAATCCTAAAAACATTTTCCCTGTGTTTATTAAATCATCGGCCGCCGGAGTTGGAATATCATTTTGAGAACGGTAAACCGTTCCATCATTTTTTCGTAGCCAAGCTTTCTGTCCGTTTGGTAACAACACGCGATATGAAATCGTATCTTCACTAAGTAGCGGCAGTCGCGTATTATAACTCACTTCAAGCGATTTATGTTTTTCAGAAGGATTTATATATAAAATGGCTGTCGGTTTCGTTACTAATACGAAAGGTTCATTTGTTTTATCTGCAAATTCTTGATTATATGTTAACTGTTTTTCAAGCATCCACCCTGGGTAGCCTTCTTCATTTCGCGGTGTTGGCTGACCGTGAACTAGCACTTTCACCCAGTCCCCTTTTTTATCAACAACCGTTACTTCTTGACCTAATAGCGCTTGCGTTTCTAATTTATTTGCATTTGTTAACCAAAGTTTCTCATCAAGCGTCATCGATTTCGTCCACTTCCACAAATCAACTGGATTTGTAGCACTCGGTGCATCAATTGGTCGTAATGAATCAGGTGCAGTCCAAAGTGTTGCGGCAGATACATCGATAAACGCCTTACTATCTTTCTTTTCTTCAGCATGTACTGATGTAAACGATGAAAATATAAATAAAGTTGTTAAAAATGCAGTTCCTACTTTTTTCATACATATCCCCCTTAAAAGATAGTTTACTTGTCTCTTCTCCTAAGATTTACTATTCACTGTTGATTGAAGGTTTACCTTTGATCCCGCATAAGTCATTCCTTCCGGTTCTTCCATTAACCAAAGTGGTGCATCCAAATCGAAGTAATGAATATTAGGATGTGCAGCAGCTAAATGGGCTACAGCACTAACAGAAAGTGAGGATTCCATCATACTTCCGACCATACATTTCACACCAGCTGTTTCAGCAATATCGGCAATACGCCACGCTTCACGTATACCACCACATTTCATTAATTTAATATTGATTAAGTCTGCATATCCTCCTTGAACAATTTTCAATGCATCACTCGCTGAAAATATGCTTTCATCTGCCATAATGGGCGTTTGCACATGATCTTTGACGTACTTTAATCCATCCCAATCTTTCGCATGAACAGGTTGTTCAATAAATTCAATATTTAAATTGCGATTTTCCATCTCTTTAATGATCGTAACCGCTTCTTTTGGATTCCACCCTTGATTTGCATCTAATCGTAACGTCGTATTTTTTGGTACGCTATTTCGAATCGCTTCAATACGTTCTAAGTCTAAAGGAGCAGATTTTCCCACTTTAATTTTTAAAATTTGAAATCCTTTTTCTACATGTTGCTTTGCCTCTTTCGCCATAATAAAAGGCTCATCTACACTCACCGTAATATCTGTATGAATATCTTTCTTCCCGCCTAATAATGCGTAAAGTGGAACGTTTTGGTGTTGACAATACACATCATATAAAGCAATATCTACCGCCGCTTTCGCACTTGGGTTTCCAATACAACTCATCTGAATGTGCTGTAGTAACTGCTGAAATTGAATGATATCTTGACCAATTAAACAGGAACGCATCGGCCCAATTATTGCTTCTTCAATCCCGTTAGCGAAATCACCTGTAATAACGGGTGTTGCGGTTGCAGCCCCCTTGCCAACAATTCCTTCATCAGTATGAATATATACATCTAAACTTTCTATTTCAGTTACGGTACGAAGCGCTGTTTTAAACGGTGTGTGAAGATTAACACGTCTACGATTTACTTTTACATCAGTGATTTTCATATTGTTCATCCTTTCGTTGTCTAACAAAGTGGAACCTTACTATTTAAAAATAAATTATGTTTTTACGTACAATTCATCTCCTCCTTTGCTTGCTTTTCATGTAGGAGGTTAATGTGAAATAAAAAAATCCAGCCATAAGAAGATTCTTACGGCTGGATTTTGTCTAGGAATGTGTAGACAAAGCAGCGATTTGATTATATTTTTTCCGCGCATCTTTTAACGCTACAAGTAGTGCTTTTTGAGACGAACCGAAGTATCTATTTTTTATTTCTGTTACTAATAGTGGGTCATTAATATTTTTATGTAGAAACAAATATTTAACGAATTGAGATGTTAATGCAATTGTCGCTGAGCAATCTGCATCTACAATTTCCCCAGTCTCCTTAACAAGTACAAACGCTACAAAATAGCTTTTAAACTTTTCGGTAATGGGATTATTTTGAGGTGCTTTCGCATCCCCTACGACATAAATTGTATTTGAAGCGTACACAGCTATCTTCCTTTCTAATACGGGATAACGGTTTTCTTAATAGTCGCATGAGTGATAAACTCAACGTTGATTAAAAAATGTATCCGCTTACCTTGTATTATAATATAATTAACAGAATTTTAACAACATTTATTTCGGTATATATTCCATAACTATAAAAACAGCTCAAACTCTTCATGTTTACAATATGTGATTGTTTCTTGTACCATGCCATTCATACATGAAAAAACAGTTAGCTATCGCTAACTGTTCTATTACACTACTTCGGCAACACAAATATAGTTTCATTTGACTTAGAAAACTGATATTCTTTTCTCGCAAACTTCAAAATTTCTTCCTCATCGTCTGTTAAATTTTCTATGTTAGTCTTTAAAGAAGCCTGATTTTTCTTTAAAGAAACCAATTGTTTTTTTTGATTCGTTATTGTATCTTTTTTTTCTACGATTATTTCTTGTTGTTTCGTTAAAATAAATTGAAGGTACAAAGTAGCCGCCACAATAAATATAAACATGAATATAAATCGTCTTAGTTTTTTCTTATTAATTGCTCGCTTCTCATTAGGCTGTGATAGTTGCTCTTCTATATTAGGAACATTTATTCGCTTGAGTTTCCTCATTATGAAATCCCCCTAACACATATATTTTCACTACCCTCGGCATAATCCCTTACTAACTTTAATTCTATTCTTATAAAATAAGCTCCTTCACAAAAATATCTCACAAATTAACCAATTAAAGATAGCATTCGACGACATTTCCATATTTACATTGCATTTTTTTATGTATGCTGCCATAAAATAGTAGTTTCTGTTATTCTTTTTCTACTATTGTAGAAGAGTTTTTTCACACACAAAATTTCTCCTTGTTATAACATGCTTACAAGGAGGGAAAAGATAAATTATCGTATATTCGATAAAACTGGAATTACTGTTTTAGAACTAAGACTTTGAGCATAGATCACCTGTTAAGAAACTTTACTAAATAAAAAAGCCCCAATTGGGCTTTTTTATTTTACAATTCAATTTCATATTCCATGCTTTTTGCCGTATTCTCAGCATTCTCCTCACCTAACAAATTTTTCACGATATGAAATGACATGTTAATACCAGCTGAAATACCTGCAGATGTAATAATGTGTCCTTCATCTACAAATTTCACATTCTCCATTACTTCTACATTCGGAAAATCTTTTTTGAAGGTTTGAATACTAGCCCAATGCGTTGTTGCTTTTAAGCCTTCCAGTAAACCGGCTTTCGCAAGTAATAGCGCACCCGTACAAACTGAAGTCATTAGCTTTACTTCTTTCATTTGCTGACGGACCCAATTTATTATAATATCATTTTTCACTTCATTTTCCCGAACTCCTTTACCACCTGGAATGATTAAAATATCAACTGATGGTAAATCTTCAATACTATAATCCGGCAGTACCTTTAATCCGTTTCTTGCTGTAATCATTTCTCCATTTTGGCTAACTGTATAGACAGTAAATGGTTTTTCTTCATCCGCTTCGGTTACAGAAAAAACTTCAAATGGCCCAGCAAAGTCTAACACTTCTACCTCGTTAAATAAAAATATGCCTACACTCCATTTATTTATCATACGTTCACTTCCTGTTTTAAATAATGTAAAAGGTGATCATGTCCTTTTGCTAATGCAATATGAAATGCTGTTCCCCCATCTTTCAAAATATTTAAGTATCCCTTCTTCTATATGTTCTATTGATTATGATATTTTCCTGTTAAAACTAAAGTTTACATAATAATATTATCTATCTAATTCCCATCTTTTGTTTTAAATGTTAAAATTTCCTGTCAAAATAACTATGATCATGTTTAATACGGAGGATAACATATGATATGTTACAAGTAATGCATTTAAATAATGAAGACTATGATTTAATTACAGCTGCTAAAAAAGTAATTGAAAAAAAATATAAATATGGCCGTCATCATATCGGTTCAGCTGTAAGAACTAAAACAGGTAATATTTATGCAGCAGTGCATGTTGAAGCGAATGTTGGAAGGATAACAGTATGTGGTGAAGCAATGGCGATTGGAAAATCTATTTCAGAAGGCGATTATGAATTTGATACCATTGTAGCAGTTGCTCACCCGCACCCTCATAAAGACATAGAAAAATGTTGGGTTGTTGCTCCATGTGGTATGTGTCGAGAATTAATAAGTGATTACGGAAAAAATACGAACGTTATACTTTCTTATAATGGTGAACTTGTAAAATGTAACGTAATGGAATTATTACCTGAAAAGTATACAAGTGAAGTAGAATAATCATTCATACTTTCAACATATCAAATAATATTATTCCAATAAAAAACAATCCATTTTAAAAACGGATTGTTTTTTTATTTCTTTTTTATGCAGTTTATTTTATTTTTCTATTTTCGATAATTATGAAATTAACATTAACAAAAATGAAATACAAATATTTAAGTACGTATCGCGGTTCGTTTTTCATTTGAAAGTAAAAATATAATTTCTCCTTACATTTGAAAAAAATCAATATGGACCCTCTAAAATCAGCAGTCTTATCATACCAATCTATAACAATTCTGTCTTCTTCCCTTACCAGTTTCCTTTAACACATATGATTTTAAAACAAGGGCCGTTAATGAATCTGTTAATGTTTTATATGATAAATTAGATAATGCCAATAGATCGTTCGTATATAACATTCTATGCTTCTCTAATAATAATAGTACTAATCGTTCAGACGGTTTTAATGCCTCATCACTTTCTAGTATAAAGTCTATATTTTTCATTTCTCTAATTGTTACTCCTTATATAAAAAAATACTTGCACAACTAATTTAATATAAAAATAATACACAACAAGATTTGAAGTATATTAAAATAACATCATTTCGAAACACTATTATACTATAACATAGAAAAAGCATTTCCCGAAATAGGAAATACTTTTTAAAATTTCTTATATATTTCTTCCAAACTTACATTATATTTCGAATTCTTATCCGTACAATTTCCTCCTAATTTTTGCTGGTCATACAGATGTATTTGTATTAAATTAACCTATTCTAAATTGATTTAAATAAATAAAAAACGGTTAGTCTATTATGCTCTAAACATGAATGACTAACCGTTTTCCAGCTTCTTCTCAATTATCATGTTCTACCTTAAATATTTCTTGCAATATGCGGCTTACTGTAATGACTTGTACCACCGCCACCTACTACTACTTTACCGCCTTTTTCAAAAATCAGTAATTTACTTGAACCATCTGCAAGAAGTACTATTACTTCAGCATTGTTACTTGTTGCTACATAAATTACATAACCACTTTTTGATATACACGTTTCCCAATTCGCATCAAATTCTGATCTTAATACACGATTGGAATACACTTGATTTTCAACTCTATCTTGTGCTTCGTTTCCCAAAATTTATCCCCCTAATTCTCCAAAATATCATTTACAAAAAATAACGATTCTATTTAAAATAGTAACTGTCTTTAATATAAATAGTATATGTAGGTAGTAGAAAAATGCTTGGACAATGAAAACGTAATAACATGTAAGTAATATACAATTGAAATAAGGCAATCGATACAGTATCGATTGCCTTATTTTCATAAATAATTCTTTATTTTTCATTTCGCATAGCTTCAAAAGTAAACATTTGATTTGCATTTGACGGTTCATTTTCATAAACATAGTCAGCCGAGCAAGTAATGTTAGAGAAACCTATACTTTCTAACAGAAGTTTAAACTCGTCTATTCCATACCAGCGCACCGCAAAGCGTTGCAGTTCTGATTGTACTAACTGTCCCTTACTCCATTTTTCATATTTTAAATATGATAGAGTAACTTGGTTCAACCAATCTATTTCAATTGATTTATTTTCTAATGTAATTCCGTCTCCGCTTGGCAAAGAAAAGGTCGATGTATGAATCTCTCCAGTCTTCCAGTCATGCGGAAGCATAATATCTACGATTAAACGCCCGCCTGGATTAAGGTGTTCATAAAAACATTTCAATGCGTTTATAGAATCCGCACGATTTTCAATTAAACAAAAGGATCCAGTAGGAATGATAATTGCCTCATATTTATGCGGCAGTGAAAATTGTTGTAAACTTCCTTCATACAAATGAGGATGTAAGCCTCTCTCATTACATCGTATACGGCACGATTCTAGCATTTCAGGTGAATAGTCAATCCCATCCACTTTAAAACCAGCTTCAAGAAGTGGGATGATAACACGCCCTGATCCGACTGCCGCTTCGAGAATTCTTCCTCTACCATTTTTTAAACGTTCTTCGTAATACTCAATATCACCATTTAAAGAATACCCGACAGGCTTTGTGTAATCATAAAGTTCCGTGCAAAGTGTACTATAAAAACTAAACATTTATTTTCTCCTCCGTTTTATACGTACGGAAGATTTTAACTCAATTAATCTTCCTGCACCTTTATTTTTAATAAAAATTCGAAAGAGCTGACTGTCATAATATATCACTCGCTTTCCATACAATATAATTATATTGTATAATATTCCATTCAAAATGAACATATGAAAATTCAGAATTATATTGAAAGGAGGATATGATGAATTCATTAATTGGATTTATTTTTCTTCTTATCACTTTTAATACACTGATTTTCTTTATAGCAAAGAAATATCAACGAATATGGAAAATAGCCAGTGGTATTTTCATACTTTCTTCTCCCGTTGTTTTCTTCGCCACTTTGCACGTAATTGGTGAAAAAGTAGGAGATGGATTCGCTGGAGGTTTTGCTGGGCTTACCTTTAGTGGTCTATTGATCATGAATGCAATTTTTTTATTTGTTGTAAGCATTTTTGTATCTACTAATAAAAATTCATAATAAACTCCCCATTTCAAAGTTTAAAGAGCTTACTATGCAGTAAGCTCTTTATTCATAACTATTTATTTCACAATCGGCAATGTTACTTCACTTAATTTTACTGTAAGCTTCGTGCCCGCTTTCGGTCTAATTGTATAATCATAGTCACTAGCGATTAAAATGACCCCTATTTGATGCCCCGCTTTAAATACATAATCATCAGGCTGCATATCCCATGTAAATGTATAATCTTTGCCCGGTTGAATCGCTGTTGAATTTTCTATACTCTTTAAGTTTTGTGGATCCATCCAGCCTCTCGTTACAATTTCCGGCTTTGCTCCACCATAATCAACAAGTAAAGCAGTTAAATTTGATACAGATCGATCAATATTTCCTCTAATTGAAATCTTTGGTGTACCGCTTATACGCGTATCTTTTTGAAGTACAGGCATTGTATACACTAATCGATTGGCTACTTCTAATTCTGGGTTTGCTATTAATTGATTTGATTTCATTTTTGCATCATCTACGAATGAGAAAACTTTATTTGCAGAGCCCATACTTAATGGCAAATTAACTGCTTTGTTACTTAAATACATACGAACTTTTGACGGTACAGCTGCTGGATCCGGCCAATTTTTTATTTTATCCCAAGTTTTATTTTCACGTTGAACATCAACCATTGGTTCATTCATAATTCCATTTTCAATTCCATACAACCAATAATCGAGCCATTTATTTTGTGTTCTTTGCCAGTCATTCGTTGATGTTTCACCATGTCCACCCTGATGTAACCACATTTTACGAGGAACATTATTTTCTCCAAGTGCATCCCACCATTGCGCGAACTGCTTCGTCTTTACATTCCAATCATTTAAACCATGAACAACAAATACGCTTGCTTTTACATTTTTAGCATCTTTTACATAATTACGTTTATCCCAAAAATCATTATAATTACCAGTTTTTCGGTCTTGTCCAGCTGTTAACTCTTTTATTACTTGTCCGCAAACTTCAGGATTTTCTCTTGTTAGAACTGCTTCTGCCATATTATCAGTATCTTCTCCTTGGTATCCACCTGGCGCAATGACTGCACCGTTTGCACGATAATAATCATACCAACTACTAATCGCTGCGATTGGAATAATTGTTTTTAAACCTTCAACACCAGTCGTCGCTACAGCATTCGGTAACGTACCATTATAAGAAACTCCTGTCATACCTACATTTCCTGTAGACCAATCAGCCTTAACTTCCTCACCATTTTCTGTATACGCTTTCGCACGTCCATTCGCCCAATCAATGACCGATTTCGTCCCTAATATTTCTTGCTCATCCCCAGTAGTCGGACATCCATCTGATTTACCAGTTCCAATACTTTCACCTAAAATGACTGCATAGCCTCTTGGCACATAATAATTTCCGTATGAACCAAGATTAACAGCTCCATACGGTTTCCCTTCATACGCATACAATTCTTCATCTACATTATATACAGGAACATCTTTTAAGCCAGATCGATATGGACTCATTTCATAAATAACGGGAACTTTCACATTCGAATCAGTTTTTGGACGCATAACTTTTACTGATACACGATCCTTTTTTCCATCTCGATCACTATCAACTTCTGTTTCTACAAATAAATTTTCAATAATTGCTTCATCAAGCGAATAAATCGGTTTTGTCATTCCATTTTCTAATTCTATCTTCGTGTTTGAACGTACCGCTTCTGAAACATTTCCATTTAACTTCACATCATTCTCATTTATGTAGTTTGTTTCTTTACTGTCTGCATACGCAGTCATACTAGAAACTCCTGACGTAATTGATAAAGATAATATTGCTGATAGTGCTGCTATTTTCTTTTTCCCCATACCCTTCCCTCCCCATATATTTCTCCTTTTACTATACACTAAAATTACAGAAAATTCAGTTTATATTTTATGCAACAACTTGAAAAATTTGTATAACACTCTTCAAACGAGCTTTCGAGTTTATATTTTATGATTTACTGCTCTCATATAATCAATAAAAAACATCGCCTAATAATAGACGATGCTTCTAATAGTATTGAATTAAACATTCTTCATATCAATATAAAATCGTATTTCTCCATCTATAGTAGATACTCCATAGTCAAAACCATGTCTTTCTAAAATGCTTTTTACGATCGCTAAACCTAATCCTGTACCTGAATGGTCTTTACTGCGAGAAGATTCTAAGACGTAAAAAGGTTCCCAAATTTTATCGATATCTTTCATTTGCTCAGTGTTCATACCATTTTGAATTTGAAAATATATATTTTCATTTCGATTTTCTAAAGTAATTTTTATATTTTGATTTGCTGTATATTTTATCGCATTAGATATTAAATTTTGAAACACCATTCTCATTTTATTTACATCAGCATAAACAACTGCATCGCCAACATTATAGTTCACATGCAAATTAATTTCTTTCGATTCCAGTTCAATCTTATGCTTATCTAATATACTTTGTACTAGTGATTTAATATCGAATTCTTCTTTTTCTAAAACATCTCTTTCTAGTTTAGAAAATCGTAATAACTCTTCAATTAGGTTTGAGATGTGATCAGTTTGTTTTATGATTGTATCTATGTATGTACCATCATCTAAACCATCTTTTATTCCCATAGAATATGCTTTCACTAATGCGATTGGAGTTTTTAATTCATGCGTCACATCACCCATAAATCGTTTTAAATGTTCATTTCGATCTGTTAAATCTTCATGCGCTTCATGTAGTTTCTCACTCATAATATTAATACTATTAGCTAAGTCCCCTATTTCATCATTTGTTTTCACTTTCGCTCGTTCAAATTTCAAATTTGAAATATCTTCTGCAACATTACTTAATTCTTTCAATGGTCTGGTGATTGTTGTTGAAAGTATCCATACAAGTACGATAATGAGAAAAATCGTAATGCCAAAAATATAAAAATAAAATGAATTTAACGTTTTTATTACTTCATTAGAATTTGCGATCGAAACTCCTACCAAAATTAACATATCGTCTTTCGCAATGTATTTCACAAAAAAACTAGATTTAATCTTTTCTTGATCATATATTTTATTCGCTTGCCCGAAGTTCTTTACTTTCATTACTTCTTCTTTTGTAATCCAAAGTTTATTAAGGGCAACCCTTTTCCTTGTAAGTTGCATACGTAACTCATCATTAATTTGATCTTCCGAATTGTTAATCAATGTATACGCAATCGTAACATTTCCTTTATTTTCAATACTAGTAATTGCTTCATCCAGTTGTTTGCTCGGTATGGACTGTATTTGTGCTGTAATACCTTCTAAACTTTCTCGCGTTTTGTAAATATTATATTTCGGTAAAAGATAGTTAATTAATAATAAAGAGATTGTAAAAATAAGAATAACAGTTAAAGAAATGCTGAGAAATAGCTTTTTTCCAAGTTTATTCACTCTGCTCCTCCAAACTATATCCTAAACCACGATGCGTCTTTATAATATTTTCTCCTACTTTTTTACGTAATCTTCTTACATGTGTATCAACAGTTCGCTCTTCTCCAAAATAGTCAAATCCCCATACGATATCTAACAATTTTTTACGAGTTAAAATCATGCCTTTATGATTTAAAAAACATTTTATTAATTCTAGCTCTGTTTTTGTAATATCTAACTCTTTGTCATTTTTATAAACTTTATTTTTAGTGAAATCTATTTTCAAATCTTGAACTTGAATGACATCATTATGCTGTATAAGCTTTTTCGCCCTAGTTATTAATACGCCTGGATGAAATGGTTTTTTTACGTACTCATCTGCACCACTTTGAAGCGCCGCTAATTCGTCTTCGCTTTCACTTTTCGCCGTAAGCATTAATACTTTAACGCTTGAGTTCTTTTTTATTTCCTGACAAACAGTAATACCACTATGTTTCGGCATCATCCAGTCTAAAACAGCTAAATCAATTTTTTCATCATAAAATATTTGAAGTGCTTCTTCTCCATCTTTCGCTAATAAAACTTCGAAGCCTTCTTTCTCGAAATAAGCTTTTAAAATCCTTAACATATCTTGTTCATCATCTGCTATTAATACTTTCATACATTATCCTCCATTGCTTTTAAACAAAAACCAATTGTATTATATAACTTCTTTGTTACATAAATGTGACAGAAAAATATTTAAACTTTTTAAGGGTATAGTAAAGACGAGGTGTTGTACTATGATTAAAAAAATCGGGTTCATTACTCTTCTTTGTTTCTTATTATCAACAAATGTGTTCGCAAATACAAATCAACAAATTGAAGTGTTTGATTGTCAAAAAGAAATGGTCGTTCAAAAACAATCTTTAGATCCAGCTATCCAAAAAGAAGCTGTTCAATATGCTAAATCCATTACTGGCCCGTTCAAAAACTTAAACGTCGTTCCAAAAGATGGTCACATGATAAAGATCCCTTTATCTAAACCAGTTTCTATTACAAATCAATGGTTACATACAACAATTGATGAAGTACTAATTCTTCTACCGCTTAATCAAAAGCCTTATATTATGCTTTACGATGATGAAAACAACCCGCATTTTTATTATGTGAAAGGTGATCCTGTATTACTATTGAAACAAATGAATGTTAAAACATAATTGATTAGCAAAAAGAGACTTCATAAGCTTATTTTTCGAAGCTGGGGTCTCTTTTTTACTAATATAATACTTTATAGTGACTAAATCCTTTATATACTTCCCCCTTCACAAATCCATTTACAGTATAAAACGCATCGCCTTGCTTTGTATCTGTATGTAAAACAACCACTTTAAAATACTTTTCCGAATGAGATAATAGCCGGTTTAATAACAAGTTCCCTAGCCCTACACGACGATAGTCCTTTGAAATATAAAATCTCCTTACCCTACCAATCTTATTGTTTTCTGTATATGGATCCTCATTTAGCCCTCCTATTCCAATTAACTTTTCCCCTTGAAAAATCCCAAATAAGCATTCACCATTTTTATTAAATGTGTTTATTTTATTTTCATATTCACTTATTAGTTTTATTAGGAAATAAAACCCTTCGTCTTTGCTTTCTTGAACAAGGTAATCGTGTTCGTATATCATTAAATCTTCTATTTGTTGAATATGTATATCTTTCAAGTGATTTCCCCCTTAATTTGAAAATACATAAAAATGCTCAAGAATCATTTATTCTGAGCATTTTTATGGTTGTTACTTTATTCAATTCGTAACATGCGTATTCTTCACTTCAGATGTAAATCGATAATATAGTTGTTTTATTTTATTATGAAAATATAAGAGCCTTGCTACACTCTAGTGTGTGGTAAAGCTCTTTAAAGTTATTTAATTTCTATACATATAAAGATATTTGTACTCAAAAAATCATTAATAAAGTTGTTTAATTCTTATTGAACTAAGGCAATTGTTTGTTTAAGTGAATACTTTTACATTTATAATGTCTCTCAAATATAATATTAGTTTATATATTCACTATTCTTCTCTAACAGGTTCATGATAAATTATAATTTGTTAATCGATATGTTTGTGTAACCACTGTTCAAATATCTTGAACTGTTCTTCAGTATGAAAATAATGTTCACCTGTCTCCATGACTTCTAATTTACAACGATGTTTTTTTGTAAAATAGTTAATAGTTTCAAATTCGCACAGTTCATCCTTGGATCCGTACATAATATATGTATCTGTATTCCATGTATTAATAGGATGTTCTTTTACATAACATAAATAATCCCAATATAACTTTTGACCAATCGGTGTCTCTATAGTCATTTCTTTTTGCAAAAGCTCTGGTGTTACATTAAACCATTTCATCATATTTTCGATAATTCGTTCCATATTAACTACTGGTGATAAAAATAATGCCTTTTCTATCACATCATTTTGATAAGCTAAAAGGCTAAAATAAGCTCCTATACTACATGCAAACACGCTTACTTCTTTCCAATGTTCTTTTGCGTAATTCATAATTATAGATAATTCACTAACACAAAACTGTACTTTGCAAGGAGTATTATCATTTTTTCTGTCTCCATGCTCAGGTAAATCAAAGCTTAATACTTGATAACCTTTTTGATTAGCTTCTTCAGCTAATATTTGAATAACTGCATCTTCCTTATTTGATATATTTCCATGTACTGCAATAAAAACTCTTTCACTTTTATCTCCCCACAAAACCGCGGGAATATTACTAATGTTAAAATTATCTTTCAGCATATTTCCTCCGTGGAATAAGATATATAGGAATTGGCAAAAAACTGCACACACTTAATAATCCTCTACTCAGTTTTTAAAAAAATCAAACTATTACTAATTTATCACAAATGATTCTACTCCGTTCGTGGAAGAAGGATTTTTAAAATATTATATGATTTTTTAAATGACTTTATAATCTCTGCACAGTAGGCAATATCCCCTTTAGCTCCATTAAATCATCTATTACTAAATCCGCCTGCGCAAGTTCATCTTCTTGTGCAAAATCAAAATTACATCCAATCGCAATCAAGCCATTATCTTTAGCTGCGTTTATATCAGATAAACGGTCCCCAACTACCGCTGCTTCTTTTATCTCATATTTGTTCAAAATACTTTTTACTAAGTCACTTTTATTAAGTGAGTTTATTTGTTCAATACTAAACGTTTCAGTAACCCACTGGTCTAAAGAATAATAAGATACGATTGCTCGTAAATATTCAGTTAAACCATTACTAGCAATATATATTGAACAATTATTTTCTTTTATGTATGTAAAAACTTCTTTTACGTTCGGATATAAAGCACCTTTTCCACTCTTAATGTTTTCAATTAGTCTTTCTAAAAAATATGCATCTGTTTGTTCTCTTACTTTAAGAGAATGATGCGGTAATAAAGCTTCCCAAACTTTCGGTAATGGCACACCCATAATTTCACGATATTTTTCAATAGGTGTTACCGTATCCCATAACTGTAATGATCTTAAGTGATCAAATGTATCATCTAACGATAATTCTAAAATTTTATCTGTCTGAAATAACGTTCCGTCCATATCAAAAATTAATGCTTGTAACATGTCATTCTCTCCTTTTGAACTATAAGTATTACTCGATATATTTTTCAGCATCTCCACGATAATTTCTGAACAATAATTTGCGGCAGTTTTCGCGAAGTCATCATAGGAAACTTGCGCTTCATCGTCTGCACTGTCAGAAATACATCTTATAACGAGAAACGGTACTTCATTTATGTAAGCAACATGTCCAATTGCTGCACCTTCCATTTCTGTACAATGCGGCGCATATTCGTCTATTAATTTCGCTTTTAGTTTTGAATCTTCAACAAAACATTCACCGCTGACAATTCTTCCTTCATGAACCTCTATATGTAAACTACTACTATTGCATGCTGTACGTGCTAACTCTATTAATTCCTTACTTGCATTAAATTCTTCTTGGAACGGGAATAAGTTTTTCATTTGAGTTTTACTTACATCATGATGGGTAACATTCGTTGAAATAACTACATCACCAACTTTTACACCCGGGTGTAATCCGCCAGCAATACCCGTATTGATAATAGCATCTACATGAAATTTATGAATTAATGTTTGCGTACATGCGGCTGCATTTACTTTTCCTACACCACATCTTGTAATAATCACTTCAGTTCCCATGAATTCGCCAATGTAAAAAGGCATTCCCGCAATCGTCTGTTCCTCTTGTATAGCTAGTTTTTCTAAAAGTAAGTCTATTTCAATTTGCATTGCTCCGATAATGCCGATTCTGTTCATGTATCTTGTCCCCTTTTTCACTCTAAATAAGCCTCAAATATTCATCAATATCTTTAGAAATTTGTCTAAAAGCTTTATCCCAGAACGCATAACCTGTTATATCTATTTCAAAATGTTTTTTCATAAGCTCTTCCACTGGAGCTTTTCCTGTTTCTCGTAAAAACTCTTTATATTTCGAATGAAAAGTACTTTTACTTTCTTGAGCTATTTCTAATAAACTAAAACTAGCTAAATACCCAAATGTGTATGGATAATTATAAAAAGGAACATCTACAATATAAAATTGAACATATTTCATCCAAACAAACGGCTGATATTCTGATAATGCATTCCCGTATGCTTTTTCTTGCGCTGCTATAGATAATCTCTCGATTTCATCAGCACTTAAAGGACCTTCTTTACATTTTTCATAAAAATTCTTCTCAAATTCAAATGATGCTCGAATTGCCATTACATAATTACAACAGTTTCTTATTTTCCAACTAAGCAATGACTTTTTCATATCTATACTATCTGTTGTTTGAATTAGATAGTTTATAAGCACGGTTTCAAAGAATATAGACGCCGATTCAGCCGTACTCATTGGCAAATAATCATCTAAAAAAGAAGAGGATTGCTCAAAACTCATATTATAAAAGTGCCAAGCATGTCCTAGTTCGTGTGCAAGTACTCTTACACTATCAATACTTCCGTCATAACGCATAGAGATCCGTGATTCTTTTTCACCGAAGAAAGGAGCACAAAAGCCACCTGGTGGTTTATTCTCTCTCGGTTCCGCATCTACCCATCCATTCTCTATTGCATTCCGTGCAAATTCTGCTAATTCTTTATCTATATTTTCAAACGCATCGTATATGCTTTGAAGTGCTACTGAAAAAGGGATATTAACCTCATTATTTTCCTTTACTGTCATAAGTTCATGCCATGTAATTGAAGATTCCCCCTTCTTATACACGTTTAAAGCACTTACTAATGTATCAAGATTTTCTTCTGTCGCATTCCACATTTGTAATAATACAGTTTCAGAAATACCATTCGCATGTAGAGATTGAGTTAAAATCACTCTATCTTCTAATTCATTACTCTTTGTATTGCGTAATCTCCCTATTTGATTTAAGACAGTAGCGAAGATTTCTTTTTCCTTATGTAAGGCACTTGTTAATAACTCGAATACTTCTAATCTTTCCTTTTCATTATCACTATTCATTTCAATATTATTTGCTTGGCCAAATGATAATTGCTTATTATCGTGCTCTATTTCTATTTTATTCCTTAATTGTATGTACATATTTTCCCATGCGTTAAGTTCATCTTTTATTAACCTAGTATTAATATTATCGGAAGTTTCCACTTCACTTTTTTGTATTACTTGCTGCACTTCTCTTTTCAGATTTTTTACTGTAGCAGTCAATATGGTAAGATCAGATGAAACACTTTCTTCAGCTGATCGGCAATACAAAAAGTATTCTGCTTTTTCAATAGCTTGTATAAGTTTTGAAAGAATCGCTACATCTTTTGTCGCATAATATTGTTCTTTCAGCCCCAATATTGGAGTTAGAATATCCTCAATCGGATACAATCGATCTAAATCCCACTTAGCAATTTCATTCACTTTTATAGCCGCCTCCTATTTTTACAAATAGTTACAGATGTTTCTCCCCACACAATTATAAACGAAATGTAAAAATTTTAATATCTTTAAATATTTCGATTTATACAAACACATTCTTATTTATATTCTTTTCTTCTGCTACTGAAACTCACATAACATAAACATATGAATGCTACGGCTACTGGAATCAGTATTACTCCTCCAATAAAAGGATAAACTACTATACAACATGTAAAAGCTACTATAGAAAAAATTTTACCTAACCTATTCTTTATTAATTTCATTCCAGAAGCAGTACCTACTATGTATGTAACAATCCCTAACGAATTCGGTATTAAAACAATTTTATCTATACTAATATGGAAAACGAAACTTATTAACAAACCTATTATTGCAATACAACCTACAACTTTTACTGCATTTATTGGTGTTTCTCTTTTTTTATTAATATGTGCTAAATAACGCGGTGCAACTTCTTCTTTTCCTAGTGAATAACCTAGGCGCCCCATACTTGCGATAAATGCATTTGTCGTCCCTAAACAAATGATAAAAGCTACAAATCCAATTATCCATGAAAATTGGCCGCCTAATGTTTGCTTGATTACAAGCACGAGAGCTGTCGTATTATCAGTATTTATATGATAAGATTTCGTTCCAATTACTGATAATGCAATACCAATATATAAAACTCCAATAATAACGATCGCAAATCCCGTAGATAAAATAATATTTCTTTTTCTAGGTGTTTTAAATTCTGGAGCCAAACTTGCAATGGCTTCCCAGCCGAAAAAAGACCAAAAAATTAATAAAGATGCATCTAAAATCGAATTTATTTTTTGCATATAAATATATACATTTATATTTTTCATTTCAATATAAGGTAGTGAGCTAATAATCGTTACAATTAAAATAAAGAAAGTTAATACACCAATACACACTTGAAACCAACCACTCATTTTTAACCCGTATAAATTAAAACCAATTGAAATACTTAAAATAATAAGCGCTATAACGTAAGAGAAATATGGTGATAAAGCAAACACTCTCACTATATACATTCCACCAGTCATTGAGACTACGATTTGACCAACACTACCCGCAATAAAAAAACACCATCCTATAATAGCACCTATATTTTTACCGAAAGCTTTTTCTGCAAACGTGGCAATTCCACCTGCACTTGAGTACTCAATCGATAAAAAAGCGAACGTAAATGCAAGTGGAATACTAAGTAATATCATAACAAGCCAAGAAACAATCGCATTCCCTTCTGCTACACTCGCGGTCATACCAGGTAATATAAGGATTCCCGATCCTAAAACTGCTCCGACATATAAGACTGTTCCCCTTTTAATAGAAATTGTTTCGTCAAAATGATTAGACATTACAAGCACCTCCATTTATATTTTAATTATAGAAAGTTATCAGTCTATTCAATATACAAAATTGTATGTATTTTTACATAAGGCTTTATATTATGTATTTGTTTAAGAAATTTACTTTCAATTTTGCAAAGGAGCATAATTCATGGATGAAATTGATAAGAAAATAACGCTATTACTACAAGAAGATGCCAGAATGACAATTACAGAAATGACCGAACACTTACACCTCAGCCGCCCTAGTGTTACCGAAAGACTAAAGAGATTACAAGATACTAGAATAATTGAAAAATATACCGCACGGATATCATTAGATGCAGTTGGAAAATCAATTCAAGCATTTTTAAGAATTGAAAATCTAAAGATTCCTTGTAAAAAATTTGAGGAGAAAATCTACGAAGAATATAGAATACTCGAATGTCATCGAGTAACAGGTGAAAGTAGCTATTACTTAAAAGTAGCGGTTCACTCTATGAAGGAATTAGAGGAATTAATTGATTTCGTTATACCATTTGGAACAGTCAAAACTTCGATGATTTTATCTTCACCGATACCATATCGACCGATTATTACTGATTAATAAGAAAAAGGATTGATCAAAAGATCAATCCTTTACTCTACCTCATTTAAGAAGAACAATGTTAATGCACCAGGTCCTGTATGCGCACCAATTGCTGCTCCAATTGTATTTATTATAAATACTTCACAGCCAAATCTTTCAGTAATTAATGCTTTTAATGCTTCAGCTGTTTCTAAGTCATCACCGTGAGTCATAGCGATTGTTTGACCTTTAAGGTCTTTTCCGCGCTCTTCCATAATATCTACAATTCGGCTTAGTACTTTCTTTTTCCCTCTTACCTTTTCAAGTGGTACAAGTTTTCCTTCTTGCACGTTTAAGATCGGTTTAATGTTTAGTAAACCACCGATAAAACCAGCTACTTTACTTAAACGCCCACCTCTCACTAAGTACTGTAAGTCAGCTACTGTGAAGATATGTTCTATATGGTTCATTAGAAAATCAACACGTTTTAAAATATCTTCTTTGGATGCGCCGTCTTTCGCCATTTTAGCAGCTTCTAATACGACAAGCCCTTGACCAAGCGAAGCACATTTCGTATCAATAATTTCTAAATCTAAATCAGCATATGTTTCTTTCACTTCTTCTTTAATAACAACTGACGATTGATATGTACCAGACAGTTCAGATGAAAAAGCTAAATATATACAAGGATTACCTTCTTTTGCATAAGAAATAAATTTTTCTTGGAAAGTTTCAAGTGAAGGCAATGACGTTCTATAAACAGCGCCTTCTCTCATGTTTTGCAATAATGTAACTGACTCTAATGTAACTCCATCTAAATACTCTGTTTCTGCTTCATCATAAACACGGAGTGGAATTAAATCAATATCATATGCTTGCAGCAATTCTACCGGTAAATCCGCCGCACTATCCGTAATGATTTTAACACCCATTTTTAAACCTCTATTCTGTTATAAATATAAAAAATATAAAATAAAAATAGTACTTTTAAATTATATACGTAAAACTTAAATGAAGAAAGGAAAAGACTTTATATTGTATGCACTATTCTTCAAAACTTGAACTGTTATTAAAAATCATTCCATTTTAACCATTTTTTTATTGTTATTTTTTCTATAACACAAATAATTTTATGGGAATTTTACATAATTGCATTTAAATTATTTAATTTAGGATAATCTTTTCAAATTTATACTGTTTAAAATTTAAAAGCTAAATCCAATAAAGTAGTGCTTTGTTTTACTGAAAAGAGGTTGCGGAAACAACCGCCTATTTATTTGGAATAAAATAAAACTTTTATATAAAGGGTCCATAATTAAATACACTTAACTTCATATGATATATTGCATCCTTTCTTTTTAGAATGAGTAGTCATTACTGAAGGGCACTTTTCGAAGTGCTCTTATATTTAAATCCCTCTTCCTTTCCCCCTATTTCAAGAGGAGTTTTTGACTAAATCTTAATACGATTTGTATCACTCAGGCTGGCAATTACCACATTTCCTTAATAGTTTCAATTAATACAGTAGCTGCTAATTAAAATAACTCTATGATCTCTATACGCATAAACTAATTTTCATTTTGACTATGTAACACTAAATTCACAAGATTATTATCCTCTGTTTGGTGAAGCCATCATTTCAATACCAGCAAACCCATACCTTCAACTAATAACTTAAACAAATGTGCTATATCAAGGTTCTTTTGATATAGCATCTTATGTTTTATATAATGAAGATAGCGCTAATATTCCGAAGGAGGATGTATATGAGTATTCAATTGGCCACATCTAACGATTTAGAATGGATTAATAATCAATATGATTCAATAGGATTTGTACGAAGTGATTTAAAAAGTGATAAAGTTGCAATTATTACATACAACAACGAGTATGCAGGTGTGGGTCGATTAGTCCAAATAGATGAAGATACTATAGAAATGGGCGGGATTTTTATTCTTCCTAAATTTAGAGGTCTACAATTAGCTAAGAAGCTCGTGTCATTCTTAATACAAACTGCGAAAACATTAGAAATACAAAACGTATATTGTCTTCCTTTTGAAGAACTCGAGAGTTTTTATAAAACATACGGCTTTACTGATGTTGATACAACGAAAGAAATCGTCCATCCAATTATTCTAAAAAAATATAATTGGTGTTTAGAAAATTATGATAAACATGTATTACTATTTAAATTGTGAGTCCTGTAAAAAAAGAAGTGAATACACTTTATATTACACATCAGTTTATAACAAGTAATTATCAATGTTTTTTATTAAATACTTAAATCAAACCACATATAATCCAAATTTTATGTCTGTTTTTAATAAGTGTTAGTAAGTTTGTTATCAAACATGTTAGCACTTATTTTTTCATAGACCTAAATAGATTCATATAATAAAGTAACTATCCCCGTTAGCAAAAATTAGTATTCATAAATATTACACTGAATTTATTGAGGAAAAACCATTTGTAGCATTTAGAGAATATATTCATTTTTATTTCATTCGTACTTGTACTTCCTGTTCTTGTATTACTTGAACGACTAATTCCAGTACAATATTTTGCATTAATTGATACACATTATTATGAAATGTACTTTGTTCTGATATGTATTCAATACATTGATAAATATAGCCTTCTACAAATAAGCTCCCTTTTTCAACTGTAAATGTATTTTGTCCATTTTTTATTACTTTTGGCACTAAGAATTCAGTTTTTGTCAAAACAATCTCCTGTTCCACCTCTTTTATTCCTATGACTTTTTCTTTAAATACAACTTTTTCTCGTAAAATAATTTCACCTTTATATTTTCCTATTTCTATTGGTAGCTTGGCTGTTATAACATTATTTATTTCTCCTTCATTTTCACCCTCTAATACTATGCTATGTATTGGGGTCCATGAAGATGTCTCTACCTTTTTCTCTTCAATATTCCCTATAACTTTTTTATTATATAATTCCATAAGCACTCTCTTTTCATGAAGATTAAAAGAAACTATTTCACAATAAGCCTCCGAATGATACTGTTGTACTGTAGTTAATAACTTAGAATCTAATTCACGCCTACCTACATCTTTTTCATTTTGAAAAACAAACGCTTCTTGATTTTTTATGTTTATTTTTGGAAATATTTTAAAACTTGACACTTCAGAAATAATAGAAAATGGTGTTTTCACTACCATTGAACGCACTGAAGATTCTAATTGTGATTCAGATGTTGCATTTTCTTTCTTTACTTCAGATACTTCTTCTTCTTTCTTTACTTCAGATACTTCCTCCTCTTTCTTTACTTCAGATACTTCCTCCTCTTTCTTTACTTCAGATACTTCCTCCTCTTTCTTTACTTCAGATACTTCTTCTTCTTTCTTTACTTCAGATACTTCCTCTTCTTTCTTTACTATTCTTTCTCGTGAATTATCTTGTTTATTCAGATCTTTATACTTGTGAATTTCATCCCATAGCACCTTACCAATCCATGGCTTATTCATCACCATCCCCCCATCTAATAAAATTCAGGAAAATATGTTATTTTACACGTATTCATTTTCATCATTATATATGTTTTATAATAATAAAAAAGACATTGTCTTTTTATTAAAGACAATGCTTTTTTAGTCTTATACTTGTACTTGTTGTACTTGTAAAACTTTTAAAGTAAGATCTAGTACAATTTTTTCACGAAGAGTTCCAAATGGCTCGTTTAATTCTGTTGGACAAGGTGAAAAGTCTAATTCGAAAAATTGTGCGCTTACTAATTCACAATATGGTTGTTCATTATAAAAAACTGTATTTTCGAAGAAGTATTTGTCTAAACGTGGTAAATCACCATTTTTAGGATTAATAAAGTGAGATGTAGTATCTGAGGAAGAAGCTACTACAGCTTGTGATAGAAAATCAGCTGCTGTTAAATCTGCAAAACCAGAAAATGGAACATTTGCAATACGATCATATAGCACTCCATTACACTCATCATTTGCATATTCAATATTTTTACGAATATATCCTTGTACAAATAATTTTGCTCTTGTAACTCGGCGGTAATTTGTACCTGGTACTGGAGTAAATGCTACAGGAACTAACTTACATTGTGTTAAAAATACATTTTTTAACACACGTTTAATCTCAGTTGCTGGAGGATCTAATGAAATATCAGATTCTACAACAATTTGAATTGTTCTTTCTGCTAATACAACTGGTATTTTTACAATCGGTGTTCCTGGAGTAAGAATTGGTGTTGCAGCTGCATCACTTAATGGCGTTTGAGTTTGTCCATCTACCTGACATGGTACATTAATTGGGCATTGTTCGCTCATATTTTATAATCTCCTTTATAAAAAAATTAGAGTTTTTTAACTCTCTTTACTGTATATGTATTTTTTCTATTAATGCGTGGGTTTGTATCATAGTCACTTTTATCATTTGCAAATAAAGATAGTATTCTATCTTTAATAGTCAAATACACACAGTTTAATATAATTAGTTTTTATGAATATTTACCTATTAAAAAAATTCTTAACTATTATCGCGGAAAAACACCATAATATGTTGATTAAGTTCAATAGTAAAAAGGATATCCATATTTTCGAAGAAACTTTCAAAAATCTATTCTTAAATTTATTAAGACAAATAAAATTAATTTTGTTAATTTCTTCATTCCATAATATCTATGCAACAGCAAATTAATATTGGATGCACCTTATTGTTAAAAAATAAAAACCGACTTTTTCAAGTCGATTTTTATACCCAATTTGTAATTAAAAAAAAGAGTAATTAACACGAATTTTATAGGATTTTCTAGACTTTTTCTGTTGTACAATTGTACAAATTCATTCATTTACCTATTATCCACAAAATAAGCATCATACGCCTTATCAAAAACATATCCTAGCTTTTCTGCTAGTTTAGCAGACGTAGTATTCGCTGCATCCCAATTTGGATATATTCTTTTTTCTAGACAGTCCAAGATTAGCGCTGCACTAACTATAGTCGCCAACCCTTTTCTTCTATGATTGTGATCAGTCGCCACTTCAATTTCAATGCCATTATCATAAATACTATACGATGATGCACCACATACAACTTCATCTTTATATAAAACGCTATAACCTATACCTCGGTTTATATAATCTTCCACCGTTTGAAATTGACTTGTAAAATCTTCAGAGACCTTATGTAATGTGGGAATATTTACGATATGTTCATCTATTTTTCGTAACTCGTATCCTTTTGGAAGCGCTGATATAAAAGATTGTAATTTTGAATGATTAAAAACTTCCGCATTCCGTTTGAACTTATAGCGTAAAAACTTATCTATTTTTCTTTCGTAACATGTTTCTAAACGCTTTTTCCACTCTTCACTATTTACGATTACTAACATTCTATCAGGAATGTTACGTACTAATTCTTCAGTTTCTTTCGCATTCGAATCACCAGCGTAAAATGTAAAGATCCCTACCGTAACTTGCGCTACTGTTGGATTTTCAAGATTATTTACCCAAGCAGTACCCATATGTCCTTGTAAATAAGAAAGTAAAACAACGTTATTGAAATCCTCGAACATAGTAACTAATTTTTCTCTCGTATGTATACTCGCTTCATATATCATGTACATTCCCGCTTTCTTTGGAATCAGTTTAACTCTACTTTTCATATATAAACAAAAGTTTATTAAACTATATATAATCGTAAAATATTCGTAAATATAAAATTATTATAACATCTAATGAATAGTAAGCGACTGTCCTGTATAAAGGTTAACAGTAAATATACTTAATAATAATTTGCAATCTACATGTAACCGATTATCATCTTTTATTATGTAATACCCCTCAATACTCGTTTGAGGGTTCATTTAAATACGTATGTTATAACTCATTCTTATAAATATATGATTCTGTTCCTCCAATCTTATATACTTTAGTCAATTTAACAACTGACTTGTACGTATTATTGTCATTCGTCACCATCTTTTTCATCTCTTCTATTTCAGCATTACCAGTTCCACTCTCGATTTTCAAACAATTCGAAATATTGAGGTACCCACTCGATGCGAAAAGAATAATAAACGTAAGATCAGGGAAATTAATGAACAGTATTCCAAACTTTAAAGGATTCGTAGCCGTATCAGATAAAACTAATTGAAAGTTTAATAGTTCTGGCACTTGAACAAAATCTTTAGAAACAATCGCTTCACCTATTATAGTAATTTGCTTTACGACATTCCCCATCTCATCTATAAATTCAGTACAACTAGGTGCATCAATTGTTTTTGCTTGTAGTGATAAATTCAATTCTGGATTGTAAAAGTCAAAAAAGAGTGTACTACCCTCTGTTAAACATTGCGGACAAACATTTCCAAGTAAACTAAAATCCTCTTCAATAAATTTAACTTTCGTTTTACAACTACAAACTTTTCCTATTCGAATTGCATCAATCCTAGAGCAATCTACAAAAATAACCTCATTGTCCTCTTGTACGAAGGATACGATACCATTCCTCTTATTAAATGAAAGAAAATAAGATACAACAATTTCGTTTCCGGCGATTACAATACTCTCAACTTTTGTAAAAGGCTCTAGACTTCGCAAAAATTCACAAATACTATTTTGGCAGCATTGATAATTTCGTTTCGGCTCACAACCCACTTACACTCCATCCCTTTCCTATATGTTTTATCTAATACATATAATATGAACGGAGCATAAAAAAGCTTGGACAATATAACTTTAACTCAGGAATATAGGTACTTACTTATCACATTAATAATGAAATTACGCCAATAATGAGTAATAACACATAAATTTCCCTATAAATACATATAACAATTTCATCTTTCATGAAAAAAACGTTATAATAAGGTGTAGCCTCTACGATTACGTTATAAAGGAGAATAAAACAATGGCTAAAATTAAAGTATACCAAGCAAAAGAAGAAAATATGGATGCAGTAAAGAACATCATTGATGTTGAGGAACAAAACCCAACTGCTGAAAACTTACAAAATCTATATGCATGTGTATTAGAAACAGAAGATATGGCATTGCCTGAATCATACATTGAAGAAGATATCTTAATTGATTCTATGGAAGTTATGGTTAACGCTTCTCAAAACAAACTAAGAGACTTAGGTGCATACGATGTAATCGAAGTTCAAAACAAAGGTAAGAAGACACAAATTTTATTATTAGCAGACGAAGAATACGAAATTATCGAAGGCTAATCTAAATCCGTACATACGAAAAAGCTCCTTTCCAATTGGAAAGGAGCTTTTTCATTACGCTTTTGATGTTTCACTCTTTTTATTCGTTTGTTTTTTCTTAATTACCATACGCTCATTTCCCATAAAGAAAATAAATATGAATGCTAGACCTGCTGGTACCAATGCCCACATAAATGTTTGAACGATGGAGCTAGAAAGAGCATCAATAATTTTATCTAATATTTGCGGCGGGATTTGAGATCTTGCCGATTCTGATAGAATAGCTCTTGAATCTCCTAAAGCGTTTGTATTCATTCCTCCGCTCATACCTTTAAAAGCTTCTTCTAATTGATCTTGGAAACCTGTTCTTTGAATCATTCCGAAGATTGTAATACCAAGTGTCATTCCTAGTGAACGAATGAAATTACTCGTTGAAGTTGCAGAACCACGCTGCTCCATACCGAAGTTGTGAATAGCTGCCATACTTAGTACAGAGAATGAGAAACCTACTCCAAATCCAATAATAATCATATAAACCGTTAATAATATACGACTTGTTTCTGGCGTTAATGTGCTTAATAAGAATAGTCCAATTAGCATAATAACAGCAGAAATAATCATAATGTTTCGGTAGCTAAGCTTCGTCGTTAAAAATCCACCTAATTGAGCTGTTACGACTGATCCTAACATCATCGGTAAAAGTAATAATCCTGAGTTTGTTGCGCTACCACCGTATACACCTTGAATGAATAACGGTATGTATACAGTTGCTGACATGAACGCAGCACCGTAACATAATGCAATAATGGTACTCATTCCGAATAAACGTTGTTTAAACATTTCAAATGAAATGATCGGTTCTTCTACTTTACGTTCAATAAAAATAAATGCAATAATTAAAATAGCGAATCCGCCAAATAAACTTAAAATAAAGTTAGAATCCCAATCATACTTTTGTCCACCTAGTTCTAAAGCAAACATTAGCGAAACTACTGCACCAACTAAAGTAATTGCGCCAAACCAATCAATTTTTTGCTTTCTATGAACTCGTGATTCTTTATAAAAGAATGTAATAAAAATAAGTGCTAAAACGCCAAGCGGTAAGTTAATGTAAAATACCCAGTGCCAGCTTATGTAATCTGTAATATACGCACCAAGCAACGGACCAAAAATACTTGATAAACCAAATACTGCTCCGAATAATCCACCCATTTTCCCGCGCTTTTCAGGAGGGAAAATATCAAAAACGATTGTAAACGCGATCGGCACTAATGCCCCGCCGCCAATACCTTGAATGGCACGATAAATACCTAACTGTGTAATATTTTCAGCAGTACCACAAAGTGCCGAACCAATCATAAAGACGATTAAACCGAAAATAAAGAATCTCTTTCTACCATACATATCTGATAGTTTTCCGAATATCGGCATACCTGCCATTTCTGCGACCATATAGGCAGAAACGACCCATACAAAATTTTCAAGGCCTCCTAAGTCACCAACAATCGTTCCCATCGCTGTTACGACAATGGTATTGTCCATTGATGCCATTAAAATACCTAGCAATAAGCCCGCCACAACAAAGCCGAGCTTATTATTCTTCTCAACCATAACCTTGCTCTCCCTCGTACTACTTATATTTGTTTATGTTCTTTTACGACTGCATTACCTTTTTGGTTAAAACTAGTATAATATTCTACAACACTAATTTCACATCCTGGACCAATGGTAACGTTGTTTCCTCTTACAACTTCAGCAATCGTATGCTCTAAATAAATTTCATCTCCTTCAATGATAGACGTTTGGAGGCTTCCAGCATGACTTGTAAATGGAATAAATCTCGCTTTTTTATGAACGGTAATCTTCTTACCACCAATCTCTCTTACTTTACTTCCTTCATAACGAAGTGAAATATCAATATTTTCAGCATTAAGTAATCCATCACTTTCAAGGCCACCAGTTAGTGATAGTTCTTCAACTTCAATATCTCCTTTCACATTTAAAGCGCCTTTCACATCTACGAAATCACCAGTAAACTTCCCTTTAACTTCTATCATACCTCTTACTTTCGTTTTTTCAATATGGGCATCACTATTCATTTGTGTATTTCCGTATACTTTTACATATTCAGCAGTTACATTTCCTTGTACTTCACTATCTCCATACACGACATAATTTTTCACTTTCATATTACCGCGCACTTCACTCGTTCCGTACGTTTTAAATTCATTACAGCTCATATCATTAGAAATCGTTCCTTCACCGCGAATCTTCACTTTGTTATAATCCCCGCCTGCTGAACTACCAGAACCATTGACAGTAAGACTATGTTGATGTTCCATATTATTTTCTCCCTCCCATTAAACCTGCTTCATTTCTTTTACATTTGCGTTTTTATCAACAGTAAGAACACCAGTATATTCAATCAATTCAATCTCACAGTTCGCTCCTACTGTAACATTGTTTCCTCTTACCGTTTTTATGTGAGCATAATCAATATCGATATTGTCACCTTCTAATAGTTCAGCCTCTAATTGCATACCAAATACCGATTTAAACAGTCTACTAAAAGTACTTAGTCTATGTTTTACTTTAATCGTTTGACCACCAATTTCTTTCGCTCGACATGTACCGTGAATATTAATATTTATTTCATCGGCGCTTAATAATCCACCAATTGTAAATTGTCCTTCTGAAGAAAAAGTATCCACTTCACAATTACCATCAATCGTTGCTTGACCGTTGATTTTAAATTCTTCACCAGTTACATTTCCACCTATCGTACCTTTTCCTGCAATTTTTAAACTGTTCGCCTTCACATCTTGCGTAATTGTTGCTTTTCCATCAATTCGCATCGTTTCCGCAATAACTGTACCATCGACTTTACCCGATCCACTAATTCTTGCATTGCTACTTTTCAAATTTCCAGTAACAGCACCGTAACCGTTACATTCAAATTGATCACATTCAACATTTCCATTAACAGTACCTTTTCCATTTAATTGCACTTTAAGAAACTCGCCGCCATTCGATGAACCGTAACCATTTATAATCAAATTATCTGTACGCATACTTTCTCCTCCACTACAACAGTTTCGTTTTTAATGCTTCGGTATATTTCATAATCGCTTCGCGTAAAACTATTTTGGTACCTTTTTCAAAAATTAAATCGTCCACGTTTGAAACTAAGAAACATGTAGAAATCCCTAACTTTCGGACGATGATTAAGTCACAAGTTTTATGCTTAATCGCCTCATAATTTTCACGTAAAACTTGCAAGACCATTTTTCCTTCTTCTAAACTAATCTCTCCCGATTGTAGTAATTCTTCTAACATATACACATAAAGAATATTTACAAATTGAAACTCTGTTGTTTTATTCGTTTGTTCTATGAAGAATTGTAAAACTGGCTCTGATGCAATTCCTTTACGTAAGACGTCTTCTTTTGTTAAAAGAATTTCTCTTACACTCGGTGAAAACATATTTGCTAGTTCATCAAGTGATAAATCTTCTTTCATCGTTTGGATTTTATCAATACGCTCTAATATCTTTTCTTTCGGAAAAAATGTCTCTTGACCCGTGAATGTTGATTTTCGTACAAACCAATCTTCCGGTATTAAATTTTTTCTTTTCCACCTATATAACTGTCCGTATGAAATACCAGTTAGTTCTAATAAATCTTTTTTTGAAATTAAATCTGTACTCAACTGTATAACACTCCTTCCTGATAACAACGTAACATAACACTGTTACGTTGTAAATAGACTTTTATCATAAGTAGCGTAACAATGTGTAAAACAACCCTCTTTCACACAAAAAAATAAGGTTCTCACGCATCCTATAAAATGCGTAAAAACCCTTATATATCAGCATGTAAACCATATTTCATAAAAATCAATCCACCCTTGTGAATTAATCATTATATTTTGTACTTTTTCGTGAGAAGTTACTTGTTGTTTGTTACGATATAAAGGAATAATATGAATGTGACGCAACAAAGTGTCCTCAATATTGCGTAACAATGTAACTCTATTCTCTAAATGTTCTTCTTTAAAATAAGGGGAGAACTTTTTATGAAAGTCCATGCTGCTTTGCCCATGAATAAAACTATTTTTTGTAAGAAACATATATAGCAGACTATCTTCTATTCGTTCGCTAATTGTTGCACTATCATGCATCATATCAGCCTTTTGTATCGTACTGATTTCCAATAACTCTTCAACTTCAAGAAAATTATTTTCTACACGAATCCCGTACTTCGCACACTCTTTCTGTATCCATTGTGCATCTTCTACGTGATCTTGTCCTGTAAATGTGTAGAGTTGTAGCACTTCATAATGGTACGTACTCCTTTTAATTAAACTAGCTATATCTTCCTCAATCTCTACTATGCTTTCATTTGCTAATATTAGTTTCTTTGCCACTTCTCCACGTTCGCCGCAGAGCTCTTGAACAATTTTATCGCCATGAATAATTTTATAAAGCGCCTTTCGAAACAACTCATCTTGCATTGGCCCTTCTTTTACAAGATTGCACGTTACATATGTCACGTTCGATTCAAGCCGAGACAACTCTTTATTGGGCTTTTCTTTATCTTTATACTGCGTCTTTACTAATACATCATACGTATTTACATTTTGCTCTACATTCATTAGTTCAATTCGGTCAAGAAAAGGTCTTTCACGATAATATAAATCATGCACTTCTAATACAAATAACTGTGCATTTTTCTCACGTAATATAAAAGGACCTGTACCAATAAAGCTTCCTTTTTCATCTTCATGTACGATAGAACACTGTTCTGCACTTAGCATATGTAAAAACATCCTATTTTCCGTATGTAATTGAATTTCAACAACAAATTCATCCACTGCATGGACATTTTTAACATGTTGCAACATCCATGCGTGTGGGTTGTTTTCCGCTTTCATAAATCGATTTAATGAATGTATAACATCATGTGCGGTAAGTCGTTTTCTATTATGAAGATGAACGCCTTTTCTTAAATAAAATGTCCAAACCTTTTCAGCGTCATTATATTGCCAGTGAAAAGCAAGTCTTGGCTCTATACAATTTGTTTCCTCATTCACATATACGAGTGTATCAAAAATATGTTTAACCATATGACATTCTGAGCGCATCGTAGCGTATACCGGATCTAAAGCGATGTCTAGATTCATTTGTACTTGCAACCGAAGTACATCTTTTCTTCCATCAGGTGTCCTTTCTATTTTATGACCAAATATTGAATCTACCCAAGCTTCATATTCTTTCTTTACTGATGGAAATTGTGAGCTGTAGCGTTCCACAAATGAGATTCCACTTTTCACATCCCCTTTTTTCGTTAGTTCTTTTCCTCTGTCTAAAATCAATGTCATCGGTTGCTTTTGAAATATTAATTTAGAACGATTCCCTCTTCCGCGCCCTGGAAACCAAGCGATCCAATTTAACTCTTCTAATTTTTTTATTATTAATTTACTATTACGCTCCGTACAAAATAATGTTTCTGCTATCATTTGTACGGTTACTTCTAATTGTTCTCCTTCTTGTCTCCCTTTACCATAGGTACACCATAGTGCAATATACTGATCTAAAATAAACATCATAATCCCCCTAAAAGGTGAAAAATAACCCCTTTTGTTTCTACCCTTTTTCCACTTCTCCTTTCATCTTATCATTTCAATATAGAAAGGAGGAATTAATATTGAACAATCTCTTACTACGTTATAATAAACCAATTATTATAAGACTGTGCGGCGAATTATTAACCCGAACAACCGAATCCATGTTAGCTCTTATTATGATTATTTACGTTAATAAAATGTTAAACGGTAATATAATAATAACTATGCTCATCTTTGGACTACAACCACTATCAGACATTGTATTTACACTTATTGCTGGGGGAATTACTGATAAATATGGGCGAAAGAAAATTATGTTACTCGGCTTATTGCTACAAGGCGTTGCAATCGGTAGCTTCATCTTTGCTCAATCTGTTTTTATATTTGCTTTGCTTTACGTCATAAATGGGGTTGGCCGTTCCCTATATATTCCCGCTCAACGTGCACAAATTGCTGATTTATCAACACAAAAACAACAAGCAGAAATTTTTGCTCTTTTGCATACGATGGCTGCAATTGGTTCCGTAATCGGTCCAATAATTGGTGCTATCTTTTATCGTACTCACCCTGAATATTTATTTATAATGCAAAGCATTACACTTATGGTATATGCAGTAGTTGTATGGACGCAGCTTCCAGAAACCGCTCCAGTATTTATAAAGCCAAAGCAAAAAGTTGAAGTATCATCTTCAAAACAATTTGTAAGCAAGCATTACGCCGTTTTAGGACTTATGATTACTACACTCCCTATTAGCTTTTTTTATGCTCAAACTGAGACAAATTATCGCATTTTCGCTAAAGATATATTTCCAGATTTCGTATTCATGCTCGCTTTTATTTCAACATGCAAGGCTATAATGGAAATCTTCCTGCAAGTTTTCCTTGTGAAATGGTCTGAACGATTTTCTATGGCGAAAATTATTCTTATTTCTTATACCTGCTATACAATAGCTGCAATTGGCTACGGGATTTCAGCAACAATCACGTCACTATTCTTCACTTTACTTTTTTTAGTCATTGGGGAAAGTATTGCCTTAAACCATTTACTTCGATTCGTTTCAGAAATCGCTCCTACAGATAAGCGTGGATTGTATTTTTCAATTTACGGGTTACATTGGGATATATCTCGTACGTGCGGTCCTGTACTTGGTGCGGTTTTATTAAGTAAACTAAACGGTAGCATGCTATTTTATATTTGCGCTTGTTTCTTAATAATGGGAGGGATTATTCAAGCACTGTTTATTCATAATGTAGAACGTAATAAAATAAATAAAGACGTTTCGGAGCATACCCCTCATATTTTATAGGATGCTTTCTTTATAAAAAGAAGGATGTCACAAAAGTCTCGAGACTTTTGTGACACCCTTTTTTATTACCCTGCCATTTTATTAATACTATCTTCTGGTGAAAATACCGAAATATGATTTACCTTACCAGTCGATTTTGGAATAATGAATTTTAACTCAAACTGATTGTTTACTTTATATACGTATATTTTATCTTCCCCATTTACTTTAACTGAAGCTGGTTTTCCTAATGCTTTCTCTATTTCTTGTAATGTAATTAATTTTAGCTCTGCATGATAGGAGCGTACATCAAAAACTTGTGATCCTTTATTAAAACCGAAGGAAACATTTTTATTTGTAAAGGTAGCGTACATTCCGTTGCCTGCTTGTTCCGTTTTATCTGCTTTACCCCAATCTTTTTCTATTTCTTCAATATCACCTGTATGTGCTGCGAACGGAACATTAGGTACTTTTCCTTCTTTCGCTAGTTCAAACAAATCTTTAATGTGGTTAATTGATTTTTGATTTATAACTGTATCTTTCGTGCTTGAATCTGTCTTTGTTTTTTCTGATCCTTCATTATTTGATTTTACTTCAGGCTCTTTCTTTTCTTCAGAAGAATTATTTTGTTCGTTTTTACTATTTTCCGAGGTTGGGTTTGTTTCCTTTTTTTCGTCTGTCCCTTTACATGCTACTAATGCAAATATGCATGTAAAAGCGAGAAATAACATAGCTATCTTTACATACACTTTCATACATTTCAGCCCCCCTATTATAATCTTATTCCTTTCGATAACCAATCCATGACACCGCTTTTCAAATTGTGTTTGTTCCAAAAAGTAAATGCTTCACTCTCTCCCAATACTTGTACAACATATTCTACAAAAGCTGTTCCTAAAAAATAACCGAGTCGGTTGTATCCAAAATACTGTCCTCCAGATAACCGAAACCACTCTTTCTCTTTTTCAAACGTCCATCCTTCTATATAATCTTCCAAAAAACGATTCTTTATTTGTTCTTCATTTTCTATATAGCATTGTAACCAACGTTCGCCATCATTGTTATATGAGTAGTACACTGATTCATTTAAACCTCTCATAATTTGCTTTGATAAATATGTTGCAACACCTTCACGATACAAATTAACTGATCCGTCAGTCCAATCGGCTTTCCCCCAATCCATTCCATCATTGTGTAACATAACATTATGATATATATGTCCTATTTCGTGAGCGACAATAACACGAAGGTGATTTACATCTGGAGATAATTTTTCTGCCGCAAAAAATATGTCTCCAATAATTTCCCTTTCTACAAATGCATTAGAGCCAAAAGCTCCAACAAATAGATGAAAATTCATATTTACATCAAAGTTATATTTATAATGATATTCATTCGTTATTTCTTGAATAATAGTCGGTAATGTTTCTGCAATGATACGAATTTCTTCTATTTTTGCGGGATATTGTTTAATGGCATTAGAAACTCGTTCTCTCGTATGTGGACAATGATACTTAAAGTATTCTTCAAATATCTCTGGATACGAAGTAAAGTATTGGTTGAGGACTGCTAATTCTACATCGTTACTTTCCCATAATTTTAAAAAACTTGGAATTGTATTATTTATCATTTTTTCCATCTCCTTATATATCCCTTCTCGCCATTTACACTGCAATCCTTCCTGAAACGTAGAAAAAGCAACAAAGAAAGATGAGTCTTCTTTGTTGCTTTTTCTGTTTAATCAAACCATTTATCACCATCAGAAATCCATTTACCATTATGCAAATCATAACATTTATTATAATAATAAAAAAAGCTGCCCAAAAAGGACAGCTTTACATATGTATTTTTACACTTCGATTGATTTACCATCTTCAACAATATGATAAAGTAAGTGAGCTAAATGATGAATTGGGCCATACTCTTCCTCTTCCTCATCTGTTTCACCGTGGAATTCAAGATCATTTAAGTATAGTGCTAAAAATTGATAGTATAATTTTAAATCAAATCCGTAGCACGCAGTTGGCTCTTCATGATCCCCTTCGTATTGTAACATTAAGTATTGATCATTACCTTCTGCATCTTCTGCATCAAAGAATACGAAGAATCCAACGTTTGTATCTAAATCAAATAGATGACGAGTGCCTTTTTCTGTTGCTTTATTGAAGTCCTCTTCACTTAATTTATGTACTGTTGTCGCTTTAGCATTATCTTCTTGATGGAAATTTACTGTAAATGTTTTCAATGCTGACACCTCCTGATTGTATAATACTAGCATAACATATAAAAAGGACTGCTTACAAATGTAAACAGTCCGTACATTCATTTCCGCATTGCTCGTAATAAAAAGCTTACGATGAAAATTAAAATAATCGCACCGATTAAAGCTGGAATAATTGCAAACCCGCCTATTACAGGGCCAAAACTACCAAGTAATTTCGTACCAACCCAAGAACCGATAATACCAGCAATAATATTACCAATTACACCACCTGGTACGTCTCTTCCAGTAATTAAGCTTGCAAACCATCCTAATAAACCACCAACGATTAAAGACCAAATCATATGATAACCTCCTTTATATTTCACCAATCAAAATATAATTAGAAACAATTGCTTACCATTAGTTATGTTACATTTTCCATAAGTTATTCATACAGCTTAACCACTAAGTTAGTTCAAAACAGTGAACGATCTTTTTTGAACTGACAATTTATACAGTTCCACATATTAAGGACAATCAGGCTTTAATATCGTTCGCATAAATTCTTCTTTAAAAGCCAGATAGTTAAAACCAACTGCAATTTTTTGGATAGGCCTATTATCAAACGTTGTCGGCTCAGCTATTTTTCTAAAGTCTGCCACACTTTGTCCTCTTGTTACGTCATTTGTCGTACTAATCCAAACTGCAGATTTTTTATATTCAAAAATATCATCATTTATAAAAGAAATGAACGGAAGTAAATCGTGAATTGGACTTCCAGCAATACCCGGGTATTCTTTTTTATAAAAGTTCTCATAATAAAAATCGATCATTGGTTTAATGAGTTTTGCCTGCCCTGTTCCTTCTTTATTAATCATATCCAACATTTCAGGAGTAATTAGAGCGTCTTGTGTTACATTTAACGGATAAATAGTCGCATTCTTTGCGTACTTCATAACAATATTTGCGGCGATTGGATCTCCATAAAAATTCGCTTCTGATACAGGAGTAACGTTACCAGGAAATAAAAAAGCACCACCCATAATATAATACGAACATACCTTATCCATGACATTTGGATATAATAAAAATAACGTTGCCAATGTTGTTAATCGTCCTGTCGCTACAATAATGATATCTTCTGGACAAGGCTCAATTAATTTAATTAATTCACAAAAATTTTCCCGTTTACAAATCCTCATATCAGGTGGAATAATTGGACCTAAACCGTGATCTCCATGAATTTCAGGAAAGAATAAAGGTTCTTCTGCTGTCATCGGTCTTGCTGCACCCTCAATGATTTTTACTTCTGTAGCATAGTATCTTTCTAAAAAATACACATTTTCCGTTACAATCTCTCGCGATACATTCCCATATTCAGCAACAATACCTATAATATCTAATTTACATGTTTTATTTGCATAAATTAACGCCACAGCATCGTCAATACCAAAGTCTCCAAAAAAGATGATTTTCTTATTAACTATCCTCACCCCTCTTCAGCATAGTCTACTACTATTATTATGTGAAAAAGACAAGGCTGTGAAACGGTACAAACTAAAAAAGCCACCTATTTATTGGCGACTTCAATCTTTTTATAAGATAAATATGCTAGTACATTTTTACTTGAATCGTATTTTGGATTATTTCCTTTTCTCGGTTCTCTCATATGTGTTTTTTCAAATCCAGGAATATCTGGAATTTTCTCCATAAATTCAAGCATTTCTTCTTCAGTTCCTTCAATACGTACGCGAATCATTATTATATTTCCTCAATTCTCATTTTCTCTGTACTAAGTATAACGTACTTTGAAAAGACTGCAAGAAATTTATCTTTTTAATGTCGCGCTTTTTTTGCATACAAACAATGCCATTTCAGTATAAAACGAATTTATTTTATTATTTTCAATTTGAATATTAAAGAATTCTTGCATTTCAACTGGTGTTTTCATCATACATTCTGTTAATTTCATACGTTTCTGCAAAGGTACATTCATCATATCGCACCACCAGTCAAATTCAAATTTCTTGTCAAAAGTAAGGCATGATTGCATTTGCAAACCGTTTTTTTCTAACATGGTAATCCATTCTGTTTTTTTCAGCGCTCGTTCATGACTCGGATCTCGCTTTTTTTCTATAAAATTATAAAATGTATCAAATTCATTATTTTCCGGTGAAACATTATCTATCAAAATAAACAATCCATTATGTTCTAACGTACGATTTACTTCATAAATAAACTGAGCTGGATTCGTAAAATGATGTGCTGCAATTCGGCATGTAATCGTATCAAAAGAACTATCGGCAAACGGTAAACTTTCAGCGTTTCCAGCGACAAAAGATACATTTTCATATCCATTACTTATAATAAAGTTTTTTGCATTCTCTAACATTTTTTCTGTTAAGTCTAAGGCAACTACTTCTTTAAACAATGGAGCTAATACATTCGCAACATGTCCACCGCCAGTAGCAATATCAAGAAGACGATTATTATGACGAGACTCTACTTGTTGAACTACATATTGTAAATCCGGTCCTTTTGCATGAATTTTACTTTTTACATACTTTTCCGCATTATTACCAAACTGTTGTTTTACAAGCTCTTCTTTACTCATTTTATCATCTTCTTTCTATTGTTACTTACATATAAGATTCATGTAATAATTAAAGTTCTCTTTATGTATTTTCAAATCCTCTTTTCAGCTTACTTCTTATCATGCTGTCCTATCATCGATATAATATTAATGTTACGTTTTATTACTAAACAAAAAAGGCTACGGGAACTTGTCCCCTAACCTGACTAAATATTTATTACATTTTTACTTTTTCATATACATCTATATAATATAAATCCTCTTTCAACTTCATAATAACGTCTACTTCGTTATAAGTAGCCTCACGAGCATGTAAACCAAATTGATCCATACCAATCCATATCCATCCAGGTGTATGCTGTAGAACATCTATGTTAAAATAATCTAATTTAATAAGCTCCGATTTAATAAAATTATCTTTATTAGCGATTTGTTTATCTATTAAACCATATTCTTTTCCATTTTCAAGTAGCGATATAATTTTCCCTAAAATCGGATGTTCACGTATAATAAAATGATATTCCCTTTCGTCTACATTCGCCATAATTAAACAAGAATTAGATAAATCAGATCCTAAATTCGACATCTTTATTTATTCACCTCCTTTATGAGTTTCACAAACATAATAACAAATGAATATTCAAATAAAATTAATATAATGTAAAAAATAAAAAAGCTGACTCCCTTTTAGAAATCAACCTTTATATTTGGATCATCTGTATACTTTTACAAACTATTATAATGTTTCTTTTTCCTCATCATTCCCGGAAACTAAATTCCCAATAGCATCTGCCGTTACTTCAACTACAAATTCACAAATACCTGCTACAACTTCTCCAATTACTTCATCCATCTTTTTACCCCCTTATTTTATGTAACTTATTTGTAGTATAGAAGAGATTGGTTATTTTTAACTATCGGAAAACGTGACAAAAACATTACAATTTTGTAATGTTTTGTAATTTGTTTAGTTCCTATCCTTTGAAACTCCAAGTATGATTAACAAGCATATAGGCCATCATAATATCAATTAAGTTCCAATTATGCTAGAGGAGGCGTGTAAAATATACTACGTAAAATTAATTAAAGGTCAATCATTCTATGCTTTTGATCATCGTTTCTTAATGTCTGAAGAAGAAAAGGTTTCCGAGAAAGTTTATAATTACTTACGTCGTAATGAATTTTTCGAAGTACGTAAAGAAGAATATTCAGCCTGATGTATTAAAAGCATCAAGAAAAATATCATTTAATTGTGATATTTTCTTGATGCTTTTATTTTATTTATCCTTAATTTCAATGAATATGTAATCATTGGTTGTATGCATTTTGACTTACTTGTTTCATCTATTAACACATCAAATTTTTGACAAATCAAAAAGATTGAAATCCACTCATGAAACACGTAATATAGACTCTGACTCTAAAAAAGTTCGTTATAAATTATACATAAAATAAGGAGGTTTTATATACGAGTTTTTCATTTTAAAAGACGGAGAGGTTTTACATTATGTGGCGTAATAAAAATGTTTGGATTGTGTTAATTGGGGAGTTTATTGCTGGTCTAGGGCTATGGCTTGGTATTCTTGGCAACCTTGAATTTATGCAAAAATATGTCCCTTCTGATTTCATGAAATCAGTTATATTATTCATCGGACTATTAGCTGGTGTACTAGTTGGTCCTATGGCCGGTCGTATTATCGATCAATATGAAAAGAAAAAAGTTCTTCTTTATGCTGGGTTCGGTCGCGTTATTAGTGTTATTTTTATGTTTTTCGCTATCCAATTTGAAAGTATTGCCTTTATGATTGCATTTATGGTTGCTCTTCAAATTTCTGCAGCATTTTACTTCCCTGCATTACAATCTGTAATTCCACTCATCGTACGTGAGCATGAGTTATTACAGATGAACGGTGTACATATGAATGTAGGTACAATCGCTCGTATTGCAGGTACTTCACTAGGTGGAATTCTTTTAGTTGTAATGAGTTTACAGTATATGTATGCCTTCTCAATGGCAGCATACGCTTTATTATTCCTCTCAACTTTCTTCCTACAATTCGAAGATAAGAAATCAACAACACCAAGTAAACAAGCTGCGAAAGATAATAGCTTTATGGAAGTCTTTCGTATTTTAAAAGGAATTCCTATTGCTTTTACAGCACTTATATTAAGTATTATCCCTCTATTATTTATAGCCGGATTTAATTTAATGGTAATCAACATTAGTGAAATGCAACATGATCCAACGATTAAAGGCTTTATATATACCATTGAAGGTGTAGCATTTATGTTAGGGGCCTTCGTTATTAAACGTTTATCTGACCATTTCAAACCTGAAAAATTATTATATTTCTTCGCTGTTTGTACCGCTTTTGCACATCTTTCCTTGTTCTTTAGCGATATAAAATGGATGTCTCTTACATCATTTGGTTTATTTGGTTTTAGTGTTGGTTGCTTCTTCCCTATTATGTCGACAATTTTCCAAACGAAAGTGGAAAAAAGCTATCATGGTCGTCTCTTCTCATTCCGTAATATGTTTGAGAGAGTTATGTTCCAAATTGTCTTACTCGGCACAGGCTTCTTCTTAGATACGATTGGATTGCAATATATGGTTCTCATTTTCGGTGTGATTTCATTATTAATTATTTTCATTTCATTATCTAAACAGAAACAATATGAAAAACAACCTTCGCAATCTGCGAATTTATAACATAAACAAAGACGCATGGATCATATTTGATTAATCCATGCGTCTTTGTTATATAAAGCCTTATTTATTACGTTTATTGTAATTATTTAAAGGAGTACCCTCTTTCGCTTTCGAATACAGTATACTAACATGATATATACAGGAGGTGCGAAATTGTCTGATGTTATGCAGTTATTTAGTATCTTTATTTTTGTATTAGCTCTGTTTAGCATCATAAACTTTTTAGCTATTTCCTTATCTGGACATAACTTTAAAAGAAGAATTATCGCAGGTTTCATATTTTTACTGATAACTCCTATTGTTTTTTTTGCTACCTTAGCATTCGCTTCTATATTTGATAAAGCTGGATTTGGCGCAGGTGGGCTAGCCTTCATTGTTGCAATTATATATATTTTAAATGGAATAATGATCCTACTTTCCTCATTATTTTTCCTCAAAAGAGACATAACATAGGCTATAGTACTCTGCATGAATCTGACTTTATACTAGATTCATGCTTTTTCAATTCTCCCAAAATTTTTATGTGAAATTAAATAATTCTTTATAAAAATTTAAACTTTATTTATTACAATATTTGTATCGTATTCGCACGTTTATTGAAAATGAAAAGAAAGGAGTACAAAATGAAAAAGATTCTATTAATTATTCCAATATTCATCGTTCTACTTAGCGGATGTAGCAATAATGATATATACGGTTCTTGGGAAGTCGTTGACAACAAAAATGGTCTTTGCCCTGCATCTTATAAATTTGAAACAGTTGTAAAAGAAGAAAAGAAAGAAAAAATTGTTCAATATTTAGTTGAGATGCAAACATCAAAGGAAAAAGAAGATTTATACAAAGGCTCATTTGTAAAGAATTCTAATGTATATCACATTGATTATGGTAACTCATTTACATCGGATCAAACTTTAAAAGTTGTCGATGGCAAATTAAATGTATACTTTTATGCAGTGGAAAAGTTATGTACATATAAAAAGAAATGATTACACTTCATATAAGACGCAGAAAATATTTTCTGCGTTATTTTTAATTTACAAAACCTCCCCAAAAACATTTCCCTCTTTTAAATCTTTAAATTTAAATGTAGTATTATATAATAACAATATTTTAATGCGAGGTGCTTTTTTTGAGAAGTTTAAGTTCATTAATTGTATCAACAATCTGTTCCATTATCCTAATCCTATGGAGTGCACTTTCATTTTATGAAAGATTCTCGACAGGAAATTCATACTATTGGCTTAGTGGTATATTAGGCCTCGTTTTCATGTTCTTTTTCATCCAAAATATGCGGGATATACTTAATAAAAACTATAAAACATCCTAAACCGTATAGAAATATATAATAAACAATTCAGTTAACCAATCCTTATTTACAACGCCCTTTCAAAAAAGACTAATCCTCCCTCTAAATTTGTCAATCGTTTTAATTTTCATAAAAAAATGATAAAATGTAAACATGTGTTTTCAGAATAATTAAAAACGCAGAAAGAAAACACTGTTTTTAGGAGGGGTTTTGATGACTTACACGTTAGCAACTAGAATGAAAGCATTCCAATCTTCTATATTTAGTGAATTAGGGGCTTATAAAAAAGAAAAAATTGCAGCAGGTCACAAAATGATTGATTTAAGTATCGGGAATCCTGATATGCCGCCTGCTGACTTCGTAAGAGAAGAAATGGTACATACAGCAAGTAAAAAAGAAAGCTACGGATACACATTAAGTGGTATTCAAGAATTTCACGAAGCTGTAACTGAATATTACAACAACACTCATAACGTTAAATTAAATGCCAATAAAGAAGTTTTATTATTAATGGGTTCACAGGACGGACTCGTTCACTTACCTATGGTTTATGCAAATCCGGGAGATATTATATTAGTTCCGGATCCAGGATATACAGCTTATGAAACTGGAATTCAAATGGCTGGTGCAACATCTTACTACATGCCATTAAAGAAAGAAAATGAATTCTTACCTAATTTAGCAGCTATCCCCGAAGATATTGCTGATCAAGCAAAGATGATGATTTTAAACTTCCCAGGGAATCCAGTTCCAGCAATGGCTCATGCAGATTTCTTTAAAGAGGTAATCGCATTTGCGAAAAAGCATAACATTATTGTTGTCCATGATTTTGCTTATGCTGAATTTTATTTTGATGGCAATAAACCAATTAGCTTCCTCTCTGTACCTGGTGCTAAAGAAGTTGGAGTAGAAATCAACTCTTTATCAAAAAGTTATAGTTTAGCAGGTAGCCGTATTGGATATATGATTGGAAACGAAGAAATTGTTCGTGCACTTACTCAATTTAAATCAAATACAGATTATGGTGTGTTTTTACCAATTCAAAAAGCGGCATCAGCGGCACTAAGAAATGGCGCTGCGTTTTGTGAGAAAAATCGCGGTATTTATCAAGAACGTAGAGATACTTTAGTTGATGGATTCCGAACATTTGGTTGGAATGTTGATAAACCAGCTGGTAGTATGTTCGTCTGGGCCGAAATTCCGAAAGGCTGGACTTCTATAGATTTCGCTTATGCATTAATGGATCGTGCGAATGTCGTTGTTACACCAGGTCATGCATTTGGACCTCATGGAGAAGGCTTTGTACGTATTGCACTTGTTCAAGATAAAGAAGTGTTACAACAAGTTGTTGAAAACATTAGAAATAGCGGTATTTTTTCTCTTGAAAAAATAAATGAATTAGTTAAAAATTAATGATAACTCCCCTGCTTAACTGTAGCAGGGGTATTATTTATTGGAGGTACTTTCATATGCATATTAAAGACACTCTTCCTCATCGTTATCCTTTTTTAATGATTGATAAAGTAACAAATATAATCCATAGTCAATCCGTTACGGGATATAAACTCATTTCAAATAATGAGTGGTTTATAAATGATAATCAAAAACATATGCCTCATATGTTAATTGTAGAAGCACTTGCTCAGCTTAGTCCATTTGTACATACAAGTGACTCTGAAGGGCTAGGCTTCCTCTCCTCATTAGATGGGGTTGAATTCCATGGAAACGCATTTCCCGGTGATAAGCTTGATTTACATTATGAGCTAACTCGTAATCGACGAGGTTTTATTCTCGGTAAAGGTACTGCAACTGTTAACGATCAGCCGATTGTAACTATAGAAAAACTATTAATATATCAAGCAGAATAGAGATGATGTAATTCGTCGGGATATCTCACTCCTACAAATTCGTTTCACTAATATGAACAGAGTAAATAAATTACTTGGTTAGGGGTCATGAAAATGGAAAGTACTATCGGTATCGATGCCGGAGGAACATTAACGAAAATTGCTTATTTGAACGAACAAAAGCAATTAGCTTTTGAAAAATTTTATTCAAATGAACAAGATAAAATAATAAATTGGCTTAAGAAAAACACTCGTATAAAACAAATATGTATTACAGGTGGTAAAGCAAAACAATTACAGCAACTACTTTCACACTCATATAAAATAGTAGAACGAAACGAATTTGAAGCTACTCTAATAGGTGTCCAATACATATTAAAAAAAGAAAAATATGATATAAATAACTTTATATTAACAAATATCGGTACAGGTACTTCCATTCATTACGTTTATAATGACCAATATATTCGCGCTGGTGGAACCGGTGTTGGCGGTGGTACTATTATGGGGCTTTCAAAATTGTTAACAAATATAGACTATTTTGAAGATGTGATTCCTTTAACAAAAGTAGGTTCTAGAAAAGAACTAGATATTACGGTTGGAGATATTTATGGTGGCATTCTCTCTCCTATTGATAATAGCTTAACTGCAAGCAATTTCGGAAAAGCTACCAAAACAGATTCAAATTTTAGTAGTGCTGATATACTAGCAACTGTGCAAGGGCTTGTAGGTGAAGTCGTTACTGCATTAAGCCTTCAATTCGCCGAAACAAAAAACATTGACCATATTATTTATATTGGTTCCACTCTATGTAATAACGTACACCTTCAAAATATTATTAGTAACTACACAAAATATCAAAATAAAACACCAATCTTTTTACGAGATGGTGGTAATAGCGGTGCGATTGGTGCTTTACTTCATGTTACGAATAAAAAAAGCTGACTTTTGTCAGCTTTTTTGCAACGGTACTTCAAATTCAATAATCGATTTCCCGTTTTCTCCAATTCGCTCTACACTAATTCTATCAATTACACATTGTAACTTTTCAGGGAAACTCTTAATTTCCTTAGCTACTTCAGCAGCTAACTCAGTACTTTCTTTTCTCCCGACTGTTACATGCGGTATGTACGAAATATCTTCTTTCAAAAATTGTAATAAAGCGCCTGTATACAGCATATCATGAAGTTCTTCTATTTGTTTTTGCCCCTTTTCAACTCGTAAAAATAAATATTCCCCTTCACTCGTAATTTGATTCGCAAATTCAATTTCTATCTCCTGTATCTCTTTTGATAATTTTAAAATATGTAATTTCAGCTCATCATTTGAAGTCGAGCTTTCAAATGGGAATACAATTGTAATATGCGGTGGGATTAAACCGAATAAAGGATCATGTTGTTTCCTAATGTCCTCTATTTCATTAATAGACATGTCGTTTAGAAAAAGTAAAATTGTACGCATTTTTATATCCCCTACTTTCTCTTTTTTATATTCATCATATTGTATGGTAGCTTGCACTTCAACAAATGATTTCAATTACATATAAAAAGAAAAAACTTCTCAAAAGAAAAGTTTTTTCTTATAAAGCATGATTACTATTTTCCCGCCAAACTTTCCTAAACTTTATATAACTAGCTATTCTCCAAGGGATAATATACGATACTGCAATAACATAAAATAATAAACCAATCGTTTGTTGATCTAAGTCAACAATATATTGTCTTGAACCGTATCTTAAAACGACAAGTGCAATAAAAGTAATTAAAAAGGCTGCACTTTTTTTCGTATAAATATTCCCATCATCTCTTCGCTCATAATTTGTTAAAACTATAAGTGGTACGGCGAAAAGAACCCCAATGAATGCTGCTATTATACCTTGTAAAATAGCTGGATGTACGGGACCAAAAAACCATAAAACACCAGGTGTTAAAAATAGTAATGGCCACAAAATACGTATCCCACTGCCCTTTATTGGCTTATACATAGAACGATAACGACGCCAGAGTATTAGTAGTGCAATGCATAAAAAGACTGTAACGAGTGAAGATGTATCTCTCATTTGTTTTTCCTACTCTCCCAAAATATTTACTTAATTACACTTTAAATTGTTTGCTCAAATGATACTTTTTAAATAAATATACCGCTAGTCACGATATAGACGATAGTTAATATAATTGAAATGACAATAAAGTATGGGATATCTATTAAAGATAGATTAGATGTAGAATTTAAATCCTGTATTCCTACGTCTGCATAAAGCACACTATTCAATGATATAAAAAATGTTCCGCCTATCATAAGACCAATCCACTTAAAACGTTTCTTAATCACTACTGCTACTTGAAAGAAAGTTGCTATTGTAACATACAATAATAGTTGTACAATAAACTGTTTAACTGAGTGTTCTCCTAAACTACTATTTACTGTTCTATACAATGTATTTTGTAAAAAAATCACTTGAAGGAATGAGAAAACCGCAGCTTGTAATATGATATAGCAAACTGATCCAATGAAAAACTGTAATCGCGTTACTCCAAATGAAACTGCTAAACGAAACACATCATCCTGTATAATAAAAGTACTTACTACTATAAACAATGTAATTACAATCGAAGGATTATTTAATATATGTTGTAAAAATCCTTCTCTTATATCATTTAAATCCATTACACTTGTGATTCCTTTTATAAGTAATGCTGTAATCCAAAATATGATAATTGCTTTATAATGAAAATTTATATGTAACTTCAACTGCTTCATTAACATCGTCATTTCACTTCACCACCCGTTATGTGTATAAATAGTTTTTGTAATGTAATTCTATTAATTACTAAACCTTCTTTTTCAAGAGAGTAATAATCTTCATTAGAAAGTTCTTCCCATATAACAGCAATCCCCTTATTTCCATAAACTTCTCGATTTATTACTTTTTTATTAATCGAAAATTCATCTACTTTATCTTTTTTCCCTGAAATAATATGAGCTTTTTGCAATAAATCTTCCACCGATGATTGAACAACAAGTGCGCCTACTTTTATGATGATTACATCTTCAATAACATGAGTGACTTCTTCTACTAAATGAGTTGATAATATAATTGTTCGTGGATATCCACCGTAATCTTCTAGTAGTAAATTATAAAATAACTCACGATGTGCTGCGTCTAAACCGGTAGTCGGTTCATCAAAAATAGTAATTGGTGCTCTACTTGCTAGACCTTGAATAATTCCGACGACTGTTTGCATGCCGTGTGATAGTTTATGATATTTCATTGTCATATTAAGCTGAAATTTATCAGCGAGTTCTTCAGCGTACTTTCCATCCCAGTTTTTATAAAACATGCTGCACATCTTAAAGATTTCTTTTACTTTATAACTTAAATGTGCTTCTTCTTTCACTCTAACAAAACAAATATTTTGCATCGCTTTACTATTTTCAAAAACATTTTCACCAAATATTGATACGCTACCACTACTTGAAGTAATTTGTCCTGCAAGTAAATTTAATAGAGTCGTTTTTCCTGCTCCGTTTCTACCGAGCAAACCATATATTTTATGCTCTTCCAAAGAAATCGTTACTTCATTTACCGCTACTTTCTTTTTATATTTTTTCGTTATATCCTTCGTTTTAAGTGCAATCATACCTATTTCCCCTCCTTCGTAATTTTTTGAATCATATCCATCAATTCATCTTTGGATATTTCTAGTACTTTTGCTTCTTCCCACACTTTAGGTAAATATTCAGTCATAAAAGTATTTTGTCTTTTTTTAAGTACGACTTCTTTCGCTCCCTTTGCAACAAACATCCCGATCCCTCTCTTTTTATATAGAATCCCTTCATCCACTAATACATTTACCCCTTTAGCTGCAGTAGCTGGGTTTATTTGTAACATCTTTGCAAATTGATTTGTTGATGGAACCTGTTCTTCTTCAAGTAATATGTCTTTTAAAATATCAGATTCAATCGTTTCTGCAATTTGTAAGTATATTAATTTATTTTGTTCCAGAGTAGGTTTCATAATTTCACCACCTTAGGTTCATAGGTTCATTACTTATGTAACTAACCATATCACATAAAAATATTTATTTCCATAAATTTCTTTTACAAAAAAAGAGAGTCATTCGTTTAAGAATGACTCTCTTACTAACAATTCTCTGTACTAACTTAGGTAAATAATGATCCTGCATTCGATAATAAGTAATTTTGTATACTAACTCCACCCTTTCTCCTCCCATCATTCCAACTGCTGCACTGGATATTTAGCAAATAAAGATTTCCAAAAATCTTTATCATTCATAAGCATTGTAATTTTTTCGTTATTATCGTTAAGGAACTTTACTCCTTTCTTTTTATCCCATATATCATCTTCTTTTGGAAAATCATTAAATTTTTCATACAAGATTGATAGTATTTCTTCTCTTTTTATTTTAAATTTTTTATTTTCTACTTGAAACTCCTAACCTTTTGCATTTGGTACTAAAATCGCTAGATAAATAACGTTAAAGAGAAAATTCTTCTCCATCGTATCCTTACCATCAAACCAATATGTCTCAACCATATCTTCTGTAAGGGCTCCAATCCCTCTTGCACCATAGTTTACCTTTATACTTTCATTCTCTAAACTTATACTTTGAAATGTTTCACCACCAGGTAAATGATTAAGAATTGCAACCACATCTGAGTTATTATCAAACATATGTCCCAGCATATTTCTTAAAAGCACCAGGTTCAATATCAGATATTTCTTTTATTCTTTCTCCGCTAGAACAAGCAGAAATAATTAAAAAAATTGTTAGCATAACAACCACATTACGATGCATATATTTCATTTAGCATCCCCCATTATTATCGATATTTCGTTCATTACAATACTTCTTCTCAAAACCCTTTAAAATATACGCATTTTAATCAAAATTAAAAATTTTCGATTTTTATGTTTACAATTATCCATTAATTGTATATACTTACTAACGTAAGAAAAAATTCTAAAAGGAGGTCGAAGGAAATGATGAAATTACAATTACATGCTTTAACTTTAGCGTTAACTGCACCTTTGTTTTTCGGACAATTAAATATGAATTCGACCACCCTAATGGAGAATTGAAAATCGCACTTTATTTCTATTAATTCATAAATTCGCCACAGGAGGTCGTATACTTTCCTGTGGCTTTTTGACGCCCAGCCGTAGGAGAACTATATCTTCCTGTGGCTTTTTTGTGCGATTTTTTAGCCTCTTATATTATTTTTTAAAGAAAGGAGCAACATTCGATGACTATTAGCGTATTGTTTTTAAGTATTACGATTCAAAGAAATACAATTTCCAAAGATGAAATTTTTCATAACGAGCAAATTGAAAAAGCTATGAATGATGTTAAGGAGCGCCAAGCGCTTTATTGTGATCACCTGTAATTCCTTTTCGAGAGGAGGAATTCATTTATGGCTTTTCATATTTTCTTTTTTACAACTGTACTTCAGAAAAAGACTTTATCTGAAGATGAAATCATTCGTAAACAACAATTAAAGCAACTGACTGATAAAATGACTGACATTAAAAGTTCATACTATACGCAAATGTATTAAAAATATATTTTTAAGGAGCAATACCTTCATGAAATTTAAAGCATTCTTTTTAACAATCACCATTCAAAAACGTAAGCTTTCTCAAAGTGAGATTTTGCGTGAGCAACACATTCAAACTATTATGGACGAAGTGAAAGAGCACCAAGCTTCTTATTACAGCCGTCTTTTCTAAATAACTTTTAAAGGAGCAATATCCTAATGAAATTCAAAGCATTCTTTTTAACAATCACCATTCAAAAACGTAAGCTTTCTCAAAGTGAGATTTTGCGTGAGCAACACATTCAAACTATTATGGGTGAAGTGAAAGAGCGTCAAGCTTCTTATTACAGCCGTCTTTTCTAAATAACTTTTAAAGGAGCAATATCCTAATGAAATTTAAAGCATTCTTTTTAACGATTACCATTCAAAAGCGTAAGCTTTCACAGCAAGAAATTTTGCGTGAGCAACACATTCAAACTATTATGGGCGAAGTGAAAGAGCGTCAAGCTTCTTATTACAGCCGCCTTTTCTAAATAACTTTTAAAGGGGAAAAAACATATGAAATTTAAAGTATTCTTTTTAACGATCACCATTCAAAAAACTAAGTTCTCAGACAGTGAGATATTGCATGACCATCAAATTAATAAAGCTATGGAGGATGTAAAAGAACGTCAAAGTCACTACTGTAGCCATCTATAATTCCTTTCGAAAGGAGGAATGTATCATGAAGTTTCACCTTTTCTTTTTAACAATTACAATTCAGAAAAAAAACTATTCTGATGCGGAATTAAAACAAGAACAACAATATAAACAGGTTATAGACGAAATTCGAGATCGTAGAAGCAAATACTACTCTCACCTATAAATCTTTAAAATATAAAAATTGAAAGGAGTCGATTATGATGTTGATAGCACGTTCTAAAGAAATGATTTGGATAGTTCAGAGGGATTCCACATAGTTTTATAGACATACTATCACACAAGTATATCGTTATATTTGATGTGTAATAAATATATAATAAAATTACACCCGTACACTTTTAATGTTGAGTAATAAACAAAAGATACACCACTTAAAAAGCGGTGTATCTTTCTCAATTTATACTATTTCCGATTATTTCGTTTCGTCTTAAACAATCTCACTAAGTTCGAAACAACTGTTTTCGTTACTGCATAAACTGGCACTGCTAAAATCATTCCGATAATTCCCGCAAAGTTACCTACCCCTAAAATTAAAATAATAATTGTTAACGGGTGGATATTTAATTTTGAACTCATAATACGCGGTGAAATGATGTTACTTTCAAACTGTTGTACAATTGTTACGATAATAATTACGTACAACGCTTGCATCGGAGATACGAACAGACCTACAATAACAGCTGGTGCTGCACCAATAAATGGACCTAAATTAGGAATGATATTTGTAAATGCTGCTATAATTCCTAAAACGAAAGCGTACGGTAAATCGATAATTAAATAACCGATAAAAGTAAAAGCACCTACAAATATACAAACGAGCGCTTGCCCTTGAATATACGCAGATAATGTTTCGTTCGTTTCCTTAATGATACGAAGTCCTTCTTCACGGTAAGACACAGGTAATAGACTAACTGCTTTCCCTGGAAACGCATGTCCATCTTTAAACATATAAAATAAAATAAACGGTACTGTGAAGATAACTAATGCAACGTTTGTGATAATACCAAATAAAGCCGTTGCACTCGACGTAATCGTGTTTGGTATATCCTTTAAGTATTCAATCGCGTTTTTCTCAATTGTTTCAATGGAAACGTAGTTTTGTGTAGATAACCATTCAAATAATCTGTGATGGGATAAATCTTGTATGTATAGTTTTCCCTCTTTAATATAACCTGGCATATTTTTTACTAAATCCATTAACTGTTGTGAGATCGTTGGAACAACTACCCCAACTCCAACTGCAGTTAATGTTATAATAAAAAGATATAACAGTAAAATCGCTAAATTTCTAGGTACTTTTTTATTCTCCAAAAAGACTAACAATGGGTTAAATATGAAGTATAAAAATAACGCGATTAAGATTGGGAAAAACAACGTAGATATGAAGATACCAATCGGTTGAAATAGAAACGATATTTTTGTGCAAATAAATATGATCGCTACAACCATTAGCACTTCTAATGTCCAAAAGTGCACTTTCGATTTCAAAAAAACGTCCTCCTTTAAACTAGCACTTCTCTTCATTGTACCAAAATAAGCAAGAATTTCACATAATATTTTCCTTTACAATATTCCAAAATACCAATAAATACACTACAATGAGATTACATACAAATTTGCAGGTAAAGGTGATAAAAATGACACAATGCATCATATGCAGAAAAGATACGAAAGAACTTAGTGAACAATATGTCATCCCCGAAATATTATGTGGATATTATTTCACAAACTCAATTTGTGATACTTGCCATGAACAAATGACAACAAATATTGATCGTCCCTTAATTCGGCATAAATTAAGTCAATTTAAGATTGAACAAATGAAAAAACAAATTGATTCCCCGCTCTATACGAATGAACATGGTGAGGAACTTGCGGCTGCTGAGACAGATGTTGTTGAAGTAAGTGATGAAATACTTTATTCCAATACATTAATTATGAAACTATGTAAAAAGCACGATATTTCACTACATAATGAAATTTGGAAAGAAGAACGTGTAACGAAAGTAGCTAGCTCTATTCAACGTGAATTACTTTTAGATAACCGTAAATACAAAATGAGTGTATTAAAAATGGCTTATACTTTCGCTGTACAAGCTGTTGATGGCTATTTTGAAGATCCAGATGCGATTGATATTTCTAACATTCTATCAAATGCCGATTTTATGGAATTAAAAGAAAAAAGTATAGTTCGCGATTTAAGTAAAAGTTCTTTATGGAATACATTAAATACATATAGCGAGAACCATTACTTTATTTTATTAAGTGATAAAGATGGCCTGTTCTGTTTCATTCGTCTATTTGATATATTTGACGTTGTCGTTCACTTATCAGAAAAGAGATATGAACTTTCATCTCCAATTGTCGGCGTAAATGATGTAAATAGACAGGAATTTTATATCCAAACTTTAAAACAGTATATGGATGGGCTATTTAAAGAAAAAAAACCTTCTATTTAATCGAAATCAGAACATACGGTCTCCTTTCTTGACGAAAAGACACTGTGTTATAATAAGTATGAAAAGAACAATACAATCACATAAACCAATTATTAATTGTAAATAAATAAAAAAGACCAGTGTGCGGCTACACACTAGTCCACGTAACTTAGCAGATTGGATTGTTCATTTATCCTATTTGTTTCTTACAAACAAAACAACCCACATTCTATTGGCATAGGTGGGTTGTTATTTTTTGAGCTTGTCTATTAAAACGACGACGAACGTTAACAATGCAACGAGAAACAGTCCACCCTGCAGTAACAACGCTATTTCACTCACGTATTATCACCCCCCTCCTATTCGGAGAAGTGATAATTGAACAACCAACCGTACCTTAAGTTACTATTTAATTTTACCATATTTTCTAATAGTTTACGATGAAAACCCGCAAGTGAAATACTTGCGAGTTTTTTATCCCGTATTAACAGGCAATAAACAAAATGTAGCAAAACATAGGTGAAACTGCCTGCAAATGCCCGATTGGTTCAACTAATAATCCTTTGGGACAATTCACCCAAAGGATTAAAGTTTCATTTTATTTCTCACTATTTTTTTAATGCATATGCATCAGCGATCATTTCCCCAACAATTTTATTTTCTTGTTTCTTCTCGTCTTTCAATAAAGGAAATAACAGTTCTGCCACTTCATATGCCTCTTCTAAATGGGGGTATCCTGATAATACAAACGTATCAATTCCTAACGCTTCATATTCTTTTATTCTTTCTGCTACTGTATGCGGATCTCCAACAAGCGCAGTACCCGCACCACCTCTTACAAGCCCAATTCCAGCCCATAAGTTAGGACTTATCTCTAACGACTCTCTCGTACCTTTATTTAAGTGTGTCATTCGTTTTTGTCCGACTGAATCATATCTTGCAAATGTTTTTTGAGCGAGCTCAATTGTTTCATTATCTACATATTGAATTAACCTTTCAGCTTCTTCCCATGCTTCTTCTTCTGTCTCTCTTACAATTACGTGTAGTCTAATACCAAATTTTACGTTACGCCCCTTCTCTTCCGCAAGTTTTTTTACTTCATCTATTTTCTCTTTCACTTGCTCTGGTGGCTCGCCCCACGTTAAATATACATCACTATGTTCAGCTGCAACTTCTTTACCTGCAGCGGACGATCCGCCAAAATAAATTGGTGGATACGGTGTTTGAACCGGAGGAAATACAACTTTACTCTCCGTAACTTTAATATGTTTTCCTTCTAAAGAGATTGTTTCACCTTGTAATACTGACTTCCAAACTTTTAAAAATTCATCCGCTGCTTCATATCTTTCATCATGTTCAAGATATAATCCATCGCCATGCAATTCAACAGGATCTCCTCCAGCTACTACATTAATAAGTAACCTCCCATCTGAAATTCTATCAAATGTAGATGCCATCCTCGCTGCAACTGTCGGTGACATTAGTCCTGGTCTAACTGCTACTAAAAATTTTAATTTCTCTGTCTCAGCTGCAAGTGCCGATGCTAATACCCATGGATCTTCACACCCTTGACCAGTTGGAAGTAATACACCCGAATATCCTAAATAATCAGCTGCAGCTGCAACTTGTTTATAATAACCATACTCAGCTGCTCTTCCTCTTTTTGTCGTTCCTAAATATCGACCATCTCCATAAGCCGGAATAAACCATAATAATTCCATACCTTTACACACCCCTTATTTATTTTGAAACGCATACTAACATACTCTATATAAATTACCCCTAATAATTTACCCCGCTATTTGCGGGCAGTAAGATCCCCACCTTAAAATTCAGCGAAAGCAAAGAAGTTAGGTGGGGGATTGACCCTCCCCACTGATTAAAGTTTCACTTTATATGTTAATTCCCTGTCTCTCCTTTAAAATTATCTCGCCATCTTAAAAACTTCACTTCTAGTAAACGTACGAGTGAATCAGAAAACTTTCCAACGAATGCAAAAATAATAATGCCGACAAATACGATATCTGTATTTGAAAATTGCCTTGCATCCATAATCATATAGCCGATACCTTCTGTAGACCCCATAAGTTCTGCTACTACTAAACTCACCCATGCAACTCCTAAAGATAACCTTGCTCCCAGTAATAGATTTGGCAATGCGGCAGGTAAAATTAATTTTGTAATTAATTTTCTTTTACTAAACTCTAACACTCTCGCAACATCGAATAGTTTTGAATCTACACCTCGTATCCCTAAAAACGCGTTTACGTATAAAGGAAAAAATGCACCGTCCGCAATTAATAATACTTTCGATGTTTCTCCGAAACCGAACCATAATACGAAAAGCGGTGCAACAGCTAAATGAGGTACAGTTCTTAACATTTGTACAGATGGATCTAAATATTGCTCACTTCTCGTTGAAAATCCAACAATCGTTCCTAAAATAATTCCTAAACTCCCGCCGATAAAGAAACCAGCCGCAGCCCTGAATACACTGAAACTTAAATGACCGAATAACTCTCCTGTTTTTATAAGTTCTTGAAAAGCTAGTAATATATCTAATGGTGTTGGTAAAACTGTTTTAGAAACTAAATCGAATACGCCGGCTAACTGCCAAATAATTAATACGATAATCGGTATAGTAATCGCTCTTACTAGCACTTTTACATTCGTCTTTCGCACTTTCTTTACATTATTTTTGCCAATCGTTATACCCGTTGGTTTCATAACAGCTTTCGTATTCTCCAATTTACAAAACCTCTTTTCATTTCGCCTTTAATGCTTTTTCTACGAAAGAATTGTCTACTACTTTATCTGTCTTAATTTCTTTCTTTATAGAGCCTAGCTTATATTGAAAATCCGCTGTCTTTTGCTGTTCCGCTATTATTTCTTTCGTTACTGGAACTAAAATTGGTTTGTCGTGATTAAACACTTCTTTTACAATTTCGGCATCTATTTTCTTTGCAGAAGTATATATTTTTATCGCTTCATCTAAGTTTGACTCTTGCCATACACGTGCTTTTTCATAAACTTTAAGGAATTTCTCAACTAATTCTGGGTGCTCCTTCGCAAATTTTGTTCTCGCAATTAAAAATTCTGGAGAAGAAACATTTAATAGTTCACCATCTGCAATAACTTTTGCCTCTTTATTTAACGTATGTAGCGAGATGAATGGATCCCATATCGCCCATACATCTACTGATCCGGATTCAAATGCCGGCTGTGCTTCATCTGGTTGTAACTGAATAACATTTACATCTTTCGCATTGATACCTTCTTTTTCTAAGGCTCGATACAATAAATTAAACGCGCTACTCCCTTTTGCTACCGCAATTTTTTTACCTTTTAAATCTTTTACACTCGTAATCTTACTATCTTTTTGTACAAGAATCCCTGTTCCTTTTCTCGCATAACTTGTATTAGCAATTTCGGTAAATTCAATACCTGCTGCTTGTGCTGAAATAACTGGGGAGTTTCCCACTTCACCAAAGTCTAATCGATTTGATGCAATCGCTTCAAAATAAGGAGGTCCGCTTTGAAACTCTGTCCATTTCACCTTAACCCCTTCTTTTTTAAACTCCTCTTCAAACCATCCTTTTTTCTGTGCTAATAATAGCGGGCTTAATCCTTGCTGTATACCAATTTGTACTGTTACATCTTCCTTCTTACTACTTGCTGTGCTTTTTTCACATCCAAATAAAAATAAAGAAATAGCTACTGCAAAAGAAAGAACTTTAATTTTTTTATACATATACTCACTCTTTCCCTATATACTTGTTTGAATTAATCCCCCGTGTTCAAACTGCTGTAATACTTTCTTTCGAATTTCTTGGAATGACTCCGAAGTTTTACTACGCGGATAAGATAAATTATTTTCAATCACTTTATGTATTTTTCCAGGCTTTGCACTCATGATGACAATTCGGTTCGAAAGATATATTGCTTCGTCTATATCATGTGTAACGAATATCATTGTCGTCTTTTTTTGTTCCCAAATGTTGAGCAGTACTTCTTGCAAATGACTTCGGGTAAATGCATCCAGTGCTCCAAATGGTTCATCAAGCAATAATACATTGGGATCCCTTAACAACGCTCTTGCAATCGCAACACGTTGTGACATCCCGCCTGATATTTCTTTCGGATATGATTTTTCAAAACCGTCTAATCGAACAATTTCAACCCATTCCTTTACCTTATCCTTCACATACTTATCTTTTAATGACAAATCAGCTGCAATATTTTCTTCCACTGTTAGCCATGGAAACAATCGATGCTCTTGAAATATAAATCCTTGCTTCTTACTCGGTTTTGTTATACGCTCCCCGTCAATAATGATTTCTCCTTCAAAATCGCTGTCTAAACCTGCAATAATTTTTAATAGTGTACTTTTTCCGCAACCACTCGGACCAATTACTGTAACAAAATCCCCTTTCTCTAATTGAAAATTAATATTCTCTAATACTTGAACCGTAGCATTTTGTTTCGAAAAATATTTTGATACTCCATCAATTGAAACAGTCACTTCTTCGCCTCCTTGAAATGATTCATCTAAATGAACAGATTCAGTATTTATGCAATAAAAAAACCAAAGGCATTTTATCAATAGATAAAATGCCTTTGGTTTCTCCAATCAGCAATACGTAATAGAATTAAGTACATATTATACAAATATTTCCGATAAGTCAACTGGGTTTTGTTTAAAAATACATATGATTCGTTTGAACATCCTTATTGTTATTTATTTAAAAATTATTTTTTATGGTTCTTAATCCACTGTAACCAATAAGAAAACTCACATGCCAAATGCATTTGATGCGATTTAATAAGGCTATTAGGACAAAGTGCCGGAAACTCTACAACTAGACTTACTTCTATACCAGTATCTGTATCTTTGAATTGATGTCGAACTCCACCAATAGTAGTACCGTCTTTCATACGTGCAACACCTGTTGATTGGTATTGATAAGACTTATCTCGAGGTGTCTTCAATCCCGTTTCGTCACCAAAAACAATAAAAAATTGAACTGGAAATGGAGAATTACCAGTAGTTTCGATAACCTCTAATTCATTTTCCCCAAAGGGTCTTAGTACGTAGTGATCTGGACAGGCTGATAAATTCACTTGATCATTTTCATCTGATTGTTCAAGCATAAAACTATCAATTCCATTTATCGCTTCTTCTGCTGTAATCCCATCTAAATAGATACTTGTTTTTGAAAATTTTCGTCTATCACCAGATAAAACAGTACAAATACGCATACCCATTTCACTTAATTTCAGTTTAATTTTCAACTTATCATACATTTCATTGTATGAATGATTTAACTTTAGTTCCGTTAGTTTTTTTTTCATAACGTCTGTATCATTTAATTCCGGTTCTTTATGTCCTAATGTATTTAAAACTTTTTTAATACGTTCTCTTTTCCACTTTGTAAGTTGTTCATTCGAAATATTGTTTCCATCAATAATAATTTTCATATACATTCTCCTTCGATTTGATCGTATCGTATCGTATTGTATTTAATACTAAATTAATCATTTCTTGCTTCGTGTCTAGATTCAAATTCACCTCTGAATGAGCAATACTGCTAAGACCGTATAAAATAAATCCTGATGCTAATAATGAGTTATTAGTATTAAAAATCCCAGTTTTCACCCCTTCTTCGATTACTTGTCGAATTAATGGCTGCATTCGCGTAAATAATTTCTGTTCCAGTTGAAAATGTTGTTCCGTCTGAAACGAACTCACATTTTTATAGGGTGCTAATTTTTCGATAAATGTCCAAAATATATTTAGAGAATCTTTCAGCTTTTGCATGACAGACCGTTCATTAGAAATAAGTATTTCTTCAATTAACTCCATATTTTTCACAATAAAATCATTTAATACTTCATCAACAAAATTCTCTTTAGACTTGAAGTAATAATAAAATAAGCCCGTTGCTACACCTGCATGATTCACAACATCTTTTATGCTAAATCCTTTCATACCATTTTTCATATATAGTTCAAAACCAATATCCATCAACTCTTGCCTTCTAACATCTGGTTCTTTTGATATTCTTTTCATAGGTCATCTCCTACTATGTTTTACCTTCGACTGAATCTGATTCAATCATAAACGACTGAACTATATTCAGTCAATATTAGTTTCCACAAAAAAAGAGTAATCTCAAGAAATATACATCTAACCTTAGACTTATCAAAAAGTTAGATCATATAACTTAAGACTACTCAATTTCATTAAACACATATTTTCTTTTCAAATCGCTTTAGTTTAACCACACCATTTCTGTCTCTACAATCATTTGAGGAAGCGTCTTTTGAATTATTTCCTCTAATACATTAAGAGCTTCATTCACATCCCCCCCCTCAAAACCCTCTAAAGGCTCAGGTAACTCATCCTCATCTAAAATAAAATATTCTCCACTTGGAAGTACCAATATATCAATAATTAAGTCTTCAAATGACACTAATTCGTCTGTTATTTGCGTATTTTTTACAACATTAAAATAAGAGCCTAAATACATTCCATTTTTATCTCTCCATATGTATAAATTGTACAGACGATTTTCCCAGTAGTATGCAATGGTGTAACTTCCTTTTGGGATTGTTAAACTCGCACGATGTGCAGTCATTGTAAATGAATACTGAACCTCATGAAATAACACGATACTTTGCAACTGCTTTTCAAGTAATAAGCAAGTGTGATCTACTACGGTCGAGTCATACCGAATTTTTCTTTCTATAATTTTACTTTTTGGTGTTAGTAATTTATTCATTCTTTGTTTCCCCTTATGCTATTTCTAATCTTAATTATATCCATTTATATAGTGATAAAGAAGTGTTTGGTCTCCAAATACACAATAAAAACTCCCTCTTATTTTAGAAGGAGTTTTTCACTGTCCATGTTTCATATTTTTTCACTTCTAATGGAAGCTCATTCGTTTTCAACCACTTCACTGCACTACATACAAGTGGAGATGAATTGTCTTCTGTAATGCTTTCTATAGAAACCCATCTCGCTCCTAAAGAATCTTGACCTTCAAATTGTTTTGGTACTATGATTTTCCCTGCACTCTTTTCAACATCATACAAAACTGCAATATGGTGTACATGTGTATAATCTTTAAACTTTGAAGGGTATTGAAAATCAACCGTACCTACTTGCTTTATAACCTTTACTTCTAATCCAGTTTCTTCTTTACATTCCCTATGGAGTGCCGATAACAACGACTCCTCTTCATTAAAGCTCCCACCAGGTAGATCATATCTGTTCTTATATGGACCTTTTGATTTATCAATTACTAATATATTATTATTTTCGATACAAATACCATACACACCAAGCGCACGATAAAAATTAGTAGCATTATTCATGGTTCAATTTCTCCACCATCACATCATAAAATTTTCGTTCCTCATCAACATTTAAGTAAACACGACTTACTGTTTTAGAAAATCCATATAATAATTGTGCTTTCATTGGCTCTTTGAGTATTATTTCAAATATTGGAGGTTCCTTTATAAATTCCATCACCGTTGCGTCAAGAACCTCTTTCTCTTTTTTTAAAAGTTCCCCTTTATAAAACGTAATCTTATCAATTTGTGTAAACGGTATAATGATTTTCTTCCCTAATCCAATTTGAATAATTACCTGTTCTTCCGTAACAATAATTGGATTTTTACGCATTGCTTGAATTTCAGCTAAAAAATAAAACATTGCATATACATTTAAAATAAGTAACACCCATGCTACAACTGGATTCCATTGATGAAACAAATAATGAAAACCGATACTTTCTATTAAGGTCGCATGGATGATCATAATATATACACCTATTGCACCAGTCTTTTTGTGATATGAGTATACGTATTCACCTTCTGGTACTTTTTCACGCCACGATAAAAATGCATAATAAATTAGCTTACACTCTGTTACAATGATATCTATTAATTTATTTCTTTTCATAGTGGCGTCAAACGCAGCATCAATTGCATAAGAAAATGAAGAATACTGACTTTTATATTCTTTATATTTTTTTATTATGTTAGGAAGCTTTCTAACAATTTTATATAGAAGGAATAACTCTAAACATACAAAAGCAATTTCTCCTGCAACTATACTATAAGAAACGTATGAAAAAGCTTGTAAATAGTCGCTTGGAATAATAAATCTTGCAAATATATAACCAGCTATTACAACAGGAAATATATAAGTTAACGAGTATCTTTTTCGAATAATAAAGAAATACGTAATGACTGGAATTACAAACATGCAATCTAATAATGATCCAAGAACAACTTCTTTCGGAGTAGCTGGTACAATCGGAAGAGCATACAATAAATAGTTTGATAACAAGATTAAAGATACGAGTCCAATCCAGATACCTTTTCGCCTTCGCGAAAGTGCGACACTCATACTTTCACTCCTCTATTTAAAAACCTCATTTAAATGGTCTTTATAAAATGAAATAGCACGTTCAAATTCTTTAACTTCTTCTACTTTTACGACTGTTTCAAGTAATAATTTCATAGCGGATTCATGATCGTTTACGTTATATTTCGCTAATGACAAAAATACTTTCATCACATCATTATCTGGAAACTGCTGCAAACCTGTTTCTAAAACAGTAATTGCTTTGTCATACTCACCTATACAACGATATGTACTGCCAAGACCGATAAATGCACCGCAAAGCGACTCCCCATCAAGACCATTTGCAATTGCCTGTTCATAATACGGCACAGCCTCTGTTTCAAGCCCCATTACATCATGTATCCAGGCACATTGAAAAAGCACTTCTGCGTCTCGCGTAAAATTGGTTAACCCCATAAGTATCTCTCTAGATTGCGCATATTTCTTTTCATTTCTTAGTTTAATCGCTTGCTTTAATAAATGTTCCATAGAATCCACTCCTCACCAATTATTTTATGTATCCATCTTGAATGGTTAACATTTGTGTAAAAGTAAAATTCCCATAAATTAAAGTTTCGCTTACCTATATATACTATGCGGATTCACTCTTATCCAAATACTTAAAATTATAAAGCAATAATGTGATTACATAGTACTTCTAACCTTTTGACAATTTCTTTCGCCGTTTCATCTTTCCCATTACATAACTTTCCTTTACCGTCCTGTCCAATTACGTAGTGCACCGCTCCGCGTGAATATAAAGAATGCGGTGAATTTGCAATCATTACATTTGCCTTAGATTCTTTCATTCTATTTTTCGTTCTTTCAAACAATTCTTCTTCATTTACATCACTTTCAAGTTTAAAGCCAACGAGTACGGTTTCTGGATCCCACTCTTTTATTTGCTTTAATATTTTTGGAGCCTTTTGAAAATGAATAATTGGCGCTATATCACTTGAGATTTTCCCATTCATATCAAGAACATTACCATCTTGATCACAAATTTTGTCTACAACCCAATCTGATCCAGCCGCTGCCATAATGACCGCATCGACCTTTTCATGCGTAATGATACTTTTCATTTTATCTTGCAAATCAACAATTCCTTCAAACGGGTGTAATTCTAATTGATTATTTACATCGTTCGGTTTCTCAGCGAAATAACCGTGTAAATATATAACATGTGCTCCTTTACTTATAAGCTCTTCCGCGATTATTCTTCCAATTGTACCTTTTGCCATATTCGTATGCCCACGTACTTGGTCCCATTTCTCTAAACAACCACCACTCGTAATTAATACCTTTTTCCCCTTCATTGTAACCATCCCTTACTGATTTTTCTTACGAAACCATTCTGTTCCAAAGTCAACGATATCTCGTTGCTTCATAAGACGGCACGTTGCATTTCCTATTTTTCCATTTGTTACTGTTCCTTTTCGCTCAAACTCTACACCGATTTCTACAAACTTATCAGAATCGTAATCCATATCAACAAACTCTTTCCATACTCTTTCACCATTTTCTAAAATAGGTGCGCCTACTTTTATTAACTCACATGCACCAGTACGTACTTCAGATAAATGTACAGACGTATTGGAATCATATCCAACACCAATTAATAATATGTATCCGTCTAAATCATATATTTTTCTTAATGGAGATTCCTCTCCTAAACTCATTGATAGCGACTGATTCATCGTTATTTCTTCTGCATGTTTTCCCCATGCAGCAAAACTTCCTAATGGATGGTTGCTGCGTACTACATCCGGATATGTACGAAAACATTCAACTACTTTTCCCATTGCCCTTGTTGGTGTTATATGTGGTTCAAACGCCGGGACGTTATCTCGAATGATTTGCCACCATTCTTCAGGTACAGGTGGTCTTGACCAATGTTTCGGATCAGATAAATCCGAAGATTGTGTTGGCATAATAATTGTTCCCTCTTCCGTAATAACTTTCATTAACGCCTCTACTACCGCAACTGCTCCGCCAGATACCCAGCCAATAGAACTTAGCGAAGAATGCACAATAACCGTCATTCCTTTTTCTAACCCTAATTCTCTTAAATCATTTGTAATTGTTTTGATTGTATTTGGCAATTGTGTACTTGCCACTATGTCATTCATTTTCACGATTGTTCCCCCATTTTTTAAAACTAATACATACATATATTATCATATTTTTCTTAATTTTTAACTTAATCATTTTTCATATTTATAAAATAGCGAACTATAAAAACAAATTGTTTTTTAATATATATAGCAAGGACGTTTAACATTTCTTACAAACATGTAGTTTTTATCAATAAACAAAAATATTTTTCAAATCAATTACAAATATAACACCGAAAAAAAGAATCACATATTATGTTAGTGATTCTTTTTTTATAAGAGAACGACGCCCCATTCCAACCGAAAAATGGCATATTTAATTTTAAAATGTGTTTCTTATAAAAAGTTTTCAATTTATGTATTTAAATCTCGAACTTCAGGAACATTTGAACTTATTTTTGCCCTTGTAGTTGCTCTACTATAGTTTTTGCCTGTGTATCAAGTCTCTGGGCCGCTTCACCAATACCATTGAATTCATGAACTGCTTGTTCTATACATGAGTAACTTTCAGTAACTCTCTTTTCTGATTGAAGGGTCCCTGCACTAATCTTTTGTACCTGTTTGGTTATATTCTCTACATTAAAGTGTACATCTTTCGTTACGGCTTTAACTTTATTTGCTAAATTACGAACTTCATTTGCAACAACATTAAAACCACTACCATAGGTACCTGCATGGGCGGCCTGAATTCCAGCATTTAAGGCCAATAAATTAGTTTGTGTGGCAATTTCATTAATCGTTTTCACCATGTCGCGTATCATATTAGTTTGTACGTTAAGCTCTTGTAATAACTTCATATTGTCATTAGTTTGTTCGACTATTTGTTTAATAGCCGCGGAAACAATATGACTACGCTTAATCCCTTCTTGCGCACGTTCCTTTAGATTTTCCGCCATCTCTTGCAATTCAAATGTTACCTTAGCCGTCCCATTCTCACGCGCAGTAATATCTGTAGCGACTTTAATAACCGCTTGAATTTTTCCATTCTTATCTACAACAGGGGTATATGTCGCTTCTAGCCATATAATTTTCCCTTGTTTAGTAATTCTCTGTATTTTCCTTTGAAATGAGACTCCATTCCGAAAATTTCTCCAAAAGATATCATATTCTGGACTTTGAGCAAACTGTGAAGTACAAAACTGACGATGATGACTGTTTAATAGTTCATCCACTTCATAGCCCATTGCATATGCAAAATTATGATTTGCCCATATTACTTTTCCATAGGGATCAAACTCAATCATAGCTAGTGAACGTTCTAATGCAGCAAGTACCTCCCCTTGATTTAATACTTGTGTACTAAGTGAAGTAGTTTTTGAAATATGATCACTCTTCATATGCTTTTCCCCATTTCAAAAAAATTAAATATCATAGCATCTCGCATTAAATATACCACTATCGAATTATACTAATATTTATATAATTTGTCCCACTTTAATTTATATATATCAACGATCTTTAATAATATTTTTTCAAAATAAAAAGAGCACTTTTAATTTCAAAGTGCTCTACCATTAATGCTTTTTTTCATATATTTCTTATCCTTCAATTGTAACCCCAGTAAACATCGATAAGTTTCCCGTAATTTTCTCGCCTACACGTAAAAATAACCCAGCGGCTCTCCCACTAATACAGTGTGAGCCAATTAATAGTTTACCAGTATACGGACCATCCCATGTGTCAATTGTATAGTCAGGCATTTCTATGTATTGCTGATATATTTTTCGTTGTTCAAAGTAATACTCCGTTTTATCTTCAGCTAATAGTTCGTCATTTTCGTATATAGATACCCCTCCGCCTTCACGGCCGTATAAAGGTTTAGAAACATATGATTCATTTCTTTCTATAAACGGTTTATTTGTAAAATATGTTGGTAAGAAGTAGTTCTGAATGATTTCTCGCTCTTCTTTCTCAAAAAAAACTCCCTCTTCGAACAGTTGCCAAATTAATGCGAGTACACTTTTATTTTGCATAAGGAAAGCAGCAGGTGGATTAATGATTTTCACTCTTCCTTGCGCTATATGATTTAAAAATTGAAGTCCAATTCTTTTCCCATTTTTATCAGTATCTGAAACTAAATATTCAATTGGATATAATCTATATAAATAATGAATTCGTTCACCATTCGGCGTATATATACCATCATCTGCAACGACGATATCTTGTATACCTAAATAGTCCGTTGATTGATCTAAGCAATAGCTTCTTAAAAATTGAACTGTTTGATGATCTTCATCGTGCCAATCATAACTAGTAAAATATATCGTCTCTATAGGACTTATATTATAGTCATGTTTAATTTGTTCCCACGCCTGTACAATATGCTCTTCTATATGATTCGGATGGTTCACATCGTGATAACGGCACAACACTTCATTCGCGACAGACGGCTCTAAATAACCTGTTGGTGTATCACAATTTACTTCTATTAATTTAATATCTTCACCATTTACGATAAAATCAAACCTTGTAAAATATGAAAACAATCCAGTATGTTTCATTCTCGCAATTTCCCACGTTTCAACTGGAAATCCTAGTTTTTGAAAATCTTCTGTCGTATTTACAATATATTGATACGTTCTATATAACACGTACATAATTTCCTCTGTCGCTTTTGAAATAGCAGTATAAGTTTTTACTGGCATACGATACATACTTGTTGCCATATATTGATTCCATTCTTCCTTCTCTAAAAGACTCGGCCACGTAAATCCATTTCGACCAACCTCTTCCGCAAGTGAAAACCATACTTTCATATACTCTTTCTGCTCTTGTTCTGTATACATGATCCTATTATCCTTTCGTATTATGATCCGGCTGGCGCTTTTGCGTTTCCAATTCCACTTGAACCAGAATTCACTTTCGGCGTTTGAGTAGTAGATGATTTCGGCGTATTTGTATCTGGCGTCACTTTATTTGATGTACTCGGCTGTTGTTTGTTTAAATCTACTTTATTGGAAGAATTATTGTTGTTACTGTTAGTTCCACCGTAGTATCCTCCACCACCGCTGCCACCAGTTCTACTTTGGTCTTTTTCACGATATGGAATAATATTATTTGCATACGGTTTCTTCATTACATTGGGTTTTGCTGTATAATTCATATTTGAAGTTCTGCTTGCTAATAAATATCCTGCTACGAATGGCAGTATCGGTAAATGTGAGTTTTCATTATACGATGAAAACGATGGATTAATTTCCTTGCATAACTCATCATTTTCTACATTTTCATTGGTAGGAGTTTTATCATCACAATGTAAAGCTTCTTGTTCATTGCCTTGCTTTGCACCATCTGTTTTAACAGCGGTACTTTCTTTCTGTGCAGTTTCTTCTTCATAATCACCACACCCAGTTAATAAAAATGATGACACCCCAATTGAAGTAGCAATTTTTATAAATTTACTCTTATCCATTCTCATGTGTTATACACCTAATTTCTTTTATCTATATTTTTCCAGATACCTTTATTATATAATGTATCTGTTAATTTTTTCAAACTAAAGCCTATATGCACATTTGCATATTTTATGCTTTTTATTCCATAAATAAAAACAAACTAACATTAGATTATAATTTTGTTTATAGATTAAAATAAATTGAAAGACGACCTAATACCCAGGTCGTCTTTCAATTATTTTATTTTTATATATTAAACGTCTCAATAAAATCTCTAATGGTCCATTCAGATTGTTTTTTTCCATTATTGTAGCTAATAGGACAGACAATATCCAAATACTTATAGCTATCAATGCAGCAAAAGCGTTACTTACATGCCCTCCTAAATCAAATGCTACAGGTGATAAAAGTATAACAAGCAGTGCCTCATTCAAAACAAAAAATGTTAATGAACGCTTTCCTAGAGCAATTAATGAACGGCTAAAGTACCCTAGATTTTTTAATCTACTCCCTATTATACCGAAACCCGTTGCATATGCTAATCCTCCAACAATTCCAGTTAAAATATGGATTCCATTTATCATTCCAGCTGTAAATACACTTGGATACCATATAGTCCCTATAAAAGATAGAGGCAAAGCACCTATTAAGGAAATTGCTAATCCTATAATTGTTATATAATATAATTTTTTCAAATGTTGCTCTGGTTTTATTAATAACTGATATCTAGCAATCCACAAACCAAGAATTACCGAAGGAAGAATTGGGAACATAAAATGGATGAGAACAGGTATAACAGGAAAGAAAAGTAATCGTAACATTATAGTACTTAGATACGTGTCTTTTGCTGAAACATCTGGTGAAAAACCGTAATCACCTATTGCTTGCATATTAAATCCCCATATTATTGGAATAAAAATGATATACAATATAGTGATAATCGTAAATGTTCGAATTAATGTTTTCATTTTACACTTTAATAGCGGGCTAACAAGAAGCCCCGCTACGCCATAGGCCATAAGAATATCTTGCCCTCCAATTAAGACTGCTAACACAACCCCAAACAGTATTAAATACAAAGAGCGTCTTCTTACAATTTTCACAGCATGATTTTCATTTTTCCCTTTTGATATTTGCCCTTCAAGTGCTAGAACCAAACCGTAGCCTAATAATACGGCAAACATCGCTCTAGCACGGTTATCAATTATGAATATACCAAAAAAGTTTACAATTTGATCAAAGAAACTTCCGCTTTCCACCCTATGCATAATTCCAGGATCTGCAGCATACAAGTAAAGCGGTGCATGGGCAAGTACGATTAATAGTAACATAGTACCTCTTGCTAAATCTAATGAGACTGCACGCTTCTTCTCAATTGCGCCATTATTTATTGATTTACTCATATTTTACTTCCTTCCTTAGCACCAACTAACCTTTTTTACATTTTTGTCAAAAACTAATAACTAGTTGCTATTAAAATTAGAAAAAATAAAGTGAAACTTTAATCAGTGGAGCTTTTGTTCATCCACGCACTGATTATTATCCCCGTACCAATTGGCGTTTACTGGCTTCAGGGCTTCCACCTAGCTTCCTTACTCCAGCCGAATTTTGAGGTGGGAGTTTTACTGTCCACAAATAGCAGGATACATATAAAACGAACTATTTCTTCAAATCCTATTCCGGATATTATATTCTAAGATGATTTTAATATGTTTTATTTTTAAAATACAAATGAAATCTTTCAATCCCCGGATATCTTTCTCCTAAACTTTTAACCTGAAAACCAATTTTTTTATAAAATTCTACTGCCTCATTGTCTGTCTCTGCTTCTATATAAGTTAATTGAAGCATTTTTACTACTTCTTTTATCATTTGCAACGCAATTCCTTTATTACGATATTGTGGAGCGACTGCTATGTGACATATTCTCGCTTTATTTGCTCCGATTATTTCAATACCTATACAAGCCTTTTCTTCATATCTGTACAAAGTCCCTTTACTACTTTCATAATATAAAACTGCTTTCTTTAAGCTAGTTTCGCTTGGCCCAACTGCATACTGTAACACATTTAAAATTGGATTTTTCTCAATTTGTTCCACGCGTTGCAAATTCATTTCTACATCCCTTTCCATGAAAAAAGACTAGCTCTTTGTATAAAGAGCTAGTCTCATTACGCCGTTATTTTTTCTTCTTTTTTCACAACGACCGCTACATAACTATGTAGTATCATTCCGACAATAACAAGACTCATTCCGATCCAAGATAAAGATGACGGAATTGGCGCAGATAGCAAGATGAGCTCTCCTACTAGCGCAAATAAAACTTCACCGGACTGTGTTGCTTCGACTGTTGCTAGTTTTTGTGGATCATCTTTTACAAGATCTGTCGCAAAGAAGAATAGTACTGTCGCGATTAAACCAGAACTAACTGCTACAATAAAACATTGGAAAACTTGGCCACTTGACGGTAATCCGCCTGTTGATACTTCATAACCTGATAGTAAAAACCAAAATGGTAAACTTGCTAATGTCATACCAAGAACTCGCTGGAATACATCTAATTCGCCTTTACAAACTTGCATCATTTTTCGATTTCCAAGAGGATACGCAAACGCTGCAATAAGTACAGAAACTACACATAAAACAGTTTCTCGAATTCCTAATGAAGAAGCATGTTCTACTTGCATGAGTACAACACCGCATAAAATAACCCCAGACATAACTAATTCCTTCATTGGAAGTTTTTTATGTAATGGATCTGCTGCAAAAAATGGTGTTAACAAAATTCCTGCGACAATCGTAATTTGCCATGTTGATGCAACAAGCCAACCAGGTCCAAAAGCTCCGGCAAAACTAAGTGGTGCATAGAAGAGACCAAACCCAACGATACTCCACACTAACCATTCTTTCGGATTATTTTTCATATATTGAAAGAGTTGCTTTAAGTTCCCTCTATACATGACAATAAGTAAAAGCATTGGAACCATAAAGTAGTACCGTAATGAAGCACTCCAAATCCAGCTTCCACCTTCTAAGTCCATCGCCCGGTTTAAAACAAAGGTAAAGGCAAAGAAAAATGATGCCAATATCCCTACTGCAATAGCTTTCATTATAAAACCCCTTGTTTAGTTTCTTCTTATACTATACAACAAATTAAATATAATTAAAATTCGAAATCTTCATCTCGCATCTATTCTAGCTCTATATAGTTTTCTTAACTGACTAATATGAGCTTGATGGTACCGATTATGATCGGCTATATGCCATATTCCCCACCTTATAGTCGCAGTTTCTCCCTTCTCATAAAAAACTTCCCTTGTTAAATCATTTTCTGTTAGTTCCATACACTCCTCATAAAACATATGTTGCACCGCTTCATAGTCTTGCATTAATTCTTGTAATTTATACTTTCTTAAACTAGGCAATCCTCCCATTTCATTCAACATTGGTCCATATTTATTTTCAAGTTTCGGTGGAACTTCCTCTCCTTTTAAACGGTACACCCAGTGTAAATCGACTATTGCTAAATGCTGAAGTAGTTGCCCAATACTATTTTCATTATTTTCTGACCCTTTGAAGGACAGTTCTTTCACATCAGTACCTTCTACTAACTTTTGCAATCGTTTAAATGTATCAGTAACCGTCGCATACAAAATCGCTACTTGCGGGTTCATATTTTTTTCTAAATGGAGATCTTTCATACTAAACTCCCCCCATTAAAAGAACAACACCATATGTTCATCATCACTATACACACCATTCATTTTTATAGCTCTCTTTTCAATCCCATACGTTTTAAAGCCCATTAATTCATACAATTTTTTTGCTGGTTCGTTTGTGGACACAACACCTAATGTTAATTGTTCCAAGTTCAGTTCTCTTGCTCTTTCAATTGCCTTACGTATTAACTCACGTGCAAAACCACTTCTTCGATTGTCAGCATCTACATACATCGCAACGATATGACCTTTATGTTTATACGCCTCTTTCTCTTCTGTTAGTAAAGTGACAACTCCAACTAATTGATAATCCTCATTAAAAGCACCAAATGTACAGCTAGTAGTAGCTGTTAAATTACTTTCCACTCGTTTAATAGGATTTTCCTGACGAATCGCCTCTTCATAAGTTGTTACAAATGCCTCTGGATTTATTTGTAATGCTTGTAAACGTAAATCCCAATATTTTTTCGCATCTTCTTTCGTAAGTAATCGAATCATATTTCTCCAGCCCCTTTTAGTTAACATAATATTTTTATAAGCTACCATTTAAAGATTCGTATTCTTCTCTTAACATACTATAACGATAACGATGAATGAACTTCCCTTGACGTAATCGATCATTTCTCATTAATCCTTCACAAATAAAACCAGCCTTTTCATAACTCTTTCTAGCTTGAAAATTATCTTCATCTACACGTAGCCAAACTTTCTCTAATTCAAATTCAATGAATGCTAGATGTAACATACTATATAAACCTGCTAATCCATATCCTTTACCCCAATACTCTTTATCACCAATCGCGATTCCCAGTTCTGCATTTTTATTTGTTTTATCAAAGTTTTTAAGGTCTACCCATCCAATATGTATGCCGTTCTCTGTTACTATAGCTCTTTGTTCATAACCATTTTTTCGATTTATACATGCTTCAATCCACTTTTTCGTATCATCACGAGTGAACGGTGGATATTGATCTGGTACAACTAAATGATTTGTCACTTCTTTATCTAATGACCATTGATATCGCTCTTCTACATCATCTAGTGTCAGTTCTCTTAATTGAACGTATGGTACATTCATTGCGTTATCCCCTTTTTATTTTCCTATAGAAAACCCTTCAAACATTCTTCCTCCGTACTGTTCTAGCGTTTTTTCTACAAAAGTAATTAATTTTCTTTTCTCTCCCGTTGTATAAAAATGATCGAACGCCGCTACAAATTGGTCTGCATATTGTTCATCATATTTTCTAAGTACCCTTATAAACCATTTTGAATTTCCAAGCCATTTACCATTTACTCTTAATACATATTCATGTAATAAATCAGCTAATAAATTCGCGATAAACAATTCTTCTTCTCTTTTTGATGCACCAATAAAATCGTCCAAAGTATCCGTAATAAAATACCGTTTCTGCTTCATCATTTCTTCCGTCCATTTAGCTGGCCCTTTATTTAGTAAATCATTTGCTTCACTTTTTAATTTCTCAACAATTTCATTTTCCCCTTTCAATACAATACCCTCTGAAACTAATTGTGGTAACGAAGGTCTCCCTCGGTCACAATCCATTTTAAAAAAAGGTTTTACACGTTTCAAAATTATGTACAAAGACTTCAACAGGCCATCCATTACTATAGAAAGATTCTCTATAACAAGACGTTAAATTTTGATCAACTATAACAATGTCCAGATCAGATGTTTTTGTCGCTTCTCCTCGTACAACGCTTCCTCCCAGTAAAGCTACATCACAATTCGGAAATTGTGATGTAATTATGCTTTGTGCCGCTTCCATTGGTTTCATAACCGTTCCCCTTTTCTTATTTCACTTTCTTTTTTTCAGCTCTTTCTCTCGCTTTTTTTATATACGGCTCTGCGTCTGGTGTTTTGCATGATGTTGCCCCGTGATCAACTTGTACTTTTCCAATTTCACGTGCAATTACAATCGCCTTTCCCTCTAAGTCTTCATTACGAATTCCTATCGCGATTAAAGCACTATTCATCGCTTCTTTTTTTCTATTTTTTTCATTATGTATATTTGTTTTAACCTCTTCTAAATACGGAGAGAAGAAATCATCATGTAACGTTTTATTTTTAATCGCTATATTTGCTAATAAAGACCAGCCAGCTCTTCCAATCCATTCATCATCAGACTTTGTCCATTCTTCCATTCTTTCTATCGCGATTGGCGACGTACAAATAGCCGTCATCAAAACGTCCATTAAACAATAATAATCAACTTCCTGTACCCATTTATTAAGCTGTTCTGTCGTAACTTTCTTTGGATCTAAAATCATTGTTGCTAAAGTCATTGCATCCATATTTTTTGTTTTCCATAATGAAATTGCTAAATCATGATCTTTTTTTATCTTCTTTTTTAACAATTTTAAATTAGCAAAACTAACTCCGAATAGTGGTTCTTTCGCTCCGTGGTTTTTATACGTTTTACGATTTTGTTCTGTTCCATATTCCTCTAGTAGTTGCATTACTTCTTCAAGTAACATATGCCCACCTCTTTATCTTTTATGTTGACTTCATATATATATGTACGATATATTCTACATTACTTTTTGGTTTTCCTATATGTATTTTTTAAATACGGTATGTGAAATTTTATAGTTGCTATATATAACTAAAACAACCACGAAAAACCTGTACATTTTACATATACAGGTTTTCATTTCTTCAATTTCTCATATTGTAAGAAATAGAATATGATAGAACTTTTATTGGTCTGATTTTCTCTATATTTGTTGTAAGCTCTTTACATCTGACCACTCTTCTATAGACCCGGCGTCCGGAAAAACTGTAACTACATTAAAATTCGCACCTTTTTCTTTTCCAATTTGTTTAGCAGCTAATAAATTCGCTGCCGCAGACGTTCCTATTTTCATACCAGTTTCATTATAAAAACGTGCCATTTCATACAAGGTTTCTTCATATGAATATGTCCATTGTTTTTCTATCAAATTGTCTTCCTGTTCTATGAAATGTTGTTTCCTTCCTAGGCCGAATCCACCTGATCCTGCATATTTCTTTAAATCATTTGGTGGTTGTTCGGAACCATAAGGCAATTCAGCAGGCATTACTAAATGTAGCTCAGCTTTTTTTGTATAATTCTTTACTACTTTATAGACCCCCATTAGAGTTCCACCAGTACCAGCAGATGCTACCCATGCGTGTATTGGCTTTCCATTCATTTGTGTAATAATTTCTCGTCCTGTTCCTTCTATATGACTTAATAGATTTGCATTATTATAATGTTGGAATAAAAAGTATAACTCTGGTTTTTGTTTGCTAATCTCAATTGTCTTTTCAATTACTGCATAAAAACCCATACATTTATCAACTAAAATCACATTAGCTCCATAATGTTTAAGTTCATTTAGTAGTGATTTACCAGTTCCAGAACTTAAAACTAACGTGCATTGAACTCCTAAACAATAACAAATATAGCCAATTGATCTCGCTAAGCTTCCACCGCTATACTCTAAAATAGGTTGTTTTTTGTCCGCTTCTTGTAAATATTTATTAATCATTCCAAGTGCGGCTCTATCCTTAATCGATCCTGTAGGGTTGTGCCATTCACATTTAGCATAAACAGAAAGATCCTTCGTTTCTTCGCATTCTAATTTAATGAGAGGTGTATTCCCAACATTTTTAGCGAACTCATTAAAATGCTTTAATGTCATACTTCTATTCCTCCTACATAAATCATATTTATTTTTAGCTAAAATACTTTCTACATTTTCATAACTCTCTTGGCTAAATCTTTTTATATAAAAATCCCTACAAATGCTGTAGGGATTTATGACTAAATCATTTTGTTACACTCCATTACATACGAAAAGAGCTTCTTTATTCAAATGCGTTCATAAGCACAATTCTCCAACCATCTGGATCCTCTATTGTGGTCCCTTTCTCTATCCAATACGGATTTTCTGGTTCCACCTCATGATAGCCCATATTACTTAATCGATTCACTATTTTTTCAATTTCATCTTTATTTGGCATATAAAATACTAATAAATTATCTTTTGTCGGTGCCGGACATGGACTTCCATTAACGTGCGTTGTAAACTCTAAATGATACTCGGCATCCGGTACTCCAAACATAACCCCATCATATCCTTCATGATTGTGAAATTCTCCTATACGCTTTAACCCTAACCCTGTCTCATAAAAACCTATAACTTCTTCAAATTTATCTGTTGGTCTTGCAATTCTAAATTGAACCCAATTCTTCATGCAAATCTCCTCCTTTTCATTTTCCAAAGCTTTATAGTAATTATTATAAGTTACATATATTTCCTTTCATATCCCTCATTAGTGTGAGAACTACCTAAGTTGAAAGACCTATTAGTTTATAAATAGTAGGACTTTAGTATTAAATTCATATAAAAGTAGTTATATAAATATTGAGATGAAATAAATAGTTCTTCCTTATATTTTATTACGTATGAAAAAGTTCTCCTTGCAGGGCCTTTATATACCGATCAGCAGATCTTTGTACAGCCTTATTCGCATCTTCCACCACACCATGAAATGCATTATATAGTCGACTAAACTGGATATCTTTTACTTTCTCTGCCATATCTCTAACTTTATTCGCTGGTAATGGGATGAGATTTGGATAACTATACATAAAACTTACCCATTTTTGATCGGAAACTACTTGTATAATATCACCTGATAACAAAATTCCTTTCCCTTCGTTACCTTCTTTCCAATGCATAACAGTCCCGCCCTTAAAATGGCCTCCTAAACGATGCAATGTAAGTTCTTCCGATAATATCAAATGTTCCCCAGACCAAAATTTAATTTGTTTACTCGGGCGAACTACCCACTCTTTATCATCTTCATGAATATAGATAGGTACATTGAATGTTTCCGCCCATTTTACTTGTGTAGAGTAATAATGTGGATGAGAAAGTGCTATTGCTTGAATACCACCTAAATCATATATACTCTTGATCGTTTTATGATCTAAATAGCTAATGCAATCCCACATAACATGTAGAGTTTTACTTTGTATTAAAAATGCTGTTTGTCCAATTGCAAATTTAGGTTTTGTAGTAATGCTATACAAACCACTTTCTTCTTTTATTATTTCATTTTTGTATAAATTGCTATTTTGCATAGTTTCTAATGTTGTCCATGACTGCCCAATTGGATTCACATATTGCCTTTCCTCATTGCAAATATTACAACGGGAAGGTGCTTCTTTATTTTCGGGATACTGTACTCCACATGTAGTGCAAATATAATTAACCATATTCCCACTCCCTTTTTAAATTTAATTGTTCTTATACCAATATTTTAATAGAAAACAAAAATATTCGAATCAATAATTGGAATGAAAATGAAGTAATACGAAAGTATGATTAGCCCCCTTCCTTTTAACACTTTAGTCTAATTTCTTAAATTTTTTATTTGCTGCTTCGAAGAAAATAGAGTTTTTAATATATTAAAACTTCCTAATATACTTAACCCTTTAATCGTTAAAAGAAAGAGCACATCTTCATAAAATAAATGAAGCAATTGAAAGATTTTGTTACAACTTTATCACTATAATACTTACTAATACACATCAGGGGGATAGTAGATTTAAATTAAGGAGAGAGTATAATAAAAATTGTAATTATACTGTACGAAGGATGTAATACAGAAAGCAGTAGCAACATAAAGTTTGTTGATAAAACTATCGGGTGAATTTAATTTGATGATTGAAGAGTTTGTAAAGATAAATGAATATTGATTTCAAGCTTCATTTTAGGGGAAATAAACATCACAAACTACATGTATTAAAAAGTAGCCTTAAGACAAAATTTAAATCCATGAAATATTTAAATGCATATGCAATTTTATACAACCACTTTTTTTATAAAGTAAGGAAAGTGGTTGTATGTTTTAGAAAGTATTCTTTGTTACAAAATCACGTTACATATTTCATTAATCTAGACCTACTCATTTTCTTTTTTCTTCTTTTGTTCCTCAGATGGCTCTTCTGTTGGATCTGGTTCTTGTTCATCCTTTTTGTTTAACTCATTATTTTTTTCTTTAGCAGGATCTTGTTTTTCATTTTTTTCCTCCTGTCTTTGTTCAGAAGGTTCCTCCGTTGGATCTGGCTCCTTTTCGTCTTTTGGAGCTGGATTACAGCCAATTAATAATCCTACTGTAAATATGCTTGTCATAAATATTGAAAGCATTTTTTTATAATTCAATTAAAGCACCTCCTAAAATTAATATCCCTTGTATTGTTTCCAACTCATAATTAAAATTATCCAATTATTTGTGACGTTTCTTTCAAAATGACATCCCTTTAAAATCTTGCATATTTTCGAACAAACTTTTTTGCACTTGTAAAAAAGTTTTTTTGCAATTACCTCCATATAATTGCTAATATAGTAGAGTAGAACTTTTATAGAGAGAAGGAAAATTATGCACAATGGAATTCGAATGACAACTTTAGTAAAAAGGGCTATGTTGATTTGCGCGGGGGTATTATTTACATACGAAGCGGCTTTAGGATCAGCACATATTGCTCTAGCAAGCACAGAGGATGAAGCAAAATCTGTTCAACTTGTAAGTGAAATTCAATCATCTCTTGCACCGAAAGAAGCTCCAAAACAATATAATGGGCAAGTTAGAAAAGTAGCTTACTTAACATTTGATGATGGTCCTGGAAAATACACAGCTGAGCTTTTAGATATGTTAAAGAAAGAAAATGCAAAAGCAACATTTTTCCTAATTGGTTCAAACGTAAAAGCTTTCCCTGACCTTGTAAAACGTGAAGATGCTGAAGGCCACTATGTTGGGATGCATAGTATGACTCATAACTACAAGAAACTTTACACAGAAGGTCGTTATGTAGATGAAATGAAGGAAGATCAAGGCTTAATCGCTGGTGTTCTAGGTAAATCACCAGTATTAACTCGTCCATCTTACGGCTCAATGCCAGGATTAAATGAAGCTCTTCGTAACAAAGTTGTTGAAAATGGGTTGAAAGTTTGGGATTGGACAATTGATTCTTTAGACTGGACATACAGCAAAATGCCTGTTGATGCTGCATCAGCTAAAATTGTACAAAACGTTGTAAATGGAGCTAACAAGCCAACAGAAGTAATTCTAATGCACGATATTCATCCACAATCCGTTAAAGCAGTACCAGGAATTATTAAAGGGCTGAAAGAAAAAGGATATGAATTAGAAAGTTATAGTGAGAACGAACACTTCCCATTAAACTTCTGGCACGATAATCGTATGTAATGAAAAAGACTCTATTTCCTCTAGTAGGTTATTGAGTCTTTTTTTATCGTTTTTGAAATTTCTTCTCGTATATTCGATTTCCCCCTCTTCCTTTATATCAATAGAAAATATAAATCACATTAATTTAGTAACATCACATGTTATTCTAAAAACGACTAGTACGAAATTAAAACATATATCAAAATACAGTAAGAAATTATAGATTGAATATACAAATTCAATCCTATTTTTTATATTATCAACACTTTAGCACATATTACTCTTAAGGAGTGATGTGTATATGGATTTTCTTTCAGCTGAATATTTGTCAGCCTTACTTGCCATCATTGTAATTGATTTAGTGTTAGCCGGTGATAATGCTATTGTAATTGGATTAGCAGCAAGACGATTACCGAAAGATCAACAAAAGAAAGTTATTATATGGGGAACTATCGGGGCAATCGCGATTAGAGCCCTCGCTACTTTAGTTGTCGTTTGGTTGTTAAAAATACCAGGGCTACTTCTAATTGGTGGTGTACTCCTTATATGGATCGCTTACAAATTAATTGCTGAAGGCAAAGATCATGACATTAAGGCAGAAGAAGGATTTTGGTCTGCTATTAAAACCATTATTATAGCTGATGCGTTAATGGGAATTGATAATGTTCTCGCTGTTGCCGGAGCTGCGCATGGCAATTTTTCTTTAGTCATCATCGGGCTATTAGTGTCCATTCCAGTAGTAGTATGGGGTAGTACATTAATTTTAAAATGGGTGGACCGATTCCCTGTCATCATTACAATTGGAGCAGCTGTTTTAGCTTATACTGCCGCGAAAATGATTGTAGATGAAAAATGGTTCGCTGGATTTTTCGAAAGTAATCCTTTCATAAAATGGGCATTTATCATTATTATCATTGCCGGTGTAGTATTCTTTGGAAAGATGAAACAAAAAAAGAAAGATGTTTCTATATAATGACAACGTTCTATATACAAACAAAAGCGCTACTCAAATGAGTAGCGCTTTTTAATATTTATTTCATTTCTCCGTCTTCAGTCGTCTTTACCTTCGTTTTATTTTTATCACGATGGTTATAGTTGTACTTCGAACGATCGACCGGTGTAAATCCTTCCGGTGTATAGAATCGTAATAAGTCACCGTTAACAACTTGGTCAGAGTATTTCAGTGATTTTTGAACCATTTGTTCATTTTGTTTTATTTCGTCTGTTAATTCTACAGATTCACCAGTAGCTGTATCATAGTATTTTCCATTCAGTGCAGTAACTGTTGGACTTACGAAGTTACCGTTACGGAATGGAACGACTTGTTTATGCTCTGGTGATAATAAATCTGATCCGAACTGGACATAATTTTTCGTATCTGTACCTAGTAAGTGTAATAGTGTCGGAAGAACATCAATTTCTCCGCCGTATTGATGTTGTACGCCACCCTTCATTCCTGGAACACGAATGATTAATGGTACACGTTGCAGTTGTGCATTTTCAAATGAGTTCATTTCTTTACCCATTATTTGAGACATTGCTGCGCCATGATTATCTGAAATTCCGTAATGGTCACCGTACATAACGATAATTGAGTTATCGTATAAACCAGATTGTTTCAAGTAATCCATGAATCCTTTTACAGATTCATCTAAATAACGCGCTGTTTGGAAATACGTATCTACTGAAGAGTCACCTGTTTTAGCTGGTTCAATCGTCGCTTCCTCTTTATCAATTGGATAAGGGAAATGGTTCGATAACGTAATGAACTTCGTATAGAACGGTTGTTTCAATGTTTGTAATAACGGAATTGATTCATTAAAGAACGGTTTATCTTTTAATCCATAGTTTACTACATCTTTTTCATTCATATCATAGTATGACGCATCAAAGAATTTATTGAAACCAAATGATTTATAAATATCGTCACGGTTCCAGAACGTTTTGTAATTACCGTGGAATACAGCTGATGTGTATCCTTGTTGACCTAAAATAGCTGGTGCTGATTGATACGTGTTATGAGCTTTATTTGTAAAAACAGATCCTTGTGGTAATCCAAACATTGAGTTTTCTAACATGAACTCCGCATCAGATGTTTTACCTTGTCCTGTTTGATGGAAGAAGTTATCAAAGTATAACGTATTCGCATCTTTTGAAAATGAGTTTAAGAACGGTGTAACTTCTTGCCCATTTAATTTATAATCAATTAAAAAGTTTTGGAATGATTCTAAATGAATATAAATTACGTTCATTCCTTTTCCTTTACCAAAGTACTCAGGATTTGGACTTGCATATGTTGATGCAAGATAATTTCTAACCTCTGTCATATTATCTCCATCAGCTAACGCTCGTTCTGTTGATGCTTTCGCACTTTGAATGCCATCATAAATCGTATAGTTGTATGCCCCTAAATATTTCACAATATAATTACGGTCAAATGTTCTTGTTAATAATTCAGGACGATCGGATTCTGCAAGACCTAAATTAATGCTGAATAATAAAATACCTGCTACAAATACTAGTGATAATTTATGTTTCGCAACACGAATTGGTTTTGGACTTGCAAATTTTGTTGCGACTAAAGCAATTAAAATGATTGTATCTAAGAAATATAGTGGATCATAGACGTGTAGCAATGCAAAAATACTACCACCTAAATCTCCAAAGTTATTCGTTTGTGTTAATGTCGGGAACGTAATAAAGTCACTGAAAAAGCGATAATATACTACGTTTGCGTATAACAGTATAGACATTAACAAATTAATAACAATTAACCAAATGTAAGCACGTTTCCCCTTTGCGAATAATGCGAGCCCTAAAAATAAAACTGCTGAGCTTAACGGGTTGAAAAACAGTAAAAACTTTTGGATTGTGTTGGATATCCCTAAATTAAATTCTGTCACATATGCTGCGTATGTTTTTAACCAGAATAAAATAATGGCAAACACGAAAAATCCAAAGTGATTGCTTAACACTCGCTTACTCTTTAATAGTAATTGTTTCATCTCTCCACCTCTTTTGATCATCCAAGGCTTATTTTTTTATAAGTCTGTCTCTATTCAATTTTTATCTTCAAATAGATTTTGTTTGTTTAACTAAATGAAGAATATTAGTAATTATAATTTGAAGCTAGTATTTATTCAACTATTTCTTTCTAGACATTTTGACCTTGGTTTCTATTTAATAAAATAAATTTGTAACATTTTCTGTTTTCTCCCATGTCCCATCCACTAATTATGACACCACATACTATAAACTTTTATTCACTGCTTCGCAAATAAATATGTCTCCAGTTCTGGAACATTAATGTAATATAATGAATTTAACAATAGATAGCATTAGTTTTTTTGGTGTATATTACATCCCTTCATGAATTTCATAGTTTATTCATGCTGTAGCCATTTCTCTATATGCAACATCAAAATAACTTTCCACCGCTAAAGTTATTTCTGTATAATTATTCACAATTCATAAAAACAATGATTATAAAAAAACCTCGCTCTCATAAAGAGAGCGAGGTTTTTCATCATTTATTATTGACCTTTGTACATTGCATCTACTTGTTTTTGAAGTTCTTCATTTTCTAAGAACTCATCGTAAGTAGCCTCTTTATCGATTACACCGTTTGGCGTTACTTCGATAATGCGGTTTGCAATTGTTTGTACGAACTGATGGTCATGAGATGTGAATAACATTGTACCTTTGAATGCGATTAAACCGTTGTTTAATGCAGTGATAGACTCAAGGTCTAAGTGGTTCGTTGGATCATCAAGTGTGATTACGTTCGCACCACTTAACATCATTTTAGATAGCATACAACGAACTTTTTCGCCTCCAGATAATACAGAAACGTTCTTCTTAACTTCTTCACCTGAGAATAACATACGGCCTAAGAAACCACGTAAGAAGCTTTCTGACTCATCTTGTGGAGAGAATTGGCGTAACCAATCAACTAAGTTGGAGTCACTGTTCTCAAAGTATTTAGAGTTATCTCTTGGGAAGTAAGATTGAGATGTTGTAACGCCCCATTTGAATGAACCGCTATCTGGCTCCATTTCACCCATAAGGATTTTAAATAATGTTGTCATCGCAATATCGTTACGACCGATAAATGCAACTTTATCACCTTTATTTAAAGTGAAGTACACATTATCTAACACTTTTTCACCATCAATTGTTTTAGAAAGACCTTCAACAGTTAATAAGTCATTTCCTATTTCACGCTCAGGTGTAAAGCCAACAAATGGGTAACGACGTGACGATGGTCTAATATCATCTAATGTAATTTTATCTAATAATTTTTTACGAGAAGTTGCTTGTTTCGCTTTAGATGCGTTTGAGCTAAAGCGTGCAATGAAGTTTTGTAACTCTTTTACTTTCTCTTCTTTTTTCTTATTAGCATCTTGTGTTAATTTTAAAGCTAATTGGCTTGACTCATACCAGAAGTCATAGTTACCAACATAAAGTTGAATTTTACCGAAATCAAGATCAGCCATGTGCGTACAAACTTTATTTAAGAAGTGACGGTCATGGGATACAACGATTACTGTATTTTCAAAGTTCATTAAGAAGTTTTCTAACCATTGAATCGCTTTTAAGTCCAAGTGGTTGGTAGGCTCATCTAGTAATAGAATGTCAGGTTTACCAAATAATGCTTGAGCAAGTAATACTTTTACTTTCTCTGCACCAGTTAATTCTGACAATTTCTTATCATGAACATCTTCACCAATACCTAAACCTTTAAGAAGGATTGCAGCTTCTGATTCTGCTTCCCAACCGTTAAGCTCAGCGAACTCACCTTCAAGTTCAGCAGCACGCATACCATCTTCATCACTAAAGTCTTCTTTCATGTAAATGGCATTTTTCTCTTGCATTACTTTGTAAAGTTGCGTGTGACCCATAATTACTGTTTCTAATACTGGGAACTCTTCATATTCGAAGTGATTCTGTTTTAATACTGCTAGACGCTCACCTGGCGTAATATGTATATCACCTGTTGATTGTTCGATTTCTCCAGATAAAATCTTTAGAAATGTTGATTTACCCGCACCGTTTGCTCCGATTAAACCGTAGCAGTTACCTGGCGTGAATTTTATGTTAACATCTTCAAATAATTTGCGATCCGCAAAACGCAAACTAACGTTACTTACTGTAATCATTTGTGTCCTCCTACTAATACCGCTTATTTCAGCGTTTTCTCACCGATTGTCTTAAAAAATCGCATATTACGACTCAATTATTGTAGACTATAGCTATTATATAGTAGAAGATGGATGAATAGCAACGGTTGATTGCTATTCATCCCTTTTCTACCTTGAATAAAAAGAAAAAAGACCTAGAAAAAGTTAAGAAATATTATGATGAATTAGGAAATTCTGCTCCTATGTTATTCTCTCATACACACGCAAAAGGCAATTTTCTTTTACAAATGAATAGAGATATGAAAGATGAAGAATTTGCAAAATATATAGACGTGATGGACAAGTTTATTAAATAAGAAAAATCCCCTTTTAAAAGGGGATTCTTTTATTTTCTTTTACTTAATTTCTTCGTATAATGCTTCATTTTACTCGTTAACCCTATTAATGCAGGTAACAATATTGGCATCACAATGATAGCTAATAGTAACAGTGCAACACCAACAACAGATGCTACTTGTATAAGTGTCAATACACCTGAAGGGATTAATGCAGCAAATGTACCACCTAAAATAAGTGCCGCTGATAATACGACTCCTCCTATGTGACGAGATGCATTTACAATTTTCGTTGCGGGGTCCCCTTCTAGCTCATTGTATCGCATCATTACAAAAATGCTATAATCCACACCTAAAGCGACAATCATAATAAAACTAAAGAATGGTACATTCCAGCTTAATGACTCTACATTTAGTAAGTGTGCACTAATTTGTTCACTTATGCCAAGTGATGCAAAATAAGCTAATATTAAAGATCCAATAATGAAGATTGTATTTAAAAATGACCGTGTAATAATGAGTAATACAATCGCAATTCCAATTAACATAATTGTAGCTGTACGTAAGAAATCTTGGCCTGTTACTTCTTTTAAATCAACATTTCTAGCTGTTGTGCCGCCGATTGCTTTTTTCACCGATTTTAATTCTGTACCATTTAACGTACCGTCTATCGTTTTATTAATTTCTTCAATGATTGGCATTGCTTCTTTTGAATACGGATTTACGTCTAAAATGATTGTCATTTTAGCAGTCTTTCTATCTTGTGACATGTACGTATTCAATGCTTTTTGGAAATCTTCCCCCTCTAAAACTTCTTTTGGTATATAAAATTTCGCAGAGCTTTTTGATTCATTTAGTTCTCCTAAATATTTTTGAGCATCTCCTAGTCCGTTACTTACCTTTTCAAGCCCTTCTGTACTTTTAGATAATCCTGATTGTAATTGCCCCATCTGTTCTTGCAAGTCTTTCAGCCCGGTTAATAACTGGCCTTGCCCATCATTTATTTTTGTTAATCCGGTTTGTAACTCAGATGACTTGTTCGCAATTTGTTTTGAGCCTGAAGCACCTTCATTTAATCCATTTTTAAGATCAGCTGCTCCTTTTTGTAACTTAGTAACTCCATCGCTCATTTCTTTTAAGCCGTTATCCACTTTCGATAACGATTGATTTGCTTCTTTAAATGAACCCATCGCCGCTTTATGTTGCGTTGCTAATTGGTTTAATTCATTTGAAAGCCCACCTAATTGCTTTTGAGCCTCTTTAGCGATCCCTATCGTTTGCAGTATGTTCGGATCATTTGCTAATTCTGGTTTCGTTTGAATGAAATTGGTCATTAATATGTCAATTTGTTCATAGCCTTTTTTCGCCCCATCAATCGCTTGAGAAATACTTCCGAAGTATTGATCGTAGGAACTTAAACCTTTTTCTAACTGCGAATAACCAGCATGAAGTTGTGACGTTGCATTAGATAGAACATTTATATTTTCATTTACTGAGGTTAATCCACTCTCAATTCGCTGCGCACCTTGTGCTCCGTTGTTTATACCACTTGAAAGTTGATTTAAAGCTGTTCCTAATGCTGTTACACCATTTTTCGCTTCCGTTGTTCCATCAATTAATTTTTGAACGTTTGCAAGACTATTTGAATCTTTACTACCCATTTTATCTTTTGCAGTAGTTAATCCATCATTAATTTCATTTATACCACCATTCGCATCTCCTAAACCTGTATTCAGTTCTCCCGCTTGTTTATTTATATATAGTTCTTTTATCCTTTCACCGGTTGGACGCGTCGGTGAATATACTTCTGAAACACCTTTCACTTTCAAAATCTTATCAGTTAGTTCGTCTAAAGTTTGCAGCGAACTCGCCTCATCTAACTTGTTATCTGATTGAATGACTAACGTACTTGGTGAAGAGAAACCAGGTGGAAAATGCTCTTCTATTACGTTAATCCCCATTTTCGACTCATATTTATTATCTACTTCAAATAAATCATTGTAATTTAATGTGTTAGAGTATTTCATTACGAAAGGAATCGATATCACAAATACGATGATTAAAGCTGCGAATGGTCTTACTACTGAGTTTTTCGCAAGAAATCCCCATAAACGACTATCCTCATGACCTTTAAATGTTTTAACTGGATAAAACATTCCTTTTCCTAAAAGCACCATAAAAAATGGATTTAACGTAGTTAATACGAGTAATAATACTGCGACACCAATTGCTACCGCTGAAGTAGATTGATATAATTTAAAACTCGCTAAAGCAAGAGATGCAAAACCAATTAGTACTGCTATCCCACTATATAAAACGGTTTTCCCTGCTGATTTAAACGTTTCTTTCGTAGCCAAAAATGAATTCTCTTGTTTACTTAATTCTTCTTTAAATCTTGTATATAATAAAATGTTATAGTCTGTTCCAACCCCAAACAGGACAACGACTACAAACACTTGTGTAAAGTTAGAAAACGGAAAATTAAATTGATCTACTAAATGGGCAATAATCCCCATTGAAACTAAATATGATACACCAACAGTAAGAAGGGAAACAATCGGAACAATTGGCGAACGAAATACAATGATTAATACAACTAGAATGAAAATGATAGAAATAACTTCTGTCTTCTTCACTCCCTCTTGAGAGGAAGTAAGAAAATCACCAGCTATTAAATCACTTCCTGTTAAGTACGTTTTTACCCCTTTCGTTTGCACTTTTTTATGAAGCCCATTTGCAACTTTTGATATTTCACCATTTTTTTTATCTACTGAGATTTGCGTTAAAATGGTCGTATTGTCTTTAGATATCAACTGTTTTTCCAAATCTTTATTATCTAAATGTGAAACAACTTCCTTAATTCCTAATTGCTCTTTTTCATTTTGTAAAGCATGGATTGTTTTTACGATTTCCTCTTTTTGCTCAGTTGTTAAAGCTGTTTTACTTCCACTATTAAAAACAGCTATAATTTCATACTTTTCAGTCCCGTCTTTATCCATCTCTTTTATCATCTTGTCAGCAATACTACTTTGTTCTGTATTAGGAATCGTAATGTGCCCTTTTTCTTTCACTAATTTATCCATATTAGGCATCGTTACGATCATTGCAATAGTAATAACTATCCATAATAGAAAAGATAAACTTCTCCAATTTTTCAGCTTACTCATTTTAATCATCTCCCATTTTGAAAATTAAAAGGGAATGAATATTCATTCCTATCCTTTTAAAAATACTTTTTTCGGAATGAACGTTCATTCCTATCATTATATTACATTATTTTTTAAACTTTATTAAACTACCTTTTCCGGAATGAATGTTCATTCCTGTTGTTACACAAATATCCTCTCCTACTCTCATGTTTTAAATCTATTCAGGAATGAATATTCATTCCTATACTTATTAGCTATAGAATCAAATGATTCTAATAGCGTTCCAAGAACTTTCTTCCAATTCTTTTACTAATTCTTTTGAGTATTCTAATTGCCCTGTTGCAATTACCTTCGTTAGTTTTTCTAGCGGTTGATATACAATAATAATTAAAGCAACTGGAGGCAATGGACGAAGAAAACCTTTTGCGATTCCATCTTCAATAATATTCATAAAGAAGCCTATAAAATCTTCAAATATTTTCTTACTTTGTTCATCAAGAAAATAACTATCACAGTGAGAATTTGTAAATAAAAAAGCATCCACATTGTTTCTCGCAAATTCAAATAAACGGTTGTACGTATGACTAAACTGTTCACGAATATTTGCTTCAACAGGAAAATCCGTTTTTATCATTTCAGAAAGCTCTAACATACTTTTTGAAAATAATGAGTTAACAAGTGCCTCTTTATTTTCAAAATAGCGATAAATAGTACCCGCACCGACTTTTGCCTTTTCAGCAATCATTGGAATTGTCGTACCATCGTAACCACGCTCTGCGAAAAGTTTCATCGCAGCATCAAAAATATCCTCTTGTTTGTTTTTAGCCATTTTTTCCACCTCTATTTTCAGGAATGAAAATTCATTCCGTTTTTAATTATAAATTACATGGATTAAAAGTCAAGTGCGTGACCAGTATCGGTTCGGTTTTTAATCCCTTGTTTGTGAAAAAATTATATCAGCGATTTTCAAGATATATCGATTTACCGACAAAAACTGACAGTGTAATTTGAAGCCGTCCCAAAATTTTATTTGGGACAGCTCAATTTCCTATTTATAACTTAAAAGAAATCATAAATAAATGCTTTACGTACTGGAACTATATTCTCAAACGCTCGTATTTCCTCTTCACTTCCGCTAATTAATTCTAGTTCATTAAGTTGTAACGGACGTTTGTATCCAAACATTATTGTAGATAATGCATTTATATCTAGACTAATTCCTTTATCCTTTATTTCTTCTTCTATAATTGTTATTTCATGATTTGCAAGCCTCACTGTAACGTTATTCCACGGTGCAAATGAATCTGTAATATGTAAAATCACTTCTTGCTGTGCATTGTTCCAATTCAACTCATATTGTTTTAAGAACTGCTCCACATCTACAATTCTGCCCATAAAATATGGCTTTATTTCTGCTTTCACGCGTGGCTCTTGCAGTGTATATAATAACGGTTCGTTTTCAATTACTGTCATTTCAAGTTCTTTAATCATAGAATCATGCTGACAAATAAAGTTCCACAGACCATTTCGCGCTTCATTATGCAGTGGAACAAATTCTTCTACTGTCATTTTATAGTTTTCTATTTTATATAGCATGTAGCCAGCTGCCGTTTTATTTTTATCGTAATAAATCGCTAATGTTAAATCATCATAAACAGCTTGTAACCACCATTTTTCATCGCGAACTAGCATACCGGAAAAATGTTCTGCAAATGTTTCATAAATCTTTTCGACCTCTTCTGGGTGATTTTCTTTATTGAAACGTTTCACAGTACCATTTACTTGTTTTTTCATAACTAAATCACTCTTTGTCATATGACATACAAAGAGATTCGCACAAAGTTCCCAGCCGTATTTACGGTAAAATGAAACAGCAAATGGATGTAGCATTGATACTGTATATCCGTCATTTTTCATCGTTTGAAGTGAGTGTTGAAGTAATTCTTTTACATATCCGCTTCTTCTATACTCTGGATACGTCGCTACCCCTGCAACGCCTCCCATTTTAAATTTCTCTTTGCCTATGTATATATGAAACGGAATAAGATGCAGTTTTGCTGCTACATCTTCACCTTCCATAATACCGTATATTTCATGACTTTCTTTCATCTTTGTAAGTTGTTGCTGCAATCGTTCCCCATCAACTTTATATTGAAAAGCGTATTCCGATAAGCGTAATGCTTCTCTAAATCTATCTTCTTTTAATTGTATAACGTTCATCTATTTCTCCTCCATTCCCTGTTTGAATTGTACCATAATTCTCAATATTCTGGTGCGGTGAATGAAATTATATGGACTTAACGACACGAATCCAATATAAAAAGCAGATACATCCCGTATCTGCTTTTTATTACTTTATTTTGCTAACTTTTGAAGTTCTTCGAAGAATGTAGGATATGATACGCCTACTGCTTCTGCGTCTTCAATTGTTGTTTTTCCTTCTGCTAGACAGCCGGCAATTGCAAGCATCATTCCAATGCGGTGATCACCGTAACTATTTACTGTATTGCCTTTTAGTGCTGATTTCCCGTAAATAATCATGCCGTCATCAGTTGCTTCTATGCGAGCTCCTAGTTTCGTTAACTCCGCAACGACTGTATCGATACGGTTTGTTTCTTTTACTTTTAATTCGTGCGCATCTTTAATTACTGTAATTCCTTCTGCTTGCGTTGCCGCTAAGGCGATAACAGGAATTTCATCGATTAATCTTGGGATAATATCTCCGCCAATTTCGATTCCTTTTAATGAAGATGTTTCAATTGTAATATTTGCAGCTGGTTCTGATGCTCCTTCGTTAATTGGCTCTACAGTGAACGTAGCACCCATTTTCTCTAAAACATCAATAATCCCTGTACGAGTTGGATTCATCCCTACATTTTGTAATACTAGTTTACTATTTGGAATGGTTGCGCCCGCTACTAAGAAGAATGCTGCTGACGATACGTCACCTGGCACTTGAACGTCTGTTGCTGTTAACTTTTGTCCACCTGCAAGTTTCACTGTTTTTCCCTCACGAATTACTTTAACTCCAAAGGCTTCAAGCATTCTTTCCGTATGATCGCGTGAAATATGTGGTTCTGTAACAGCTGTTACACCTTCTGCTCGAAGTCCTGCAAGTAAAATAGCTGACTTTACTTGCGCACTTGCTACAGGTGAAGTGTATTCAATTGCTTTTAAATCTCCACCACGTATTGTTAACGGTGTAAACGTCCCTTCTTCGCGGCCATCAATGTTTGCACCCATTTGTTTTAATGGATTTGTAACACGTTTCATCGGTCTTTTTGCGATAGATGCATCACCTTGTACGCAAGAGAAAAATGGTGTATTTGCCAAAATTCCTGACATTAAACGTATTGTTGTACCAGAATTACCAACATCTAATACAGCTTTCGGTTCTTGTAAGCCTTCTAATCCTTTACCAACTACAGTGACTTCATCACCGTTTTGCACGATTTCTACTCCCATTTCTTTAAAGCAAGAAATTGTACTTAAACAGTCTGCACCGGGCAAGAAACCTTTAATCGTTGTTTTTCCTTCTGCAATCGCGCCGAACATGACAGCGCGGTGTGAAATGGATTTATCTCCTGGAATTGTAATAATACCATTTAATCCGTTATTAACAGGTTCTATTGTTCTTTCCTTCATGTTTTCACCTTCTCATTTAAATTGTTTCATAAGTTTGGTATTTTTCTTCTCCAAGCGCTAGCTTTGCTTTCATACGATCTTCTTCTCTTTGGAAGCTAATACGTAATACCCCAAGCAACCCTTCACGCGCTTCTAATATTTGCAAGTTCGTAATACTAATTTCTTCGCGTGCCAAAATACTCGTAATATGAGCCAATGCCCCTACTTTATCTAAAACATCGACGTATAAGTCGTGATAGGCAGGAATTGCCCCTCTCTTTCGTACTGGTAAAGAGTCACGGTATTCTTTCGCGTCTGCAAAATAGGTTTGAATCTCGCCTGCATCTCCAGTAGAAACTGTATCATATAAATCTTCCATTTCAGAGATCCACTCTTTTAATAATACCATTAAATGCTCGCGATTTTGCTTAACAATATCACTCCACATTTTTGGGCTACTAGATGCGATACGTGTAATGTCTTTAAACCCTCCCGCAGCTAGTTGATGAATGAGCGGATTATCTCCTGCATGTTTCTCCACTTGCTTTACTAATCCAGCTGCGATAAGATGCGGAAAATGACTAACGATCCCTGTTACATAATCATGTTCCTCTGTATTTAGAACGAGAAAATGAGATCCTGTTCCTTGTAACCAACGCTTTAGTTCTTCCACATGTTCATTTGGCACATGATTCATCGGCGTTAAAATATAAAATGCATTTTCAAATAGATGTGCTTTTGCACTTTCAACTCCCGTTTTATGAGAACCTGCCATCGGATGTCCACCAATGAAAGAAACTTTCTTTGAAAATAAAGCTTCCGCTTCATTCATGATCGTCCCTTTTGTACTACCAACATCTGTTACAATAACATCTTCCCGTAAATGAAATGACGCTAATTTGTGTAATAACTTCTTCGTTTCTTCAACTGGAGAAGCAAACACAATTAAATGTGCCTCTTCACATGCATGCTGTAAATCTACTGCTACTTCATCTACTACGTGTAATTCTTTTGCACGCTCTACTTGTTCTTGAAATATATCATAACCTGTTATCGTTACATCGTGCTCTTTCTTAATTGCTAATGCGAGAGAGCCTCCTATTAAACCCGTTCCAATTAATACTACCTTTTTACGCATTTGCCTCATCTCGAGACTTTCTTTTTTTATTTTCAAAGTGTTGTTTTAACACTGAAATCACTCCTTCATTTTGCTCCCTTGTTCCGACTGTAATACGGACACCATTCGGGAACGGACGTATAATAAACCCTGCGTGTGCACAAGCTTCATAAATCTCTCCAGCATTCTCAACTGGCAAGAAGATGAAATTGGTTTGCGATGGATAAAATGGAATTTCATTTTCCTTACAAAAGCTCTCGTATTTTTGTAATCCCTCTGTATTCACACGAACTATTTCTTCAATAAACTCATTATCACCAAAAGCAATCGTCGCTGCTTTTTGCGCTAATGAAGATACGTTAAATGGCAAACGTACGACATTTAATTTCTCGATTAACTCTTCTTGTCCAATCGCATATCCAACGCGGAAAGAAGCTAATCCGTACGCTTTAGAAAATGTTCTAAGTACAAGAATATTTTTATGTTTTTCTAAAAGCGGTAATGTCTCCGGGAAATCTTTTGCTGTTACGTATTCATAGTACGCTTCATCAATGACAATTAACGTATTTTCACTAATACCTTCAATAAATTGAGTCAAATTTCGATCATTCACATATGTGCCTGTCGGGTTGTTCGGATTACAAATCCATACGATTTTCGTATTATTATTTATTGCTGACGAAATTTCGTCTAAATCGTATACACCGTTATTTAAAGGGATTTCTTTCACTTCACAACCTTCAATAATTGCATGATGACGGTACTGCGGGAATGTTGCACCAGCCGTTACGATGTTATCTCCTGCTTTAAGTACTGCACGGCTTATTATTTGAATGACTTCGTCTAAACCACTACCGCAAAGTATTTGTTCCATTTGGACATGTAACTCATCTGCAATTGTTTGACGGAGCGTTGTAGCACCTCCGTCAGGATATAAAGCATGTTCCAACCACGATTTTTGCAACTCATCTAAAACACGTGGTGAGCAGCCGAATGGATTTTCATTTGATGCTAATTTCACAAATGAATGATCTCCGTACACTTCTTTCATTTGTTCAGGTGATTTACCTGGTTTATATGGTTGTAATGATGATAGCTGATCTTTTACTTGCATGTTAAAACCACCTTTTTATTAAAATTCTTTTGCGTATTTGTTATGTTGCGTAATGTTTTGCTGAATTAAATCCATACGATCTTTTCCGAATTGTTCGACTAGTGCATGTGCAAGTTCCCATGCTACAACAGATTCAGCTACTACACCTGCTGCTGGTACTGCACAACTATCAGATCTTTCAATACTCGCTTGGAATGCTTCTTTCGTATCAATGTCAACACTTGCTAACGGTTTATATAATGTAGGTATTGGCTTCATAACACCTCTTACGACAATTGGCATTCCTGTTGTCATACCGCCTTCTAAACCACCGGCATTATTCGTTTTTCTCGTGTATCCATTTTCTTCATCCCATAATATTTCATCGTGCACTTTACTTCCTGGCTGTCTTGCTGCTTCAAAACCAACGCCAATTTCAGCACCTTTAAATGCATTAATACTCATAATTGCACCAGCAAGTTTTGCATCTAATTTACGATCGTAATGAACGTAACTACCAACGCCAATTGGCATACCTTCTGCAATGACTTCAACAATACCGCCGATTGAATCCCCACTACTTTTAGCGTTATCTATCGCATCCATCATCTCTTGTTCTACTTCTTTATCTAAACATCGAACTGGTGAATTTTCAGTAATCGTTTGAATTTCTTCTATTGGTAAGTTTGAAATTCGTTTCGCTTGTACCCCACCAATTTCAAGAACATGCCCTGCAATTTCTACGCCTAATTCTTTCAAAATTTGTTTCGCAACTGCACCAGCAGCTACACGAACTGTTGTTTCTCTTGCAGATGAGCGCTCTAGTACGTTTCTTATATCACGATGTCCATATTTAATTGCGCCGTTTAAATCCGCATGTCCTGGACGTGGTTTTGTAATTGTACGTTTCATATCTTTACTTTCTTTTTCCGAAATTGGCTCTGCACCCATTACTTTCGTCCAATGTTTGAAATCATCATTTTTAACGATTAACGTTATTGGTGAGCCAAGTGTCATCCCATGACGAACACCACTTACAATTTCAACTGTATCAGTTTCTATTTGCATGCGTCTTCCGCGTCCGTGCCCTTTTTGTCTTCTTAATAATTCTTTATTAATATGTTCCGCTGTTAATGTTAAACCTGCTGGTACACCTTCTAAAATAACTGTTAACTGCGGTCCATGTGATTCTCCAGCTGTAATGTATCTCATTTCTCTTGCCCCTTTACTATTTTTTTGTACAAAAAAGTCCCTACTGAGCGCTCAGTAGGGACGATGTTTATCGCGGTACCACCCTAGTTGTAGACAACTATCGTCTACCTCTCTTCTTCTGTAACGATCGTTTGACCGTCTTTCCCTCCAAAAGTTGGCGGAAAAGATGCTCCAAGGCTGTAATTCATGCTTATCTTTGTACTGATTCACACCGACCATCAGCTCTCTTTAACAGTGAGATAAGCACTACTGTTTCCTCTTCAGCGCATATATGATATGGAATTAAGATAATTTATTTTTGAAACCTTTTAACTCATCCATGAATCTATGGAATTCTGGAATATCCATTTGTTGTGCAGAATCTGATAATGCAACCGCTGGGTCTGGGTGTACTTCAGCCATTACTGCATCTGCGCCAATTGCAAGTGCTGCTTTCGCTGTTGGTAATAATAAATCTCTGCGTCCAGTTGAATGCGTTACGTCAACGATTACTGGTAAATGTGTTTCTTTCTTTAAAATCGGTACTGCTGAAATGTCTAATGTGTTACGTGTCGCTCTTTCGTATGTGCGGATACCACGCTCACATAGAATAATTTGGTCGTTACCTTGTGCAATGATGTACTCAGCTGCGTTAATGAACTCATCAATTGTTGCTGCTAATCCACGTTTTAGTAATACTGGCTTGTTAACTTTACCTACAGCTCGTAATAAATCGAAGTTTTGCATGTTACGTGCGCCAACTTGAATGACATCAACGTAGTCTAGCGCCATTTCAACATCGTTCGGATTTAAGATTTCACTAATGATCGCTAAGTCGAACTCATCTGCTACTTGGCGTAAAATTTGTAATCCTTCTACTCCTAAACCTTGGAAATCGTATGGAGATGTTCTCGGTTTGAAAGCACCACCGCGCATTAATTTTAGACCTTGGTCTTTCATCGCTTGCCCTACTTGGCGAACTTGCTCTAAGCTTTCTACCGCACAAGGTCCCATGATGAACGTTTGTGTTCCATTTCCAATCAATTCACCTTTTACATTAACGATTGTGTTTTCTTGTTTCTTTTTACGTGATACTAGTAATGCTTTACGGTTATCATCTTCTTGTAATTCTAAGCTAGCTTTGAAGATTGTTTTGAAAATGTGTTGAACTGTTGACGTTTCGAATGGTCCTTCGTTATGCTCTGCGATCATGTCAAGTACTTCACGCTCACGTACTGGATCAAAACGTTTCGTACCTTGTACTTGCTTCTGTTCCCCAATTTTTTGAACGATTTCACCACGTTTGTTTAAAAGGTGTAATAGTTGTAAGTTAATTTCATCTACCTGTTTACGTAATTGATCTAATTCATGATTTGCCATTTGGAAATCCTCCTCTAATGTTTTAAAAGTATAGTAAGAGAATGAAAAATTCTCTATTTTCTGAACTGATAAATTATACAAATTTTAAGTGGAATCGATACCTCTTCTTATTTTAAACGAATATTTACTATAAGGACACTATCGACTAGATAAAAACCCACTTTTTTGTACAAAAAATCCCTACTGATCCAATCAGTAGGGACGATATTTATCGCGGTACCACCCTAGTTGTAGACTTCTTTCGTCTACCTCTCTTCATTGTTAACGATCATCTGACCGTCTTTCCCTTCATAAAGACAATACTATCTTTATTACGAAAAAGATGCTCTAGGACTGTAATTCGCTCTTGTTTTTGTACTGGTTCACACCAACCACCAGCTCTCTGTTACAGGGAAACAACAACTACTGCTTTTCCTTTCAACGCATATATATTTAATTTTCAAGTTGGACCACTAAAATACAAAAAGTCCCTACTGAATAAATCAGTAGGGACGATATTTATCGCGGTACCACCCTAGTTGTAGACTAACTTTCCGTCTACCTCTCTTCACTGTTAACGATCAATTGACCGCTTTTTCTTCATAAAGACGAAACTATCTTTACTACGAAAAAGATGCTCCAAGACTGTAATTCATGATTATCCCTGTACTGGTTCACACCAACCACCAGCTCTCTGCTACAGTAAGACTAACCACTACTGTGATCTCTTCATTGCACTTTGTTTATTCAAATGTTTTTGAAATTGAATAAGTATGATTCGTATTATAGAACGCTTTTCAAAACACTGTCAACAACTTTTTATATATTTTTTAAAATTCCACTTCCGCCCTACATTTCTTCTTGTAAATTCTCCATAACAATTCCGATGCGAATTATCTCATTATCTATTGCATTTAATACATATTTTTCTACTCCATACTGGATTAATATTTCTTTTATTTGAATGATTTCAGTTTCAAGTAAATCGGCTTCCTGAAGCGTTTGTAATAAAGTAAAAAATACATTTGCATACAATTTTTTATACATTTTTATACTCTCTGTCTTTTCAAGTATTTCATTAAACAACTGTTTTAACTCCGTTTGATTCCCTTTTCCAACCACATCTGAAAATGTTTTTATTATAGATAATCCTCTTTCTACTATTTCATCCATAAATAAAATAATACGCAAAAGCATTACATATTCTCTAGCTGTGATTTCACCCATTTTCGGTCGCTCACGCAAAAATATACTGAGCCAAGATGCCCAAAATTTTTGTTGTTCTTTTGCACTTAGCGTTTTGACGTAATAGCATAAAAACTGCATAAATTTAATTTTATTTTCTTCATTTTCTTGTATAAGTAACGGGTATAACCAATCTGTTTTTTGCTCCCAATATAGTACACATTTAATAAATACAAAACTGAGCCATTTCAAGAAAGATTCCCTCGTATGCGGATGTAATACTTCCAAATGTTCTACTGCATACTTAATAAATCGTTTCATTTCTGTAAATAAAGGTAAATTGATTTGCGTGTAACATAAGCCTGCCCATGCATATTTCGTAATCTCATTTTCTTTCTTTAAATCTAAGCACGGTAACAAATATTTTCGGCACCATTGCTTCTCAATATGATAAAGAAATGTAATATCTGCTACTAAACGAGCTAACATAAAATTTGTCCGTTCTGTACTAACTCTTACTTGTTCTTCAAATAAAAATAAATATTCATACACGTTACGATCGTATAAATGATCATATGATAACAGTTTTAATAATACAGCTGTCATTTTCCCAACAGGATGCTGGATGGATTCATTGTAAAAGTCTTGTTTTCCAAGCTTAAAATCTGTATCACTTTTCATTACTTGAGGGAATACCGAAAAAGCAAAACGTTTCACACTACGTATACTAGTTTCCTCTAACTCTTCTAATCGATTACTAATTTCATATAGAAAGCTACTAATTAACCAATGAAAAGCAGTATTTCTAACAAATTTCTGTAATAGCGGAATTACTTTTTGGATTTGTTCATTTGTCAATCCTCGGTTATTTCGCCACTCTCTAATACAAACAAACCATACTTCATTACTTATTTCGTGCATACCAACTAATTGATAGGCAAATGAAATACTCCATTCTGTATTCAACTTACATGCTTTCGATAACATCTCTAAAAAATGGCGTTGTTCAAAAACACCATCTTGAGAAAATTGACGAACTTGCTTCATAATTTCATCGTCTTTCAACTGCAATAATCCATCAGCAGTTACATTACAAGTAATACTTTGATCTACCGTCTCTTTCTTTTGTACACTATATCGATCAGAATGAAAGTGAGGATGTTTTTGCTGCATTAACTCATAACCTTTTGCTGTAGATGGACTATTCGAATCACAAGTGAATAATAAATCTAAAACTAAACAAGCATTAAATGCTCTCTCCTCTGCAAGGTCCTTCAATACAATTTGAATAACCTCTTCCTTTGTTTTTTCTAAAGAGAGTGCGAAATAATTTTTTATAAGTTGAAAAACTTCGTGTTTATACGTGACATCTAAAAGAAGTCCTTCCTGTAACAACCATTTCATTTTGGCATCGGCACTAACGAATATATTTTTATTCATCGCATCAATTGCAATTCGGTTCTGAAGCATGCTGTTTGCTTCTATCATTTCTGTAATATAATAATTTGCTTTTTTTTCATTATTTTCACACAAATAGGCTAAACACTCTTTTACAATTTGAATTAAAAATGCAAGATCATTTTGCTGAAACTCTTTTTCAACATTTTCCTTATCCTTTTTTTTCAGTGCCGTTTGTCGTAGTGATAACATTCGCATCTTCTCTATTCCCATCGTCATAATTGGTACGGCGTAATAGGAAATATGAGGTTTCATCTTCTCATTCCAAATTTGCTCCACATAAGAAAATGTAGACACTGGTAAACGACTCGATTCCTCAAGTTCTATTGATTCTTGTGTATCATTTCCCCATTTTCTCTCCCGCTTTAACTTAAGCTTTCCATCCAAAATAAATGTTAGTAATAATAAAGCAATCTCTTTATGCTCAGGAAAAGAACATTTTTGGAGTAAGTAAGAAATTTTTTCAATTGATTTACTATCTTTTTCAGCTGTTTCTAGTAAAAGAAGTGTCCATCTTGCAAACAACAACGGGTCCATTTTAATTTTCGTTTCGTTTAAGTAGCTACAAATTGTTCTCCATAATAACGGAGATAGTTTAGAATGATTTTTAAAAATTAATTGAAATAATTCTTTTTGATGACTAAAAAGAAATTGTTCCACCAACCATTCTGCAAGTAATTCATCTACCTCATTATCGTTTGATGTAACTAAAAATAAATTTTGTAATTTCCCTTCTGCTTCAAGCCATTCCACCCATTCATAATCATGAGTAAATTCAACAAAGTAGCGGACTGTTTCAATTTTTTTTATGGATTGTTTTATGTATGATAATTGTTCCTGCTCTACTGACGGTGGAACTGTTACTATGTCACGAATCCGCATTCGTTTTGTAATATAATTATCTCCCATTAATTCCGCCCATCGCTTCACTGCTTTAACAAGAGATTGATGATTATTACCTTTATTCGGGTATACAATCGGCCGTATTCCTAAGTGCTCCCAATGGTACGTATTTTCCCCTTGCGCAACAAATGCATAACGCCTTGTACTTGGTGGTAAACCAGTTGCTAAATATTTCATTACTGGATCATTATGGCTATATCCAACGAATAAAACGGTATAATTCGAGAATAAATCAACTAAAAATCTTCTTGCCCATCCTTCCGTCAAGTAAGCCCTTCCAAAATCACCATCTGTTAATATTAATGCTTCTTTCTCTTGTTCTATATTGCCATGTATGTAGGCGAGTCCTTTAAACGCTCTACCTGTAGGTAACGCAGGTGCGTAATATACGTTTAATTCTCTATTCATTTCTTTCATCGCAGTTGTAAAATGCCGATCAAAATTTGTCGTTACAATGCGGACTTCCGTATCTAAAGGAAACAATCTCGGAATCGCATAATGAAGAGGATTCGGCTTTGATTTTTCAATATGAACTAAATCTCTTGCAACTTGATGTATATCTTTTGTTTTCGCAATTTTACCAAGATAATAATCATGAGGTTCTGTTATTTCACGCGTTTCTACATATAACGTTTTCGCAATCTCATCAACTAGATCATCAAAATTCGGTAAGTTTGATTTCCCTTTCATAGAAACTCCCGCTCCAACAAATAGTACTAACTTTCCTTGTTCAAGATGATCAATTAACTCCTCTGGAATTTCTACTTCTGAAGTAATCCACATCATGGATTCCCCCTTACCTAAAAATGTCATATACTCTCATTTTACTATAACATTTTTTCTTTGTTTTTTTAATATTTAGACAAAAATCGAACATGAAAAAGTTTTATGTAAATATATTTGTTACAATGTATGAACTCCTAAATTTATTGTAAAACTATGTATAAATCGGAGGTGTAAATATTGAATGGTTTTACTGTAGTTCTTATTAAGTTTATATCGTGCATTATCGCATTTAGTATCGGACTCGCTTTATTTTTCCCTGCAACGTTCGTCCAAATTATTTCATTTAGTCTCTTTGTTACAATCGTATCCTATATGTTCGTCGATAAAATCATATTAAACCGAATAGGCAATACCGGTGCCATTATGTCGGATTTCTTACTAACGTATTTAAGCGTATGGATTTTCGGTAATATTTTATTAGACAATTACATGCAAATTGCATGGGGTAGTTTCCTTTCCGCTACTGTCTTTACATTATCTGAAGTAATCGTTCATCGCTTTTCTAACTCACACACAAGGCACCAAAATGATAACATTCATATTAATCGCCGCTTTGCATATGGTACGGAATTTGCTGAAGAGCAGAATATATTGGATAAAGATAAGAATAAGAAGAAATGACATTTTGATGCAGGAGCGCCCTTTTTAATTATGTGGTGCTCCTTTTTTATGTATTCATTATGGTACGTGAAATTATAAGAACGATGTTTTCAAGATATCGTTCTTATAATAAAAAACTGCCTCTTATTTAGAGGCAGTCACTTTCAAATCTTTTAACGCAACAACATTAGCAAACGCTCCAAACACTACATTATGATGCTTTACAATGTCTTCCGCACGTAACACGTCTGTATGAAACGTACTATGTGCATCACTCACTAACGTTACTTTATACCCTTCACTAAACGCTCTTCGCGTTGTCGTATCCACACAGTACTCTGTTTGCATTCCTGAAATAATAACGTGTTCAATGCCTTTTTCTTGTAATACTTCATTTAAGTTCGTCTTATAGAATGAATCTGGCGTCGTCTTTTCAATGATACTGTCCCCTTCTTGCGGGGCAATTACCTCATGCACTTTCCAACCAGCTGTACCTTTTTCTAACGGATGATCTTTTGGCCCGTTATGCTGTACAAAAATAACTGGAATATCATTTGAACGACATTCCCCAATAAGCTCTTGCAATATTTCTAAAAACTTTTCCCCATTATGTACTGGCATTCCTGCTGTATACATACCTGCTTGCACATCAATTACTATTAAAGCTTTTTTCATTTCGCGCAGCTCCCTTTGTTTGTATTCTATCATCCAACAATCTTCTAATTTCCCCTCATGCAGCTCATGTTCCTTTAATATCTTCACTTTTTTAAAGCCGCATTTTTCATAACATTTTATCGCACGTCCATTATTTACTTTCGGATCCATCGCGATTGCTTCTGCTCCCGTGTTCTCCATAATATAAGTAATTGCTGCCTGAACGAGTTTCGTTCCAATTCCTTTTCCCCAATAATTCGGTTCTCCGATAAATTGATCCATTCCCCATACATTTTGTGATTCTTCATAGCCATATAATGTTTTCCACTCAGAATCAACTGGATACATTTGAATATAACCGATTGGCATATCATCAAACTCTATTAAGCATCTTTTTTCATGACTATTTGGATTATGTATAAAATGATCCAGTACCATTTCTACAGATTGCGGATTATCTCGCCCTTCGTAATACTGTAGAACTTTTGGGTCTGTTAACCATTTTGAAATGATTGGTGCATCCTCTTCTATTACGTATCTAATCGATATATTATCTTTTTGAAATAGCATATAGTACCTCTTTTTAATTATTTATATTTTTTCTTTTTTTAAAATCTTTCATTGCACCTATTAGTACGTATGGTAACAATGTAATCATAAAAAGAGCAGTAAACAAATTAAAATGAGGGATTTCATATGGAGTGAACCATTCCGTAAAAAATTTGGAATGTAAAATTCTACTTAAAAATTCCCCACTTGGTTTAAAATTTGGTGCCCATCCAGTAACCTCACAAATAATAAACAACAATTGAACAATAATAAATGCCCCTAGATAGCGAAACCATGTCCGTTTCAAAATCGGCTGCGCCTTATTTAATTTATGTTCCATCTAGCTCCCACCTTTTTACTTCCATCCTATTAATTATACACTTTTCACGGTTTATTTGTTAAAATTTTCTATATAATCATTCGTGCTGGGGGAATACATTATGTCTAATCCTATCCTTAAATCAACATTAATCATTCTTAGAGGAAACTCCGCAAGTGGTAAAACAACAATCGCAAAGCAACTACAAGAACATTTCGGAAAAGGTACACTTTTCGTATCACAAGATGTTGTACGTAGAGATATGCTTAGGGTACATGATACGATGGGTAATTTATCACATGATTTACTATTTGAAATTACAAAATACGGAAAAGGAAAATGTGAATTTGTTATTTTAGAAGGCATTTTAAACAGTCGTAGATACGGTGAAATGTTGAAAGAATTAATACATTTTTTTGAAGGAAACGTCTATACATATTACTTTGATTTATCGTTAAAAGAAACGATTCGACGACATACTACAAGGGACAAACGGCATGAATTTGGTGAGGATTCCCTACAAAAATGGTATAATCCGCACGATACAATTGAAGTTACTAGAGAAACTATTTTTACAGATAACTTCACGCAAAAAGATATATTTGATGCGATTCTTACTGATGTTGCAATCAAAAAACAAGACTAACATAATCTGTTAGTCTTATTTTCTTTATGCACTTTGTATTTTACTTTCACAAAAATAAAAGCCAGTCTCAATAAAGAGAACTGACTTCTATCTAGATAACTATATCGATTAAAGAATTTTAACTTTAACAGTTTGTCTTCCCCAATTCATAGCTTTACTTTTTGAACCCATTAAAACATCAATACGATTTCCTTTAATAGCACTTCCAGTATCACCAGCAATTGCTTCGCCATAACCTTCTACCCATACTTTAGATCCTAATGGGATTACTTTCGGATCTACTGCGATAATTCTCATATTCGGATTAGCCGTTAAATCATGCCCCATCGCAGTTAAAACGCGTCCACCATATGTACCATTTTCACTTGGATCCGCAGTATATGCAGTCGCTACTACCGTTAATTCACGCTTAGCAGCCTGCGTGTTATTTTTAGACTCTTCTCTTGCTTTCGCTTCTTCCTTAGCCTTGGCTATTTCTCTTGCTTTTGCCTCTTCCTTAGCCCTTGCTATCTCTTGGGCTTTTGCTTCTTCCTTAGCCTTCGCT